>LR134390.1:1981438-2641918 GCA_900637705.1 Fusobacterium varium
AGATACAAAGATATAGAAATAAAAAAAAACAAAAATTATATTTCAAAGTATTAAAGGAAAAAACTAAAAAAAATAAAAACATTTAAATAAAATTCAATTATTTTAGTATGCTATAATAGTTTTAAGTTGTTAAGTTAAGGGGGAAAGTATTGGTATAGTAATGGAACTATAAGAGAAGAATATAATTTTTTGAATGGAGTTTTAAATGGTCCCTTTATTAAGATATTATGAAAATGGTATTTTAGCAAATAAAGGAACATATAAAAATGGTAAAATTCATGGAGTTTTTCAGGAAAATACTCCTGAAGGAAAACTTTTTAGAAAATCAATTTATGAAAATGGTGCTGAAGTATCAGTTCAATATGAAATGTCAAGGAAGTAATGAAAGGAGAAAAATTATGAAAAATATTTGTATTCTGTTTTTTATTGTTTTTTTTTGCAGTTGTGGTAATAGTGATATACAAAATGAAAAAATATTAAAACATAATCTATATGAGAATGAAAATACCACTGTTCCAAAAGATGATGATGATATGAGTATAGGAACTGCATTGATTGCAGGTGGAATAATAATATTAGGAATTCTAGAAATTATAGCTACTAGTCTTGATAACCACAATAACTATTCTAACTCAAATCGGGAACATAATAAACCAAATCATAAGCCTGTTCATAAACCTAAATAAGTTTAAATTTTTTTAGAATAATTGAGCTATGGGAAATATATAAAATTATAAATTTTAAAATAAAAAAAATGGCATATCCCTTTTAAACAGACATAGAAAACATATATAATATTGTTATAGTGTCTAATTAAAAGGGATTTTTATTTCTAGAACCAACAATAAATATCCTAGGAATTTTAAGTTAAACACTATCTTGAAATGTATTTATTTACGTTTTCTAAATTATAGTATATAATATGGTATATTTTTAAGAATGATATTATTTATTCAAAAGATAATTATCTACAAATAAAAAATTAGAAAATTGGGAGGAATAAATGAATAAAATAGATAGAAGAAAACTTATAGAAACTGCTCTAGGAAAGAGAGAAGCTACTCTTAAATTAGAGAACGCCAATCTTGTAAATGTATTTTCTGGGGAAATCTATATGGCAAATGTATATCTATACAATGAATATATTGCAGATGTTGTAGAAATTGAAAATGATAAAAATAAAAAAGCTGAAAAAGTTATAGACTTGAAAGGGCAATTCCTTGCTCCTGGATTTATTGACTCACACCTTCATATTGAAAGCAGTCATTTAACTCCATATCACTTTGCTGAAGCTGTCATTCCCAAAGGAACTACTACTATAATAGCAGATCCCCATGAAATTGGAAATGCTTTGGGAGAAGAGGGTGTTGACTATATGCTTGAGGCTTCTGAAAATCTTCCTATGAATCAATATTTTCTTATCCCTTCATGTGTTCCATCAGTAGTAGGTCTTGAAACTACTGGAGCTGAGCTTACAGCTGATATGATAGACAAAATGTTGGACAAAGATAGAATTTTAGGATTAGGTGAAGTTATGGATTATGTTGGTGTCATCAATTCTGACAAAAGAATGGAAGATATTGTAGATGCTGCATATCAAAAAGATAAATTTCTTCAAGGGCATGCTCCTGAAGTAACTGGTGAAAATCTTTCTGCATACCTATGTGGTGGCCCTGTATCATGTCATGAAGTAAGAAATGGAATCCATGCAAAAGAAAAAATAAGAAAAGGAATGATTGTAGATGCAAGAGAAAGCTCTATGTCTAAAAATATAACTTCTATTGTAGAAAATATAAAAGATTTTAAATCTCCTAGAAATTTAACTTTATGCACAGATGACAGAGAACCTAAAGATATCCTTGAAAAAGGACATATTAACGATTGTGTAAGAGTTGCTATAAAAGCTGGACTTGATCCAATAGAAGCAATAAGAGCAGTTACTTTAAATACTGCTCAAGCCTACCATTTAGAAAAATTAGGAGCTATAGCACCTGGATATTTTGCTGATATGGTAGTTTTTGATAACCTAAAAGATATCAATGTGAAATCTGTATATTATAAAGGTAAATTAGTTGCTGAAAATGACCAGATGACTGTTGAAATTAAAAAACCTGTTATTGAAATAGAAAACAGAAATACTGTGACTATAAAAGATTTTTCAGTGGAAGATTTTAAAATAAAAGTTCCAGTAGAAAATGGAAAAATAGAAATTATTGGTATGGAATACAAAGATAGAGTAAGAAGCATCACTAGAAAAAAAGTATTTGAAGTTCCTGTAAAAGATGGATATATTGATCTTAGTGGAACTGAGTTAAATTTTGTAGCCATTGCTAACAGATATCACAATGATAATATTGCTCTGGCAGTAGTTGAAAACTTCTATATGGCAAAGGGGGCTGTAGGAACTACTTATTCTCATGATTCTCATAATATCACTATTATATATAACGACCCTCAAGATGCTGTTGCAATTTCTAAAAGAATAGCTGAGATAGGTGGAGGAGTTGTAGTAGCTGAAAAAGGAAAAATAGTGGACGAGCTTCCATTTCCAATAGCTGGTATGCTTTCTCAAAAACCTGCTAAAGATGTCAGCTTAGATATTCAGAGAATGAATGCTCTTCTTAGAACCTATGGTATAGAAACTGACAGTCCAATAACTAGACCTAGTACTTTAGCTCTTATTGTTATTCCAGAGGTAAAAATGAGTGACCTTGGACTTATAGATGTAGTCAACCAAAAAGTTATCAAACAATTTTAAATAATATTTTTTAACAAGGGGGAAAAACAAAAAAATGAACAGTAAAAATCAAGGTTTCTTGGATAATTTCTTCAAGATAACAGAAAGAGGAAGCAACATCAAAGTTGAAATGGGAGCTGGATTGGCTACTTTTATGACTATGTCATACATCTTAATAGTCCACCCATTGATTATGAAAGGGGCAGGAATGCCTGCTAATCAAGTGTTCACAGTTACTGCTATTACATCTTGCATATTTACACTTCTTATGGGTCTTTATGCTAAACTGCCCTTTGCACTTGCACCAGCTATGGGAAGCAATGCTTTCCTTGCTATGACATTAGTTGGAAGTGGAGCTGTAACGTGGCAACAAGGTCTTGCTATGAACTTTGTATCTGGAGTAGTTTTCCTTATCATGTCCATATTTGGTTTTAGAGAAGTTATTGTAAAATTTCTTCCTAAAAGTTTAAAGCTTGGTATAGGAGCAGCAGTTGGAATCTTCCTTATTGAGTTGGGATTTAAAAATGGTGGACTTATGAAAGCTGTAAATGGTTCTGTATCAATAGGTGATTTAAGCAGTCCAGTAGCTATGACTGCACTTTTTGGTATTCTTATTACAGCTATACTTACTGCCAGAAAAATAAAGTGTGATATGCTTCTTGGTATAGTTTCTGCAACTCTTATAGGAATTCCTTTAGGAGTTACTAAAATACCTGCCAGTTTCATAGCTATGCCTAGTACTATCAGCGATATTGCCCTAAAACTAGATTTTTCAAATATATTAAGCATAAAAGTCCTTCCTATACTTTTTGTATTCTTTGTTGGAGATTTTTTCTCAACATTGGGAACATTACTGGGAGTATCTGAAAAAGCTGGACTTTTAGATGAAAATGGGGATCTTCCTGATATTCAGAAGCCTTTTCTGGTAGATGCTTTAGGTACAGTAGTTGGTTCTGCTATGGGAACTACAACTATTACTACATTTGTTGAATCTGCTGCTGGAGTTGGTGCTGGTGGAAGAACAGGGCTTACTGCTGTTTCTACTGGAATTTTATTCTTTTTCAGTTTATTCTTAAGTCCATTAGCTCTTATGGTACCTGCTGCTGCAACTGCTCCAGCTCTTATTATAATGGGAATACTTATGCTTAGTGGAATGAGAAATATTGAATATGACAACTTTACTGAATCATTCCCTGTATTTTTTATGATTATCTGTACAGCATTTACTAACAGTATCTCTAATGGAGTTGGTGCTGGAATAATTTCTTATGCAGTGGTTAAATTAGGAGCTGGAAAGGGTAAAGAAGTAAGTATAGGTCTATATATTCTTGCTGCTATTATGGTATTTTATTTTATAAAATAAATTATCTTATTAAAATTATAGAAAATTAAAAAGTTTTAGAAATTGAAAGTGGGGTTGCCCATTAAAAATTTCTAAAACTTTTTTATTATATTCTAATTTCATATACAAAAAAGCTGGCTTTAATTAACCAACTTTTATGAAGTTCAATATTCTTCTTCTAATCTTCTATGATGAGATATTTTCTCTCTTCTTGTCACATCTGAATAGTCCATTCCACTATTTTCTATAGCTTTTAGAACACTTTTTGCCTTTGAAGCAGTAGCAAGATTTAAAGCAGTTCTTTGATGATTATTCTTGATATTGACTTCTCCTCCAAATTCTAAAAGAAGTTCCATTATCTTTCCAAAATCTTTTATCGCTGCTATATGCATTGGTGTATCTCCATCTTTGTTTTTAGCATTAGGGTCAGCTCCACAGTATACTAAAGCATCTATAAAATCATATGCTCCATCTTCAACACAATAGTGTAGAATAGTATTTCCATTTTCATCAGTTTCTTCTATGCTGTCCATATCTAAATTTTCTTTAAATGCTGTTAAATCATTTTCTTCTAAAAATCTCAAAAGTTCCATTTGTCACCTCTAAAAATATTCTCCTTCTAATTTTTTTAATTACATATTTTTAAAAATCCTTAAAACTCTATCTTATAGCTTCCTGTCTTCAGTAACCACTCTCCTCTAAGCAAAGCGGCGGTTCAATCTCTAATTTGCACTTTTTTCCTTTCCATGCTTCAATGAGAACAAGATTAGAATTTTTTTCTTTAGAAAAATAAACAAACCTTACTCTTTTAAGAGAAAACCCACTATCTTCAAGAATTCTTGATATATCTGTGAATCTATAACTTCTATGAACTAAAGAAAAACTTCCAATTGGCTTCAAAAGCTTTTTTGCACTTTGTACCAGTTGAGAAAGATTTAATTTTATTTCATGTCTTGCTATAGACTTGCAGCTAAGGATATTTTGTTTCTTTCCGTCCACTTCCATATATGGAGGATTTGAAACTATATAATCAAAAGAATTTCCCATAGAATATTCTTTGACATCACCATGTACTATTTCTATATTGTCATTAAGATTATTAAGCTGAACATTTCTTTTAGCCAACTCAACATTTTCTTCTTGTATATCTATACCAGTTATATCTTCTCCCTTTTCTTTCGAAACAAGGAGTACAGGAATAATTCCATTCCCAGTCCCTATATCCAGTATTTTTCCTTTTTTAGTATAAGCAAAAAAATCTGATAAGATTACTGCATCTACAGAAAATCTAAAGCCATCTTTCTTCTGAATAAGCTTATATTTTCCAGCCAGCAATGTAATATCTTCATTTGCTAACATTTTTACTCCTTTTCAAGCTCTTTATGTTCAAGTTCTTCCTGAGTTTTTTCACTTTTCAGCTTACTTGCCTCTTTTTTATTGAACTTTACTTCATCAATCTCAAATTTCATAATACCTATATTTTCCACATCAACAAATAAAAAACCATTTAATGGACTTATACTTATTACTTTTCCATCTCCTTTGATAGTTTTCACCTGTTGATTAACAGCTGGATAACTTCTCAATACTTGTTCATATTGGCTATATTCATAATTTATACAGCAAAGAAGCCTTCCACATACTCCAGATATCTTGGCTGGGTTTATTACAAGTCCCTGATCTCTTGCCATTTTAATAGATACTGAGTCAAATTTATTTATAAAAGTTCTGCAACATAACTCTTTTCCACAGATACCAATTGTTCCCAATATTCTCGCTTCATCTCTTACACCAATCTGTCTAAGTTCTATCCTCAATTTAAAAATATTAGCTAGATCTTTTACTAATTCCCTAAAATCTATTCTTCCTTCAGCAGTAAAATAGAAAATAAGCTTAGTTTTATCAAATGTATACTCTGTTCCTACCAGTTTCATAGGAAGTTTATGATGTATTATTCTCTCTTTACACTGAGCATTTGCTTTAGCTGATTCCTCTTTCAATTCATTATATCTTTTTATTTCCTGTTCATCAGCTTTTTTTATAACAGGTTTTAGAGGGAGTACAAGCTGTTCTTCCTTCATCATCATAGGTTCACCATAGACAACCCCTATCTCTTTTCCTCTAACTGTATCAACAATTACCTTGTCGCCTTTTTTATATTCAACATCATCTACAACTTCAAAGTAATATCTTTTTTTAGTTATCTCAAACATTACCCCAAGTACTTTATATAATTTTTTTTCTACTGGAGCAGCTATAGTTTCAGTTGAAACAATTTCCTGCTCTACTCTGTTTTCTTCCATTAATTCCTCCTAATATTCTATCAATCCTTCTTCTAAAAAACTAAAGTAGGAATCCTTTGTAATTATTATATGGTCAATCAGCCTTATATCTAAAGTCTTAAGACTGTCATACATATGTTGTGTCAGTTCTATATCCTGCTTAGAAGGGCTTATATTTCCAGAAGGGTGATTGTGAGCAAAAACCACTGATTTAGCTCCATTTTTTATTACTCTCTCAACTATCTCCCTTGGATAAACTGCACTTTTATCTATTGTACCATAAAAAAGTGTTTCACTTGCTATTAAATTATTTGCAGAATTTAAAAACAACACTTTAAATTCTTCTCTTTTAGAAAACCCTATATCTCCTCTTAAATAAGAGATAAGATCATTTTTACTCTTTATATTTAAAATATCATTATCTTTCAAATTTTCTTTGTAACTATTTTTAGCTATATCTCCCATCAATTTAAGAAAAACAGCACTGCTTTCTCCTATTCCCTCTACCTTTATTAACTCCTTTATATCTGCACCAAATATTTTCCCTGTTGACCCAAATACTTCTAAAAGTTTTTTTGCTATAGGCTTAACATCTTTTCTAGGAATAGAATATGTGAGAAGTATTTCTAATATTTCATACTCATGAAAAGCATCATATCCACTTTTCATATATTTTTCTTTAAGTCTTTTTCTATGTCCCTCAGGAGAATATTTTTCCATACCTCCACCTATAGAAAAAGTTCATATACTGCTGTTGGTGTTTTCATTCCATTTATTACTTCTATTGCACAATCAATTATAGGGTAAGCAAGAACTGCTCCTGTACCTTCTCCCAATCTCATTTTCATATTAAAAAATGCCTCTTCTCCCAGCTCTTTTAATACTAATTCCATTCCTGGTTCTTCACTCATATGAGTTGCAATTATATAATCTTTTATCTTTGGTTCTATTTTACAAGCTGCCAAAGCTGCTACACTAGATATAAAACCATCTACAAGCATAGGTTTTCTGTATCTGGCTGCCCCGATATACATTCCTACCATACAAGCTATATCCAATCCACCTACATGAGCCAAGACATCTATTGGTTCCATATTAAATGTATCATATTTTTCACAAGATTCAACTATTATTTTTTTCTTTTTTACAAGACCACTGTCAGAAAGTCCTCCTCCCCTACCAACTATCTTGTCTATATCTCCCTTTGTAAAAGAATATAGAACTGCTGAACTTGTTGAAGTATTTCCTATTCCCATTTCTCCATTTGAAAAAATGTCATATCCTGCTTCTACTTTTTCCTTTATCAATTCTACTCCAACCATTATTGCTTTTACACATTCTTCATGTGTCATTGCTGGTTCTTTATAGAAATTATTAGTTCCTTTTTTTACATTTTTTCTATATAAATTAGGATAATCCCTAGGAATTGAATCTTTTATCCCTATATCTACAAGGTTAAAATCTACTCCAATAGTTCTTGTCAAAAGACCTATTGCTGCTATTCTGTTGAGCATAGCTTCAGATACTATACGTGTATACTCCAAAGGACATGAAGAAATCCCCTCTTCTATCACTCCATTATCTGCTGAGGCTACTATATGACATCTCTTATTTATCTTTTTCACAGGAAACCCATTAATTCCTGCAAGTTTAACAGCTATATCTTCAAGAGTTCCAAGGCTTCCATTAGGTTTCATTTTTCTGTCAAGTTCTTCCTGTGCTGCTTTTACAGCTTCCTTGTCTGCCTCTTCTATTTCTCCAATAATTTTTTTTAGCTCTTTCATCTCATCACCCTATGTTTAGTCCTTTTAATATTGGAAAATCATCTGCAAATTCAATTATACAGATACCTCCATTTTCTACACTGTATTTCCAGTAACTTTCTAGCTTATCTGAAAAATACCAGCTCAATATACAGTTAATGACACCCCAGTGAGTCACTACCAGATTATTCTTTGTTTTATCAAGGCTTTCTACAAATTCTACAGCTCTGCTTTGAAGTCTTTCCAAGCTTTCTCCAGTAACAAAATCAAAAGTTTTCCATTCATTTTTGCTCTTTTTACATTCAACTGGATACTTTTCCTTTATCTCTTTATAGCTCAATCCTTCAAATATTCCAAAATCTATTTCCTGAAGTCTTTTATCAAATTTAATAGGAAGTTTTAGATAATTTACTAGCTCTGCTGTTTCTGATGCTCTCACTAAATCACTTGAATAAATTGCATCATAACCATGCTTTTTTAATATATCACCAGCTTTTTTACTCTGGACTCTTCCCATTTCATTCAGACCTGGATCAAGTTTTCCAAAGAATATCCCTTCAACATTCATCTGTGTCTGTCCATGTCTGACAATTATCAGTTTACCCACTTATATCACCTATACAGCTGCTAATATGTATATAACAAACATAGCTATTATTTCTGAAAGTTCTACTACTGCACCTAAAGTATCTCCTGTAATACCACCAATTTTTCTAGTCATAAGTTTAGCATAGAAAAATCCTAACAGCATTATTATTGGTATAACAATCAAAATTGTATAAGGAAGTCCAAATAAATAAGCTGCCCCTCCAACAAATGCTGCTGTCAATATTGTAGCAATTACTACTTCTCCACCATTAGTATGGTCTACAAAAGTTTTTCCCATTCCAGTAGATCTTGCATATGGAGCTGAAGCACAGTTTACTACACTGTTTAATCTTGCTATAACTGGAACTATAAGAAGAAGTATCCCCATATTAAGTCCAGCAAATTCTGATATCTCTACTAAAAGAACTACTTTTAACATAAAATATAGTATAAGAACAAGTCCACCATTAGTACCTAATCTTGAATCTTTCATTATATCAAGCATCTTCTGCTTACTTCTGTAACTGAATATCCCATCAAATGTATCTGCCAGACCATCTAAATGAAGCCCTCCTGTCAATACTACTTCTATAATTACCAGCAGTACTGCCATAACCATTGGTGAATATACAACAGTATATAACAGCCAGAATGCTCCAAAAAGTATAAGACCTATTATCATTCCAATTATCGGAAAAAATTTCATGCTCTTTCCTAATTTATCAGAATCAAATTTTGGCTCAAATCCAATAGGAAGTCTAGTCATAAATCTAAAAAGTAACAATATTCCTTTCATTAAATATCCTCCTAAAACTATTTTAATTTCATCTTTATTCCAGAAACTACAAAATATGCTTCATCAGCCTTAGCTGCTGCTATTTGATTCATTCTTCCACATATATCTCTAAAATGTCTTCCCAGTGCATAGGCTGGAACTATTCCCATACCTATTTCATTGGAAACTATAACAATATCCTGATCTGATGATTTTATATATTCCAGAAGTTCTTCCACTTCTTTTTTTATATTATTTTCTATTGATGTAAGTTCTTCATCAGGCATATGATCCCAGTCATATTCTTTTTCCATTATCATAAGATTGGTTACCATATTTGTCAGACAGTCCAGCAGGATAACTCCTCCCTTTTTAATGTGAGGTTTTACAAGTTCAACTGTATTTTTGTATCCCTCTATAGTAGTCCAGTTTTCCCCTCGCTGCTCTCTATGCTTAGCTACACGAGCTCTCATTTCATCATCAAATATGATTGCAGTTGCCAGATATATTCTGTCTTTATATCCCATGTCAGCTATATACTGTTCTGCATGTCTGCTTTTCCCACTTCGAGATCCTCCAGTGAAGTAAATAATTCTTCCCAATTTGTCATCTCCTCTACTTTATTTCAATGAATTAATTATATCATATTTTTCTAGATTTTACACTTGATTTTCTGCTTATACCCTATGCTAAAGAAAAAAGTCTCTCAATTATTTTTAGTTGAGAGACTTTGGGTTTTGATTAATGATTTAGTATTTGATTTTATTTATTCTATTACTAATATTTTTGATTGTACAAATTTTATTGTTTTTTTAGGAACTATTTCTCTTATTTCATTTGATGTTGGACTTCCTATTCTTCTCTTTTTTCTTTTTAAAAGCGAAAATGTTCCCTTATTTTTAAATTTTACTTCTTCATCCATAGCTGTTACTTCTACTATTAGATTAAATATTTCTTCTATCTCTTCCCTTGCTTCTTCATATTCTATTGTTTCATCTTGTTCTTTTCTCAATTTTTTGTAATATGATACAAATTCCCTAGTGTTCATATTCCTCCTCTATGAGAGTATTGAGCTCATTTACTTTATCTATCATTTTCATTCTAGGTTTAAATTTGATAACTTTCTTTTCTTCTGTTATCATCATTTCTCTAGTAGCTAAATTAAGTATTTTTCTTGGTTTTACTTCTTTCTTTTCAAATATTCCCCAGTCTTTTATTATTACTTTTTCCTCTTCTTCTAAAACATCAAAAAGAGCTTTCCAGAAAGAATCTAATCTTTCTTTTGCTTCTCTTATGCTTTTTAGATTCCTTCTTTCCTTGTATAAGATTAAAAACTCTTTTTCTGTCATTATTTTTCCTTTCTTGATTTAATAAATTTTTTATTTATATTCTTTCTTCATTTTGATTAAAATTTCTGTAATACCTTTCTTCAATAATTTTTCCTTAAAAAAAAGTAAAGTAATTATATATGTTATTCCTCCAAAAATAAAACATAGAATAAATTCTTTTAAATATCCAAAATTTTGTAATTTAATATTAAAAATAACTCCTCCCATAACCAATGCTGAAAATAGATATTTTAATATATTTTTATTGAAAAATCCTAAATATAAACTTTGTTTTTTTATAAAAAATAATTGAATGAGAATTCCTATAAATTCACCTAAAGTGATGGCTATAGCTGAACCAATTCCTCCATATTTCTCAGTTAATATTAATGAAATAAGTATTGATACTATCATTACTCCCATATTTCCATAGAAAGTATTTTTTTCTTTATTATGTGGAATTGAAATATTAGTATCTAAAAACACTGCTATAAAACTAAAAATTAGTAGCCCACTTAAAATTCTTAAAATATTAGTTGCTGGTAAAAAATTTTCTTTCCCCATTATATATAATATATTTTCAGATAAAAATAGTGTTCCTATTAAAAATGGAAAACTTAAAAAGCATGAAAAATTGAAAGAAGTATTCACTAACCTTTTATATTCTTCTCCATCATCAATTTTATTATTTAATCTTGGAATAATTGTTTTGGTAAAAGAAAGAGAAATAATTACTATTATGGAAATTAATTGCCTGCTTCTTGCATAGTATGCTACTTGATCCTTTGTTGAATTCAAACCTAGTATTATTTGATCTATTCCATTATATAAACATCCCATTATAACTTGAAAATAAAAATATTTTAATAATTTCATATATTTTTTTAATTCCAATTGTCTAAATAGTATTCTTACATATTTTTTGGAATTATATATATTAAATATTCCATTTATAGAAATTCCTAAAACAAGAAAAAAAACATACAAATAAATATCCTTTTCAGATTTTATAAATATAATCATAAATATAAAAGATATTATCTTGGTTAAAATACTTCTTTTAGCTATATATTCATATTCTTCTAATCCTATATAAAACCATTCCAAAGAAAATATACTCATAAATAAATTTAATGATAATATTAGAAAAATTTTAAAATATTGGTAAAGATTTGGAAAAAAAGAAATAACTAAGGAATATAATATACAAAAGAATAAAACAGAAATAAAATTTAAAAATAATAATTCTGAAAATATTTTGTTCAAACTTTCTTTATTATCTCTATTCTTTGCTACTTCTCTAGTACCATAACCAGTTATTCCTAAAGAAGATAAAGAGATAAATACAGTAACTATACTTAAAGAAAAACTTACTTCTCCTATTAACTTTACTGAAAATATCTTATTTATATATATTGTGGTTATTAGAGGATAGGTTAAGTTAAAAATTAAAAGTATATTATTATACATATAATTTTTTATTATTGATTTTCCCATTTTATTCCTTAATTCACATCATTATTTTCAATATAACTATTATCAAATTTCTCTAAATCTTCAGGAGTCCCTAATACAAAAACATTTGAACTGTCTATTATTTTATATCCAATTTTTTATTTTCATTCAATAAATACCTATACATTGGTGCAATATAAATCTCTTTAAATTCTTCTTTTATTTTTTCTTTAGATTTCAAATAAATTTCTTTATAGTCTTTCCAAGATTTAAAATAGTAAAATCCTATTGATGCTAAATTTGATATTCTCTTTTTTTCAACTATATCTATAACTTCAAAATTATTATTTAGTTTTATAAAACTCCATTTTTCACCTTCTGCTTTAAATACTGGTATATACCCATCAAATTTTTTCATTTCTTTTATTTTGGCTATTTCTCCTTTTATATAAGTATCAATATTATAAATTACTATTTCATCTTCAGATTTTAAATATTCATCACATAGAAAAACTGTATTAGCTTGTCCTTCTGTTAGATAATCAATTTCTTTTATTATTACTTTACTAATTTTTAGTTTATTACAAATTTTTTCTATAAAATTTCTATTATATATTTTTTTCTTACAACAAAAATAAATTCTTCATTCCATAATTCTTTCAAAGATAATAAAGACCATTCAAATAGAGTTTTTCCATTAGCTATAATCTCATATTTTGGAATTGAAATTCCTATTTTCTTAAATCTATTCCCTTCTCCTGCCATAGTAATAATTACTTTCATTTTTTCTCTCCTATTAACTTTAAAATTTCATTATAGTCCATCTTTTCAAATTCTTCGGGTCTTATTGCTTTATCATCTACATAAAACCCATTAATACCGCACCAAGGTTTACCAAAATAAATTTCATCATATGGTACTTCGTATTTATCCAACCATTGAAAAAGAATTTTAGCTGTATTAGCATTTATTTTTCCAATATTGCCTTTATAAGTTTTCATTTGTCTTGAAGTGTAAAGTATAATATAAAAATTTTTATCTTTATATTCTTTTAATTTATTTAGTATTTCTTTTTTAGGTTTTACTACTAAATAATTCTCATTCTCTTTTCTTTTTTTACACAACGTTCCATCTATATCCATTACTATTACATTTTTATTTTCAATCATTTTTTATATTCTCACTTTCTAAAAGTTTGTTCAATATTTCCATCCCTATTCCCAACATTATTTTTTGTCTATCTGGTTTATCCTTATGTAATGGAATCATACTAAGAAATAATAACGCTTGTATAAACTTTATTTTATTTTTTTCAATATTTGTAAATTTACTATAAAACAAATGTTTTATAAAATTATACTTTTCTTCATAATTAATTTTATAATTAAATCCATTTGTTTTTTTTTCTATTGAAAATATATCTTCTACTATAAAATCATACATTCCATCAATACTATGTGCTAATTTTGCTAACTCATAATATTTATCTCCGTATATTCCATACCCACCAAATTCTCCACGTGGATCAACTAATTTTATTATATTATTATTAGGTTCATATAAAATATTAGCAAAAAAATAATCTCCATGTATTATATTTAATTCTTCTATTTCATATAATTTAAAATAGACTATCCAGTATTCTAAGTTATCTATAATATAATTTAGGGTAAAAAATTTTTTATCATTAATATAAATACAATTTTCAAAAAAATGTTTAAATTCATAGTCTTGTTTTAAAAGTTTTAATCTATTTATTGTTTTTTCAAAATATATTTTTTTTAATGTTTTTTTTATTTCTTGATGATTTAATTTTAAATTATATTTTTGAAATTCTTTTTGTACAAATAACAATTTATTAAAAATCTCATCCCATTTTTTTAAATTATAGTTACCGTATAAATAAATATGATGTAGTGTAGGATAACTATAATATTCCATTTTTATCCATGGGTCATCTAAATTCACTGAATAAGAATATACCTTTGGAATCAACCATTGTAAATTTTCTGGTAATTTTAAAAACCATTTTATTTCATCTATTAGCTTTTCTTTATTTTCACTTTTTTTTAATAAAATTCCTCTTTTTCTATCAATATTAATTGAATTAAAATATCTAGTTTCAAGAATATTCTTAGCTATAAAGTAATTATCTATATGTCCAAAATCTATCCATTCTTTAATTAATAAATAACTTATTTTAGTAAAATTGTTATATTTTTTTATCATTTCATAAAAACTTTCGCTTTTAGAAAATTTTAAATTACTAATTTCATGTTTCAATAATTTATATAATAATCCTATATCATTAAAATTAAAAAAACCTATAAAAGCGTTATATTTATCTTCTTCTTTGTATTCTTTATCATAAATAACTAAATTATTCTCTTTTTTTAAAAATGTAGTCCATTTTGAAGAATCATATACATTGGTAAAATATATTATATTTTTTTTCAAATTTAATTTTTTAACTTCCTTGACTAAAGTGTCAGCAAAGTTTATTGATACATTTTCAATGTTTTTTGTATTATAATCATTTAAAACTGAATAAACTCCTCCTCCTATATCTTCTGTTCCGTTTAAATATTTAATCTTAACTTTACTATAACATCTTGATTTCATAATATTTTTTAACTTTTCTGCTTCTTCATAAACAGTAATAACTATTTCATCATAAAATTCATTATATTCTTCATATATGTAATCTAAAGTAATTTTTTCATTTACTGGAATTGTTATTGGTGAAATCTTTCCATATCTTGCTTGCAAATCTAAATTTACAATTTTTGCATTTGGTATTATTAATAATTTCATTTTTTACCTCATTTATTTATATAATTTAGTTTGAAAAATTTTCAACTCAATTTCATTTAAAATTCTAAAATCAATATTATTAAAACTTTTATATAAATTCGTCCAGTCATTATATGTCATTTTCTCATCTTTTAATAAAAAATTTTCTGTTTTATCTTTTAATGAATTGTATTTAAACCAATAGATATTTATGTTATCAACTATTAAAAACCTTTCTTTTAAACTTTTATAATATGATTCCAATGTATATTCTATTTTATAATTCGTTCTTTTTAAAAAACTTATACATAAATACATTTCACAATTACTAAATTTTTGCATTTCTTTTATAGTAGGATTTATTTTAATTCTATCTTCAATAGTAAACCTGCGTTTAGTTAAAGGTAAGGACCACATTACTTCTATATCATTAATATTTCCAAATTGAAACATATCTGAAAAAGAAAAGGGTATATATTTATAAGTATTATCCCCAATTCCTATAATTCTTTCCTTTTGAAATTTATTATTTATTGGATATTCCTTTAACAAATTTATTAAATAGATATCCAAATTTATATCATATATTCTTTGGTCAGTTCTAGTTTTCATTACATATTCTACATTAAGTTTTTTTAAATAATCCACTCCTGCTATAGTTGATGTTATTTGATAATTTAAATTTTCCATTCCTTTTTCAGGATAATTATTTTTTAAAATTTTATTCCTAATTGTTCAATCTTTTCAATTTCTTCTTTTTTTTGATCTTTCCAAGTAGATAAAACTATTTCACAATGTGGATAATTGAATTTAAGTAATTTCAAAGAATTGTATGTAAAACTTTCTTCAATTATAATTGGACCTTGCATTATAATTCCAACTTTAAAATTATTTTTATATACTAATTTATATTTTGAAAAATTTTCTATTTTTTTTTAAAATATTTTAACTGCCAAAAATAGTCTGTTTTATCTTTCAAATCTTTAGGATCTAACTTTATTATTATCATTATTAAAGCTTTAGGTATATATTTTGCTATTATTCTTTTCAATTTATTCTTATATTTTAATTTCATTATAAATTTTCCTTTTCTTTAATTTTTTTCAAAAAAATTTTTTATTCTTTCATCCTTTAAAATTTTACTCCAAATAAAATTTTCTTCAGACCATTTTATTGACAATAGATATTTTTCTTTTAAGTTTATTTCTTTATTTATAACCTTTAATACTTCATTTTTATATTGTTCACTAACTCCAATATCCGTTATTACTCCAATTTTTCCATTATTAGTTATATCTTTAGCCCCTCCTACATTTGTTGTAATAATATAATTTCCAAATCTTAATGCTTCAATTAGAACTATCCCAAAGCTTTCCCATTTTGAAGTAAATAAAAAAACTTTTGCTCTATTATAATAATCATATAATAAATTTTTATCTTCTACATTTCCTACTAATATTACTTTCCTTTTTTTATCTAAATTATTTTTTACAAAATCGTCATAATTTTTTTTAAAATTTTCTGTATATGGTCCTATTATATAAACTTTCCACTCTTTTAAATCTACCTTTTCTATCGCCTCTAAAAGCATTTCATTATTTTTTTCCACAGTTCCTATTCTTCCAACTGTAATCATTATATTTTCTTTTTCTTCAAATTTTTTAACTTTTATATTATTCTTTATTAAATAATCTTCATCAAATCCATTTGGAACATAAATTAATTTATCAGATATATTTAAACCACATAATCCATTATTAAATATCTCATTAAAGCATTCTTTTGTTTCACAAGAAATTAAATCAAATCTTTTTAATATATTTTTTAAAAAGAAAATTTGAATTTTTCTAAAAATATTAGTAAAATCTTGATTATAAAATCTTACTGAATGAATTGTAATATCAAGTTTTGAATAAATTTTTCCATTTTTATTAAATAATTTATACAAAATATTAATATTAATTTTTCTAGATTAAAATGAAAAAACATTAAAAAATTAATTTCTTTAGAATGTTTTATTATATATCTAGCAAAATTAATATTTGTTATTACTCCAAATTTATCATATTTAGAGTTTCTTTCTACAACTTTTAATTTTTTTAATTTTACTAATTCAATTCCATTAAAATTTGATTTTTCTAATTTTTTTTTGAATTAAAATATATAATTTTAGCTTTTAAAGCATACTCTTTACTTAAATATAATGGTACTAATCCTACATCTTTATATAAATAACTTTTTTCCATTTTTACTGCTTCACAACATAATAATAAATTTTTCATTTTATTTCCTCACAATATTTTATAGGTAAAAATATAATTTTTATTTCAACCCTTTAAAGTACTCCTCTAATAAATATCTTCTCCTTTCATATATTTTTCCTATACTTTTTAAAAATTTGATGATTTTTATCTTTTTCAGATAAAACTACATCATCTTCTTTTAAACCATATTTTTCAAAATTCCAATTGATATCTATATCTTTATCATTCCACATTATTCCAGAATCATATTCAGAGTGGTATAAGTCTGTACATTTATATTGAAATTCTGTTTCATCTTCCAATGTCAAAAATCCATGAGCAAATCCCTTTGGTATAAAAAACATTTTCTTGTTTTTTGCGCTTAATTCTATTCCATACCATTTCCCATATGTAGGACTGCCTTTTCTAATATCTACAGCTACATCATATACAGCTCCTCTTATTACTCTTACAAGTTTTCCTTGAGAATGTTTAGTTTGAAAATGAAGTCCTCTAAGTACACCTCTTTTAGATTTAGAATGATTATCTTGTACAAATTCTTCAAATATTCCAATTTCCTCAAATTCTTTTTTGTTGTATGTCTCCAGAAAAAAACCTCTTTCATCACCAAATACAGTTGGTTCTAATATGTATAGACCTTCTATTCCTGTTTCTATCTTTTTAAATTTACTCATATCTTCCCCTTTACCTATTTGATGAGTTCCATCAAATATTTTCCATATTTAGATTTAAGTAGTGGTTTTGCTAATTCACATACTTTTTCTTTTGTTATCCAACCATTCCTATATGCAATTTCTTCAAGACAGGCTACCATTACTCCCTGTCTACTTTGAATTGTTTTTACATAGTTTGCTGCTTCTAAAAGCGCTTCATGCGTTCCTGTATCAAGCCAAGCCATTCCTCTTCCTAAACTTGTTACATTTAGAGTTCCTTCATTAAGATACATTTCATTCAGTGTTGTTATTTCTAACTCTCCTCTTTTTGAAGGCTTTACTTTCTTAGCTTTTTCTACTACTGTATTATCATAAAAATATAACCCAGGTACTGCATAATTAGATTTTGGATTCTCTGGCTTTTCCTCTAATGATATTGCTCTGTTACTTTCATCAAATTCTACTACTCCAAAATCTCTAGAATTTTGTACATAGTATCCAAATATTGTTGCTCCTTTTTTTCTTGCTTCAGCTTCTTTTAACATTCCTGTAAATCCATGACCATAAAATATATTGTCTCCAAGAACCAAAGCACACGAATCATTTCCTATGAAGTTCTCTCCTATTAAAAATGCTTCTACCAAACCATTAGGCTGTTCCTGAACTGCATAACTTAGGGATATACCAAAATCTGAACCTGTTTTTAACAATTCTTCAAACATAGGAAGATCTCTTGGGGTAGAAATAACCAGAATATCTTTTATTCCAGCCAACATTAAAACTGATAGTGGATAATATATCATTGGTTTATCATATATTGGTGTTATCTGTTTTGATATTGATTTGGTTATTGGATAAAGTCTTGTTCCACTTCCTCCTGCTAATATTATTCCTTTCATTTATTTTCTCCTTCATAGTTTTTTTATATTCTTTTTTAGAAAATATTAAAAAAATATAAAATAATATTGCTCCAAAAGTATAATAACTTCCCCATCTTATTAAGTATGATATGATTCCAATTGTAGCTGAAAAATTAATTGTAGATAGCAAAAAATTCTTTCTATCATAAAATAAATTTTTAATTAATATATATCCAATTATTAAAAGACCTATTAATCCAAATTCTGTAAATATTCTCACAGCCATGGAATAACCATCTTCTGAATTTATTCCATAAAAAAATAATTTTCATTAACTAAATATTTATAATATACTTGTTGAATAGTTCCTAACCCATTTCCAAATATAAAATGTCTTGATAATATTGCAGCTTTAAGATTAGAAAACAATGCAAATGTACTTAAATTTACTTTATTCAAATTAATATTCATTAAATTTAATATATAATTAGATGTTTCAAAAATTTTAATTTTTATCATACCTATATTAAAAATTTTTATAAAAATTGGCAACATTATCATTGAAGCTCCTATTCCATAAAATATTTTTTTTATTTCTTTATTCTTTATTAAAACTATAACTTTAAAAAATACATATAAAATAAATCCCATAAAAGCAATTGCAGTAAAAGTACAAATATATGAAATTATAAATATTAAATCTTGAATTTTTATTTTTTTTACTTTTAATGATTCTTCTATTAAGTAGAAAACTGCTGGCATAATCACTTGCGCATAATTCCCTGGTTCCCCTGACATAGAAGAAAATTGTAGTATTCCTTTTAATAAACCATAATTATTTTCTATTCCCCAAAAAAAATATTTTCTTTGAAATATATTTATATTAAATAAATAATATACAACCCACTGAACTATTCCTATTAAGCAAAATAATTTACACATTTTTAAATATTTATTCCATATTTTTATAACACCATATTTAGAAAAAAACATCCAATAAGAAACTGTAATTATAGTGATTACAATCATTTGTTGAATCATTTTATTAAATTTATATTCATACATTACAATAGCTACAATGGAACTTATAAAAATATATATAAGTAGTAGGCACACTTTTTTATTTATTTTAAACTCATTTTTTAAGACTAAATAAACTAGAAATAAAAACGCTGAAATAATTTGAATTCTTGTTCGTATATCAAAGAATAAAACTGAAAAAATTATAAGATTTATAAATAAACTATCTATTTTTTTCATAATTGATCTCCTAATAATAATTCAAAAAGCTCTTTCCAATTTTTCTTATAATTTTTATTTAAATTATTTATTTTATTATTTTCATATTTATCTTCTTTATTTATAATTTTTAACATTTGTTTTTCTAATTCATCTTCAGAGTTTGGATTAAAAAATAAACATTTTTCATATTCTCCTACAGTTTCATGTGCATACTCTAATTCTGATAAAATTATTGGTTTGTTATATATTTTAAATTCACTTATTGGTAATCCCCATGTTTCTAGTTTTGAAGGAAAAATCAAGCATTCTACTTTAGAATAATATTCAAATACTTCTTCTCTAGTTAATAATCCTAGAAATTCTATACACTTTAAATTTTTATACTTTTCTACTATTTCTTTAGAATATAAATTCTCTGTACCATCAATTGTCAAATAAACTTTAAAATTTTTTTTCCTTTTTTTTCAAGTAATTCTACAGCCTTACATATAATTTCAAAATTTTTAAATATTCTAGGAAAAGAGGGATAAAAAATGTTTTTTTTCTATTTTATTTTTATTGTCATTTTTTTGAATTAAATATTTATTCTCTGGTGGAGCAACTATTATATTTTTATTTTATACATTTTTTCAAATTTTTTTCTTATCCAATCTTGTTGTACTATTACATAATCATTTCTTTTATATTGATTTTATATAAATATTTATATAGCTTTGAGAATAAAAAAACTTTCTTATCATATTTAATATCTTTAAACTTCATTTTATAGAAAGGAGTTGAATTATGACAGTATACAGCTAATCTTTTTGTTTCAACATTTGGAGTTATATCATGTAATGACAACCACAAATATGGCTTTAATTCTTTTGATAGTTTTTTAAAATAGAAATACTCGTAATAACATCTTTTTATCCAACTTTTTTTGAATCTTCAAATTCTATAAATTCAATTTTATTTTCACTATCTAATTTTTTAAATAAACCCTTTGTATGTACTAAAGCTATTATTTTATATTTAGAAGTTAAATTTTCTTCAACATATTTCAAACAATCTTTATATATTGATAGAATCCCACCTTCTGTCATATTTATTCCTGAAATTATAATTTTTTTCATATTTTTTTCCCTACTTTATATCCCAGCCATCTAACTCCAATATCAAATGGTATATATAGTGATTCTTTTATTTTTCTTTTTTTAATTAACTCTTTTATCAAATACATCAATAACTTTTTCCCTTCATTCTCTGTCTTTGAAAAATCTATTTCTTTTTCAAATAATTTTTCAAATTTTCCTATATCTCTATATCTTTTATAGGAATCTTTTAAAGATAATTGGTGTGAATGCCATATTTTACTTTTTGCTGTATAAATAAATGATTTTCCACTTTCTATTATTTTAGAAGCTAAATATACATCTTCACTTGTTGGAGTAAGAAAATCGTATCCTCCTAACTTAAAAAATTCTGTTTTTAGTATTGCTGAAGATGCATCACTGTAGAATATATTTTTTCTTCCATTAACCTTTTCATTTTATTTATTACAGATTCTATTTTCATCAGGGTAATTAAATCTTCTAATAATTTTTTCTATTTCAGAATGTTCCTCATATGCTATTTGCTTTGAAAAAGAAGCAATAATATTTTCATTTAAAGGATTAACTAATTCTTTTAGCCAATTATTATCATAGGGTAATATATCTTGTGTTATGAAAACTAATATATCTCCCTCAGCTATTAATGCTCCTTCGTGTCTTGTTTTGGCATGATTAAACTTTTTAACCTCTAAAACTTTATCAAATAGCTCTTTTGAGATTTCTAAACTTTTATCTTTTGAAAAACTTACCAATGCTATTAACTCAATAGAAAAATTACCTTTTTGCTCTTTGAGTTTTTCCACTAATTTTTTTATATAAATTTCTCCATTATATATGGGAACAATTATTGAAATTTTCTTATTTTTCATTAATATGCCCCCTTTTTCCCAATAACATTCTTTATTGTTTTTATTGTTATTATTATATCCAACCATAATGACCAATTTCTTATATAGTAGAGATCCAATGCTATTCTCTCATCATAATTTTCTACATCTGACCTTCCATTTGCCTGCCACATTCCTGTTATTCCTGGTTTTACCATAAATATCTTTCTACTATTTTCTTCACCATAGTACATATCTACTTCTTTTTGTACTACTGGTCTTGGTCCAACAAATGACATTTCTCCTTTTATTACATTAATAAATTGGGGAAATTCATCTAATGATGTCTTTCTTAAAAATTTTCCTACTTCTGTTATTCTTGGGTCATCTTTAAGTTTAAAATTCTTATAAAATTCTTCTCTGAGTTTTTCATCTTTTGATAACATCTCTTCCAGTCTCTTCTCTGCATCAGCATACATAGTTCTAAACTTATACATTTTAAAAGTTTTTAGGCACTGGCCTATTCTTGTATGAAGAAACATTGCTTTTCCTCCATCTTTTTTTATCTTTGGTGCATATATAAGGTAAAGTATGGAAAGGACTAGACACCCTATTATTCCAGTAACTAAATCAAAGCTTCTTTTAAGAAATTTGTTTGTTCTTCTATTCATTCCATTGTATGAAGATACAAGCATTATTCCATCATAATCCTCTATACTTGAATTAAAAGTATATGTTCCATTTAATTCTGGTGTAAATTTTATCTTATTTACTTTTCCATCCAGCCTATTAATTATTTCTGCCATCTGCTTATTATCTGCCAATGGTAGTGCTATTATCACTTCATTTATTTGATTCTCTTCTATTACTTTTTCTATATCACAGCAGTTTCCAAGTATTTTATTCTTTTCTATCTGTATATTTTGATTAACTCCTTCCAAAGAATTAGCGCTTATATATCCTAGTAAGTTGTACATTGTAAAATCATTCTCTTTAATTACATGAGTTAGTTCTTTGGCTGTATTTCCAACTCCTATAATGAGAAGTCTTTTTTCTAGTGATTTTCTAAATATATTCCTTATGATTTTTATTATGATTAAATTAAAGAAGGTAAATGTTATTCCTACTATCAAATGAACTAGGATATATTTACTTCCCCAGAATGCTGCAT
Organism: Fusobacterium varium; assembly: GCA_900637705.1. Taxonomy (NCBI): domain Bacteria; kingdom Fusobacteriati; phylum Fusobacteriota; class Fusobacteriia; order Fusobacteriales; family Fusobacteriaceae; genus Fusobacterium; species Fusobacterium varium. The sequence continues at coordinate 2,004,613 of LR134390.1, forward strand.
CATTTATCAACATAATTATGAGGTATTCTGTATGTACAAAGAGTTGTTTTTTCAGTTCCTCCCATATGAGTATAGTTTTAAAGGAATACATATTTTTAGTAAGATTTAATGCAAGATAGATGAAGAAAGTATTATACATAATTCTGTCTGGTACGTTAAATATTTTATTTATTAAAAAATAGAATAAAAACTGTAATACTATCATTAAAACTTTTGAACTTTGCCTTTTCACTTTCCCCTAGCTCCTTGACTTTTATTTTAAGATGTTTATTTTTCTTTTTTTATTCCAAAAATATAATTTATTTTTCTAAATTTTATATTTTTTATATATTTTGTAATATTTTTTATCCAAAACTTATATTTAGTAATAATATTTAAAAACAATTGAATTTAAACGATATTTTATCTCAAATATTCATTTTCCTTCTATGTATTTTCCAAATTTTAATTTTTATATTTTTCTAACTTTCAAAATTTAATGGTAATTTTAAAATTTTGTAAAAATAAGCACTTTCATAAAATTGGGAAAAGTTCGCATTATTACAATAAAGAGAACTTTTTTGCCACCAAATCTCAGTAAAATCGTTCTAACATTTCTTAAAAATGTCAAATTATACCCTTTTTTGGTATTGACATTCTTCCGTTTTAGTAGTATCATTTTTCTATACTTATCTATAATTCTAAAAAGTTTTAGCTTGGAAAATATAAAAAATATTTTCACAGGGCGCCTTATTGTAATAATGCGAACTTTTATACCTCCTAACCTCCTATTTTTTAAGAAGTCATTTTTTGGCCCCTTTATTTTTAGGGTTTTCCTATTTTTCTACCTTTCCTATATTTCCAGTCTTTGTTCATTGCAAATATTTCTTTTTCATATATATCTTCATACTTTTTTTGTATTTTTATTTTTTTAATTTTCTAATTTTTTACTTATATTTTTCATTTTTCACAATATATTATTTTTTTATTCATACAGTTATTTTTCATATATTTATTCCTCATTCTTCTCTACCATTACATTTCCCTTTCATAGTTGAAATACGATTATTTTTATAATGTTTATTCTTAGTTTTTATCTCATTAAAAAAACTATATATTTTTCTTTATACTCAAGAAAATTATATTAATATTAAAAACTTTATATACTATTAAAATTTATTTTTAGGTACAAAAAAAAGGAACCCTAATTATTTAAGGTTCCTCATCATATTTATCTTATTCTATTTTCTAACTTGTCCATTACCAAATATTACATACTTAGTAGTAGTCAATTCCTTCAGCCCCATTGGCCCTCTTGCATGAAGTTTTTGAGTACTGATACCTATCTCAGCACCAAAACCAAACTGTCCTCCATCTGTAAATCTTGTAGAAGCATTTACATATACAGCTGCTGCATCTATTTCATTTAAAAATCTTTGAGCATTTGAATAATCCTCTGTTATTATAGACTCAGAATGTTTAGTTCCATATTTTCCTATATGTTCTATTACCTCATCTAAAGTTTTTACAGTTTTTACAGCAAGTATATAGTCTTCATATTCTGTAGCCCAATCCTCTTCTGTTGCTTCTTTAGATTCAAGAATATATTTATTTACTGTTTCATCTCCTCTTATCTCTACATTTCTATCAAGCAGCTCTTTTCCCATTACAGGAAGCAATTCTGCTGCTATATCTTCATGTACAAGTATAGTTTCTACTGCGTTACAGACTCCAGGTCTTTGAGTTTTAGCATTAATTATTATATCTACAGCTTTTTTCAAATCTCCACTCTTATCCACATATATATGACAGTTTCCTATTCCTGTCTGAATACATGGAATAGTACTATTATTGATAACTGTATTGATCAGTCTAGCACTTCCTCTAGGAATAAGTACATCTATATATTCATTAGCCTTCATAAGTTCTGCTGCTTTTTCATGGCTTGTGTCTTCTAAAATTTGTACTGTATCTTCTGAAAGTCCAGCTTCCCTTAACACTCCTTTAAATACACTCACAATAGCTATATTTGTTTTTATTGCTTCCTTTCCACCTCTTAAAATAACGGCATTTCCACTTTTTAAGCAAAGTCCAAAAGCATCTGCTGCAACATTAGGACGTGATTCAAATATTATAGCTACCACTCCTAAAGGAACTCTTTTCTGCTGAATTATCAAACCATTTGGAAGTGTTTTTCCATATACGTATTCACCAACTGGGTCATTGAGCATAGCTATTTCTCTCAATCCTGTTGCCATATCTTCTATTCTCTTCTCTGTTAATGTAAGTCTATCTATAAAGGATTGTTTTACTCCGTTCTTTAAAGCATTTTTTACATCTTCTTTATTTATTTCAATTATTCTTTCTTTATTTCTTATTAAAGCATCAGCTGATTTTTGAAGTATATCATTTTTTACTCCAGTAGGAAGCTGAGCTGTCTTTATAGAAGCTTTTTTAGCAGCTTCTCCTATTTTTGATATTTCCATTATATCTCCTCCAAAGCTACGCAATCAAAAACTGTTCCCACATCTTCCCCTGATATTAATCTCTCTATTAGTAAAGGGTTAGAACCATCTAATATAGCCATCACTACTCCATTATCACAACATTCTCTTGCTGCCAGAAGTTTTGTTTCCATTCCTCCAACACTGAATTCGCTTCCCTTTTCTCCACCCATTTTCATTATTTCATCAGTAACTTTTTCTACATATGCTATTCTTTGAGCATCAGGATTAGTTTTAGGGTTAGAATTATACAATGCATCTATATCTGTAAGTATAATCAAAAGGTCAGCCTTCAACAGAGAAGCTACACTTGCAGAAAGTCTGTCATTATCACTGAATTCTATTTCAAATGTAGATATAGTATCATTTGCATTAACTATTGGGATAACTCCATATTCTAACAATGTTTCAAATGTATTGTTAGTATTAGTTTTTCTTTCTCCCTCTTTAAAATCATCTTTTGTCAAAAGTATTTGAGCTGTTTTCTGGCTGTACTCACCAAAAAAGTTTTGATATATATGCATAAGTTCAGCCTGTCCTACTGCCGCTGCTGCTTGTTTTTCTCTAGTTTCCTTAGGTCTTGTTTTAAAATCAAGCTTTTTAGATCCTACTCCTATAGCTCCTGATGTTACAAGGACTACATCTCTTCCTTGATTTCTTAAGTCACTAAGTCCCCATGCAAGCTTATTTAAAAGGCTTAGATTAAGATTCCCATTTGCATAAGTCAATGTAGATGTTCCAACTTTAATTACTATCCTTTTAGCATTTTTTACTCTTTCTTTTATATCTCTATTCATTTCAGCTGTCACCCCTCTTTAACATTTCATTTAATGATACTATTATACTAAATATTTGTAGATTTTGCACATTTATTTTTATTTTTCTACTTAAGCAATAAAATATTTTTTAAATTCAAAAAATAAAAAAAGCAACTCAAAAGCAAAAGTAAATCTAACCTAGCTTTTAGTTACTCAGATATTATTAAAAAAATGGTGCAGAAGAAGAGATTTGAACTCTCACGGGGGCACCCCCACTGCCGTCTGAAGACAGCGCGTCTACCATTCCGCCACTTCTGCATAACTACTGGTAGTATATACCCATTAATATAAAAATTCAAGTATTTTTTCTAAATATTTAAAAGAGAGTAAGGCTGTATTTCTAACAGCTCAAACAAAAATTCTGAAAAGAAAAAGGAGTTGTTCAAATAAATGATTAAAAATCATCAATTTACAACAACCCCACTACAAACAATTATTTACCTATTTTTTAATTGATGGTTCTACATGAGCATAATCTCCATCTTTTCTTTTATATACTATATTCATTTCTCCAGTTTCACAGTTAGTAAATGGATAGAATACTCTATTTAATAATTCAAGTTGAAGTATAGCTTCTTCTATATCCATTGGTTTTGGAGGAAGATAAACTTTAACTACATTTACTGCTGCTTCTTTTTCAACTGTATTAGTTTCAGGATTATATTTTATTTTTTTAACTCCTGGAACCTGTCCATAATTTATTGCTCTTTTTTCTTTGTGTTTTTTAAGTTGTGCTTCTATAATATCAGAAACTTGGTCAATAGCTGCATATAAGTCAGTATCTGTACAAGAAGCTTTTAAAGTACTTCCACTGAGATATGCTAATACTTCAGCTGTATGACTGCTTCCAGTTTTAGTTCTCACTGCTGATAAGCTAACATCTAATTCTATGATACTATCGTGATACTTTTCAACCCTCCCTAGTTTAGTTTCCGCATACTTTTTGATTGCATCAGTTACAACTAATTGTTTTCCATGGATAGACATTTTCATAATACCACTTCCTTTTAAGTCCGCAAGTTCTCTTTGCTTTGTATAATATTATACTTCCTTTTTAACAGATTTCCTCTTTTTGTATAAAAATTTTAAAAAATTTTTTAATCATCTGTTAAATGCAGAATACCTTTTTTAAGATAGAGTTTTTTATCAGATATTTTTGCTAAATCTTTTGAATGTGTAACCACTATTATGGTCTGCTTCCTATTTTTATTAATATCTCTCAGTATATCAAAAATTGTTTCACTTGTTTCTTCGTCCAGATTCCCTGTAGGTTCGTCAGCTAGAAGTATCTTAGGGGAATTAATAAGAGCTCTGGCTATTGCCACCCTTTGCTTTTCCCCTCCAGATAGTTGAGATGGTTTGTGTTTTACCCTGTCTTTTAGCCCCACTGCCTCTAATATTTCCATGGCTCTTTTTCCACTTCTTTTCTATTTTTAAAATCATTCACCAAAGCTGGAAGCATTACATTTTCCAAGGCAGTAAATTCTGGCAGAAGATAGTGAAATTGAAATACAAATCCCAGCATACCATTTTTTAATATATCTTTTTTTTCTTCAGAAAGTTTTTCTACTTCCTGTCCACCAATATATATTTTCCCACCATCTATTTTATCCAACAGACCAATTATATTTAAAAGAGTGGACTTCCCTGATCCTGACCTTCCAAGTATCGAGATAAATTCTCCCTCTTCCACTGTTAAACTTAGATTTCTTATAATATGAAGTTTATCTATATTCCCACTATAATATTTTTCTATATTTTCTAATTTCAATATCTCTCTACTCATGTCTTAATGCCTCCACAGTTTCCATTCTAGCTGCTCTGTATGCTGGAAAGACACTTGATACAAAAATTATTCCAATATTAGCCCCGATTATTACTCCTATTTCCTTAATTGATATCTCAACAGGTATCTTTGTCAGGTAATATATAGAAGTTATAAAAGCTAACGTATAATTTTTTATATACCACAAGAAGCATAGAGCGATAACTGTTCCTATTATTATCCCTGCTATTCCCAAAAGCATTCCCTGAATAAGGAAAATTTTCATTATGCTTTTTCTGGAAAATCCCATTGATCTCATTATACCAATATCTTTTATCTTTTCTCTAACCAGCATATTCAAAGTAACCCATACTACAAATCCTGCTATTATTACTATTAAAGAAAATACCATTATCATAACAGTCTTTTCCAGTGATAAGGCAGAAAGGAGATTTCTATTGAGATCTCCCCATGTTCTTGAAAATATTTTTGTTTCAGTCATTATTTTATCAGCAATTTCTGGAGCTTTGTATGGATCATTTAATGTTACATCTATTTTATTTACAGTATCACCACTGTATACAAGATATTGAGCAGCCTTCAATGGAAGTATTATCATATTTATATCATAGTCATAATACCCACTCTGAAAGACTCCCTCTATTTTAAATTTTATCTCTTTATTTTCTGATGAGATTATTGTTACTTCATCTCCAAGAGAAGCTCCAATATTTTTAAATAATTCTTTTCCTATGAGGATTCCATTCATTTTATCAGGTGAAATGCTTCCTTCTACAATCTTTTTATCTAGATTCATAGCTTTTTAGCACTTTCTAAATCAAAGCCTTCTATCTTTACTCCTGATATATATCCTCCATATATTCCATTATATTTGAAGATACCCTGAGTTTCTATACTGGGAACAGCTCCCTTTACTCCAGGAATTTTTTCTATTCTTTCTTTTAAATCATTATAATCTGATAACTTATCTCCATTCTCTACCAGTACATGACTTGTCATGGAAAGAATGCTGCTTATCATATTTTTATCCAATCCATTGGCTATTCCAATAGAAACTATTAAAACTATTACTCCAATTGCTATTCCTAAAGTCGAGATAAGACTCTGTCTTTTTCTCTCAAATATATGTTTCTTCGCTATAAAAAACTCTACCATTTTACTTCCTTCCTGCTCTGTTTTTCACTATTTCAAATTTTACTTTTTCTGTTTCGCCATTTTCAGCGACTACTGTTAATTCATATTCTCCTGCTTTCAGAGAAAGACTTTTTTCTCTGTCCTTATCTCTTCCTATATATTCCTTATTTATATACCAGTAAAGATTCTGTTTTTTTACATTTGCCACTTTTACTATGACACTCTTTTCTCCATCAAAATCTTTTGGTATAACTATTTTCAGATTATTTATTGGATATATGAATTTTACACTTTTTTCTTTGATTTTGCTACTAAAAATATTTGAAACATCCATATTCTGTCTTATGAAATAGTTTATTATCTCAATAGGATAGTTGAGAACTACCTTTTCTTGTCTCTCAGTAAAATCTTCACTTCGTGAATCTATTTCTTCTCCATCCTTATTTAGAAAAACTTTCTTGTAATATGGGGAAAGTTTCAAAGGTTTTGCTCCTTTAGGATAAAGTATTTCTTTTGTTGGTACATCAAATTTCACTCTATATCCAGTTTCTCTATCTACTTTTAAGATTTCAAAATCTTCTTCTGGCAGCTTAAATAAAGCAGTTTTTTTAGGCAAAGTATTGAATACATTAAATAAAAGTTTTCCTGCACTGACTACTCCTGACAAATTGCTGTTGCCTTCACCAGTAAAATTTCCTACCCATACTACCACTGTCCAGTCTGGAGTAACCCCAGCTGCCCAGCCATCTCTTCTTCCGTAGCTTGTTCCAGTTTTCCATGAAACAGGATTTTTTTCTCTATACATACTTTCAAGTCCTGGTCTTTCCAACTGTCTTATAGTATCCAGTGTAAGATAAGCTGCCCCTCTGGATATCAACTGGTTTCCTTTTTCCTCCTGTCTATCTCTTATATATTTCAATTCTTTAAAATTCCCATAATTTCCCAATCCTGTATATAGTTTAGCTATATTTTCCACACTGAGTTCTTTAGTACCAAGTATAAGAGAAAGTCCATATCTTGAAGGATTATTATCCTTGAAGTCTAAAACTTCTTTCAAAAAATAGAAAAACCTCTCATCTTTATATTCCTTCAATAGTGATACAAATGGAATATTTAATGATTTTATAAGTGCTTCTCTCATTTCAATCAAGCCATAATATTTTTTACTGGCATTCTGAGGACTGAAATTTGAAAAATATAGTGGAATGTCAGGTATTTTTGATTCTGGAGCAGCTATTCCCTCATCTATTACCAAAGCATAAAGAAAAGGCTTTAAAACAGATCCTGGAGATCTTTTAGCTATTACTCCATCTACCTGTCCATTAGTAGAAAAATCATAAAAATTTTGTGAACCTATATATACTTTTACCTCATAAGTTTTATTATCTACTACTAATACAGCTGCATTTCCTATTCCTTCACCTTTTAAATATTCAGAATAATCCTTTACAACCTTTTCTATTTTTTCTTGAAGCTGGCTGTTGATAGTACTGCTGATTATTTTTTCACTGCTCTCCTGTGTTAATCTTCTTGTAAGATGAGGGGCAAGAGATTTAAATTTATATCTTTTTTCAGGAATAGGCTCCATCTTAGATAAAGTATACTGCTTTTCGTCAATAACTCCTCTTTCAAGCAGTTTTTTCAAAAGAGCATTTCTTTTATTTATAAGCCTATCTCTATTTTTTTCCACATGCATAAGTCCGGGAGAATTAGGGAGCACTGCTAACAGTGCCCCCTCTGCCCAAGTAAGTTCATTTGGATTTTTTTGAAAATATAGAAGTGAAGCTGTTTTATAACCTACAATATTTCCACCATAAGGAGCATTATTTAAATACATTGATAAAATTTCATCTTTAGTAAATTCTTTTTCTATCTTTAATGCATAAATCATCTCTCTGTATTTATTAAAATAACTCCTTTGCTTTGGTTCAAGAACTTTTGCTACCTGCATAGTTACAGTGCTTGCTCCTGTTCTTCTTCTCTGAAGTACATTATCTCTCACAGCTCTGACCACTGCCTTCATATCTACCCCTTTATGAGAGTAGAAATTTTTATCTTCATAATTCAAAACTGCTTCTCTTAATTTTTCAGGTACTTTATCTGTACTTTTCAAATGCCATTGTTCATTTTTATTGAGATAGACTCCCAGAATATCATCTTTATCATCTAACACTACCTGACTGTATCTATCTTCAAATGTACTCTGTATCTTTTTAGTATCATATTTTAAATATGTCCATGAGGTAAATAAAATTCCACTTAGAACAATCCCTGAAAATATCAGATATCTTTTTTTCATTATTTAACCTCTACTTCAAATCCTTTTAGGTAAGCTTCGTAATTTTTATCATACATAGCTTCTGCCATAGTTCCTGGGAATTTATATTTTCCTACTGTTACAGTATTTACTTTAATAAAGAAGCTGTTTCCTGTTCTGTTGTAGTTATCAAAGTCAAAGAACCACATTACTCTGTCATCTCTGATATCCTCATAATCTATATTAGTATTTGACATTCTGCTTTTTACCCATTCTGGATACTGTTGTTTCAATGCTCTTACATTTTCTATTTCCCAACCTGTAGGAAGAACTTGTGTCAATGCTACTTCATTAATATAGAAATATCCTCTTACATTGTCAGCAGGAAGTACTTTTACCTCCAGCCAAAATGTTGTTCCTGAAGTTAAAGATTTAGGATCTATTTCTGCTCCGTTTATATCATAGAATTTTCTTTCTATCTTGATATTTTTAGCAATATTTTCACCTTCATAATTTACAGGAACTCCTTCCCAATAGTAGTTAACAAACATATCTTTTGAATTTCCAGAAACTATTTTGATATTTCCTACTTTATCAGAAATTGATTCTGTATAAATTCCATTCTTAGTTGTAAATCTTTTTAACTGTCCATCTATTTCTATAGTTCCAGATACTTCTTCTTTAGCTCCTGATTTTACCATTTCAGCTATAGTCATCAAAGAATACCCTGTACTTTGAGTAGACAGCCAGCTTTGTGATTGAAGTGCCTGAAGTATATCATTATATAATTTTTCTTCTATTTTTCCATATACTTTGTAGTATGCTCCAAGTATGATAGCTTTATCTCTCAAATTAGAACCATAAGAATATCTATAGTAATCATGATCATATTCAGGTACAGTTATTGGAAGTGAATTAGCAATATCTACTGCCATCTTATCTTCTCCAATCAATTTATATGCTGCTGCCATATACCATTTACTTGTTATAGAAAGACTTCCCATATAATTTTCATATATAAGATTCATTTCACTTATTTCAGGAGAACCAGCTGATGCTAACAAATATAAAGTATATGCTTTTCTATCTAAATCTGCTCCTGCTATTTTACTTTGCTTCTTACTGAAATCCAGCCATCTGCTGTACATATCTTCTGGTACATAGTATCCATTTTCTTTTGCACTTATTAAAAACTGTCCTATATAGTTAGTTACCCATAAATCTGCATCTCTATTTCCTGGCCAGTATGCAAATGAACCATCATAAAGCTGGAATTTTGATAATCTAGTAATACCTGAATTAATGTTAGCAGTTATTCTCTTCTTATCAAAAGCATTTTCAGAAGACAGCTCTTTTATAAATAATTGAGGAAGTACACTTGATGTAGTCTGTTCTGCACAACCATATGGATATCTGATAAGCCATTTAAGTCTTTGATCTATAGCCAGTATAGGTGAACTTGATATAGTCAATGTACTTTCTACGCTTCCTTCTATCGAATCTTTTGGTGCATTGAATGTAACTTCCTTTCCACCTGGTACAGTCTTTATGTCATTCAAATAAATATATGGATTATTTGAATTTATATCTATATCAGTGACCTCTTCATAATTATATTTATTAGACTTTGCATTTATAGTTATTTTATCTGCTCCTATTTTATTTGGAACTTTTTCTGTAAAATATACTGTCTTCTTCTCTTTATTTTTCAAAGTGAATTTTTCAGTTTTTGTTTCTCCATTGAAATTGATGCTTACAGTTATCTCTCCAAGGTCATCTTCCAAGGCAAAAATTTCTACTGGAACCTTAAATTCATCTCCAACCTTTAATGTTCTTGGAAGTGAAGCATTCATAACTATTGGCGCTTTTACAGTAATTGTAGATTCAGCTCTTCCATACATTCCCTTATCTGCTCCAATTACCATAACTCTTACAGAGCCCATATAGTTAGGCATTGTAAATTCTACTTCCCCTTCTCCCTTGTCATTAGTAGTAAGAACTCCTTTAAACATTGCCACTGGTTTAAATCTTTGAGCCTCTTCAAGTCCCATCTGTTTATTTCTAGCTTTATCCATTGCTGACATTTCAGATAGGAATTCTCCTCCTCCAGTCTTCAATACTTGATGTACCTCTCCAAAAGTTTTTCCAATAATTTCATTATAGTTATCATAAGTCAATATTTGAAGAGCTTCTTTCTGATAAAAATAATTCCAAGGATCTGGAGTTTTAAATGCTGTTATATCTAAAAGTCCTTCATCTACGACTGCTACTGTATATTCCATTGGAGTACCAGCTTTATTTTTAACTTTTACACTGAATTTTTCATTTGGTCTTAATTCTTTTGGTGTATTCAATTCTAAATTAAGTTTAGTAGCCTCATTTTTTACCATTAGAGGTACTGCACCATATAATCTTAATGGTCTGTCATTTGTGAAGTTGTTATAGTCTTGGAATAAAGAGATACTTACATAGGCATTAGGGAACATTCCCTCAGTAATTTCTATTTCTTCCTCATTTTTGATGTTATTAACATCTTTCCAATATCTTTTTACTATTTGACCAGATTTTTCTATAGTTATAAGAGCTTTAGCTCCCTTTTCTCCTTCATATATAATCTTAGCTTTATCACCTATATTGTAAGATTTTTTGTCAGTTTCCATTTTAAGTTTATCCACTTTTTTACTTACACTAGGATCCATCCAAGTACTTACATAAAGATTTACCCCAGTACTTTGTTCAGTTTCTAAGTCTTCAACTTCTACAAATATTTCTCCTGTTCCATCTATTGGGTAATCTATAATATATGGTTTATCTCCTGAAACAAACTCCTGCTCATGAACAAAAGTAGTATTTGTATCTGTTTTTATTGATTTCAGGAAAATTCCATAATCATTATAGTCCCACCACCAAGAATACTCATTCTTGTATATTCTATATTTCATTCTTCTTCCAGAAACAAGTTTTTCTCCATCACTTGATACTGCTATGACTTGAAGATTTACTTTATCTCCACTCTTCATATATCTGTCAGATGGAATTTCCATTCCTACATATGTATCAAATTTTTTCAATGTTACAACACTTCTGTCTAAAACAGGTCTTCCTCCTGTTTCTAACACTTTAGTAGTGATAGTTCCTGTTAAGTTTATATTCTTAGGAGTAACCTTAGCTATATCAAAGTTTATAGTTCCTTTTCCCTCGCTGTTTAGTACCCCTTCTTTATAATCTCTATGATAAAAATTGTACGATGTAGGATTTGTAAAAGTATAGTTTTTAAATTTTTCAAATCTTATATTTTCTTCTCTTATCTGCAATTCACTGTTAAATCTGAGGTCGCTTCCTGGTGCACCAAAAAGATAATCAGAAGCAACTTTTACTTCAAAATTATTTGTTTCATTTATATCCACTACTTTAGGTGCATCAACATTAACCTTTATTTTATATGGAACTATAGTTTCCACAGGAATATCTTTTCTAAATGTAGTGCTTCCTACCTGAGCTTCTACTCTCCAGATACCAGTTTCAGAATCTAAATTAGTTTTGAAAGAATATGTATAAAAACCATTTTTTCCATTATTTAAAACATAATTTTCTACAAACTTTTTCCCAGTTGGAGTATAGATATTTAATTTAACAGGGTGATTTTCTGGAAAACTATTGTCACCATTTCTAGCTATTATAGAAAGATATATGTCATCTCCTGGTCTATATATTCCTCTGTCTGTATACATAAAACTTTTTACACCTGCAGTTGCATATATACCATCTACAGCAAAACCATCATATGATAAAAGAGAATCGTTTAATTTTAATATAGATTTCTCTTCTCCCAACTCACTGACAATATAGAAAATCTTATCTTTTCCATCAAAAGTTACTTCTCCATTTTCATCAGTAGTTTTTTCTTCTATCAGCTGATTATTAAAAGTTACTGCCTTTACTTTGGCACCTTTTACAACGCTGTTTTTTGCAACATCAGTAACAGTTACCAGATATTGATCTTTAGTTTTTTGTGCCAAAATTCCCATATCTGAAAGTAAAATTACTTTTCCTATTTTTCCATTATTCTCAAAGAAGCTGTATTGCTGCCAACTTTCTACACCTTCAGGAAAAGTATAGTCTATCCCATCTTTATCAAATGATAATTCTACTATAAAAAATCCCTTATATTCTACAAGACTTCCTAATTCAATTTCAGTCTGAATCCATTTATTTTTAAGATTATTTAATTCATATTCCTTTTCAAAGAGAACATCTCCTATTCTATAAAAATCTCCCTGCATTGCATAATTAAATACATTTCCATTTCCTTTAAATACAAGATTTTGTAAAAATTGAGTTGTATTATTTTCATAAACTTTCTTAACTTTTACATTTACTTTTTTTACATTAAGAGATTTAAAACTTATTCTTTTATCATTTACAGCTGGAAGTATTATTCCTTCATTTGAAAAAGCTATTTTAGGTTCTATCTCTCTAAAAGCTACTGTTGTATTAAAGTCTTCCTTTAATACAGTTCCATTTTTAGATTTTAAACCTTTCAAAATCCCTATTTGATATGTTTCCCCAGTAGAAAAATCACCTCTTATGATTATTTTATTTTTCATTTTGATTATATCAAAACCTGTTTCACCATCAACTTTTATGTAAGCGTCTATATCACTATTAAGTCCTATTTCGTCAGAAAGAGTTATTTCAATATTAGGTTTTTCCCCTGATGAAGTTGACACCTCCAAAATTTTCAACTCTGTTTCCTTTGCCGGTGGTGTCACCACTGTATTTTCTGTTTTTACTACTTCTATTGTTGTTTTTGGTTCAGTTGTTTGTTCTGGTGTTTTACCTCCCTCATTGCACCCAAGCATAGTCAATAAAACAAGAAATGCCAATATTTTTTTCATCGTAACCTCCTTAATGTTCTAACTAAATAATGACTTAATTAAAATTTCTCTTAATTTTTCTGAACTTATATCTATATTTAATTTATTTTTTAAGTCTTCCAGTTTAGATTCTTCCAGATATTTATCTTCAACTATACTTTCTAGTCTTATAATCTCCATATCTTCATCTGAAAAACTATTTATAACCTTTAAAAATTCTTCCCCATAGTTTTTAAACTTCTGGTTTCCTATTCCTCTTATTTTCAACATATCCCATCTGTTTTTAGGTTTTTTCTCTGCCAGTTCCATAAGTGTTAAATCTGAGAATACTATATATGGAGCTACTTTTTCTCTTTCAGCTATTTCATTTCTTAATTGATTTAAGTTTTCAAATAGTGGATCTTCATAATAATCAAATGTTACTTTTTCATCTATTCTTCTGAAAACAGAAGTTTCATTTTTTAAAACTTTCCTTGCCCTCTCATTAAGTCTGAGAACTGGAAAACTTCCTGCACTTTGCTCAAGATATCCATCTGATATTAAAAAATTTATAAATTCTTCAATCCATTCCCTTTCTCTTTCCTGCATTATTCCAAAAGTAGATAATTTGTGATATTCTTTCTTATCCATTTTTGTATCTGATTTTCCTACGAGAATATTTGTCAAAGTGGATATTCCTATACTTTCCTTTGCTCTTCCTATACAAGAAAGTATTTTTTGAGCTTCCACAGTAAGATCTTCAACATTTTTAAAAGATTTACAGTTTCCACATTTTCCACAATAATTTTTTATTCTTTTATCTCCAAAATACTTTAATATATATTCTCTATAGCAGCTTTCAAGATAGGCGTATTCCACCATCTTATCAAGTTTTTCTCTCTTTTCTTTTTTTAAACTATTTTCAGTTTCCTCATTCATTTCTATAAGATATTCCTGTGTGCCTACATCTTCTTCAAAATACATTAAAACTGCTTCAGCAGGAGCTCCATCTCTCCCAGCACGTCCAGCTTCCTGATAATAACTCTCCATATCTTTTGGAATATTTCTATGAAGTACAAATCTTACATTGGATTTATCTATTCCCATACCAAAGGCATTGGTTGCTATCATTATTTTTATCTCATCTTTAATGAACTTTTCCTGAAAATCTTTTCTTTCTTTTTCTGTAAGTCCTGCATGATATTTTCCAACACTAAATTCTCTAAGTTCAAGATAGGCATACAGACTGTCTACTTCTTTTCTAGTAGAAGCATAAATTATTCCAGATTTTTTAGGAGCCTTTTTCAAATAATCAACTATATATGCTTCTGCAACTACATTTTTTACTACTTTAAAAAAAATATTTTCCCTGTCAAAACCTGCAACATAACTGAAAGGATTTTTCATTTCAAGTTTTTCTTCTATATCCTGTCTTACTTCAGAAGTTGCTGTTGCTGTAAGAGCTAATATTTGTATTGGCTTTCCTATTTTTTTTACAAAATTGGGAATTTCCAAATAACTTTTTCTAAAATCATGTCCCCATTGAGAAATACAATGTGCTTCATCTACAGCTATCATAGCTATATCCAGTTTTTTTATAAAAGAAACAAACTTTTCATTAGCAAGGCGTTCAGGTGCTATATATATTATCTTTGCACTGCCGTTTCTTATTTTCTGCATAGCCTCAGAATATTCTTCTCTGGACAAAGTAGAATTTATATATACACTTTTTATTCCTAAAAGTTTTAAAGTATCCACCTGATCTTTCATTAAAGAAATCAATGGTGAAATAACTATTGTTATTCCCTTAAAAAGAAGAGCTGGTATCTGATAGCATATAGATTTTCCACCACCAGTACTCATCACTCCAAGAGTATCTTTTCTTTGAAGAACTGAAGATACTATTACCTTTTGTCCCTCTCTAAAATCTTCATATCCATATATTTCTTTAAGCAGTCTTTTCGCTTCTTTTTTCATTAACTTTTTCACCAACATCTATTCATTATTTGCTATTATTATACCATTGAAATTAGTAAAAAGTAAGGTAGGAAAAAATGCTGTAATCACATTATCAATTTTAAAGATACAGATAAATTATAAAGAGAAATATAATTTTTAAAATTTTATCTGATTCTTCTTTATCTGCATTCTGTATTCTGTCAAACTTCCTGAATTTTTATTTTCAGAAGATATTTTATTTTATCATTTTCTATCTTTCCATACTACCAACCATCTGATACTTTTTGTCTACCTATGGTTGCATAAAATAAAAGAACTACAAAGGATTTTTTTACTAACTTCATATATCTATTTCCCTAAAATAATTATGCTTATTTTACAATTGTTTCTTACAAAAAATACCACCTGACCCTGCTATCTCATTCACCTTTTGTGCTGTTCTTTCCATTTCCAGCATGTGAATCTCTTTCTACACTGCAGCTTCCTTTTACATCAGACAATATTCCATTTTCTAATTCAAGTATATATTAGTATTTAATCCTATGCTGTGTTCATTCTTGTGGACTATTAGAGCTTCCATCTTTAAATATTTCTGTAATATTTCTACAAAAACAGCAAATAATTTTTTATTAATAGTCTATAGTAATTTTTTTATCATCTAATTAATATCTAAATCAAAATATATAAAGAAGTTATTTTTTCCTATACCATAAAAACTTTTTTAATATACAAACAAAAAAGGTGATTCAAAATTAAATTCTGAATCACCCTTAGTAATTTTTATTATTCACATTTAGAAAAACCACAGCTTCTGCAAGTATAGCAACCTCCAGTAACATCTATTATCTCTCCACATTCAGGACAACGAGTTACATAATCTGCTTCTCTCTCACTAATTTCTTCTATCTCTTTTCTTTCCTCTTCATCTATTTTTTGTATAGCTTTTTCATGTGCATCTAATCCCATATCCTTCTCAAAATTCTTAAGAATATTAAGTATAGCAGATGGACATGTATTTCCTTTACTTATTTCCTGATTCTTACTTCTAGCCACAGCAAATGATGTACAACCACTTACTCCTGCTATTGCTTTTTCCAGCATGAATAAATTTCCACCTAGTCTAAGTATTCCTGACATATATATTGCCACTGCCTGAATATTCTTCTCACAGCCACCTACTCCACTTCTTATTACATATAAATCTTGAATAGCTCTTTCACTTGGTGAATAACCTATCATTACTTTAAGTTTTCCACAACCTATTCTCATAGTTGTTGGATAGTAAATAGTATCTTGAGCTATTGGTTTTAATTCTCCTCTAGGTATAGCTGGTAATGCTAACTCTTCAATTTTCTTTTCTGCTTTTGGTGTTACAGTAAGTATCCCTTCTCTGTCACAACCAGCTCTATATATTGTCATACCTTTAAGTCCATTTTTCCAAGCTTCTAAATATAGTTTTTCCACTTCTTCAACAGAAACTTTATTCACAAGATTAATTGTTGATGAAATACTTGCATCTATTCTCTTTTGCCATACTCCCTGCATTTTTATTCTATCATATGGATTAAGACTTTGAGCAGTTACAAAATATTCTGGTAAATCTTCTTCATCTGTAATGTTATTTTCTTCCATATATTTTTTAGCAATTGGAATAAATACTTTATAAAATACATCTTCTCCATGTAGGCTTTCTGTTTTTCTTACATAAGAAAATGCAAAATTAGGCTCTATACCTGTACTTGTTTCTAACATTGTTCCTATTGATCCTGTAGGAGCTATAGTCAAAAGTTGTGAATTTCTAAGCCCATATTTTTCTATTAATTCAAGTGTTTCTATACTTGCATTTTCCAAAAGAAATTCTGATTTTAATACTTTATCAGCTTTATATTTAGGGTATGCTCCAAAATCTTTAGCCAAAAGTGCACTTGCTTTCAATGCATTATCTACTATAACTTTAGCTATTTTATCACAAAATTCTAAAGATTCTGGTGAGCCATACTTCATTCCTATTTTTATTAAAAGATCCCCTACACCTAGTATCCCTAATCCAATCTGCCTCCAATCTCTTACTGATTCTCTTTGTTCTTCAAGAGGGTGTAGTGGAAGTCCCTCATCAAGTACATCATTAAGAGCTTTCACAGATTTTTGTACAACCTTTGCCAATCTATCAAAATTAAACTCTTTTCCCTCTACAAAAGTTGGAAGAATAAGAGAACCTAAAAGACAGCTTCCTCCTGCTGGCAGTGGCTCTTCTGCACATGGGTTTGTTCCAGCATATTCAAATTCTTCATCTTCACTTAAAAGATTCCATTTTGATATCCTATCCCAGAAAAGTATTCCTGGCTCAGCAAATTTCCAGTTTTGTCTTGCTAGTTCTTTAAAAAGTTTTCTTGCATCTATCTCTTTAGTAACTACTTCACCTGTATCTTCTACTAAAAATTCAGTCACAAACTGCATTCCTTCAATCACTGCTTTCATAAAATTAGCATCTACTCTTACAGATATATTTGCTTTCTGTATTTTATTAAGATCAGATTTAATTGAAATAAATTCAGAAACATCTGGGTGATTTACATCAATAGATATCATCAATGCTCCTCTTCTCCCTTTCTGCCCTATTATATCTGTAGTTAGGTTGTATAATTCCATAAAAGATATTGAACCTGTAGTATGTTTAGCTGAGTTATTTACTTCTGAACCTCTTGGTCTTAGCTTAGAAATATCTACTCCACAACCACCACCATATGAATAAGTTCTTGCTAATTTTTTAGCAGTATCAAATATAGATTCCAAATTATCTTCAGGAGGTGCTATGACATAACAATTTGAATAAGTTATTTTTCTTCCTAACTTATATAACCCTCTATTTGAAAGAATTCTTCCTGCAAAGATGAATTCTTTATTAGCTATCATTTCTTTTAATTCCTGTTCTCCACCAGAAACTCTTTCCAGCCATTCACTAAATGTTTCTCCATCATATTTATACTTTTTTTCCCAGATATCAATTCCTAATTTATTATCTTTTCCTAGCCAACTTGTAATATCCATAGCTACCTCCCATTTTTTACTACTAAAATTATTATAGCACAACTCATACAAAATATAGTGTTTATTTTTTAAAACAAATCTATATATAGTATGAATTTGATTTTTTATAATTTCAAATTGCCTCAATTATATGTACTTTTTCATTCTTTTTTTCCTTTTATTATTTTATTTACAATTTATTTTTTCTAATATTTCATGTATAATAATACATATTTTTAATAATAGTTTTTTAAGATTCCACTCTTTATTGACTTTAAGTCAATAAAAGGTGTATATTATATGTATTATGAATTTTTGGAGGATTTTTTATGAATACAATTGCCTATAGTGAACTTTTAAAATTGGATAATTACACCTTAGTTGATGTGAGAACTCCAAAGGAATTTGAAAGTGAACCTATTCCCAATGCTATCAATATTCCAGTTTTATTAAATGATGAAAGAGCTATAGTTGGAACAGCATATGTACAACAGTCAAAAGAAATAGCCAAAGAACTGGGAATAAATTTTATTTCTAAAAGACTTCCTGAAATTTTTAAACAGGTACAGGGACTTTCTTCTAAAAATAAAAAAATAGTATTTTTCTGTGCAAGAGGTGGAATGAGAAGTGGAACTATGTGTTCTCTTTTTCAAGCTCTGGGATATAAATGTATGAAGCTTGAAGGTGGTTATAAAGCCTACAGAGAATTTGTCTATAAATCAATCCCTGTTCTCAATGAAAAATTTAAATATGTAATCATTCATGGAAGAACAGGTATAGGAAAAACTAAAATACTTGCTAAGCTTCATGAAATGGGATATCCTGTGCTAAATCTTGAAAAAATTGCAGATCACAAGGGCTCTCATTTTGGTGCTATTGGTGAGAAAAGAAAGCAAAGTCAAAAAAGATTTGAAACAAAACTTTATGAATTTCTTGTTTCAAATGATAAAGGTTATATTCTTGCTGAAAGTGAAAGTAAAAGAATAGGAAATATCTATATTCCTGATTCTGTTTATAATTCTCTTGTTTCTGGATATCATCTAATAGCTGAAACTACTCCTGAACATAGAATAGAAATTCTTATGGAAGATTATGCTGATGCTCCTGAAGAAGCTTTGAGAGAATGTATAATGAGAATCAGTCGTTATACTTCTAAAAAAAATATTGAAAGCTATTTAGAACTTCTTGAAAATAAAAAACTGCCTGAATTAGCTGCTGAATTGATAAAAGAATATTATGATCCTCTCTATCAAAAAAGTATAGATAAATATCAATTTAATCATAAAATACAGTATTCAACTACTGATGAGGGAGTAGAAAAAGTTATTGAATTTTTAAGGGAAAAAGAATTTATATAAAATAAAAAATGAAGCTGATTAAAGAATTGGATAAGTTTCAGAAATTTGGAAATTAGAAAGATTTATGTAATTGATGAAGCAAGTAAAGCTTAAAAAATGATACTGTTTGAGTGAAACGAGTTCCAGTAATTAAGCAGTTAGTTTTAACTGCTATAATTACTGAGATGCAACAGTGAAACTGTTGTAATCCTTTGTTTCTTCTTTACTTTTATATGCAAAATCAATAATAAATATTTCTACTGGAAAATTTCTGAAGCATTATTTTTTCAATCTATCAGCTTCATTTTTATTTTGGTCTATACATTCCCCTGCCAAGGAATTCCATTTTACCACTTTATTACTTTTCAGTAAAGGCAAAATTTCCATTCTTCATTACTATAGTTTCATTTCCAAATTGGTCTACTCCAACTATTTCTAAGTCAGAAGTTCCCACCATAAAATCTTCATGCACCATTGAAATATTTACCCCTTTTTCTTTAAGCTGACTTTCATTCATTTCACTTCCATTTTCTAGACAGACAGGATAAGCCTGTCCCAATGCAAGATGGCATGAAGCATTTTCATCAAAAAGAGTATTGTAAAATATAGTATTTGAATTTGAAATAGGTGAATCATAAGGAACAAGAGCTACTTCTCCAAGATAAGATGAGCCTTCATCACTTTTCAGAAGCTTTTCAAGTATTTCTTTTCCTTTTTCAGCAGAAAAATCTACAACTTTTCCCTCTTTAAATGTAAGTGAAAAATTCTCTATTAGATTCCCACTATAACTAAAAGGTTTGCTGCTGTAAACTATTCCATTGACCTCATCTTTCTTAGGAAGGGTAAATATTTCTTCAGTTGGCATATTTGCTACAAAATATACTCCTTCTTTTGAAGTTTCTCCTCCAGCTGTCCATATGTGCCCCTCTGGAAGTCCTATCTCTAAGTTTGTTCCTAATGAATTTTTATATATTAATTTCTTGAATTTTTTCTTGTTTAAATAGTTCATATTCTTTTTCAATGAATTTAAATGATTTTCCCACTCTTTTACTGGGTCAGTTTTGTCAGCTCTTACTATTGAAAAAATAAGCTCCCATAATTTTTCTTTGCTTTCTTCTCTAGGCAATTTAGGGAATATTTTTCCAGCCCATGCATCGGTTGGCACAGATACTATACACCATTGATTGTAGTTATTCATTATTCTGTCATAGTATTCTTTTAATGCTCTGCTTCTAGCTCTCTGATATTTTGCTATTTTACTTTGTTCTACATCTTTTAGAAGCTCTGGATCAGAAGCATATATACTTAAAAAAGCTGCTCCTTTTCTCATATATTCCATAACAGATTCTACCTGCCACTGAGGATAATTTTCAAACAGCTCCTCTACTCCATACATATATTTATATTTGCCACATAATTCATCATTCCAATGAACAACTACTTCTCCTGCTCCATTCTTATATGCTGCTTCTACAAGCTTTCTTGTAAAATCAGCAGTTTCAACAGGGGAATTTATAACTAAAATCTGTCCTTTTTGAAGATTAATCCCTATTTTTATAGCAAGCTCTATATATTTTTCTATCTTTTTTTCCATTTACTTCCTCCAAATCAATCTACTCTAAACTGTCCCTTCGATATAAAATTATTTATATACTTTGCTGTTCCCATTTTTTTATGTATTTCATCATGAACCAGAGGAAGAAAAAGAGTATCTTTAGCATAGTCCAGCATACACTCTTTAGAATTTACCAGCCCATCATTATATTCTCCCAGCCATTTACTGAATATTCCTTCTGTTTCAGTTCCTATGATTAAACCAATTTCTATCTTTCTATCTATTTCATATTCTTTCTTTCTTTTAAAAAGTTTTAAAGGTTTAAATATAGTATCTAATATTGGAAATATTCTCTTCAATCTTCTGTGAACAACAGAATCTCTTAAAGGAGCAGCTATCAATACTATTTTATCTACAATATCCTCTGCTTCCTTATCTTTTAGAGTTTCTTCAATAAGCATTCCCCCAAGACCATATCCAATTAGGACAATCTCCTCTTTTTCACTGAGCCCTCCATATTTTAAGTCTAAAAGAAAACTTTTGAGCATATCTACTGAAAATTTTATATCTGGAAAAGTAAGAGGAAAATTTAAATTTTCTACTTTATATCCTAATGAAGTTAAATTTTGCTCCAATGGCTCCATATCTCTATAATCTCTATGAAATCCATGAATCAATACTATTCTGTAGCTCATCTTCTCACTTTCCTTTTTTTAGAATTTTTGTTAAAACCATCTTTCTTTTTTATTATAACATTTTTTAGAGGAACTTGAAGAAAAAAAGAAAAAATTTCTAACCTCTTTTTAAGAAAATTATGTTATTATATATTTAAAATAACTTTTGAGGTGATAATTAATGCAAAAATTTAAGAGATACGTCTTTGCTGTCCTGCTTTTTATATTTTCTATAACTGTTTTTTCAAAACCTTTAGAAAATAGCTCAAACCTAATCACTGGAAAACTTCCCAATGGAATAACTTATTACATATATAAAAATAAAAAACCTGAAGAAAAAGCTGAACTTAATCTTGTGGTAAAAGCTGGTTCTTTATATGAAGAGGAGCAGGAACAAGGACTTGCTCATTTTCTTGAGCATATGGCTTTTAATGGTACTACAAAATATGAAAAAAACGATATGATTAAATACCTTCAGTCCCTTGGTTTAAATTTTGGTGGAGATCTCAATGCCTATACCTCTTTTGATAGAACTGTATATAAACTTCAAATCCCTTCATCTACATCTAAAGATATAGAAAAAGGAGTAGAAGTTCTTAGAGAATGGGCAACTGAAGTAACTTTGGCACCTGATCAAGTAGCAAGTGAAAAAAAAGTTATAATAGAAGAATGGAGATTAAGACAAGGACTTTCACAAAGACTTGGAGATATTCACAAAAAAGCTATCTTTGGTAATTCAAGATACTTTGATAGATTTCCAATAGGGCTTACTGAAACTATTAATGGAGCCACTTCTGAAATTTTAAAAGTTTTTTATGATAAATGGTATCTTCCTGAAAATATGTCTGTAATTGCTGTTGGCGACTTTGATCCTATTCAAGTAGAAAATATAATTAAAAAATATTTTAATTATACAAGTGATAAGAAATATACAGTTCCTGAAGATTATAAACTTGCTGAATTAGAAAATAAGTACATAGTTTTTACTGATCCTGAAATTACATATAATACTTTTTATATGACAAAGATTTTAGATAGAACTATAGCTAATACTGAAGAGGGAATGAAAGCAAATATTATTGATCAGCTTCTTTTTAATATTCTCAATACAAGACTATCTAATCTTTGCAAATTAGATAATTCTCCTCTTATGGAAAGCCTTGTATATAAATATTCTATCAATAATCATAGTGATATTTTCAGCACAGTTGCTAGTATAAGAGATGGAAGAGTAGAGGAGGGAACTGCCCTTCTTAATGCAGCTTTAAAAACTTCTGTAATAAAAGGAATAAATAAAACAGAACTTGAATTAGAAAAGAAAAATATTTATAACAGTTATAAAGCTTTAGTTGCTAATAAAGAAAGTATTCAACATGGAACATATATAGATGCTCTTGTTGAATATGTAATGTCTGGAGATAGTTTTCTTGATATTGATAAAGAATTTGAATTATTTTCACAAGAATTAGCTGATATAAAACTATCTGATCTTAATAAAAGAATGGAAGAGATATATAATGCCAATACTCTTTATTTTATAACTGCACCTTCTAATGGAAAGAATATTCCAAATGACAAACAACTTGAAAAAATAATGACTGAAAGCAGAGAATCAAAAGATAATTTACTAAACTTCTCTTCAGCAGCTGTAGAACTTCCACCTATTCAGGTTGTAAATGGAAAAATAATTGAATCTTCTGATGGTAGCTTCATTCTTTCCAATGGAATAAAAGTATTATCTAAATCTACAGATTTTGACAAAGATAAAATATATATAAAGCTGTTTAAGAAAGAAGGAAGCTCTGTTGATACATACCCTGAATATTTAAATTCGCTTTTCAGCAGTGACCTGATAATCAGTTCTGGTGTAGCTAATATTTCACCAAATGATTTAGAAAATTTCATGAAGGGAAAAAATTTCAGTCTTTCTCCATATATTAATGACTATGAGCAGGGGTTCTCCATTACAACAGACAGGGAAAATCTTATTCCTGCTTTGGAATATATGAGTTATACTATAAAAGAACCTAAAATTGATGACATAATATTTAAAACAACAATGGAAAATACAAAAGAAAGTATACTTAATAGAAATAATTCTCCAAGAGCTGTATACAATGATGAAATTTCTAAAATCTACAGTGGAAATAATCAAAGAAGACTTCCACTATCTCTTGAAGATTTGAAAATGATTAATAAAGATGAAGCTTTAAATGAATTTAAAAAGAAATTTGATGATTTTAATGGCTATAATTTATTAATAGTTGGTTCATTTGATGAAAAAGAACTTCCAACATTACTTGAGAAATATTTCGCTTCACTTCCTAATAGTGAAAAAGTAATTTCTCCTAAACCTCTTGATTTAAAAATACCTAAAAATATAGTAAAAAAGAAGTGGTAAAAGGAGTTGATAAAAAATCTACTGTAACTTTAATCTTTCCATATAATGGTGCTTATGGAGAAAAAGAAAGAATTTTATACAATGGTTTCTCAAGAGTTTTAAATATAGCTCTTATTGAAGATATCAGAGAAAAAATAGGAGGAGTTTACTCTATTTCATCAAAAGTATCTCTTTCACCAAATAATTTTGGTGAAGATAAAATGATAATAAGCTTCAGCTGTGATACTAAAAGAACTGAGGAATTAAAAAATGCTGTACTGAAAACTGTTTCTGATATGTTGAATAAAGATATCGACCAAAAGCAGATAGACAGCATTATAAAAAACTATGAACTTTCATACAAAAATGAATTAAAGGAAAATATATTCTGGTTGAATTATTTTTATCAAAAATCTACTGTTAATGCCGAATACAAAGTTCCTACACCAGAAGAATATGCAAAGATAATGCAGAAAAAAGATTTAATGGAATCGGCTAAAAAAGCTATAAATTTAAATAACTATATTGATGTAACATTGGTTCCTGAAAAGGAATCTTTATAATAAAATTTTAGGAGGAAATTATGCCACATTTAAAAGTTAGAGGAATGGACAAAAAAGTTTTAATTGAAAACAGCAAGGAGATAATCGATGGTCTTACTGAAATAATCAAGTGTGACAGAACTTGGTTTACTATTGAACATATTGATACTGAGTATATTTATGATGGAAAAATAGTAGATGGATACACATTTGTGGAATTATACTGGTTTGAAAGAACTCCAGAAGTAAAAGCTACAGTGGGAGAGTTTTTAACAAAAGCTATAAAAAAAATAAATGGAGATAAGGATTGCTGTATTATCTTCTTCCCTCTTCTTGGAGAAAACTACTGTGATAACGGGATATTTTTCTAATGAAGATTATATTTTCACCAAGTAAAGAAATGAGAGATAATGAAATATTATCTCTCCCCTCTTCTCCTGTATTTTTCAAAGAAAAAAATTTTGAACTTCTAAAAAAACTTCAAAGTTTTTCAAAAGAAGAAATTGCAGAAATTATGAAGATAAAAGGTAAACTCTTAGAAGAAACTTTTGAAAATATAAAAAATTTTGATTCTCTGAAGGCTGTTTCTGCACTTTCATTATATAATGGAGTTTCTTTTAAAAACTTAGAACTAGAAAAATATAGTAAAGACAATATAGAATACGCCAATAATACTCTGCTTATTCTTTCTGCTTTTTATGGAGTTTTACGTCCTTCTGACTATGTAAGAAAATATAGACTGGATATGACTATGAAGATAGATTCAACCTCTTTATATTCTTTTTGGAATAGAATAGTTACAGACTATATTATAAATCTTTTACAAAAGGACTCTGATAAAGTTCTAATCAATCTTGCTTCAGGAGAATATTCTAAAATGATAGAAAGAAAAAATTTTCCTTATAAAATTATTGATATTGATTTTAAAGAAAATAAAAATGGAAAATTTCAATCTGTAAGCAGTTTTGCAAAGCAAGGAAGAGGAAGTATGCTCAATTATCTTATCAAAAATAAGATTAATGATGCTGAAAAAATCAAAGAATATTCTGAACTTGGGTATTCACTTAACATTGAACTATCTGATAATAATAAATTTATTTTTACAAGATAGCATTAAAGGAGTTGTTGTAAATTGATGGTTTTTAATCATCAATTTGATAAGCTCCTTTTTTATTTAAAAGAAAAAATGCCAAAAGAGAATATTCTTTTCAGCATTTTTATTTAGATTATTTTGAAATATAAGATTTGCTCCATTTTTTATCTATATTTTATAGATAAAAAGTGTTATTAACATTATTATAAAACTTGACATAAACCAGAATATTTTTTTCAAATTAAAAATATACTTATATTTTATTTTCTTATATTTATAAAAAATACACTTAAAACAGTTATTAATAATAATGCATATAACAAGAAATAGTAATAATCTAGATACAATAATTCATCTGTTGCTATATTATCTCTAAGACGGCTCTGAGATAATATAACTGTAAAAAATAATCCTGATGAAGATCCTAAAGTAAATTCCACCCTCTCATTTTCTTTCCCATCTTCTATTAAAATTAATATTCCAAATACCATTGACAAAATGATAAAAACTGGAAGAAGACTTGAGATAAATGGAGATAGCATATTCCTTTTTAAATAAATATTGAAAACAAGCTCATGCTCTAAATTAGAAAGCTTATTAAAACTGAAAAAAGTTCCTATCATATTCCAGCCACTAAGAACTATATCTTTCCTAATTCCATGATTAGATGACATTAATATTCCCTCAGGGTAATCTGTAAAATCTGGAACTACAACTTTTCCCTGATACATACCTCTTCCCTGCATTTTTAATGAAATTATATTACTTTCAAGAGGATACTTATAATAATTAAATTCCTCTCTGAGAAGCATTAAAAACTTTTTAGTAATAATACCATCTCTCTCATTTATAACCCATTCACTATATTCTACAGCATCAGGAAAAAAAACATCATATTTAGGTTCACTTTCGTGTTGTATTATTCCTGTTATTTTTACATTGTTTGCCTCTTTAAATTCTAGTGATTCTATTTGTAACTTTATTGTAAGATCTTTACTTAATTTATTTGTCCATAAATAATTATTTAATGCTTCTTTATTATTTATTGTATCAAATCTTCTCATTTCTTCTTTTAATGAACAATAATTTATTATTCCTATAAAAGCACATACAAGAAATATTTGTATCCCTGAAATTAATGCTATTTTTTTCCAAGATATTTCTTTTAAATTCATTATGAGATAACTTCCTAAAAATAATGAGAAAAATATTATCATTAAAAATAAATCTTTTTTTATATCCACTATTCTTCCTACAATAGATTCCTCATCTATAGCTACTATTCCTATATATAAAGGTATTTGTGAAAAATATTTATATCCCATAATTGAAGATTGAGATGTTAATTTATTCTTAGTCAATCTTGAAAAATATTCTAATGGATTTTTCTTATATAATTCTTTTGCAGTCTTATATAAATTTTTATCTTTATCTATTAAAGATTCAGTGAATAAATCTATTCCTAGAAGTTCTTCTTTTGGGTGATATATATATCTTGTTGATGGAGATATTAAGAATAAATACTCATATCTTTTAAATTCTGGAGTTTTGAGGAGAGTCTTTAAAAACAAATTGTAATTTTTTATTTCCAGATAATAAATTTTCCCATTTTCTTTCTTATAAAATCGCATATTTTTCCCTGAAATAATTGGGTATTTTAGTGATTCACTATAATATTTTTCCTTCAATGTATTAAATACTTCTCTAGAAAAAGTCACTTTATAATCATTATTTATTGCTACTACTCTAACATTTTTTAATTTTTTATTTTTTAATTTTTTTCTATTTCGTCTAAAGTATTTAACTCTTCAGATAAAATTTTTTCTAATTTTTTATTGTTGCTATCATTCTCTTTTGATATAATGATTCCATTATTGATAGCAGAAGAAAATTTTTCTCTAATATATGGAAGTTTATATATTGTGTAATTTTGGCTTATAGTAGTTTTAGGCTTATAAGGAAGATAATTATTAAATATGTTATTATAATTAATTTTATCTTCATCTATCTCTTCCCATTTAAAAGTTTTTAAATACAAATCTAACTTTTTTTCTGCCAAAGATAATGATTTTTCTATTTCATTATCTAATTTTGTCTTTTCATCATATATTACATAAAAAAACTTTCCCATGAAAAAAAGCGATAAAACTATGAAAATAAGCAATACCAAATTTTTAATTTTTTTAATTACACCATTAATTTTAAAAAAATTCTCTTTTCTTTTTTCCTCTTCTAAATTTTCCATTCTTCCCCTTTACATAATGAAGATTAAAAATCTTCATCAATTTATTTTTATTTATATAATTTATAAAAGTGCTGTTGATACTCTTCTACCTTCTACTTATTTTTAAATTTAATTTGTTGATTCAATTTATAGAAAACTCTTATGAATTAAAAGTTTTATATTGTATAGATACATTAATCTTGGAAGTGTCTTATGCAATTCAAAAGTTCTTTCTATATTTTTATTAAAGAAAAAGCTGGATAAAACATCACTTTTATCACAGCTTTCCATTATTGATTTTCAATATTCAATTTTTATAAAATTTCTTAAATTAATCTGCTATTAATAAATTACCAGGAAGAACAATTCCTCTTCCATCTCCCTCTTCTACAGCACCTGATTTTGTTGTTCCATTTTCTGTCCAAACAACATATAAAGATTTTCTTCTCCCTACAAAAGGATCTCCTGCAATATCATTTCCTGCTTTAAATTCTCTTTTTCCTGTTTTATATCCAGCTTTTATTTTTTCAGTTACATCAATTGTTTTTTCATGATATCCATATCCTGCAAAAATAATAGTATTCTGTCTTAATTTATTTATTAATTCCATAATTAATCCTCCTCAATTTTTATTTTACCATTCTCTTTCTATATTATTCCATCTTCTTTTAACATCTTCTGGGTGCTCTTTTCCCCATTTTAAACCTAATTTAAAGTTAAGTACGTCTTCTGATGTCAGTAGTAGCCACTGATGCATTTTTCCATTTTTGCTTAAACAAAATTGGTTGTGATAATCCACAAGATGAACAAAAGTTTTTTCGTCCATATCTGGAAGTTTTTCCAATGAAGCAACATGAGATATCATTTTCTTTATATGTTCAGCATCTAAGTCATCTATCTCTTTTCTATGAGCCTTCAATTTTTCATTTAATGGAGCTATATCTTTATCCAGTTTTAAAAGTTTATCCATCTCTGCCTGTGTAAAACCACATTTATTTCTAAGAAAATTTCTAGCTCCCTCATTATGCTTCACATCAAACTGACTTCTTCCAAAACTATACCCAGATATTCCTCCAGCAAAACTAAATTTGCATATAACATTTTCATTCCCACTTATTTCATTTAAAGCTATTACTTTCATAACTTTTTGAGTATCAATAATTTCACATACATCTTTGACTTTCATTATTACCTCCTATTTTTTAGTAAGTACCAGCTTTATGTTGTTATCTTTTTTGATGACTTCATAATTAAATACTTCTTTTTTTTCCAAACCCTTCTTTATATCTTCTATTATATCATCATCTTTAAAAGAAAAATATATTCTGGCTGAATAAAAATTATATTTTTTTAGTGTATTTTCCAAATATATTATTTCATCAGCTATATAGAATATCTTTTTAGAAAAATCTTTTCTCTTTTCTTCAGGGGTTTTAAAAAATTTTCTTTTTATCCTTTGGAAGAAGTTCTTAATTTTTTTATTCCTCATCTTCATCATATACAACTTTTTTATTCTTTTTCTTTAAAGAATTTTTTCTCTTTGGAGCTTCCTCTATTTCTTCTTCCTCTTCAATATCCTCTTCATTTCCCTCTTCATCAATTAAGGCATACAAAAGAGGTCTATTTCTAAATTCGTCCATTATTCTTTCTATTCCCTCTGGATTATCCTGCTCTTCAAACTTTAATTTTATTCCTATATTATTTGAAGTTCTTCCTTTAGTATTATCACTGGTAGGAGCAAGGGTAACTTCAAAACTGGTTCTATCAGCATATCTTACTTCATCTTCTTCAGGAATCCCCTCTTTAGTCTTTACTTTTCCCTCATCTATTCTTACATTAAGCTCTATTTCTATTTCTTTAAGTCTTAATCCTTTAGGTTCTGTCAAAGCCAAAAGAGGAATACTTGCTTTTTTATTATCCTGTACTTTAAAATTATACATTATAGGATTTCCATCTTCATCAAAGTACTTTCCTATAGATTCAATATAATGATTATTTAATATTTGCTGAGCAGCATTAGCTGAATAAAGAAGTCCTCTTGTTATATCTGAAAGGGATTGGTCATTTTGCGACTTTCTAACTTTCCATGGATAACATTTTATCATTTTCTCCTCCTCATATTCTAGTGAGAGGGCTCTTATGAGCCCCCATTAAATTATTAGGCAGCACTATTTATAATACTTTCTGTATTTCTAGGTGCATTTCCATCTGTTACTTGAGCTGGTTTAGTTACATCATTAGTTATTGCTTCAATTATTCTCATCAATGGTTCTGGTGTTTCTTGCTTTCTAGCTTCTACATGGAAAGTATATTTAGATCTTGTATCTGATTTTCTTGTCTGCTCTGATTTATGTGATACACTACCACTAAATTTTACTCCAAAACAACCTCCTGAAACACTTGCTCCTACATCAGTAGAACTTGTACTTGTATCTGAAGTAGAAATTTCCATTTCAAAATCTATTGTTACTAGTTCCATTGATAAGTTTGGAATCCCAGTCATTGCTATGAATGGTGCAGAAATTGTTTTTTCTACTCTCTCTCCATTTTCAACTGCTGAATAATTAAAATTAACATTTTTTACATTTCCATTTTCATCAAGAGCTACCTCTTTGATAAAATTGTACATAGAAGCACTTAATTGTTTTTGTGCATCTACTACTGCTACTAATGGACTTGCTACTAATGATTCTATTGGTATTGCTTTTAATTGATTTCCTGTAAATGTTTCTGACATATTAATTCCTCCAATTTTTTAGTTTTTCTCTAGAGATAATTGGATTATATATCTTGATTAGTTTTATACCAAATTTGTAATCTATTATTATTTTTCCCTCTTTTTCTTTGGATTGTATGCCTTAAAAAATATTTCCATTACTTTTAGAAAATTTATATCTAATATTTGACAAATTTCTACAAGTAGCTTTATATTCATTTCGTTTATACAATTTTCATAACAGCTTACTGTTTTTTGTGATATCCCTAATTTTTTAGAAAATTCCTTTTGAGTATATCTCTCTTCCCTAGTTTTTCTTATTTCCTGAACTATTTCCTCATAACATTCATCATAAATCATTGTCCATTTACTCATATTCCCTCCAAGATATCTGTGTTTATAAATTCAACATAGAATATCAAATTTTTTAAACTTTCTCTAGAGATATACGAATTATACAACTCTTTAATATTTATACCAACTGAGTATCGCTAGCTATTTTTAAAAACATTTTAGAAAATATTTTTATTTTATATCCCCTAAAAAAAATTTGTTAACTATATTTTCCTAAAATCTTATACTTGACTTTTATAAAGAAAAATTAAAAGGATTAATTCCTGCTCAATACAGAAATCAATCCTTTTCTAAGAAAATATTATTTTATCGAATTTTATTTCATTATATTTTTTGATACTCTAAATCTTACTGCCTTTCTAGGATAAATTTTCATCAATTCTCTAGTTGATAGGTTGCTTATCACTTTTGGTTTTCTTTTTGCTGTTTCAAATATACATCTGTTGACAAATGTTACTGAATCATATTTTTACAAGGCTTCCTGTAGAGTTTGTGAAGTATATCTATTTCTTCTAGTGCTGCCTTTTGTGATACCTTTGTATAGATTTGCTAATTCTTTCTTATTCATCAGCATCAATTCCATTAACTGCATCTTGCAAACCTGTTCCTGTTCTAAATCATATCTTTTTCTTTGCTTCAATTATTACTGCTTCTTTCATTTGAGGTGTCACTATTTTTCTTGCTTTTACTTCTTTTTTCTCAAATACTCCCCAATTATTTAATACTACTTTTCCATAGATAGTATGTATCTTTAGTTCCTCCATCTACATGAGTTAATCCACCCATTATCAATCATTTAGTCACTCTTTTTTTAGTTGTCTACTTGACAGGGGATGGACCAGTTTTTTTTATTCCTGATAAATAATCACCAATTTTTACTAATGCTAATCTGGCGTTAGTAAAAATTCTATCATCTCTTTCAAAGTAAGGAATATTATTTTGGTTGAGAATCTTTATGATTCTATCCTTTCTTATTAAATAATTTCCATTACCATCAAAATTAATTCTTTTTTGTATAGATCTAATTGGGCTGTAAACAATATATTTTTTTAAAGAACGTACAGTAGAGAATGTAGGATTTTTGAAAAGAATTATATATTCATTTATTTGATCTATATATTCTTCAGGAACATGTGAATAAGAATAGGTATCAAAATCATACTTATTTTTAGTATTATTTATAGTTATCATTAAATCTTTAAAACATTTTCCCGTTTTTATTAAAATATCATCTTTATAAAAATTTATAATTAAGGGATATTTAACTTCTTTAGTATCTACAAAATTACTCGGAAATGAAATCATATTTTTCAAAATAGTTTCTATTTTATTTTCTGATAAAATAGGTTTAGATATATTTGAATCAAATTTATTTATAGCTTGCTTTTTTTCTTCGTTCCTTTCAGCTATTCTTTCTAAATCTGAATAAGTAGACTCATAAATATATTCTTTATTTACACTTTCAAGACACTTATCATAAAATGTTATATAATCATCTTTAGAAATATGCTCAAGAGCTTCAGTTAAATTATTAATATTTTCTTTTAATTCTTCATATTCCATAGGTATTCCGCATCTATCAAAAGGGATTATATAAGTTTTCTCCTTATATTCTATTTCTGAAAAAATATAATTACTAATGTTATTTCTGTTAATAAATTTTGACATAAAAAAACCTCCAAATGAATTCAATATATTACATTTTACCATAATAATCTTATATTTTTAAATAAATATTTATTTTATAAATTTTTCCACAGACAAATTGCCTGTAGCAAAAAATATTTTTAATAAAAAAGTGGATAGACAAGACTTGTTATATGTCATACATTTATTTTATTAAAAAAAGCTGAGCAACATTTTAAAAAAAAATGTTTTTACTCAGCTCTCTTTTTTGTATGATATAGTTACCACACCAATTATACATATAATCTCTAAAATCAATATAAGAAATTAGGTAAAATTAAGAAATATTTTAATAATCAACATTTCAATAATATTAAACAGACTATCCAAAAATTCTTAGCTTGCTCTATTGAGCACAGACTTTTGAACTCCAGTGCCATTTTTATCTTTTATTCTTTATTACACGCTTATTTAATTAATTGAAAACAGCTGTATATAGAAGAGCTCCTGCAACTGCTCCTATTATTGGTGCTACAATTGGCACCCAGGCATATGCCCAATCTGAACTTCCTTTATGTTTTATTGGAAGAATAGCATGCATTATTCTAGGCCCTAAATCTCTTGCTGGATTAATAGCATATCCAGTAGGTCCACCAAAGCTCATACCTATTGCCCATACTAGAAATCCCACTAAAAGTCCTCCCAATATTCCAATATTTCCTGAAGCCTCTGCTCCATTAGACAGTGTAAAAGCAACTGCTGTATTTTTTGCATTTCCTATTCCTAGAACTCCAAAAACAAACATAGCTGTGGCAAGTATCTCTGTTACAACATTCCAAAAATAATTTCTTATAGCTGGCCCTGTACAGAATATTCCAAGTAAAGCTTCTTGGTTTTCCTCTTCATCAAAATGCAATTTAAAAGTTAAAAATACTAAAAGACTTCCAAACATAGCTCCAAGAATCTGTGCCACTATATATCCAAGAAGATATTCCCATTTCAAAGCTCCTATTACAGCTAAAGCTATAGACAATGCTGGATTAAGATGTGCCCCACTTATCCAACCTACTGTATATACTGCTGTAGTTATACCTAAAGCCCACGCTGCTGTGATTACCATCCACCCAGCTCCCTGTGCCTTAGATTTTGTCAATGAAACATTTGCTACTACTCCTCCCCCGAAAAAAATAATAATGGCTGTTCCTATAAATTCTGCTAAATATACATTCATATTCTAAACCCTCCTAAATATATTTTTACTCTAAACCTGTAAGTGCTATTCCTAATGGTGTTACTAAAAGAGGTTTATAAGTTTTAATAACTTTTCTTTTAAGTTCTTTTTCAAAAACACTTTCAAATTCTTTAAATGTACATGCTCCACCTACTACATAAACATCTTTCACATCAAAATTTTGAATAAATCCTTTAACTATATGGGCCATTTTTTCAACTACTGGTCTAATTATTTGAAAAACTTCCCCCTCCCTTTTTATATCTTTTTTTATTTTCTCTGCCTCATCAAAAGTTATTCCATAATTTCCTGCAAGAACTAGGGACATATGAGTTCCTCCTGTAGGTTCATCTGCTGTAAATATTACTTTCCCATCTTTCAAAATGCTTATTCCAGTAGTTCCTCCCCCAACATCTACAACTGCTCCATTTTTTATTTTTAAAACTTTTGCTGCTGCTGTTGGCTCATCTACCACTTTAATTATCTCTATATCTGCTGACTCTATTACATTTACTATTGCTTTTACACTTCCACTCTCAACTCCAGGAGGTATAGCTGTAAACCCTTTTGTTATTTCAATTCCCAATTTATTTTCAAGACTTTCTTTCATTTTTTTTACTATATTGATTGCTCCAATAAAATCTACTACTATTCCATCTTTTACAACAGATGAGGAATAGCTTTCTCCACCTACTGGAATACCTTTTTTATCCACTACACACATTACAATATTTGCTGTTCCTAAATCTACTCCAACAAAATATTCATCTTTTTTAAAGTTTGTATTTGGATTTTCTATGACATTTTCAAATTTTTTTATATACTCATTTACTTTTTTTAGCTCCATAATTTTCTCCCTGTTTTAGAAACGAAAGTTATTTAAAAATTCCCTGTTTGGTGAATTTATTACTTCTGAAGAGATTAATTCCTTCAATCCCATTTTTTCTATTCTCTCTACAATATTTACTACAGATGACGTATCTCCTGTAAATATAACAATTCCTTTATTACACATACCCAGTCCTATTTTTATAGTCAGTATTTCCACTGGACTTTCATCTTCTATAAAATCAGCTGTTTCTATAGCTTGTATAGTATTTGAAAATTCAAGAATTCCCAAACTTTTTACATCATCAGAAAATTTTACATTTCTATTTATTTTCTTCAAAAGTTCTTCATCTACTCCACTGACCAAACGCTCAGTTATATGCTTATGTTTTTCATTTTCTTTAATTTCATTTATATATTTTCTAAGATTTTCTATTTCTCCCTGATTTCCACTGCATATTATCATGTATCGTCCTGGACATAAAAGTCTTAGAATTTCTATATCTACATTAAAATTTTTAGTTATCTCATCTAATACAAAAAATCCTGTGCTTATATTTTTAAATTCCAACAGAATCAATGATTTCTTCATTATTTCTCCCTTCTTTCTATCTCTTTTATGATTTTAAAATAAATATATTTTATCTCAAAATTATAAAAGCGATATCTTTAAAGAAAAGACTGATTAAAATCAAATTTTTCTTTTAAAATCAGTCCTTTCTATTAAAATAAATTATTTTATAGACAAACCTCCGACTAAAACACATCTTCTGTTTCTAGCAAAACTCTTAGCTGATGTAAGCCCTTCTCCAGTAGGTCCTGCTATAGTAAATGTCGTATGTCCCTCTCCACCTACACCAATACCTGCAAAAGAAGGTCCATTTTTTACTAATATAGTAGTTTCCATATCTCTTGCATATTTTGTAAGTACGTCTATATTTTTAGAATGTATCATAGCTGTATGTCTAAGTCCATGTTCCAATTTTTTTGATACTTCTATTCCTTCCAAAGCATTTTTAACTCTAATGATAGGAAGTATAGGCATTAGTAGTTCCTCTACAGCAAATGGGTGTTCCTTATCAGTTTCTGCTATAATTACTCTTATTTCATCTCCAACATTTATTCCTAAATCTTTTAGAATATATGAAGCATCTTTTCCAACATATGCTCTGTTAGGAGATCCATTTTTTAATACCATTCCTGCAAGTCTTTCTATAACTGCCTTATCTTTTATTAAATATGCTCCATTTTTCTGCATTTCAAAAATAAGATAATCTGTTATAGAATCTACTGCTACTACTTCTTTTTCTGCAATACATGGAAGATTATTGTCAAAACTGCATCCTGCAACTATATCTTTTGCTGCTTTTTCTATATCTGCAGTTTCATCAACTAATACTGGAGGATTCCCTGCTCCTGCTCCAATAGCTTTTTTTCCACTTGACATTACACTTTTTACTACTCCTGGTCCACCAGTAGCTACCAGCATTTTAATATCTGGATTTGCCATCATTTTATTTGTATTTTCTATGCTTGGTTCAGCAATAGTCACTACAAGGTTTTCTGGTCCTCCTACTTTTCTTACAGCTTCATTAATTATTTCCACAGTTTTTATAGAAGTTCTTTTAGCTCCTGGGTGTGGTGCAAATACAATAGAATTTCCTGCTGATATCATTCCTATTGAATTACATATTATTGTTTCACTTGGGTTAGTTGATGGTGTTATTGCTCCAATAACTCCATATGGCGAAAGTTCCATAACTGTAAGTCCGTCGTCACCACTGAAAGCAAAAGCTTTCAAATCTTCAACTCCAGGAGTCTTTTCTATTGTTACCTGATGTTTCAGAGCCTTATCAGCCACTCTTCCCATACCAGTTTCCTTTACTCCAAGTTCTGCCAGTTCAAGAACATAATCTTTCATCACTTCTCTAATAGAAGCAACTATTTTTTCTCTCATCTCCAACCTTGAACTAAAAAGAATCTCTTGTGCTTTCTTTGCAGCTGTAATAGCTTCGTCCATTGAAGAAAAAACTCCATTTTTTGGATTTTCACAACTTTGACATACAGTTTTTATATCTGTTTTTTTCAATTCTTTCATTATCAAAGCTACTATTTCATCCATGTTATTTGCTTCTAAGTTCATATTCTTTTCCTCCTAACTTTTACAAAAAGCTTCTACGCAAGCTTTTGCAACTGTCATATCTTCATCTACTGTTCCTCCGCTCACACCTATTGCTCCTACTATCTCTCCACTTTTTCTCAATAGAGAACCCCCACCAAAAACTACATATCTTTGATCTGTTTGAAGTCCATATAGAGATCCATTAGGCTGAACTAATTTCGCAAGCTCTGATGTTTCTATTTTTAAAGCTGCTGCTGTATATGCTTTTTTCATTGCTATTTCTATACTTGCCAATATAGCATTATCCATTTTTTCTTCTAATATGAGATTTCCTTCTGAATTAACAACTGCTAAAACAAAATCTTTTCCCATCTCTTTTGCTTTATTTTTTCCAGATTCCACTATTCTTTTAGCTTCTTCTAGAGATAAAAGATTCTTTTTTCATATATATCAAGTTTTTCTATAATAGCTTTTGAAATATGCCTTACTGCTTCCTCATCTTCTACTGCTCTGGCTAAAACAAAAAGTACATCTGAAACTCGATTTATATATTTTAATATTTCTGGAGCTACTTCCTCACTCTCTTTTAGAGCTACTATTTTTCTTTCACTTCTTCTCACTACTGTTCTTGCTACATGAAGAGCAGCAGACTCAATATTTTCTCCCGGAATGATAAATTTATACAATGGAAGAAGATTTTTAGAGTATTCATCTATTATTTTTTCAAGATTTTCTATATCTGATATCTCTATTTTTTCTTTAAGCTTGAGTATTCCATTTTTATCACTTGCCAGATGAGCCCCTACAACAAGAAATTTTTCCTGTATCTTATATAGTATCTCTTTTATCTCTTTATTTTTACCAATGCTCTGGCAGCTCCTATGAATGCAGCAGATTCATCTATATTTCCATATGTATCCACTTTAATATCATTTTTTGATATTCTGCTTCCACCATATAATCCTGTTTCTCCAGAATCACCTTTTTTAGTATATACCTTTATTAAATTGGTGTAGACTTCTTTCATCTTTTCACCACCTAATTCTGTTCTATAGTATCAATTATAGCAACTATGGCTGAATCTATTGGAACATTATCCCCACCAAAAGCATACATAGATACACTTCCTTCAGTTACAAGAACCTGATCTCCTATCCCTGCTCCTACACTATCTATACTTACTATTTCTTTTCCTGTTACTATTCCATTCATATCTATTGGAGCTATAACAAGTATTTTTTTCCATTAAGCCCCTCATCTTTTGTTGTTGATACTATCTTCCCCACAACCTTAGCTAAAAACATATTTATCAACTCCTAGTTATTTTTCACTTTCAAAAATAATTCCATTATTTTCAGCTTTTTCTCTTGCCAGAGTTGTAATAATTGTACCCTTAGATACTATAATTTTTTTATTGTTCATATCATAAATATCTTCAGCAGTGATTATTTTCTTTTCTTTTAAAGAATTTACTTCTAAATTTCTTCTATTTAAGATATAGTCAGATAATTCACTGCTTCTTACAAATTTAATTCCATAACTTTTTAATTTTTCTATATTAAAATTAATTTGGTCTGCATATGCTGTTTCATTATCTGCTATACAAGAATCATATACTGCTACTATTTCTTTCTGAGCCAGCAGAGCTTTTGAAATAAGATAAGTCACTGCATTGTCCCTAATTCCAACAGCAATTTTAGCACAGCTGTTTTTTGTAAGTAATGGAAGGAGTATTATCTCATTCTTTTTTAAAAGAGATTCACAAGTTTTCATACCAAAATCATTAATAACATTAAAATTCTGAAATTTTTCTTTTGTTACTATCTCTTCTCCTGCCTTTGAAAAAACTATATCCAACTCATACTTTTGCTTTATTTTTTCAAGTTCCAGCATAATTTGTCCAAGATTTCCAGTTCCTCCATTGATTACAACCAAACCTCTATTCTTTTCTACTCTATATATTGTTTCCTGTGATTCTATTTTCTTCAATACTTCCTTGACAATATAATCTACCATCATATCAAAATTCATTTTCCACCCCTCACAGGGTTTTATATAGAAAGGAGTTGAAAACTCCTTTCTATTTTCATCAATCCCTTATTATTTTTACATAATCATTATTTTTTAATCCAGAAGCATTAGCTTCATCCATGTCCAGATGAATCTCCTTTGCCATATTATTTCCAACTCTCATTAAAACGTTGTACAATAGTACTTTTCTTTCACCACATGTTTCAACTTTTACTATATCCCCATCTTTATATCCTTTTATATCAGCTATAAACTTAGGCATATGTATATGCCTTCCAGCAACGATTACTCCATGCTCTTTTATTACTTCACCTTTAGGACCTATCACTTTTACTCCTGGAGTTCCATCAAGTTTTCCTGATTCTCTTATTGGAGGTTTTATTCCTAATTTGAAACTATCTGATATTGATATTTCTATCTGAGTTTCTTTTCTTACTGGTCCTAATATTCTGACTCCTTCAAATTTTCCTTTAGGTCCTTGAATGGTAACAGTTTCCTCTGAAGCAAACTGTCCCGGTTGTTTCATATCTTTCATTCTGGTAAGGGTATGTCCCTTACCAAACAAAATTTCTAAATCTTCTTGAGAAAGATGGATATGTCTGTTAGATACTCCGACTACCACATCATCAGAAATAACCTCTGTAAGCACCTCTCTCAAGATATTTTCCAATGATTTCATTTAAGACCTTATTTTACTAGTTTTGGTAATAATTTTTCTGTATCAGCATGTGGTCTAGGAATTACATGAATAGATTGAACTGTTCCAACTCTTTCTGCTGCTGCTGCTCCTGCATCTACTGCTGCTTTTACTGCTCCTACATCTCCTCTTACCATTACAGTAACAAGTCCTGATCCTATTTTTTCATAACCTACTAATTCTACATTTGCTGATTTAGTCATAGCATCTGCTGCTTCAATTGCTCCTACAAGTCCTTTAGTTTCTATTAATCCTAATGCGTTACCCATTTTTATTCCTCCTCTAATTTTTTATTTTTTAGTTTTTTTCTTGATGTTTTTATTTTTTTTTAAAGGAGCTTCTATCTCCTCAATTACTTCTACTTCTTCAATTTTTCTTCAACTATATTTTCAGCAACTATTTTTTCTTCAGTTACTTCCAAAGTTTCAGTTTCTTTGCTTTCACAAGAACATTCACATTGTTCTTCAGTACTTTCTATCATTTTAGCTACTTCTTCAGACGGTCTTGCTATGACAAGGTGACTCACTACAGTAGTAAGTTTTTCAGCTGCCATTACTGCTGCATCTACTGCTGCTTTTACTGCTGAAACTTCTCCCTCTATTTTTACTGTGACCATTCCTCCACCTTTTGTCAATTCGTAGCCCAGAAGTCTTACACTAGCAGCTTTTACTGCTGTATCTCCTGCTTCTACTGCTCCTACCAGTCCTACTACCTCTATTAATCCTAGCGAACTTATCATCTATTTTCCTCCTGTCATCTCTGGGATAATAAATGGATTCCCCTTTATGAGTCTGGCCCCATTTACTCCCACAGCTCTAAGGATATTTTCATCACTATCTAAATCATATCTAAATAATGGTTTATCCATTTCCAATTTTTCCTGATATAAGGTTACTTCCTTTTCTCCTATTCCTATTCCTACTCCTAATTTAGAAGATTTAGAAGCTGTACTTCCCATTATTTTTGCATCAGTATCTTCTGATTGAATAAGGATATATGGAATTTCTTCTTCTTCTATTCCCCATAAGATATTACTTAATTTCCCATTTATGTCTACCTTTGATGAATAGAAAACATTTATTCCTATCTTTTCTTTTTCCCTTCTCATAGCTGTCCCTCCTCATATGAAAGGGCCAGTCCTGTAGCAACTGCATTTCTTGGACCTTCTGTTCCCCTGATATTTCCTCTTCCTGCTACAACTCCATAATATGAAAGTTTATCAGTTACCATTTGAGGAACTTCAAAATCAAGAGCTGAACCTCCTACCAGAACTACATGATCTATATCTCTGATATTTCCACTTGGTGAAACTTTTTTCAAAGCTCTCACAGCATTTACTACAAATACTTTTTCTTTTGCATCTCTTCTTACTTTTTTAATCTTTTCAATAGGTTCATCTATATCCAAAGGAATCATTTTTCCTTCTTTTAATATGACAACTCTTGCAAAAGTTCTTGGATCAAGAGTATCTTCAAAAAACTCAACGCTTCCATCTTCATGTCTGATGTGAAACAGGCTTTCTACTTTTGCCAAAGGATATTTTTTTATATCTTCTGCCAAATCAAAGTTATCCAATCCCAATTCCTTATCTATAAGCATTGTAACCATATTCCCTGCTCCAGCCAGATGACATGATGATATTCTGCCTTCTCTTGTTATTACAGATGCATCTGTAGATCCTGCTCCCATATCTATTATTGCGAGAGGTTTATTAGTCCCTGGAGTAGTAAGAGCTCCTATTATTGCCATTTCAGCTTCCACTCCTCCAACTACTACACTTTTTCCTAATTTTTCCTGAAGATCTAAAGCTATTCTTTCCATTTGAAGTCTGTCAGCCTTTACCATTGCAGCTAATCCTATGGCATTTTCCATTGAAAATTCCTCTGCTATTCCCCCTTTTACTTTCTTGGGAACAAAAGTATTTACTGCCAGCAAGTCTTGTATTTTAATATCTTTGGGATCCTGATCTGTCAGTTGTGCCATAACTATTCTTACTTTTTCAAGCATTCCACCTGCATTTGTTCCAGTTTCTCCCCAGATGTCATTTATAGGAAAACAAGCTTCCAGAGCTTCCATTATAGGTTCTGCACCTTTATCTACTTCTATTTCTCTATTTTTTGACATTCCAGCTATATGTATTTTTCCTGCTGGAATTACTCTTGATTTTACATCTCCTTTAGGAGTTTTTATTACTACAGCTGATCTATTTCCTATCAGAGCTCTTGAAATAGGTACTATCATTTTAGTTTCTTCAGAATTGAGTTTAAATAATGTTGCTATTCCATAAGGATTTGAAAGCATTGAAATAACTTTACCCTTTTCAGCAACTTCTAGAGCTGTCAGCATATTTACAGGTATTTTTTCAAAATACAGTACTTCATCTACTATTGGAATTTTTTTATTCAGTCTGTTATTTATGAGAACTGCATCATCTTTCTGAACTACTGCTCCTCTTATATTTACACCTTTCGCTGTCATTTCATTTATCTTTGCTGCAGCATCCTGAAAATCTATCTCTTTTGATATAAGAGCTATTACATCTTCACCTGCTAGTCTTTCATCTATATTTTCTATCAGAATAGATGTTCCAACTCCTATTCCTGCCCCTCCTGGAGTAGTAGGATTATGACCTATCATAGTAGATTCAGTTATTATAGTTTCTGTTATTGTTTCCATTGCAACATCTCCTATAACAGGAGCAGCTTCGTTTATTCTTACCAAGGATAATTCAGAGATATCTCTGCCAGCACTTTGAAAAGCTTTTTGTAAAGATGAAAATACACCTTTTACATTTTCCTTTGTACCTTTTATTCCAGTAGTTTTTGTTATACCACTGCTTAAAACCTTGATATCTTTTCCATTGACCTCAGCAAGAGTACTTTCAGTTGTTGCATTTCCTATATCTATTCCTACAATAAGCTTCATTTTTCCTCCTAATAGGGAAAGATTAATCTTTTCTCAATCTGTCTCTTTTTTCGTATAATTCTGCTGCTTCTCTAATGAATTGTGCATTTACAACAGCTTTATATTTAGTTTCCAACTCTTCAGCTATTGCTATTAATTCAGCTTTTGTTGATCTGTATGGTCTAAGACTGTTATATATCTCAAGTATTCTTGTATCTGGCACTGCTATAAGTTCTGATGCCCTTCTCAAATTTCTTGCAAATGAGTTTCTATTTACACTTTCAGCTACTTGAGCCTGCATTTCAAGAGTTTCTGGAGCTATTCTACAGTCAGCTGCTCCTACTTTTCCACTCATGACATTCTCTATAGTAAACTCATCTAATCTTTTTCCAGTTGCTGATTTTACTGTATCAGCTTTCTTTTTGCTCAATGGATAGTCAGTACTTGTTGTCTTTCCATAGTTTGATGCAGTTGCTGTATTTGAATTGCTGCTTTCTCCTTTTGCCATTGAAAGCATAACTTCTCTTATCATTTTTTCAAGTAATTGTTGATCCAAATTAATTCACCACCTTTAATTTTTATTTGAAAATAACTTTTAACTCCACAGGTTTAGCATCTTTAACTACATGTTCTGTTTCTTTTATATGTAGTAATGCTGCAATAGCTTGATATTTAGGTCTTGCCATCTGATCGTTCATTTGAGGAACTGGCTTTGGTGATTCTCCTTTTGCATATTTAGCAGCATTTTTTCCTATCATTCTATAGTGTTCTCTTTCCAATAAAGGAGCTTGTGGGAATAATTCAAGATTTGTTAAAGGAAAAAGATCTTTTTGATGTATAACTGTTGTTCCTTTAGATTGAATTCCTATACCTATTCCTGATCCACTAAGTTTTGCTCCATCATTAGCAAGTATAGAAACATCTGAAGTTCTTAATACTCTAATAACTCTAGGAGTAAGTCCTTCTTCTTCTATTCCTGCCATTAATTCTTTTAGTACATCTTCATGAGGAATATGAGTTATTGTTTCAGTCTGAAATTTTCCAAAGGCTGGTGCCAAAGCTATTATAACTTCATCACTTTTAACTCCTTTTTTAGCTTCCCCTGTTTCTATAAGCTCAAGATTCCCTGCTCTGTTTACTTCAACAGCTGGTTTTGATTTTGGAGTTTCTACTGCTTCTCCTGCATATCTTTTTATAACTTCTTCAATAATACCTCTGATTTCATTTTCATTCAGTTGCATCTCTTACCTCCTACTCTATTTGATTTTTGATGCATCTACTGCATTTCCAATATTTGAAAGTTCAGTCCATCTTTCAGGAGAGATTTGATATCCTGTTCCTGGTCCACTATAATCATTTTTATCATTTACAGCACTGATTACATTAAAATCTTTATCTAAAATTGCTGATGTATGTAAGTGGTCACCTGCAACTCTCAATTTCATAAGTTTCAACAAATCAGAAGCAACATCATCAAATCCTTTTGATTTAAGAGCTTTTACTACATCTATACCAGTAATTCCTCTTTCCATCATTTCACTTGCTGCTTTGATGTCTGCAACCATATCTCTTTCAGGCATATCTTTACTTCCATGAGCATAAGTAGCTGCTTCTACTTCTTCATCTGTAATTTCTGGAAGTCCTAAAGCTTCAAATACTGCC
The DNA here is from genome assembly GCA_900637705.1 of Fusobacterium varium. Classification (NCBI taxonomy): domain Bacteria; kingdom Fusobacteriati; phylum Fusobacteriota; class Fusobacteriia; order Fusobacteriales; family Fusobacteriaceae; genus Fusobacterium; species Fusobacterium varium. The sequence continues at coordinate 2,048,909 of LR134390.1, forward strand.
TGAATAGCTTTTGCTGCTTTGTTTCTAACTTTAATTACATCTTCTTCTCTTACAGGTTTCAATCCTGCATCTATTCTTAAATCTCTCTGGATTATATTCCAGTCATCATAGTCCTCTGCATCCCAGTTTGATCCTGCAAACATATTGTCATAGTTAGGAGTTGAACTGTATCCTGAACAGATAAAGTCAGTTCCTGGTATCATCTGCATCAATGATCTTGCTACTCTTCTCAAATCAGAGTGAGTGAAAGTTTGGTCGTTACTTGAAGCACATTCAAGGTCAAGCATCATAGCAACCAAATTTTCTGCTAAGATTTCTCTTACTCCACCTGGTACTGCTCCTGGAACTCCAACACAACTTACTGATCCATTTTGTATTCCCTGCACTCCTGCTCCCTTAGTTATAAACAAGCAACGAGCTTCAAGATAAAGCATTGAACACCCTTCTGCATATCCCATAAGAACTTCTGATCCACTTCCTGATGTATATCTCATTTTCAATCCTCTTGATGCATAAGCTGATGCTAGGAAAGTTTTTGACCAAGGAGTATCATCTCCATCTATAAATACAGGTTCTGTTCCATATACTGATACAGTTTCTGCATAAGCTGTAAGTCCTCTCATTCCTAGTAAAAGCTCAGTAGCTTCTTCTACAGAACATTGAGTAAGTATTCCTGGTCTTCCTACTTGTGAACCAACTAGTAGAGATATTGCATTAAAAGGTGCATATCTTGCTACTGCTACTGTTGTTTCCTCTTCTGAGAATCCTCTAAGTGATCCCTCAGCTGCATCTGCTGCTATCTGTACAGGATTATCTTTTATATTTGTAACATGACATTGGTTTGATGGAGTTTTTCTTGCTCTCATCTTATTAACAGCCATCATCATTTCTAATACTGTCATTTTTCCCATTATTTCAGCAACTTTTGCTGGAGTAAGAGAAAGAGTTATTTTTAATATTTCATCTCTTGATACATTTATATCAACTAATTTTCTTGCAATCTCTGTTGAGTCCATTGCCATTACTTTTTCAGCATTCTCAACTCTAATTCCATAATCTGCAATAAAATAGTCTAAAAGGTCAAAATCTTCTCTTTTTTTCCCATCAAGTTCAACTATTTTTCCATTTTCTACTTTTACACTTGGTTTTGGATCCAAAGGAGAGTTCATAGCTATTAACCCTACTTCTGGCCATTCTTTTACATATCCATCTTTATTTACAGGTCTTGCTCCTAATATTTCAAAACGCTTTGATCTCATTCTAACCTCCTATTTTTCTAACTCCATCAATTTAATTATGTACTTATTCATGTACTATTTTCTAAATATATGGAGTTGCTGCTGAAGGAGCAGGTCCTCCCAAAGCTTCAAGAAGTTTTACACCAACTTCTTTTGCTGCTAGTATAGCTTGTCTTACAGCTCCAGAATCTCCACAAATAGTTAATATAACTTCATTTGAAAAACTAGTTCCCTTTGCTGGTGAAGAATATGATAATACTTCAACATTTGCAGCTTTTAGAGCTGTATCTGCTGTTACCACTCCAATTGCTGCTGGAGCTCCAACTATTATTCCGAATGATTTTCCTAAAGGTGCTCCAAAAGCTTTATTACAAGCATGTGAAGCTCTTGCTGTATATTGAAGTTCTATATGTCCAGCATCATTTCCATATACATCTCCGAATTTTTCAGTTACAGCAGTTATTGCCACTTCCACTGCTCTTTTAGCATCTGATACATCTTCTGCCCCAAAAAGTATTAATGATCCATGTCCAGCTCCACCTTTTGTATCTCTAGGAAGTTCTATTGATATAACTTCTGTATTTGTGGCTTTTACTGCCTCATCAGCTGCCATTATAAAAGGTCCAGCTCCAGTTCTTGCTCCTATTATTCCAATAGAACGATATTTTTTATCTATCCCCATTGCTTCATGAAGAGCAGGATCAACATTGGCTATCACTAATCCAATCCCATCACCATGTGTAGTAATTCCTACAAATTCTGTCAAACGGCATTCTTTTTACTTGGAACACACTCTGAACCATTATTCTTTTCTTTCAGTTTTTCCATTACTTCTGCCATCATTTTTTCTACTAGATTTTCTTGCATTAATTTACCCCCTTATTTATTTTTATGTATTTAAAGGTTTTATCTTACATATCATTTTGATTATAAAAAGATAAAATGTCACAAAAATGTCATATTTAATTTTTTTTGATACATTAAAAAACTTTTTTTAAAAGATTTTCCAGATCTGTAGAATCTACTTTTTTCATATTTCCACTTGTACACATATCTTTTAGAGCTGTTTCTGCCATTTCTGGAATAAGTTTCATATATTCTTTTTCGTCTACTCCCATTTCTCTTACACACCCAGGCAATCCTAGAGCTTTATTAAGAACCTCTACTGCTACAGCAAGGCTCTCTGCTCCTTCTGCGGCACTGCTGCATGGAAATTCCATCTCTTTGGAAATTTCATAATATCTTTTAGCTGTTTCAGAATCAGAAGAATTAAATCTTATTATGTATGGAAGTATAGTTCCATTTGATCTTCCATGAGATTTATGAAATTTTCCTCCAATTGCATGTGCTAAACTATGATTTATTCCAAGACCTGATTTTTCAAAAGCAAACCCTGCTATACATGAAGCTTTTCCCATTTCTATTCTTGCCTCTTTATCCTCTATGTTTTTGTACATTTTTAAAATATTTTTAAATATTCCTCTTATAGCTGCCATAGCATATATTTGAGTATATAGATTTGCATTTTTACAAGTGTAAGATTCTATTGCATGAGTAAGAGCATCTATTCCTCCATCTGCAACTACTACTTTAGGCAGTGTTTTTGTAAATTCTGGGTCAAGGACTGCTATTTTAGGTACCATTTCATCATCTTTAATAGGTATTTTTACATCATTTTCCCTGTCTGTTATGACTGCATAAGAAGTTACCTCTGATCCAGTTCCACATGTTGTAGGTATAGCTAAGACTGGTATTTCTATTCCAGTATTTTTCATGAAATATGATACTGCCTTTGCTGAATCCAGTGTAGAACCTCCCCCTAATGCTATTAGCATTTCAGGAGAAAAATCAATCACTATATCCAATGCTTTTTTTATGGATTCTAATGATGGATCTACCTCTACCCCGTCAAATATTTTATATTTAATGTCCATACTTTTTAAAATATTTTCTATTTTTTCAGCTAATCCAACTTTTCTCATCATTGAATCTGTTATAAAAATAATCTTTCTGAACTGTAAATTTTTTAAAACTTCTTCAACCCCTATTCCAGTAAATATTTCAGTGGTTGCCTGAAAAATTTCCATAATTTTACCTCCTGATTTTAAAAAAAATGGTTGATATATTTAGAATATTAATATATTATTAAATTAAATTGTCATAATAATGTCATTTCATTTTTTTTCAATACAAATAATCTTAAATCATATCTTTTAAAAATAAATATCAGGAGATAACAATGAGAATTCATAAAAAAATAGCAGTTTCAAACACTATTACTTTTGTTATATTTTTAATGATATTATTCTTTCTTCTAAAAGAATATATCGATATTTCAAATATAAAAAATACTTCTATACTAAAAATAATAATATCTATTTTCATATTTTTTTTACTCTCAAATTTTATAAGCAAATTTACGCTTTTAAACATCTACAAAACTTTAGAAAAATTTGATAAAACCATAACAATGGTTAATGAAAAATTTATAGTTGATTTAAAAAATGAGTTTATGAATATGGAAGATTGTTTTTATAAAGTATTTTCATCAGTTAAAACTGATATTATGGATATACTAGTAAAAGAAGGAGAGATTAAAAGAGAAAAGGAGAAAGCTGAAACTCTCAGTGAAGAATTGAGATTATTAAATAAAAATCTGGAAAGTATTGTGGAAACAAGAACGAAAGAGCTTATAATTTCAAAAGAAATTGCTGAATCAGCAAATAAAGCAAAAAACGAATTTCTGGCTAAAATAAGCCATGAAATGCGTACACCTTTAACTCCAATTATCGGTTATTCCCGTCTACTGCTTAAGGAATTTCCTGATTCTCCACTTAAAGAAAAACTAGATATAATACATACTTCAGGAGTAAAGCTTTTAAATTTTACTAATGAACTTCTAGATTTTTCCAAAATAGAAGCTGGAAAGATAGATTTAAATTGTGAATCTTTTAATGTCAAAGAATTATTTCAAGATATTTATTATGAACACAGTACTCTAGCATCAAGTAAAAATATTAAATTTAAAATAGATTTTTTCCTTGATGAAATAATGATTTACTCAGATAAAATGAAAATATATGAAATCGCTAAAAACCTCATTCATAATGCCATCAAATATACTGAAAAAGGGTTTGTTCTTTGTGAAGTAAATATAAAAGATTCTTTTTTATGCTTCAATGTATATGACAGTGGTATTGGAATTTCAAAATCTAATCTAAATTATATTTTTGAAAGTTTTGGACAGATAAATAAACAATCTTCTGGTGCTGGACTTGGACTCAGTATAACAAAAAAACTTGTAGAAATACTAAATGGGACAATTGAAGTAGAAAGCAGAATATTAGTGGGAACAACTTTTAAAGTTAAAATTCCTATTGAAATTTTCCATAGAAAAAATGAAAACTTTTCTGCTATACTTACAAAAATATTAAACTCTAACAATCAAAATATAAAATCTATAATATTAAAAAGTATTTTAAAATTCCCTATCAGACTTAAAAATTTAAAATCTGCCTACAAAAAACAGGATATTGAAAAAATAAGAGAAATAAATCATCTTATCCTTGGAACATATGGGAATCTTAATCTTACTCTTATTTACGATATATCTAAAAATATATCTAATGAACTGAAAAAAGAGCATATTAACTTTGAAAACATTCTTCTTCAGATTGAAGAACTTGAAAGAATGACTCATACACTGGATTATAGTGAACTTTTTAACACTTATTTAAATTTTAAAAATAAAAAAATCAAACTCCTTATTGCAGAAGATGTAGAAGAAAATAGAGATTTCTTAAGAGCTATACTTGAATCTCCTCTAATAGAAGTCATATGCGTAGAAAATGGACTTCTTGCATTAAAAGAAATTCATAATCAAAAATTTGATATTGTATTCCTTGATATACAAATGCCTGTTATGGACGGAGTACAAACTATATCACATATAAAATCAAAAGCTGAATTAAAAGATATTCCTGTAATAGCACTTACTGCTCAGGCTATAATTGGGGATAAAGAAAAATATCTCCCTTATGGTTTTGATGGTTATATAACAAAACCTATTAATGAATCTGTTTTATTCAGCTATCTTGAATATTTTACATTTAGTGGAAAAAAAGGTGATAATGATGATCAATTTATTAATTATTGAAGACTCAGAAGAAACAAGAGATTTTCTAAAAGTTATTCTTTCTGAAGAAACTAATATAAATATTTTAGAAGCTTCTTCTGTAGCTAAAGGGTTAAAAATAGTAAAAAAAGAGATTCCAAATATTATTCTCTTAGATCTCTCTTTACCTGATGGAAATGGAAGTTCTATATGCAAAGAAATAAGAAGCAACCAAGAATTCTATGGTTCTCCATTTATTCTTGCACTTACAGCTGATACTTCACAAGAAAGTGTAAATGCAAATCTGGAATTGGGGTGTGATGATTATATAAAAAAACCTTTTGACCCTAAAGAATTATTAATAAGAATAAGAAAATTTATCGCAAGAATTCCTAAAGACAAAGAGTTTTTACAATATGAAAATATAAAAATGTTTCTGAAAAATAAAGTCACAATCTATAATAATGAAAATATAGTCCTATCAAAAAATGAATTTGAACTACTTTCATATTTTATCCTAAATAGAGGTCTTCTCTTGACTAGAGCCACTATTTTAGATAATGTATGGAATGAAAATTTTGATATTAGTGATAAAGCTGTAGACCAATGTTTAAAAAGATTAAGAAAAAAACTTCCTATTCTAAATGAAGTTTTAATTTCTAAAAGGGGCTTTGGCTATATACTAAAATAAGGAGAATGATATTCAATGAATAATTCAGAAATGAATAATAAATTTTCAGAGTTTCTAGATATTGAATTTTTTCAAATATTACAAGATAGACTGGCAGAAGAATTTGGAATAGGAAGCGTTATAACTGATATAAATGGACTTCCTCTCACTAGACCAAGTAATTTTTCTGATTTCTGTATCAACCATACCAGAAAAACTGAAATAGGTTTAAAAAAATGTATGCTCTGTGATGCTTATGGTGGCTTGAAAGCAAAATCTTTAAAAAAACCTATTGTATATAAATGCCATGCTGGATTGATAGATTTTGCTAGCCCTATTATAATGGGAGATACTTTAGTTGGCTGCTTTCTCTGTGGACAAGTGCTTTCAGAAAAACCAGATGAAGAAAAATTCAAAAAAATAGCTCAGGAAATTGGAATTGATGAAGATACATATATTGAAGCCTTAAGAAAAGTGAGAATATTACCTTATGAAAAAATAGAATATACAGCTGACTTTGTTTATGAAATTTCTTCAAGAATATCCAACTTTACTTCTCATCAGAATACTGGAATGTTGTCCAGTAAATGTTACCGAAAAAGCATTGAAGAGTTTGATAATTTCTTAAATAAAGTTAAAAATAAAAGCCTTTTTTCAGGAAAAAAAATATCCAGAAACAACTTTCACTTTAGATATATTTTAAATAAAATACATGATACTCTATTTAAAAAATTTTCTATTGATGATGAAAAATTATATCAAATTGAAGAAAATATGAATACTTTTTCTGATGAAACTTTTAAAATGACAGAAAAAATAAAAAATACAGGTAAAAACTTTAGTTCTTTTGATATAAACAAATTAAAATAAAAATATTTTATTAAAAACCTAAAATAACCCAGATATAAAAATACTGATATTAAGAAAATAAAATTTCTCTCTATCAGTATTTTTTATTTAATTGATTTAATTGATTTACTGATTATAAAAAATTTCTATTTTTATAGAAGTTCTCCATAACGTTTTACATATACTTTCTTTAAAAATGTAACAAGTATCATGTAAAGAGTAACAGTTCCTATTAAGAAAGGCCAATATACAGTTGGTAAAACTGTAAGCCCTATCATTTCTCCAAGTTTTGTATATGGAATTAATGAAAGAAATAATATTCCACTACAAGTAAGCAAACTTACTGATAATGATGCTCTACTTTGAATAAATGGTATTTTTGATGTTCTTATCATATGAATAACTAAAGTCTGTGTCCACATAGATTCAACAAACCAACCAGTTTGGAATAGTGCTACAAACATATTTCTCATTGATTCATCTGATGCTGGAATCATATGATAATGTAATCCTCCAGATACAAACATTGGACATATGATAAAATATAATACAAGATATGTTGTTATATCAAATATGGAACTTGTAGGTCCTATCCATAACATAAATTTTCCAACAGATGAAGCGTCCCATTTTCTTGGTATTCTTAAAAATTCATCATCTACATTATCCCAAGGGATAGTAGTACATGAAAGATCATATATTAAATTTAAAAATATCAGCTGTACGCTCATCATAGGCAAAAAAGGAATAAATGCACTAGCTGCAAGTACTGAAAACATATTTCCGAAATTTGATGAAGCAGTCATTTTTATATATTTTATCATATTGGCATATGTTTTACGTCCCTCTACTATCCCTTCTTCAAGTACCATGAGATCTTTCTCCAAAAGAATAATATCTGCTGATTCCTTAGCAATATCTACAGCTGTATCTACTGATATTCCTATATCTGCTGCTTTCATAGCTGCTGCATCGTTTATTCCATCTCCCATAAAACCTACAGTATGACCACTATCACGAAGCACTCTTACTATTCTGGCTTTTTGATCAGGTGAAAGCTTTGCAAATACACTTATATTTTCTGCTGATTTTCCCAACTCATAATCAGTCATTTTTTCTAAATCAGAACCCAGCAGTATTTTTTCAACTTTAAGTCCTACTTTTTGACATATGCTTCTAGTAACTTTATCATTATCACCAGTTAAGATTTTAGTTGCAACCCCATATTCTTTCAATGCTTGTATAGCTTTAGCTGTTGTTTCTTTTGGTGGATCAAGAAAAGCAAGATATCCTATAAGAACCATATCACATTCATCTTTTACTCCGAAAGCTCCAACTGGAGAAGGATTTGTTTTTTGTGCTACTGCTATAACTCTCATTCCATCTTCATTAAAATCATCCACTGTCTGAAGTATATCTCTTTTTAATTCGTCGTTTAAAATTTCTACCTTTCCTCTGTATTCTACATATTTACAAATAGAAAGCATTTCCTCAACTGCTCCTTTAGTAATCATCTGTGTTTTTCCACTGTTATCTTCAACAACTACTGTCATACGACGACGAGAGAAATCAAATGGTATTTCATCTACTTTTTTATACATCTCAGCTAAACCTTTTAATGATTTATCTTCTTTTCCCTCTTCTTCTGTTCTTTCAATTATTGATAAGTCCATAAGATTTTTGAGTCCTGTTTGATACCAGCTGTTAAGGAAAGCATGACGCAATACACGACTATCCTCTTTTCCATGAACATTCATATGATATTCTAATACTACTTTATCCTGTGTCAAAGTTCCAGTTTTATCTGTACACAAAATATCCATAGCTCCAAAATTTTGAATAGAATTGAGATTCTTTACAATAGTTTTTTTCTTTGACATAGAAACTGCACCTTTAGCTAGGCAAGTAGTTACTATCATAGGAAGCATTTCAGGAGTAAGTCCTACAGCTATTGATACAGCAAAAAGAAAAGCCTGTATCCAATTTCCTTTTGTCATTCCATTGATAAAAAATACCACTGGAACCATTACCAGCATAAAACGAATGAGTACCCATGAAACAGAATTTACTCCTTTTTCAAAGCTTGTAACTATTGGTTCCTCTGATATCGACTGTGCCATTGAACCAAATATAGTATCATTACCAACAGAAATTACTATTCCAACAGCAGCTCCACTGATAACATTACTCCCCATAAATGCAAGATTGTTATATTCTGTAATAGCTTCATTTTTTTCTTTAGCTGCTTCTGGTGTTTTTTCAAGAGGCTCACTTTCACCTGTTAAAGCTGACTGACTGATAAATAAATCTTTAGCCTCAATTATTCTCATATCTGCTGGAATCATATCTCCAGCTGCAAGATGTACTATATCCCCAACTACCACTTCTTCCAATGGTATTTCCTTTTTTCCATCTTCCATTCTTTCTACACATGTGGTAGTAGTTATCATTTCAAGAAGCTTTTCTACTGCATTGTTGCTTCTGGCTTCCTGTACAAAACGAAGTACTCCTGATATTATTACCATAGTTAAAATTATTGTTACAGTCATAATATCTACATCTTCAGGTATGTTATTATAAATAGGAATAGCAATATCAGTTATTCCTGAAACTACAGCTAAACAAAAAAGTATTGCTGTAAAAGGATTTACAAAGGCATCACACATTCTTTTAAATAGAGATTTTTTCTTTCCATGCGTTACTTTATTTTTTCCATATTTTTCTCTAGAAAATTTTATCCTTTCTTTTTCAATCCCTTTTATTGTACTTCCAAATCTTTTTAATATATCAGCAATATCACTATTTGCTGCATATTCCATTCTTAAATTTACTTCATCTTTATGAACTGTTTTTTCTACATTTTTTCTTAGATAATTTTTTTTCATTTTTTCTTTCATCATCGGTCTGTTCCTCCTTTATTTTCTAATAAATTTTGAAAATAACAGAACATAGCTGAAAGAACAAAGATTTTATATATTTACAGAGCAAAAGAATGGACACTAGGTCTTATTCTTCTACTCATGCTCTGCCCTCTCAGGTCTGTACTATTATTATTTCCCGTGTCCATTCTTCTCACCTCACTATTTTCTAAAAAATTGTTATTAATAAAAAAATCCCATACCAAAGCAAAAACAATGGTATGGGATTATATCCCAAATATAAAATCATCACTACATGATTTCTGCCACCGTTTGAGCTTTAACTCTGCAGGGCGGTGAAATTGCATTAGATGATACCTTGGTTTCGATATCGCCTGTTCAAACCAACGCATAGTGTCTCCACTATTTTGCGGCAGCAATCCATATCCCTGTAGTAGCCTTACCTACCGGATCTATTTTATTCATGTTCATTGTAGATGTTATTTTTATTTTTGTCAAGAGATATTTTATTTTAAAATTTAAAACTATCTTCTTTCCAGTTATTAATCATCAAAAAAAATTGTAATTTTCTATTATTTTTTATTTTTTAAGCTTGATATTTTAATTTACCTTTTACAAATGTCATATCAACAGAATAATCATTATTTAATACAACAAGATCTGCATCTTTTCCTTCAGATATTTCTCCAGTATTAAGCCCAAATTCTCTAGCAGCATTTGTACTTGTCATCTTAACTGCATCAAAAATACTATATCCTAATTCAATAATATTTTTAAATGCCTTGTCTAAAGTAAGTACACTTCCTGCAAGTGAATCATTACTTACAAGTCTAGCCTGATTATCTTTTACATAAACATCAAGCTCTCCAAGTTTATAATTTCCATCTGGAAGTCCAGTAGCACTCATAGCATCTGTGATACACTCTACTTTATCTACCCCTTTTGCTTTTAATAAAATTCTTATAGCTTCTGGGTGAACGTGAATTTTATCAAATATAATTTCTGCCATTACAGAATCACTACTTAATACAGCCCCTACTACTCCTGGTTCTCTATGAGTGAATCCTCTCATTCCATTATATGTATGTGTTGAATGGCTCAAACCAGCTTTTATAGCTTTTTGCACATCATCAAAATATACAGCTGAATGTCCTATAGAAACTATTACGCCATTTTCTTTCAAAAATTTGATTGCTTCTAGTGCAGCATCATCTTTAGGTGATAATGAAAATAATTTTACAAGTCCTGGTTTTACACTTAGATATTCTTTTATTTCCTCTATCCCAGCTGGCTTCATGTATTTTTCATTTTGAGCTCCTTTATATTGTATATCAAAATATGGTCCTTCCATATGAGCTCCAAATATATTTGCTCCATCTAGTTCTTTATCCTGTACCTCTGCTATTTTTTCTAAAACATTTTTTAAAACATCTTTTGTACTTGTAAGAGTTGTAGCAAGAAAATTAGTAGTTCCATGTTTTACTACAAAAGATGAAATAGTTTTTAAAGCTTCTACAGTTCCGTCCATAGCATCAGCACCATATGCTCCATGGATATGTGCATCAATAAATCCAGGTACTACATATTTTCCTTTTAAATCTATTCCATTTTCATATAAAGGATTTTCATTTTCTATTATTTTTTTTATTTTACCATCTATTACTAATAAATCTCCTGAAACAATTCTATTTCCTAAAACAAATTTCCCATTTTTTAAAAGTATTTTTTCCATATACCTCATCTCCTTTTGGGGTGTTGAATTTTAAAAACATAATTTTTATCTTATAATAATATTTTATTACATTTTCTGTTTTTTCTCAACCATTTTTTTATTCTTCCCCAAAGAGAAACTTCAGCATATAAATAATTTCCTCTCCCTGACTTAAATATCTTCATAAACCAGCTCCTATCTCTAATTCCAAAAATTATATTTCCTCTTCAATAATTCCTTCGCTATCTCCAGCAAATTCTAATGTGTCATTTTCATCAGATTCAGTACTTTCTGTAGCTTTCTTTTTAGAAGGTTTAGTATCTAGTTCACCTTTTTCTATTATCTCCATTACTTTTTTCTCTATCTGTCCAAATAATTCAGGTTCTGTTTCAAGTCTTGCCTTTACATTTTCTTTTCCCTGACCTAATCTAATATCTCCAAAACTGAACCATGCTCCTGATTTAGATACTATATCATTATTTAGAGCTATCTCCATTATTTCTCCTACTCTAGTTATTCCTTTTCCATACATTATTTGGAATGCAGCTTCTTTAAATGGAGGGGCTACTTTATTTTTTGTAACTTTTACCACTGTTTCATTTCCTATTACCTCATCACCTTGCTTTACAGAACCAATTCTTTTTACTTCCAGTCTGACTGATGAATAGAATTTTAAAGCTTTTCCTCCAGTAGTTGTAGTTTGAGGACCAAAACCAAAACCACCAATTTTATCCCTTATTTGATTGATAAATACCATTGTAGTTTTTGATTTATTCAATGTTGCAGTGAGTTTTCTTAAAGCTTTTGACATCAGTCTTGCCTGAAGTCCCATCTGCTGATCTCCCATTTCTCCATCTATTTCTACTTTTGGTACAAGAGCAGCTACAGAGTCCACTACTATAATATCCACTGCATTTGACCTTACAAGCATATCTGCTATTTCAAGTGCCTGTTCTCCATAGTCTGGCTGTGATATTAGCAATTCATCTACATCTACTCCCAAAGCTCTTGCATATACAGGATCTAAAGCATGTTCTGCATCTATAAAAGCTGCTATTCCTCCAGCTTTTTGTGCTTCTGCTACTATATGAAGAGCTATTGTTGTTTTCCCTGAACTTTCTGCTCCATATACTTCTATTATTCTTCCTCTAGGTACTCCTCCCACACCTAATGCTATATTAAGATTTAAACTTCCTGTTGAAATAACTTCTACATTCATACTTAGGTTATTCCCAAGTTTCATTATAGATCCTTCTCCAAATTCTTTTGATATTTGCTTTATAGCTAAATCTAATGCTTTTTCTTTACTCATTTCTTCATTTTTTTTCGCTGCCATTTAAAACACCTCTTTTTATATTCTATATATATTTATATATAGATATTATCACATTTTTTTCTTTTGTCACTCAATTTTCATAATTTCTTTCTATAATAACATATAATATAAAAAACTAGAGGAGTGTTCTAATGATTTTAACAAAGCGTTCTCTTAAAATTATTAACTTATTCCTCACTGGAAATAAGTTTACAATTGATGAACTTGCAGATTTTTTTTCTATAACCAATAGAACTGTAGCAAATAATATAAAAACAATTAAAAATTTTTTAAAAAGTAATAATTTAAATTCCTTAGTAGAAAATAATGGTGTTTACTATATTAAAAATAAAGATTCAAGCTTAATTTCTCATCTCATTTCAAAAGAAATTATAACTGTAGAAGAAAGAAAAGAATATATTATATTAAAACTACTTACAGATAACCTTATAACGTTGAATCCAATAGCTGAAGAGCTTGGGATAACAAGAAGAGCTCTTAACTATGATATGATAGATATAAAAGAATTTTTTTCCAAAAAAAATATTGAACTCGTCCCTGTTGCTGGGAAAGGAGTTACCTTAGTTGGAAAAGAAGCTGATATGAGGCAGCTTCTTAGCCAATTTATAGAAAAGTTATTGATAAAAAAAGGTAATATAAATAAAATATTTCAAAAATTCTTAAAGGTATTCAACGAAAATTGTAGTATATCCCTAATAGATAGAATGCTTATGGAAGTGACAAGAGGTATAAATATTACTCTTCCTCCAGAAAGTTTCTATTATGTTATAGGCATTATATTATCTGGAAAATTAAGAAAAAATTTCAAGGATGATTCTTTGAAAATAGAAAATAATTCTCATTCTCAAAAATATCAAAATCTTAAAGAAAAATTATTAAACAATATCCATATACCTATTGAAGATTATGAAACTGACCAAATCATAACAGTTTTTCTTGATTCTGATATTGAAACTTATAAAGGAGAGTATAAGCTAAAACCAGAGATTGAAAACTTTCTTTCTATTTTAAAAGAAAAATTAAATGTTGCTTTTACTATTGATGAGAATTTTTTAATGATACTTTCATATTCATTCAAGCTTTCCAATTACAAAGCTGAATTTAATATAAGTCAGCATCAAAAAAAAATCTCACATATTCCTGATTCATGTGAAGATATTTTTAAAATTGTAGATGAATTTACTAAAAAGTTTTTAGACAATTTCATACTGATGATCTTCTCTTCATAACTTTGCTATTAAAAAACCATATTTTAAAGTCAAATGGTTTAAAAACAAGCAGTAAAAATATTTTAATAATAGATAATTCTATTAAACATTTTTTAGGAAAACTTGTTTCAAAATATCTTAAAAATTTTTATAAGATAAATAATATAACTATAATTTCAAGTTATGAATTAGATTGTTTCTTTTCATCTAATATTAATCCTGACTTGATTCTAACTCTTGACAATAGTAAAATAAATACAAATATTCCTATAATTAAACTTGATTTTGCAGAATTATGGCCTAATCTAAATTTTTTAGAATATTACTTTTAATTCTTTGGAGGTACATTTATGAAAAAACAGCTTATAGGATTAATGCTGATTATGTCTTCTTTTGCTTTTGCTGGTGGAGATAAAACATTTGACTTATTAGAAGATCAAATAGAATTAAAACATTCTTATATCACTGATGGTACACATAAATTAAAAATCGATGATATTGATATTGGAGTAGTCAATGGAACACCTTTTGTTGTTATAGAAACAGATAGTCTTTTTACTGACAGGGCTTGGAAAGAATTTGATAAAAAAGCCTATAATGATGTTGCTAAAGATATAGCTGATGAAATAAGAGCTGCTTTAGATACAAAATCTGAAGTTAATATTTCTCTTATTTTAGATAGAGAATTTGGAAAAGACATGGTCCTTTCAGAAGCTCAATATTAAAATATGCTAAATATACATAACTGTTGTATTTTTCTAAAAAGATAAAGAAGTTGTTCAAATAAATGATTTTTAATCATTTATTTGTAACAACTTCTTTTATTTAGAACTTTCAAACTTTACTATATTCTAGTAAATATAACATTCTTATATGTAAGAGGAGTACTATTTCCAGTTACTACTAAGGTACTTCTCATCATTTCTCTTAATGCATCATCAACAAGAAATTCTGAAGTTACACTATGAGCAACCACAAAACTAAATTTGTATGTCCCTGGAGCTCCAACTATTTTAGATTTTATAATTACATTCCCTGAATCACCATCTTTATCAATTTTAGTAATTTTATATTCGCAATCAAATTCATTTGTTGTTATTTTTGCCATTTTCATTACCTCCTAAAATTTTATTTTTTACCTCTAGAGATAACTCATCATAGCATCTAAATAAAAATATACAAAATATGTAAATTATTAAACTTAAATTCCATTCTCTTTTTCTTAATAAGTTATTTAGACTTCTTGTTTTTTTGATAAGATTTTATATCTTAAATTCTATAAAATCAAGCTTTTTTATAGAAAACACTAATTTCTATTTAACTTTTAAAAGAACCGTGGTATAATCAAAAATTATGGAATATATTTTATTTTTATGAGCGAGGGGAAAAATGAATTTAAATTTGATTAAAAAATATGTTCTTTGGATTTTTTCAATTTTAGTAAATGCTTTTGGAAATTTTTTATTAATTAAAGGAGATCTTGGAAGTGGACCTTGGGTTGCTGCAAGTATAGGAATGTCAAAAGTTTTTCTCCTTCAAATAGGTATCTGTACTATTATCCTCAATTTTTTGGTTTTTATACCTATTATTTTTATCAGCAAAAAATTTGAAGTTTTCAAGCTTGCTGGCTCTTTTTTTGTAGCATATATTTTTGGAAAATTCCTTGATTTCTTTTTAGACATATTTTCATGGTTACACCCTCAACATATTATCTCTAGAATACTTTTTTTTGTAATTGGAAATCTTATACTTAGCTGTGGAATCTCAGTTTATCTCAGATTAAATATAGCTATGAACCCTTTTGATCAATTCTTAAAAACTGTTAATGACTATTTAATTCCAGATATGAAAAAAGCAAATTATGTATATCTTGGTGTACCTTTTATTATAGCTCTTCTTTTTGGAATTTATAATAAATCCATTCAAGGTATTGGAATAGGTACATTGATTATGCTTCTTTTTAATGGAAGCTTTATAAAACTTTTCAATAAAAAAGTGCCTATACCTGATAATATTTTAACCCCAAGAAAATATATCTAAATTTCCCATTCAAACTTGCTTTTTTTAATGTTATAATATGGTGATACTACTTTTTAGGAGGTCTTTATGAAAAATATTTTAGTTACAGGGGGAGCTGGGTATATCGGAAGTCATGCTGTTGCTGAACTTCTTGATTCTGGTTATTCTGTAGTTGTTATAGATAGTTTGGAAAATGGTTTTATGCAGCTTGTAGACAAAAGAGCGAAATTTTATCATGGCAATGTTCAAGATGCTGATATGATGGATAAAATATTTACTGAAAATAAAATAGATGCTGTAATGCACTTTGCTGGATATATAAAAGTTCCAGAAAGTGTTGTAGAACCAAATAAATATTACTTAAATAATACTTATACTGTTATGTGTCTACTTGAATCAATGAAAAAAAATAATATTAAAAATATAGTTTTTTCTTCCACTGCTGCTGTTTATGGAGATGTGAAAGAACCTGAACCAGTAGATGAAAACCATTCTAAAGATCCTATCAATCCTTATGGAATGAGTAAACTCATGTCTGAAAGAATTATTATGGATTGTGCAAAAGCTCATGAACTTAATTATTCTATCTTTAGATATTTTAATGTAGGTGGAGCTCATGAGAAACATGATATTGGTCAAATGGGTGAAGGTATTACTGCACTTATACCTCTCATATTAAAAGCTGCAAAAGGAACTATACCAAAACTTTCTATTTATGGTAATGATTTTAATACCAAAGATGGAACTGGAGTAAGGGATTATATTCATGTTGTAGATTTAGTAAGGGCACATATACTTTCTCTTAAAACATTAGAAAAAAATATAAGTGGCATATACAATCTCGGAAATGGAAATGGTTTTACAGTCCTTGAAATGCTTAATGCTGCAAAAGAAGTAACTAAAATAGATATTCCAGCAGAAATTACATCTAGAAGACCCGGAGATCCTCCTTGTGTTATAGCATCAAGTAAAAAAGCTATAGCTGAACTTGGTTGGAAACCTTATTACACCAACGTGAAAGATATAATAAGAACTGCTTGGGAATGGAATTTAAAGGTGAAATAATTATGAAACCAAAATTGACCACAAAACTTTATTATCAATATGTCGGAAATATTCCTTGGTTAAAAAATGAAATATTCAACAAAAAATATGATGCTTTAAAATATCTTTTAGCTGTAGAGGAAAAAAATAAGAGCAATTTTTTAATAAATATATACAAAGATTCTGAAGATGAAAATATTAGGTATGTTTCTTTTTTTATCACAGAGAAATTTCTTAATCTGTTTCCAGTAAAAAAATCTCTTGGAGAGTTTATTATATTTAATAAAGAGAATTTTATAAAACTTTTCAATTTTTTAAAAGAAACTACTGTTGAAAATCCAGAAGATTAATTTCAAATCCTAATTTGAAATAGTTAGGATTTAACCTAAATCTACTCATTCATTTTACTGACAATTTATTTTTACTCATATAACAAAAACCTCTAAACTAAATTAATAGTCTAGAGGTTTTCTTTTTTAAAGATTTAAACTTACATATCTTTCTTTTGCTAATTTTAATTTATCTGCGTAAACATATATAATGCTTCTGCCTTTTATAGCATCTATTATTTCATTATTCATATCTTCTGGGACTGCAAAACACCCAAAACTTCTACCTAATCTTCCAGATGTTTTTATTATTTCAGGATTAGCATAATCAGCTCCATGCACTACTATATTTCTTTTCATAGCATTATCATTTATCCCTTTCTCCAATCCAGCAAGCCTCAAGGAATATCCATTGCTGCCTTTATATGGTGCTTCTGTCATAAAAAATCCTAAAGAACTTTTATTAGATTCAGCTGCATTAGAAAAACTTTCTGCATACAAATCACCTGTATTTTTTCCATGAGATACATAAGATTTAAAAAGAAGTTCTTTCTTTTCTAAATCTAAAACATACATTCTTTTTTCTGTAGAAGGTAGTGAAAAATCAACTATTGTAAGAATATTTTTTCTTTCTTATCAATTTTATTAAATCCTTCTACCCCTTGTACAAAAACATCATATTTAATAAGCCCATTTAATTTCATCTCATTATACAGCTCTTTTGCTTGAAAAACAGTTCCATTGGCAAAAACTGCAACTGATAAAAATAATCCTATAAATATTGCTGATAGCTTTTTCCCTAAATCCATCACCTTTACTCCTTATCAACTAAATCTTTTTACTAAAAGTTCTGCTATTTTATAAATTATGAATAAAGCAATACCACAATAGGAAATTAGTAGTAAAGTACCTCCAAATCTGTTATCATACTCATATTCATCTCCATCTTCAATTTCCTCATCTATTTCCTTTTCAATCTTACTATTCATTAATTCTAATTCTTCCAATTCAATTTTCTCTTTTACACTTAACATTTTTATTCCTCCATTTTTATATTTATTATTTAGAAATGAAAGAATAAATTAAATCCGTAATACCCGTTCTTGATAGCGTGAAAGTATGGTGTATAGTGGCTTTCTGTACTGTTTGTACTCAATTTTCTCATGAATAATTAACTTTTCTTCTTGAAAACTGTTTTCTGTTAAAATTTCTGGTAAGAAATCTCTCCAGACAGCTACATCTGTGTTATTGTTATCTGTTAAATTTGCAAAGATATAATTTTGAATTGGTTGTTTCTCATGTAAAAGAATTAGATTTTCTTGTGTATTTCTTTCTACCAAAGGAGGTCTAGTTGTTTTTATATTTAAAGTTGAAGTAAAAAATAAAAAAACAAATATCATAAAATAATTCAGTATTCCTGCTTTTTTCTTCACTTTAAAGACCACCTCCCTTTGTGTAAACATTACTTGTCAATTTATATTTTACTATTTTCTTTAAAGAATTTCCACTTTTTTTGACAATTTTTGAAATATTCTAAAAGTTTAAAATAAACACTTATTCTGAATATATTTTCTAAGTTATTACTAAATTCTATTAAATCAAACAATAAAATAATATTTTAGATACAAGCTAAATATTCTGGCTATACCATCTATTCTATGCAGTTTAATATACAAAAAAACACCATCAAATAAATGACAGTGTTTTATTGTTTATTTTATCCCTTTTGAGTTCAAATATTTTATCATAGATTCATTTCTATTATCTCTGGCTATTGACAAAGCACTGTCACCATAAGACATATAGTTAGGATTTACACCTACTTCTAAAAGTTTTTCTATAACAGAAACGTAGTTATAAGATACTGCTCTTAGATAAATTTCTCCTAAAATATTTTCTTCTTTTTTATTTTTGGCATTTAAATTATATTTTGCACTATCTAGTAATTTTAATAAAATTTCCTCATTTTGTGCATAGTATATAGGAAAATTTCCTGCTAAATCCTGTTTTGTAAAATTACCACCATTATTCTTCATAGCTTCTAAAAGAGAAATATCCCTTCCTGCTGCTGCTCTAAATACTGGAGTCCAGCCATTTTCTTCTACAGCATTTACATCTGCTCCCTGTTCAGTGAGATACTTGCTATAACTTAAAGGTTTTGCTTCAATGAAATAACTCAATAGAGTCTTTCCACTACTGTCTTTTTTGTTTATATCTGCCCCTGCTTTTACCATCTGCTCTAAAGCATTTAAACTTCTTACATAAAATATAGGAGTTTTCCCATCTTCAAAGGTTTCCTCTAAATATACCCCTTTTCCAAGAAGCATATTCAAAACTTTTTGGCTATCATTTTCTAATGCAATTATTAAAAGGCTTTTTCCTTCTTTATTCACATATCCAATAGGAAAATCTGATGCAAAAAAGTTATTTAAAAGCATTGTATTATCAGTTTCTACAGCATTTAAAACTTCATCTGGTGTTATTATATTTTTATCTTTACTTCCAAAACTGCTGCAACTGATAATTGTAATAGATATTATGAAAAGTATCAGTAGTTTCTTCATCTTTTACCTCTCTTAATTAGTCTTCATTTCTCTTCTCAAATTTTCTTCTTTCCCCTTCTTTAAGGACTTTCTTTCTCAATCTGATATTTAATGGTGTAACTTCAACTAATTCATCTTCTGCTATATAGTCAAGAGCCTGTTCTAAACTAAATCTTCTAGGAGTAGCTAATTTAACTGCATCATCACTTCCAGCTGCTCTCATATTTGTAAGTTTTTTAGTTTTACATACATTTACTACAAGATCATTTTCTCTGTTATGTTCTCCAACTATCATTCCTTCATATACTGGAATACCTGGATCAAGGAAAAGTATTCCTCTGTCCTGAATATTATTTAAAGCATATGGTACTGTTACTCCTGGTTCAGTTGCTATAAGAACACCTTTAGTTCTTGTAGGAATTTCCCCTTTATATGGTTCATAACTAAAGAATGAATGATTGATTATTCCTGTTCCTTTAGTATCTGTAAGAAATTCATTTCTAAATCCTATAAGTCCTCTTGCAGGTACTTTAAACTCTAAACGTGTATAACCGTCAGTACCAGGAACCATAGAAACCATTTCTCCTTTTCTGCTTCCTAATTTCTCTATAACTACCCCTGTATAACATTCATCAACATCAATAAGAGCCATTTCAACTGGTTCCATTTTCTGTCCATTTTCCTCTTTCATAAGAACTCTTGGTTTTGAAACTTGTATTTCAAATCCTTCTCTTCTCATATTTTCAAGAAGTATAGAAAGTTGAAGTTCTCCTCTTCCTTTTACAACAAAAGCATCTGGAGCATCTGTTGCTTCTACTCTCATACTTACATTTGTTTGAAGTTCTTTCTGTAATCTTTCCCATATATGTCTAGAAGTAACAAATTTTCCTTCTTTTCCAGCAAATGGTGAATCATTTACCATAAATGTCATTGCAAGAGTTGGTTCATCTATGTCTATAAGTGGCAAAGCAACTGGATCATTTACATCAGCAAATGTTTCTCCAATATCTATATTATCTATACCAGCTATACAAACTATATCCCCAGCCTGAGCTTCTTGAATTTCAGTTCTTTTCAATCCTTCATAACCATAAAGAACCGAAATTTTACCTTTCATCATTTTTCCATCTCTTTTTATAAGCATAATCTCTTGATTTCTTTTTACAACTCCATTGTGTATTCTTCCTACAGCTAACTTTCCAACATAATTGTCATAAGCTATAT
Organism: Fusobacterium varium; assembly: GCA_900637705.1. Classification (NCBI taxonomy): domain Bacteria; kingdom Fusobacteriati; phylum Fusobacteriota; class Fusobacteriia; order Fusobacteriales; family Fusobacteriaceae; genus Fusobacterium; species Fusobacterium varium. The sequence goes on from LR134390.1 coordinate 2,070,073, forward strand.
TTGTAATAAGGAATTGCATTGGTTTTTCAGGATCTCCTTCAGGATCATCTACATGCTCAAGGATAGTTTCAAATAGTGGAGTCATATCATCACTTTCATCAGTAAGCTCTTTTTTAGCAAAACCTCCTTTTCCAGAAGCATATACTACTGGGAAATCCAATTGAAGATCATTTGCATTTAATTCTATAAAAAGATCATAAACCATGTACAACACTTCTTCTGGTCTTGCATTTGGCTTGTCTACTTTATTAACTACAACTATAGGTCTATGTCCCTGTTCTAAAGCTTTCTTCAAAACATATTTAGTTTGAGGCATAGGTCCTTCAAAGGCATCAACTAATAGTACAACAGATTCTACCATTTTCATAATTCTTTGTACTTCTCCTCCAAAGTCAGCATGTCCTGGAGTATCAACTATATTAATTTTATAGTCCTTGTACTGTACAGATGCGTTTTTAGAGAAAATAGTTATTCCTCTTTCTTTTTCAATGTCATTTGAGTCCATTACTCTTTCTTCTACTTTTTCAAGTTCATGGCTCCCAAATACTCCAGCCTGTCTTAAAAGACAATCTACTAGTGTTGTTTTTCCGTGGTCAACATGGGCAATTATTGCTATGTTTTTAATTTTCATTCTTCAACCTTCCTTACGGGAATTAAAAATATTTATATCCCTTTAATAAATTATTACTTACATTACATAATCCTAAAAATTTTCCAGTACTATCATATATTCTATATCTGCCATCAGCAGCTGTAAATCTCACTGTATTTCCATTAAGAAAAAGAATCATATTCTTTTCTCCTTCCAATGTTATTTTAGGATACTTAAAAAAATCTTCCACACTGCATAAAAAATCTGTTTTTTCTTCAAGAGATATAGCTTCTATATCTTCCAGTGTATAAGAATCTTCGATATTTGAACTTCCTACTTTTTCTCTCACTAAGGACGTCATTGTAGCAAGAGTTCCTAAAGCTTTTCCCATATCATCTATCAATGAACGAATGTATGTTCCTTTTGAAACACCACATCTAATTTTTCCTTTCACTCCATCAAATTCAACGATATCTATAAACTTTATTTCTATTAATCTGGCTTTTCTTTCAACTTCAATTCCTTGTCTTGCAAGTTCATAAAGTTTTTTCCCATCTACTTTTAAAGCTGAATACATAGGTGGTATCTGTTCTATCTCTCCAATGAATTTTTTCAACACATTTTCAAGTTCGCCAAGAGTAACATTGTTTATTTCTCTCTTTTCGATTATCTGTCCTTCTGTATCATAGGTATCTGTTCTATATCCAAGCTCAAATCCAGCAGTATAAGTTTTTTCATATCCTTCTATATCTTGTACTAATTTTGTCGCTTTACCTATACATACAACTAAAACACCTTCTGCAAGAGGATCTAAAGTTCCTGTATGCCCTATTTTTCTTTCATGCAGAATTCTTCTCAGCTTTCTTACAACATCAAAAGAAGTTATTCCGCTAGGTTTATTCACGTTAATTATACCTTCCAAAATATCAACTCCTACACAGAACTATCCTTTATTATAACATATCTTATTCAATCTTCAAACACTTTTATTATTTTTTCTATTTATGGCTTTTTTACTTCTTCTGTTTTCTTTGCTCCATCTGATTTTTTACCTGCTTCTGTTGTCTTAGCAGCTTCTGTTTTTTTCCCAGAAGGTGAATCTTTTTCTATTCTATACTTATTTGTAGGGCTCCACAAAATATATTCATTAATCCCTAAATCTTTCAATGCTTTTACCTGCAGCTCTATTTGCTCAGGTCCATAAACTATATATCCTTTTACCCATCTGGCTGTAAAAGCCTGTATCCATGGTCTTATCATAGCTGGTGTATCAATATTTGCATTTCTGTTCATTGAATCCTGTGTTGAACGATATACTGTCTTGTATGGTTCAGCATCTGGAACTGGAAGTCCATATACTCCTTTTCCATAATGGCTTGGATATATCATTGGACATATATAATCCACTACATTACTTACTGACTCCCAATGTTGCCCAAGAGCCATATCATCTGGAAGACTTCCCACCTGTCCATACACATCAGCTGCAATATACACTCCTAAAGGCTCCAGTTCTTTTCTTGCATATTGAAGATATTTTTGTATAGTTTCAGGTTTTGATTCTTTATTAGGATTTCTATAATCAAGTTCTTTATCTAATTTTCCTCCATTAGAAGCTGGAAATCTTACATAATCAAATTGTATCTCATCAAACCCTGCAAGAGCAGCCTCTTTCGCTACAGCTATGTTATATTCCCAAAGATATCTATCATGAGGAGATACCCATATAACTCCATCGCTGTTTGTAAAAGGTTTCCCTGTAGCTTTAGTTATGATAGCCTTATCTGGATTAGCCTTTGCATAAGTAGGATCTTTAAAAGACACTACTCTTGCTATAGTATATATATTATTATCTTTCAGCTTTTTCATAAATTTGTTTATATCTTTTATTGGAGATCTTCTATTAGCATTCGGATTATATTTTTCTCCTGCCTCCATTTTAAATAAAAGTGTTCCATCATCTTCTTTTACATCTATTACAAAAGCATTAATCTTAGTCCTTTTAGATAGAGCTATAAGGTCATCTACTCTCTTTGTTAATGCAGCTGAACTGCTTGTTACATATATTCCTCTTACTTCTCTTCTTTTATTTTCAGGATAATTCTTCTTTTCAATTGGAGAAAAATCAAGATTCTTCCATTCTTTAGGAAGAGTTGCCTTTAAACTATCTGCCAGTTGATTATTTTTTATCCAACCAGTTCTTTTTTCTCTATTTTTATAATATGATATCTTTTCCCAGTTTTCTACAGTAGTAGTTTTTTGAACTTCTGTCTTTCCATCTGGTTTTTTTACAGTTTTTTCTTTTACTTTTTCTACCTTTTTTACTTCAAGCACTTCTACTCTTGTTCCAATTTTAATATTATCTTCTGCTTTAGGAGTTATTTTTGTATCTTTAAAAATTCTTATATTTCCCTTGGCATATTTATATTTTTCCTTCACTGCTTCAGAAGATTTTTCTGTATTTTCAACTTCTTTTACAATTGATAATTTTTCATTTTCTTCAGTTATTTTTTCATTTTTTTGTTTTTCATCATTTTTTACATCTACTTCTTTATCATCTACTTTTTATCATCTATTTCTTTTTCTACTTTTTTTACATCTTCCTTCACTAATTTTTCCATCTCTGCTTTTTCACTCGGCACTATCTGCTCTCCCAAAGACATACCTTTAGTAATATCCACCGTTGCAATCAAAAATACTATATAACAAAATATAGAAAATAATACCTTTCTGATAAACCATATCTGTTGCTTTGTTCTTTTATGTTTCACTTAAATCCCTCCAAAAAATTTCACGTATTCGCTTTTACTATTTTATACCATTTAGGAAAATTTATCTATATTGAAATTTAATTCATCATATTTTCTGAATTGAAATATTACTTTTTTAATGTTATGATTATGTATACTTTAAATAAAGATGGTGAATTTTAAATGAAAAAAGAAATTTTAATAAAAGAACTTGATGCTCTTAAAAATACTTACAATTTCAGACAACTAAAAGAATGCAATAATTCTCTTGTAAATCTTTCATCTAATGACTATTTAGGACTTGCAAGGGATAGAGAGCTGCTAAATGAATTTTATTCTAAATATTCTCCAAAGCTTTCTTCAAGTTCTTCCAGACTTATAGATGGTTCATATCCTGAAGTCATGAAGCTGGAAGAAGAGCTCGAAACCATTTATGAAAATTCAGCTATATTATTTAATTCTGGCTTTGATGCTAATTCTTCTATAATTGAAACATTTTACAATAAAAAATCTTTAATTCTTACTGACAGACTAAATCATGCCAGTATTTATGATGGTATTCTCAACAGTGAAGCTGTTTTTATGAGATATAAACATCTAGATATGAAAAATCTTGAAAATCTTCTCATAAAATATAGAGATACTTATGATGATATTCTTGTAGTATCTGAAACTGTCTATAGTATGGACGGTGATATGGCTGATTTAAAAGAACTTATCAACTTGAAGAAAAAATATAATTTTGACCTTATGATAGATGAAGCCCATTCTTATGGGGTTTATGGCTATGGTATAGCTAAAGAACTTAATGTTGTGAAAGATATTGACTTCCTCATCATTCCATTAGGAAAAGGTGGAGGTTCAGTTGGAGCATATGTTATTTGCTCTCAATTGATTAAAGATTATATAATCAATAAAAGCAGAAAATTTATCTATAGTACTGCACTTCCTCCTGTAAACCATATGTGGAATCTTTTTATATTAAAAAAAATGCCATATTTTAAAAATAAAATGGAAAAGCTTCAGGAAATTAAGGAATATACTCTTAATCTTTTAAGAGAAAATCATATAGATACTGTATCTTCAACTCATATTATAAGTATAGTAATAGGTAATAATGCTAAAATTATAGAAATAGCTGAAAATATGAGGAGAAAAGGATTTATGCTTTATGGAGTAAAGGAACCTACAGTTCCCAAAGGAACAGCCAGATTTAGAATAGGTCTGAATCCTCAACTTTCAAAAGAAGATATTTTAAGATTTGTAAAGGAGCTAAAATATGAAATTGATACTGTTTTTTAATGGTTGGGGAATGGACGAAAACATTGTTTCTCATTTAGAAATTCCTATTGGCTATACTTTAAAAATAATAAATTTTCCATATAATTTCGATAAAACTATTTTAACTCAATATGATGATATTATTTTTATTGGTTGGTCTTTTGGAAGTTATTATCTTGCTAAATATTTACTTGAAAATAATATAAGATCAAAAAAAATAATATCTTTAAACGGCACTCCAGAAACTATTGGCAAAAATGGAATTTCTGAGGGAGTATTTAATCTTACTCTTGATACTCTTACTTCTGATACTTTACAGAAGTTTTATGAAAATATGGGAATTGACAATACTTTTTCCCCAAGTAAAAAAAATTTTGAAGATATAAAAGATGAGCTACAATATTTTAAAAATAATTATATCCCACTAAAAAATATATTTACTCATGCTTTTATTGGAAAAAAAGATAAAATAATTCCTGCTTTGAGGCAAAAAAAGTATTTTGAATCAAATAGTGTTAATATCACTGAACTTTTATGTGGACATTATCCTTTTTCTGTAATAAAAAGCTGGAGTACTTTGATTGGAGAGTAACATGACTTTTGATAAAAATTTTACTACTTATGATAATAATGCTATAGTTCAAAAAAAAGTAGCTGCTAATTTAAGTGAATATATAAAAAACGATATTTCTCTATCTGGAAATATGAATAAAATCATTGAACTTGGGTGTGGTACAGGTATATTTACTAAAGAATTCCTTTCTAACTTTACTCCCAAACACCTCACTCTTAATGATTTTTTTGATGTAAGAGAATATTTAAAAAATTTGAATTATAATGAATTTATTCAAGGAGATATTGAGATTATCACTCTTCCAAAAGCTGATATCATTATTTCCAGCTCTGCTTTCCAATGGGTTAGCTCCTTTGAAAAATTAATAAATAATATTTCAGCTTCAACTAATAATTTGGCTTTTTCCATTTATACTAAAGGAAACTTAAAAGAGATATATGAACACTTCAATATTTCTTTAAATTATTTAGAAAATGAGGAAATTCATCAAATATTAAGAAAAAAATTTAAAAATATAACTTCAAAAAAAGAAACAATAATTCTTGAGTTCAATACTCCTTTAGAAGCTTTAAGGCATCTTAAAAATACTGGTGTTACTGGTTTTCAAAAAACAAGTATAAGTAAAATACGTTCTTTTGCCAGCTGTACTTTAACTTATGAAATAAGTTATTTTATTTGTAAGAATTAGATTTTTTATAATTTATATTTTTAAGAGTGAATAAAAAAGATAATTTTAAAATTTAATCTCTTTTTTACTTACTCTTTTTTTATTAAAAAACTAAATTTTAAGAATATAACTTCAAAAAAATATTTAAAATATCTATAAAATATAGTATAATTTTAAAGTATTAAAACTTTAACAAGGGGGAATAATGAAGAAAATTATTATTGCTGCTGCTCTTATAATAAGTTGTGTGAGCTTTGCAGAAACGGCAAAAAAAGAAAAACCAGTTTTAGAATGGAGTGTTCAGCCTCAATTAGGAATCATTAAAGGAGATTATTACAAAAATGAAAAAAGATTCCGTCAAGGACATCTTGGAACTTTGGAAGTTGTAAAAAAAGATGGAAAAATTGTTTTAGTTGAATTCAATGAAATGACTAGACCTAATTATTATAATCGTTACTTCCAAAATGTATCAAAACGTATGTCTTCATATAACTTCAAAATGGGAGAAGCTAAAGGTGCTGCTTGGATACAGGGAGTATTAAAAACTGAAAAGCAAATGATGGACGAACAAAGACTAACAGGAGATTTTGATACAGTTGCTGGAGCTTCTAACAGTATTCAGCAATCTATGGTTCCATTAGCTGCCGAACTTGCACCACAAACAGAAAAACCTTCTAAAGCTAAATTTTATAGTATAGCTGAAGACTTGGGAAAAGGGATTACAGGAAGATTAAAAGTTGTTGTTGAAGATGGAAAAATTATCTCTTGCAGATATGATGAAATATTTGCAGACTCTCCTGAAGATATCAAACTTCCTAGACAAAAACAATACTACAGACAATCAAAATATGAAAGTGTAGATTTTGATGAAGATTCTCGTATTGGATTTAATATTCAGATGGACGAACTTAATGACAAAGTTGTAGCTACTCAAAATATGCTTGATCTTACAGGACTGCCTGCTACTAAAGAAACTGGAGATTATAAAAAATCTGGATTCACTACTCGTAATACTGCATGGGACAATTATTTAAAACTTGCAGAAAAACTTCAAGCTGAAATGAAAAAAGATAAAGTAATTAAATAAAAATAATTTTTCAAAAATATTTTTAAAAAAAGATTGACTTCAAAAATATGTTGTGATATCATTAGTTTATTAAAAAACAAAAAGGAGGGTCATCATGTTGAAGGCATTAAAATTGAGGAACAGGAAATATACTACAAATGCATATTCTATCTTTTTTAATGAATCTGATAACATTATGGCTTATTCTAAAAAAGATGTTTTTTTAAGGCATAGGTAATAGTTTATTTCCTAGAAATATTTTGAAGATTAATATAATTCAATTTATAACTAAAGATATGAGCTATATTTCTATTAAATAAGACATCAGCCATATCACTGTATATTTTATATTTATAAAATATTAACAGATCAGCATTAAAAAATTTGCTGGTCTGTTTTTTTTATACAAAAATATATTAAAAAATTATAAATATATTAAAACTAAAAGGAGGAAAAATTTATGAAAAAATTATTTTGTGCAGTTATGTTATTACTTATGGGGATTGTTGGAAGTGTAAGTTTTGCCAAGGAAAATAAAACTCTTTATGTGGGTACTAATGCTGAATTTCAACCATTTGAATATCTTGAAAATGGTAAAATAGTTGGATTTGATGTAGAACTTATGGAAGAAATTGCAAAATTAATTGGAAAGGATATTGAATGGAAAAATATAGCTTTTGATGGACTGCTTCCAGCTCTCCAAGCTAAAAAATTAGATGTAATTATAGCAGGAATGACAGCTACTGAAGAAAGAAAAAAATTCGTTAACTTTTCACAAACTTATTACACATCTAATCAAATGATTTTAATCAATAAAGAAAATCCTGTTGTTGAATCATTTGACAAGCTTGCTGGATATAGTGTAGGAGTTATTCTTGGGTATACAGGAGATATTGCTGTAAGTGCAATAGAAGGAGTCAAAGTTCAAAGATACAATGGAGCAGCTGAAGCAATAATGGCTCTTAAAGCAAAAAAAGTAGATGCTGTAGTTTTAGATTCTGAACCAGCTAAAAATTATGCTAAACAAAACAAGGAGCTAGGACTTATTAATACAGATGTAGCTAAAGAAGAATATGCAATAGCTGTTGGAAAAGATAATAAAGCTCTTGCTGATGAAATAGATAAAGCTCTTAAAGTACTTAATGAAAATGGAACTTATGATAAACTTATCCAAAAATATTTTGGTGATAAATAAACTTAAAAATAGATTATTTTAAAACTTAAGGGAGGCATTAAAATGAAAGAAAAAGTTGTTTTAGCATATTCAGGGGGATTAGATACTTCTGTTATCATTCCATGGTTAAAGGAAAATTATAATTTTGATGTTATAGCTGTAGCAGTAGATGTTGGACAAAAAGATGATTTTGCAGCAGTTGAGAAAAAAGCTTTACAGATAGGAGCATCTAAATTTTATGCTGCTGATAAAAAAGAGGAATTGGTTAATGATTTCATAATTCCTATGCTTAAATCAGGAGCTAAGTATGAAGGAACATATCTATTAGGAACATCTATAGCCAGACCTGTAATAGCCAAGGCACTTGTTGAAATAGCTCAAAAGGAAGGAGCTGCTTACATAGTTCATGGTGCTACTGGAAAAGGTAATGATCAGGTGAGATTTGAACTAGGAATTAAAGCCCTTGCACCAAATATGAAAGTTATTGCTCCATGGCGTATCTGGGATATCAAATCTCGTAAACAGGAAATTGAATATTTAAAATCTCATGGAATAGAACTTCCATTTAAAGAAAATACTTCTTACAGCAGAGATGAGAACCTATTTCATATAAGCCATGAAGGTCTTGAACTTGAAAGTCCTCACAATGCTCCTGACTACAATCATGTACTGCAATGGGTTCTTCCTTTAGAAAAAACAAGTGATACTCCTGAGTGTATATCTATAGATTTTGAAAAAGGTGTGCCTGTAAAACTTAATGGAAAATCTATGTCAGCTCTTGAAATTATCAATTCTTTAAATGAGATAGGAGCAAAGCATGGAGTAGGAGTTATAGACCTTGTTGAAAATCGTCTTGTTGGAATGAAATCTCGTGGAGTATATGAAACTCCTGGTGGAACTATACTTTATTTTGCTCATGAAGAACTTGAAAGATTATGTATGGACAGAGAATCTCTTCAAGCAAAAATGAAGCTTTCTAATGATATGGCAAAATTAATATACAATGGTCAATGGTTTACTAGATATAGAAAAGCTTTGTCAGCCTTTGTTGAAGAAACTCAAGAATTCATAACTGGAACTGTAAATCTTAAACTTTATAAAGGTAATATCCTGCTAAATGGTATGGATTCTAAATACTCTTTATATTCTGAAGAATTTTCCACATTTGATGAAGATACTGTATATAATCAAAAAGATGCTGAAGGATTTATTAATCTTTTTGGACTTCCTATTAAAATAGAGGCTCTTTTAAGAAATAAATAATCTATAAAAAAGAGGATAGGTAAACAATCGTTCACTTATCCTCTTTTGCTATTCATCTATGATATCCAGTTTATATTTTCAAAATCAGTATTTTATTTTTATTGTTTCAAACTCTTATTTTACTTGATAAATCTCCCTACTACTTCTGTATGAGCAGTACCTGGAAACATATCTACAGGCTGTACTTTTTCCAAAGTATATCCCTCCCTGCTGAGTATCTCTGCATCTCTTGCAAAAGTAGATGGATTACATGATATATATACAATCTCTTTTATATTGCTCTCAGCTACCTTTAATAGACTGCTTTCTTCGATTCCCTTTCTAGGTGGATCAAAAATAATTGCATCTACCTTTTCTCCTTTTTTTATAAGTTCAGGCAGTTTATCTTCAACAGCTCCATTTATAAATTCTATATTACTTATTCCATTTTCTTTAGCTGTCTTTATTCCATCATTAGTTGCTGACTGAACTAATTCTATTGCAAATACTTTTTTAGCTTTTTTAGAAAGTATCATTGCAAGAGTTCCAGTTCCAGAATAAGCATCTACTACATTTTTATTTTCAATGTCTTTAAAATAATTTACTGCTGTATTATATAATTTCTTAGTTTGAGGAAGATTTATTTGGAAAAAAGAAAGTGGTGAAATATTAAAACTTATTCCATCAATTTCTTCTGTTATAGTTTTTTCTCCCCATATAAATACATTTTTCTCTCCTAAAGCAACATTAGTTCTCTTAGGATTCAAAGAGATATAAATAGATTTTATTTCATTTATTTTATTTTTAAGTTCCATAAGTATATCTTTATACCTTTTTTCAACTTTTACTGCATTTATAATAAGCACTAACATTGCTTCATTCTTAGAGTTTGTTCTTACCATTACATTTCTCAGTATTCCTTTATGCTCATTTTCATCATATACAGAAACTTTCTCTCTATTTAATATACTTTTCAGTTCTTTTATTATTTTATTTCCAAGCCTTGAATTGAGTATACTCTCTTCTACTTCAAAAACATCATGGGATTTTCTCTTAAAAAAACCACTTATAATTTCTCCTTTTGATTTTCTAAAAGGTTCTATTATTTTATTTCTGTAATGATATGGATCTTCACTTCCAATTACATCTGCCACTGATATATTATCCATTTTACCTATTTTTTTTAGAACATCTTCAACCATAAGTTTTTTATATTTCAATTGAGCATCATATTTAAGCATTCCAAAATCACACCCTTGAAAATCCTCAAAAGATATTTTATTGATGTCCTCTACTCTCTCTTCTCCTGCTGAAATTATTTCCTCAATTAATCCTCTGGCATAAGTTTTTTTCACAGAAATTATTTTTACCTTTAATACATCTCCAGGAACAGACATAGGAACAAATACTGCAAAATCATTATAGTATCCTAATCCCTCTCCTCCATTAACTATTTTATCTACCTTAAGTTCAATTATTTCAAACTTTTTACCATTTTTCCTCCAAAACACCATTCTTATTCTTCAATCTGGAAGAATTTTATGCTGTTAGATATTTCCATCTTATTTTTAGTTCTCATTTCTTTTCCTATTTTTTCTAAATCTACTTTAGAATCATACTCTATAATTTTTTTATCCAGATCTTTCTCTATTGCTTCTAAAGTTTTCCTGTCAGTATTTATTGCCATTTCCAATTTTGATATTTTTATCAAAAACATTCCATGTATAAGCCACACTACAACTATAGTAATAACTACACTAAAAAAAGTCTTTCTCACCTTTACCCTATCCTTTCAACTACTCTCAATTTTGAAGAGTGAGCTCTATTATTGAATTCTACTTCATTTCCCTCTGGAATTATAGGTTTCTTAGTTATCAGCTTAACTTTAGCTTTACCCCCACAGACACATATAGGAAGTCCTGGTGGGCATTTACAAGCAGTTGCTAAATCTTTAAATTTAGTTTTTACAAGTCTGTCTTCAAGTGAATGGAAAGTTATTATTCCTAATCTCCCCCCTATCTTCAGAGAATCTACAGCCTTATCTATAGCTTTTTCTAATACTTCTAGTTCTCTATTTACCTCTATTCTAATAGCTTGAAATGTTTTCTTGGCAGGGTGTTTGGCTGCTCTTTCTGGATAAGCCCTTTTTATTATAGCCACAAGTTCTCCAGTAGTTTCTATTTTTTTTATCTCTCTTGCTTCACAGATAAATTTAGCTATTCTTCTCGAATTTCTCTCTTCTCCATATTCAAATAATATTTTCATAAGAGCTTCTTCGCTGTATTCATTAACCACTTCATAAGCAGACAAAGAATTATTCTGATTCATTCTCATATCTAATTTTGTATCATATCTATAGGAAAAACCTCTTTCTGGATCATCTAATTGTGTAGATGAAACTCCAATATCCATAAGAATCCCATCTATCTTATCATATCCTGCCATATATATAACTGTATCCAGATTTTCAAAGTTATTTTTAAAAACTTGCCATTTATTTCCATATTTTTCCAATCTTTTTTTAGCAAAATCTATTGCCTGCTGATCTTGATCTATAGAGATAAGCCTTCCTTTTTCAGAAAGCTCCTTTAGTATTCCCTCAGAGTGACCTCCTCCCCCCAATGTACAGTCAAGATAGATACCATCTTTATTTATAACAAGGTTATCAATACTTTCTCTATATAAGACAGGTATATGATACTCACTTATAATTTCTTCCACTCTATAATCAACTCCTGTTTTATTATTTTTAAAATTACAAAAATGTGGGTAACCAAAAAGAAAGTTACCCACATTTAATTAAAGCAGTATTGCAAAAACTACTCTTCTTACTATTCCAAAAAAGATATATGCTATTATAGGTGCTATATCCAGTCTGAAATTTCCCATTGGCAGCAACACTCTAAAGGGTTTCAAAATAGGTTCAGTCAGATTATAAACCAGTTCTGTAAACCCATTTGCTGAACCTGGAGCAAGCCATGAAAGTATCACTCTTATCAATATAAGAGTATTTATAACTGTTATTAATAAATCAAAAATTCTAATGAACATATACATAAATAAACACTCCTTTTTCTTACTATTAAATATTTTATTCTATTCTATTTTGAATTCATAAAATAGTGCTTAGCTTTTGATGTGTATTCCCAACCAGACCATAAAGTCAAAATTATAGGTATAAGCATAAGATAGTAATTATACCATTGATTCCCTACTACAATCATTATTAGAATAACTATCATCTGGCTTGTTGTCTTATATTTTCCAAGTTTTCCTGCTGGAATAACCTCACCTTTAGCAGCAGCAAGCATTCTTATTCCACTTATAAGAAATTCCCTTGCTATTACTATTATGGACATCCAAGCTGGAATATATCTTAATTCAACAAAAAGTACTAAAGCTGAAATAACCAGTATCTTATCTGCTAATGGATCCATAAGTTTTCCAAAGTCAGTCACTAGATTATATTTTCTAGCTAAATATCCATCAAAAAAATCTGTCAATGAAGCCACTACAAATAATGCAAAAGCTATCATTCTATATACAAAACCTTCAGCATTTGATTCCTGAAGAAAATATATGAAAGGTACAGCCAATACTAATCTTATAAAAGTTAACTTATTAGGTAAGTTCATAATTTGACATCCTCCATAGAATTTATTATTTACTGCTCATTTTCAACTATTGGCCCTATAAAATCATAATCAAAATTCTGTTCCAACTTAACTTTGACTATTTCTCCAGGTTTTGCTGTTCCATCATTTGTAAGAACTTTACCATCTATCTCAAGAGCCTGCCCTTTTGTCCTTCCTTCCAATAAATATTCACTTTCAGTAGAAACACCATCTATCATTACTTCTACAATTTTTCCTAGCATATTCCTGTTTTATTTTCAGCAATTTTAGTTTGAAGATTTGTTATCTCTATCCATCTTTTTTCTTTTATTTCCTCTGGAACTTGATTTTCCATATCATAAGCTTTTGTATCTTCCTCTCTTGAATACTTAAAAACTCCAACATAATCAAACTTATATTCTTCAATAAAAGCTTTAAGTTCTTCAAAATTTTCCTCTGTTTCTCCTGGAAAACCTACTATAACAGCTGTTCTTATCACAGCATCTGGTATCTCTTTTCTTATTCTATTAAGTATTCCCTTAATATGATTTCCAGATTTAGCCCTTCCCATTTGCTGAAGTATGTTATCAGATATATGTTGAACAGGTATATCAAAATATTTACATATTTTTTCCTCTGTCTTCATAACATCTATAAGCTCGTCAGTAAGAGAATCTGGAAACATATAATAAGTTCTAAGCCATTTTAATCCATCTATTTTTACTAATTCCTTCATCAATCTTGCCAAAGATTTTTCTTTGTACAAATCTATTCCATACTCAGTAGTTTCTTGAGCTAAAAGATTGAGCTCTCTTACTCCAGAGGCTACAAGTTTATTCGCTTCTTTAAGTATATCTTCTATAGTCCTGCTTCTCAAGTTTCCTCTTAATTGTGGAATTATACAATAAGTACATTTTCTATCACAACCTTCAGCTATTTTCAAATAAGCTGTATGAGAGGCAGTAGTCAGAACTCTGTCAGTTTCAGAATCTGCTAGAAAATCCATCTTTGTACTTTCTACCACTCTTTTATCTGCCAATACTTCTTCTATTACTTTTTCTATTTTATCAATTTCTCCAGTTCCAATTACAGCATCAACTTCAGGAAGTTCTTTTAATATTTCTCCTGCATATCTTTGTGCTAGGCAACCAGTTACTATTATTTTTTTCAAATTTCCATTTATTTTTAAATCGCTGACTTCTAAAATAGTTTCAATTGACTCTTTTTTTGCATCTCCGATAAATCCACAGGTATTAACTATTATAATATCTGCTTCCCCTAATTCACTAGTTACTTCAAAACCTCTTTTATTTACCAATATCCCAATAAAATTCTCGCTGTCTACAAGATTTTTGCTGCATCCCAAGCTAATTAAAGCAAATTTCATTCTTCACCTCATCTAAAATACCTTTATACTAAAGAGAACACAGAAAAGTATCTGTGTTCTCTTTGCATAAAGAACTAAATTTTCTTTTTACTTAAACTAATTTTTCCATTTTCAGTAGAGATAACTTTTACATCAAATTTATCTCCAACTTTTAATACATCTTCCACATTTGCTACTCTTTCATTTGAAATTTCAGAAACATGAAGAAGTCCTTCTTTTCCTGGAAGTATTTCCATAAATGCTCCAAACTTAGCAATATTTACTACTCTTCCATTATATATTTCTCCTACTTCTACATCTTTTACAAATGCATTTACAAGAGTTATTGTTTCTTTCAATACTTCTTCATCTTTTGAGAAGATAGAAACATTTCCATCATCACTGATGTCAATAGTTGCTCCAGTTTTCTCTATAATTCCTTTAATATTTTTTCCTCCAGGTCCAATTAATGCAGCTATTTTATCTGTAGCTATCTTCATTTGATGGATTCTAGGAACATTAGGTCTAAGATCTGCTGGTGCAGAAATAGCGTTATTCATAACTACTAATATCTCATTTCTTGCATCTAATGCCTGTTTTAGAGCTATTCTCATTATTTCTTCTGTTATTCCTGTTATCTTAATATCCATTTGAAGTGCAGTTATACCATTTTTAGTTCCAGCTACTTTGAAGTCCATATCTCCTAAATGGTCTTCAAGTCCCATAATATCTGTTAATACAGTAAATTCTTCTCCCTCTTTAATAAGTCCCATAGCTATTCCAGCTACATGCTCTTTAATAGGTACTCCTGCAGCCATAAGTGAAAGTGATCCTCCACATATAGATGCTTGAGAAGAAGAACCATTTGATTCAGTTATTTCAGATACTACTCTTATAGTGTATGGAAATTCTTCTTCTGATGGAATTACATAGCTAAGAGCTCTTTCAGCAAGAGATCCATGTCCTAATTCTCTTCTACCAGGTGATCCCATTCTTCCTGTTTCTCCAACTGAATATGGAGGGAAGTTGTAATGAAGATAGAATTTCTTGAAGTATTCTTTTTCTAAATCATCAACTAACTGCTCATCTTCTTTAGTTCCTAAAGTTGTTACAACAATAGCTTGTGTTTCTCCTCTTGTAAACATTGCTGATCCGTGAGGAATAGGAAGAACTCCTGTTTCTGCAAATAGTGGTCTTATTTCAGTAGTTTTTCTTCCATCTACTCTATGCTTATGATAAAGGATAGCCTCTCTTACTAATTTTTTCATAAGATCATGATAGTATCCTTTGAATTCTCCAATTACTTCTTCTGGAATATCCTCTTCTTCAACACCTTCATAATTTTCAAGAATAAATGCTTCCATTAATTCTTCTTCCAATGAATCCACTGCTTCTTCTCTTGCTTTTTTACCTAAAGTAAGAACAGCAGCTTTTAATCTTTCCATTCCTTTTTCATCTATGAAATCTTTTACCAATGGCAATACTTCTTCTTTAACAAAAACTATTTTTTCTTTTCCAGCAACTTTTGCAAATTCTTCCTGGAAAGCACATATTTTTTTAATATTTTCATGAGCAAACATTATAGCAGCAAGCATAGTTTCTTCATCTAATTCCTTAGCTCCTGCCTCAACCATATTTACAGCATCTTTTGATCCTGCAACTGACAGTTCAAGTTCACTTGTTTCTAACTCTTCTGGAGTTGGGTTTAAAATAAATTCTCCATTTTTATATCCCACTACAACTCCTGCTACTGGTCCTAAAAATGGAAGATCAGAAAGCATAAGTGCCATTGAAGATCCTATTATTCCTAAATAGTCAGGTGTATTTTTTTCATCATATGAAAATACAGTATTTACAATATGTACATCATGATTAAATCCTTCTGGAAACATTGGTCTTATAGGTCTGTCTATAAGTCTTGCTGTCAATGTTGCATTTGTTGAAGGTCTTCCCTCTCTTTTATTGAATCCTCCTGGAAATTTTCCAGCAGCATAAAATTTTTCAATATAATCAACTGTTAAAGGGAAAAAGTCAGCCCCTTTTCTTGGCTCTTTACTACGGTTTACAGTACTTAATAATACAGTTTCACCATATTGAACCATTACAGCTCCGCAAGATTGTCTTGCTATTTTTCCAGTTGAAAAACTTAGCGTTCTTCCAGCTAGTTCCAATTCAACTTTTTTTTCATCAAACATAAATTCCTCCTAATTATTTTCTTTCTATCTTTATTGAAACTAAAAAGGTAAATAATAAGGAGTAAAAGCAGAAATGCTGTTCACCTTTTACCTCTTACTACTTACAATCTTTTAAGTTTCGGTTTTCTAGTAATTATATCACAATTTTCTCATTTTTTCCATAGCTTATTATCTAAGCAGCTCCATACTTTTTTCCTTTTTCCTCTGACTGCCACTTGAATACTACTTAAAATAATTTTATTAATTAAATTCCTCTTCTTAATCTCATATAACCAATGTTCTAATTCATACAAAAAGCACTCATACATCTAGAGTGCTTCTAATTTTTATTATTTTATTCCTAGTTCTTCTTTTAAAGCTTTTACCAGTACCTGAGAAAAATTTATATTTTTTTGTACCGCCAACATATCAAGCCAAGCTGGAATACTTAAAGTTTTCTTCTTATAATTTATTTTTATTAATGATTTTTCATAAGGAAGCCACATATTTATATATATGACCTCTTGATTATCTCTCAATGATTTTTTTATCTCTTTTATGTCGCTAGGTACAGGAAGTTCTTTGTTTTCATCTTCCAAATCACTAATGAGCAAAGTGATTATTTCTTTAGCTGATTTTACAGCCTCATTGATGTCCTCTCCATAAGTAACTCCTTCATCAGTACCAAAGTCTGGAACACTTACATATATAACATCATCAGCATATGTCAAGATTACTGGATAAACTACTTCATTCATTTTTGCACCTACCTTTTTAAAAATATCAGTTTGAGGTGGGGCAGGGTTATTTCAACCCTGCTTGTTTCAAAATACTATTGACAGTTCCAATAGGTAAATCTTTTTTAGGATGAGGAACTGTTACCTTCCCGCTCTTCAAAGGGTGTATAAAATGATTATGACTTCCTCTTACTTCCTTTAGAATCCATCCATCTTCTCTGAGTATTTTGATTAGGTCCGATGACGTCATATCGACCACCTCAATAATATTTTATCACGTATTTAATACGTAGTCAACTGAAATGTATTAAAAAAGCTCCCAATAATAAAGGAAGCTTTTATTAATCTTATTGAACTTAGAAATTTTTCTTAGCCTCTTTTAATTCTATCATTCTTTCATCTGCTATCTTTTTAAATTCTTTTAAGTCTTCAAAAGTAATATTTTTTATTATAAAATTTCTTGCTTTAGTTCTATTTGAAAGATATGTAGTCTTTTCTCTATTTAGTGCTCTTTTTTCTCTATCTTCCTTTTGCTTCCTAAAAAATTTTTCTAATTCAACTAAAAATATATTACTTGGATAAAATAGATATCTATATCCTACTTTAATTTCAATTATAACATATTCAAAATCTTCTGAAAATTCTAATTTTTCAAATAATGTATGTTTTTTAGAATAACCTTCATCTTTAAAAGCAAAAGTTGTGCTATAGATTCCTTCAAGAGCTTTTTTTATTCTAGAATTTGATTTGTTTCCAGAAAGTAAATTTTTTAAATCTTTAGTTTTTATCTTTGAATTAATATAATTTGAAATATCCATTTCTTCACCAGAATCTTTTTCCTCAAATTCCTTTTACAACAGATAAACTAAATTCCAAAATATTATTTGTTGAACAGCAGTCATATTATAACTACTTTCTAGAAATTCAGGATGGCTTTTAACTATCATTTTTCATTCTCCTAATTTTTAAAATATTTTTACTTAATTTATCCTAGTATATTTTGAATAAATTTTATAAAAAGAAAATATTTCTTAATATTTTAACATTTCTTTTCTATTTTTCTAGCAATTATAACATCTTTATCACTAAAAATCAATTTTAAAATATTTCTTATTTTATTTATTATGAAAAATTGCTATAATATAGATTATATGTTAAAGTGTTACTAAAATATTACTCTAGGAGGATTTTATGAAGCGAAAGTTTTTTCTTATTTTTACAATACTTTTCATTTTATTAATACCTTCTAAAAGTTTTTCAAATTTAAAAGCAATAAATAATAATCTAACTTTGGAAGAAGATATTGAAATAGACAAATTAAAAGCACAGATGAAACTTTTGGAAGAAAAAATAGAAATATTGGAAAAAACAAAAGCTATTAAATTAAAAAAAAATAAATCAAAATTTAAAATTGGACTGGCTCTTAGTGGCGGAGGTGCAAAAGGATTTGCACATATAGGTGTTCTTAAAGCATTGGAAGAGCAAAACATTAAAATTGATTATATTACTGGAACAAGTATGGGAGCTGTAATTGCCTCTCTTTATTCTGCTGGTTATACACCTCAGCAGATAGAAAATATTCTTGTTGAAATAAATTGGAATGGATATATAAGTGGAGAACTTGATAATAAAAAAGTTCCTCTTGAAAAAAAATTAAATAGTCATAAATATGCTGCCTCTGTGAGATATGATAAAGAATTCAATCTTTCTCTTCCAAAAGGTTTTGGAAGTACAGAAATGATATATTTAAGATTAAAAAAACTTCTTGCTAATGTAGAGGACATAAATGATTTTGACAAGTTACCTATTCCTCTTAGAATAATAGCAACTGATTTAAATTCTGGTAAAGCTGTTGCACTTTCTAAAGGAGATTTGGCTAGAGCAATAACTGCAAGTGTTGCTATTCCCACTATACTTGATCCTGTAGAAATTGATGGCAACCTTTATGTAGATGGTTTAATTACAAGAAATCTTCCGGTAGAAGATGTTATCAATATGGGAGCTGATATAGTTATTGCAAGTGATGTGGGAAATGAAGTAAAGGATAACAAGGATTATAATATTCTCAGTGTTATGAACCAACTGGTAACTATACAAAGTGCTTCTTCAACTCAGCATCAGAGAGAAATGGCTACCATTCTTATTTCTCCCGACATTCAGTCATATAATGCTACTGATATGAAAAGGAGTAGAGAATTTATAGCTCTTGGATTTGAAGCTGCTCAGGAAAAAATAGAAGACATAAAAAAACTTCCAAAGAAAGAAAAACCTGTTAAAATTCCTACTGCTGATGATAATATCGTCATTGAAAACATTGTTTATTCAGAGAAATTTTCAAAGGATAAACAGGAGATATTAAACAATCTTTTGGATAAATACAAAAATAAACCATTAACTACTGAGGAAATGGAAGATATAATGTTAAAATTATATGGAATAGATTTTATTAATAAAATCTATTATGAATTTGAAGGAACAACTTTAGTACTTGATGCTGATATTAATCCTGCAAATGTTTTTGGGATAGGTGCAAGTTATGCTACTGGCTATGGAACTACTTTTAATATTGGTACTGAGCTTTCAAATGTAAAAAAACTTGGTAGCAGCAGTACAATAGATGCTCAATTTGGAGATTATCTTGGATTGTCAACTCACAATTTCTTCTATTATGGTGTTTCCAATAAAATAGGAATCTTTGCTAATGCAAGCTATAAAGAATCTCCTCTTTATTTATATGACAACACTAAAAAAATAGCAGATTATACAAATAAATCTATGAGATTTGAAACAGGAATTCTTACTCAATATGATAATCAACTTTTAGCTTCTTATGGTTTAGCCATAAATTATTCAAAGCTTGAACAGGAAACTGGATTTAACTGGACTGAACAGTTTGAATATTCTAAAAACTACAATGAAGCTTTCTTTAAACTATCTCTAGACAGATTAGATGGCAGAACTCGTCCTGTTTCTGGTGTAAAAGGGGAATTAAACTATGTGTGGGGAGGAACTTTTGGAGCTTCTAAATCAAATTTTTATGGTCCTCTTTACCAATTTGATGGCTATGTTCCTATAAATAAAAAGTTTAATTTTTCATATGGGTTCTATGGTGGAGTCATTTCAGGAGATAATATTCTTCTTGATCAATATATAAAACTTGGTGGTACTAAAAATAATATCAAAAATAAGGAATTTGCATTTTATGGATATGAAGTACATCAAAAGCTTGTTGATCAGTTTCTTATAGGAAGATTGGGATTGGACTATGAAATATCTACAAATCTTTATCTAGGAACTAATTGGAATATAGGTACTTATAGAGAAGCTAAAGAAAAAAGTGATACTATGGATAAAAATAATAATCTATTATGGGAAGATTATCATCAGGGATTTGCTCTTTCTCTGACATATGAAACAATGTTTGGACCTATTGAATTTTCTTTATCTAAAGATAATAAAAAAGGAGATGTCGTATCTCAATTCAGTATTGGATATATATTTGACTAAAAAAAACAGGGAAACTATACTGCACACAAAATTTTAAACAATTTAGATTGTTAAGTGCATTACAGAATCCCTGTTTTTTATGTATTGGACTATTTCATAAACATTGTCATTATATTTTTTATTCCAGCTCCTACATCTATTCCAAATATAGATTCAGCAATCATTTTTGAAAGAACTATTGTTGTAACAATAAGAAACATAGGTTTTATAAACTTAGTTCCTTTTGTTACTGCCATCTTAGCTCCAATTATTGCTCCTACCACCATTATAGCTGCCATTGAAAATGAATAGATATATGCAACTTTTCCCATAGATACAAACATTATAACACTTGCCACATTACTAGAAAGATTTAATATCTTTGCATTTCCACTGGCATTAGTAAAATCTATCTTGAATATTCTAATCATAGCAAATATAAGAAAAGAACCTGTTCCAGGTCCAAAGAATCCATCATAGAACCCTAAAGCAAAGGCCATAACTATTCCCCATTTCACATTTGTCCCATTCAATCCCTCAAATCTATTTTCTTCACCAAGATTCTTATTACGAAGTGTATACAGCAATACCATAATAAGAAGAACTATAGCTATTGGATAGAGGTATTTTGAATCTATCATTACTACTGTTTTTACTCCAAGTACTGCTCCTATAAATGAAAATATTGCTAATTTTTTCATCAACTGCCAATTGATTTTTCCCGATTGAGCAAATTTAGCACTACTTGCTATTGTTGAACAACATGCTGCAACCTTATTTGTTCCAAGTGCTACATGAGCAGGAAGCCCAGATGCCAGAAAAGCCGGCAGACTTATAAGTCCTCCTCCACCTGCTATTGCATCAATAAAAGCTGCAAAAAAACAAGCTACCCCTAAAAAAATAAAACCTGATAAATCCATACCTTCCATTAAACCAAACATTACTTCACCCCAAATTTAATTTTGTGTTTTTTATATAATATTGTTACCATACTCTTCTTGTTTCATAGCTTTCTACACTATTAATATAAAAATCCATATCTTGATTAAAGTTTCTTATAAAATCTTTTCTTTTATCAATTTCATTCCATTGTGTATTTACCTGCTGTCTCAAAGCTAACATTTTTATTTTCAATTCTTTAACTTCTTCAATATTTGGATTTTCCTGAGCACTGAGTTTATCATATCTTTTTACAAGATATTTATAATTTTTAATATAAAAATCTCTATATTTACTGTCTGAACCCCAATCACCATCAGGTTTCATCCAAGTATTTAAAGATATTCCAGCTCCTACTCTTCCTCCACTTCCCCAGCCTATTCCTATTCCAGGAGAAACTCCAACAGTAGTACATCCACCCAAAGCCGCCACTATTATTAATCCTATAATATATTTTGTTATTTTCATAAGTAACTCCTTGTTGTACTTTTCTTATATTATAAACATAAGCAGACTTTTATTCAATATATTTTTGATAAAACAGCATTTGTAAAACTATATACCAGATGTTTTTAAAATTTCCTTCAAATGAATAAAAGGATAATTCAAATATTTTATAAAACATTCAAATTATCCTTTTCTCCTAAACCTATATAAAAGATTTAAGGATTTCCAGTTTTCCTATTATTTTTAATTCTAACCCTGCTGGAATAAAATATGTATCACCTTTTTCAGCATGGTATTCCTTTTCATTATATATAATTTTACCTTCACCATCTGATATAGAATAAACCTTAAAGTTTCTGTTAATTTCATCTTTAAATTCTCCATCAACAAGATATTTATCTATGTTGAAATATTCACCTCTTATAAGCTCCTCTTTCTCTGCTCCTGCCAGAAGTATTTTCTTTCTTCCAGCATCAGTAGTTATTTCTACATCTCCTTCAAAGTCTATTACATCAAGAGCTTTATCTATATGAAGCTCTCTAAGCTTTCCATCTACCAATCTATCAAAGTCATATATTCTGTAAGTAGTATCAGAATTCTGCTGTACTTCGCAAATCAAAATAGATCCTTCCATAGTTGCATGAACAACTCCTGGACATAAGTTTATAAAATCTCCTTTTTTTACTTTTACAGTATTAAACAGACCATCAAACTCTTTTGCCTCTACTCTTTCTTTAAATATCTCTTTTGTTATGCCATCTTTGATTCCAAGTATAAGAGTAGCATCATCACTAGCTTCCATTATATACCAGCTCTCACTCTTACCAAATTCCCCTTCTACTCTTAAAGCATACTCATCACTTGGGTGTACCTGAACTGAAAGTCTGTCATTAATATCTAAATATTTTATAAGAAGAGGAAATTTACCTTTAAATTTCTCTGCTATTTCTTCTCCCAATATATCCTTTCCATATTTTTCTATAAGTTCTATTAAAGATTTTCCTTGAAAATCTCCATTATCAACATATGAAAGTCCTCCCTTATGAGAACTTACTTCCCATGATTCCCCATATAAATCATTATCTGGAAGCTCCATATTTAAAACCTCTTTAAATTTTCTTCCACCCCATACTTTTTTTACAAGATTTTTTTTAAATTTTAATGGATACATCTGTATTCCTCCTACCTCATATTCTTTTCAATTATAAGTGTACAATTTATTTGAAATTTTTTCTATGTATATTTTTTTTCAAAAAAAATTGAAACTTTCTATCTCTATTATAATTTTATTATTTTATTTGCAATAGTTTCAGAAAATACCATATCATGCTCTACAAAAATTATAGTAGGCTGAAATTCTAAGATAAGTTCCTCTATCTGAATTCTTGAGAGAACATCTATAAAATTTAATGGTTCATCCCATACATAAAGATGTGCTCTTTCACATAAACTTTTTGCTATAAGAACTTTCTTTTTCTGTCCACCACTGTATGAGCTTAAATCCTTGTCAAATTGTTCTCTTGAAAAATCCATTTTTCTTAATATCGCTCTAAATAAACTCTCATTTATACCACTATTTTTAGCAAAATCTGAAAGTTTTCCTTTAAGAAAACTTGTTTCCTGTGAAACATAAGAGATTTTCATTCTGCTTCCTCTGTAAAGATTTCCTGTATATTTTAAATCCTCTCCCAATATTAATTTTAATATAGTGGATTTTCCTGAGCCATTTTTTCCTCTTAAAGCGATCCTATCCCCTTTTTTTATAGTAAAACTCACATCTTTGCAGACTTCTTTTTCTCCATAAAATATAGAAATTTTATCTAAAGTTACCATTCTGTTTGAATGATATTCTTCAGGTTTTATTTTTAAAGATTCTGAAAGTTCTATATTTTTAAGAAGTTTTGTTTTTTCTTCCAAGGCAGAATTCTGTCTTGCCTCAAGATTTTTTGACCTTTTCATCATTTTAGCGGCCTTTGCTCCTACAAATCCCTTATCTATCATAGCTGGAGCTCTTCCACCATAACTTTTTTTACTTTTCTTTTCCTCTTTTTTATCTGACCATTCTGAAGTTCGTTTAGCTGCCTGTTCTAATCTTTTTATATCTTTCTTTAGCTTATAATTTTTGGCAATTTCAGAGTTATCCTGCATCTCTTTGTTTACTTGCCATGATGAAAAATTTCCTTTTTGTATCTCTATATTTGCCTTATTTATTGATAAAATATGATCTATACAATTATCTAAAAATCTCCTATCATGAGAAACCAGAATAAATCCCTTTTTAGATTTAAGATATTCAGCAACTATTTCCCTTCCTTCTATATCTAAATGATTGGTAGGCTCATCTATGAGAAGAAATCTATTCTCTTTCAAAAATAAAACTGCAAGAAGTATTTTAGTCTGTTCGCCATTGGAAAGGGTATTAAATTCTCTATATAATACATCCTCTGAAATATCTAGAAGTGACATCTCTCTTTCAAGTTCCCACATTTGATAATCATAGTTTAAACTATCTATTATCTCTATTGTTTTTAAAGTTTTATCTTTTATCTCAAAAGGAAAATATTCAAATATAACCCCGCCTGAAATACTTCCCTTATATTCATATTTCCCCAGAAGAAGATTTAGAAAAGTCGTTTTTCCTCTTCCGTTTCTTCCAGTAAATCCTAGTTTCCAATCAGTATCTATCTGAAAAGATACATTTTCAAAAATATTATCTGCACTCCCATCATAAGCAAATGTTAAATTTGATATATTTATAAGTGACATACACATCCCTCCTGTGAAATTAATAAAAGCTGCAAGAAAGTTAATTCTTACAGCTCATAAAGTCACAGAAAAAATATACCTCAAAAAAGGTTGTCTGTATATATAAATGAGAGAAAAAATGAATTACTTTCCTGCTAAGGCACATCAAAATCAACGGCAAGACCGCTTGTATGTTTTTTGATACACCATTTAAAATATTAGCAAGAAATTTTCTTCATTCTTTCACCTCCGTTTTTTGTATATTATAATAATTTAATTATACAGATTTTAATTTTAAAAGTCAATATTCTCTCATATCAATTGGTTGGTTTTGCTCTCTTAACAGTTTTTCTCAAATAATTTTTCTCTCTTTTCTTTAACTATATCCATACTAAAAATAAACATATAGTTTTTTTAAACTTCAAAATATTCCTATTGATATATTTCTTTTCACAAAAAAAGTGAAAACCATTTTACTTGAATATCTCACTAAAGAAAAGTATACTTAGAATATATTGAGGGAGGTTGAAGTTATATGGCCATGACTAGAGATATTCTAAATCTCATAAAAAACATAACTCAGAACAAAATTAATACACTGGAAGAAAATTCTAAAATTATGGATTTAAGTGAAAGAAGTCTAAGATACAAAATAGATGACTGTAATTATCATTTAAACATATTGAAGCTTCCAGAATTAAATATAAAAAAGGGAATAATTACTTTTTCTTCTACATTAGATACAGTAGTAGAAAAAATAAATGAAAATATCTATCTTTACAGCTTCTCACAAGATGAAAGAGAAAAAATAATAATTAACTTTTATCTTTTTAAAAAAGAGCCAACTACCATAGAAGATATAAGTATATTTCTTGGAGTCAGTGCAGTAACTTTAAAAAATGATATCAAACGTATAAAAAAATATTTAAAGACATTTATGCTGAATCTATCTAATGAAAATAATAAGTGCCTTACTATTACAGGAGATGAAAGAAATATTAGAAAACTCCTGTTGGATATTCTTTTAAAAAACTATGATATCACATTTAAAAATGATGAAATAATAATAACAAAAACATATTATCATGGATTCTTCATTCCTTGGAAAGAAATGGATAACTTCTTTGATAAAACTATTACTAATAAAGCATATAAACTTTTAAAAAATATACTCAAAGAAAATAATAAAAATATAAGCGATGAAGCTTTTAAAGTTTTATTCTTCTATATTCTTATACTGCTTAATAGATATCAGGATCATGAAATAACTACAATTAAAAATATGAATTTTCTTTCAAATACACCAGAATATTTAGCAGTTAAAAAATTCCTTACTGAATCTGAATTTTCGGAAGGAGAGCTTTTAACACTTACTGAATATTTTCTTGGAAGCAATACTTTCAATTTTGATCATTCGTTTTATGGAAACTGGGTACAGATTGAAACTTTCATAATGCAGCTGATTAAAGAGGTAAGCAAATTCGGCTACTCTGGTTTGGATAAAGATGAAACTCTTCTTGAAGGACTTATCAATCATATAAAACCTGCTATCTACAGAGCAAAAACTGGAATACAGTTAAGTTCAGAGATTTACAACGATTTTAAAGAAAGCTATCCTCTGATACTAAATCAGGTAGAAGAAGCATGGAAAAAGTGTGACTTTCAGGGATTGAATATGTCAAATGAAGAAATTGCATATATAGCAATGCATTTTCAACTTGCTATTAAAAGAGTTAAAAAAAGAGTATTCAAAGATATTCTTATAGTTTGTGGTTCAGGATACAGTACATCAAAGTTTTTGGCAGAAAGTATTCAGGAAAAATTTTCGGTAAATATTGTAGATACTATTCCATACAATATGCTTGAAACTTATAAGAATGTTGAAAATATAGATTTAATAATAACTACTATTGCAAATTTGGAAAGTACTCTTCTTCCAGTAGTAACTGTATCACCAATATTAAGTAAAGATGATGTAAGAAAGTTGGAAGCACTTCATCTTTCACAATCTAAAAATAAAATAAAACTATCCAAGCTTTTAGAAATTGCAAAGAGAAATGCAATCATACAAAATGAAGAAAATTTTATAAGAGATATGAAAAGACACTTCAAAAATGAAATATTAGATGATATTTCAAAATCAAGTTTCTTAAAATTTACCGATATGATCAGCATGTCCAGAATAGAAAAAAGAAAAAAAGCTGATAGCTGGGAAGATGCAATCAAAATGAGTGGGGTAAAGCTCATTGAAGAAAATATTGTATCTGAAGGTTATCTTGATGAAATAATAGATCTTATTAATAAATTTGGAAGCTATATGGTAATACAGGAAGGAATTATCCTTTCTCATGCCAGAGGAAATGAAAGTGTATCCAAAACAGGTATAAGTATTCTTTTATTAGATGAACCTGTTGAATTTCCTGAAAATGAAAAAGTAAAACTTCTCATTACCCTTGCCAGCAAAGACAAGAGAGAACATCTCAATGGATTGATGGAATTTATCAATACTTTGAGAGAAGTAAAGCTTCTGAATACTTTAGAAAATTGTCAAACTATTAGTGAAATTTACATAACATTTAAAAATTTATTTAATTAGGGGGAAACAAAATGGCATTAATAAATGCAAACCGTATTTTATTAAACAAAACTATGAAAAACAAAAATGAAGCAATCAAAGAAATGGCAAAATTATTCGTTGAAGATGGAGTTGTAGACAATTATGATGAATATCTTAAATCTTTGATGGATAGAGAAGCTATTGCTGAAACTGCTGTTGGATATGAAGTAGGACTTCCACATGGAAAAAGTACAGCTGTAAAATATCCTGCTGTGGCATTTGCCAGATTAAGTAAAGATATTATGTGGAGCGAAGAGGAACAGGAAACTGCAAAGTTTATATTTATGCTTGCAATACCTACTGCTGCTGCTGGAAATGAACATATCAATATTCTTGTAAATCTTTCTAAAAAAATACTAGATGATGATTTCAGAGAACTTTTATCTAAGTCTAATGATGTAGAAGAAATAATGAACGCAATAAACAACTAAATATAAATTAAAAATATGGGGAGGAAACAAACAATGAAAAAACTTTACTTGAACTTAGAAAACATCTTTTATTTGGAACTAGTCATATGCTTCCATTCATCGTTGCAGGAGGAGTACTTTTATCACTTGCTGTTATGATGGGAGGAAAGGGAGCTGTTCCTGATTCTGGATTATTAAAAAATATTTCTGATATGGGTATTGCTGGACTTACTATATTCCCTGCTGTTCTTGGTGGATATATTGCTTATTCTATAGCTGACAGACCTGGGCTTGCTCCTGGTATGATTGGTTCTTGGATTGCTGTTCAACAATACAGTACTGGATTCTTAGGAGCTATTATAGTTGGTTTCTTAGCTGGATTTATTGTTAATCAATTGAAAAAAATCAAACTTCCAGCAAGTATGAAATCTGTATCTACAATCTTTATCTGTCCTTTATTTGGAACTTTAATAGTTTGTGGAATAGTTATGTGGGTAATAGGAACTCCTATTGCATTGATGATGGCTGGATTAAATGGTTGGCTGACTGGAATGCAGGATGCTAGTAAAGCTGTTCTTGGAGCTATTCTTGGAGGAATGACAGCATTTGATATGGGAGGGCCTATCAATAAAGTTGCTACTCTGTTTGCTCAAACTCAAGTTGGAGAACATCCATGGCTTATGGGAGGAGTTGGTATAGCTATCTGTACTCCACCTATCGGAATGGGAATTGCTACATTCCTTGCACCTAAAAAATATACACAAGATGAAAAAGAAGCCGGTAAAGCTGCTATACTTATGGGAATGATTGGAATCTCTGAAGGAGCTATTCCATTTGCAGTATCAGATCCATTAAGAGTTCTTCCATCTATTGTTGTTGGTGGTATGGTTGGAAATATCATTGGATTTATCATGAATGTTATTAACCATGCTCCTTGGGGTGGTTGGATAGTTCTTCCTGTAGTAGAAGGGAAAATAGGATATATCATTGGTACACTTGCAGGAGCTGCTGTCACAGCTATCATGGTAAATACTATGAAAAAACCTGTATCTGAATTAAAAGAAGCCATTGAAGCTGAAAAAGAAGAAGAAGAACTTGAATTGGAATTAGATTTTGACTAGAATATAAACAGGGTTGTATGGGATAAATTTATAATAGTATAATAAATAGTTAGTAAAATTTTTGATAAGGGGGAATTATAATGAAAATAGTTGCTGTTACAGCTTGTCCGTCAGGAGTGGCTCATACATATATGGCTGCTGAAGCTCTTAAAAAAGCTGGAGAAAAATTAGGGGTAGAAATAAAAGTAGAAACTCAAGGTGGTATTGGTATTGAAAATGTTATCACTGAAGCAGATTTAGCAAATACAGATTATGTAGTTTTAACTAAAGAAGTTGCTATTAAAAATGAAGAAAGATTTAAAGGTAAAAAAATAGTAAGAGTTAAAATAGCAGACGCTGTAAAAAAAGCTGAAGATATAGTTAAGAAACTTATTGAGCATTACAATTCAAATAATTAATTTGCTTTCACTCAACTCAAATATAAAAAAGCTGCCTTTCATAGGGCAGTTTTTTTATTGTGTTAAAAAAGGACTAGGTCGCAACTCCTAGTCCCAGTGTGACAGCTTATTTTATAACAGTAGTTTTACCTAATAGACTTTATATTCTATCAGGAAAAACAATATTATTATAATTACAATGGTTATATATTTTTCAAAGCGAGCACCCCCTCTCTTTAAGGGATTAAAGCCATCACACTGGTATATAATACCACATTTAAAAGCAAAAAAAGAACTATCTGGTTGCGACAGATAGTTCTTTCTGGTGACTCACTTTGTATATACCATTGTTAATTTAATTATATACTAATTTATCAAAAAATACAAAAATAAATAAATCCTGCCTTTGTTTAATTTTCAGCATTATTTAAGTACTCTATTGGATTCAGATACAGCATTTTTCTCCACCCTTGTTTTGAATCATCTTTCAGCCAAGGATAAGGAATCAATGTGACTATTGAATAATGAAGATGAGAAGGTTTTCCTGCTGCATTTCCAGTATCTCCTACAC
This sequence comes from Fusobacterium varium, assembly GCA_900637705.1. Taxonomy (NCBI): domain Bacteria; kingdom Fusobacteriati; phylum Fusobacteriota; class Fusobacteriia; order Fusobacteriales; family Fusobacteriaceae; genus Fusobacterium; species Fusobacterium varium. The sequence goes on from LR134390.1 coordinate 2,100,023, forward strand.
TCCCTATCTTCTCTCCTCTTTTTACAAAAGAAAATCTTTTTATATCAATAGTTTTTAAATGGGCATAATAATGCAATCTCCATTTAGGTCCAAGTACCAATACAACATTTCCTCCTGACTTTAAATTTCCCTCATATATAACAAGTCCTATTGTAGAGCTTAGTACATTTGTTCCAGATTTAGCAAATATATCTACTCCCTTATGAGTTATAGATTTTCCCCATGGATAAAACCAGAAGCTTTTCTGATTGTAATCTCTCTTAGTTCCATTCTCTACAGGCATAGAAAATTTTTGAGGTATGATCATTCCACATATCACTATGAGCAGTAAAAATATAAGTATCTTTGATTTCAGCTTCATCTCTCCCCCTTATTATTCATTTATCTTATTATATTATAACATGAAATTAAATCTTTAAAATAAATTCTAGCAATTTTATACAATATTCTAGTTTTTGTTTATGCTACTATTAAGATATCTAAAAAATTAACTAAAGGAGGATTTTTAATGGAGTTTCTAGACTTATTTGAAAATTTCAATATTAATGGACAATTATTATTATCAGAAAAAACTATTTATTTTAAAGATATTCCTTGGTCTAAGCACCCTACATTTGAAGGGGTAGAGTTAAAGCATCTGCTTACCTCAAAAGAAACATCTGGGGAGTTCAGCTATCATTTAGTAAAAATAGCTCCAAATAAAAAAATTGGGAATCATGTTCATGAAACACAAGTTGAAACTCATGAAGTAATAGCTGGAAGTGGTATCTGCATAAATTCTGGAAAAGAGTTCACATATAAATCAGGAAGTGTATCTATTTTCCCAATGAAAGTACCTCACGAAATAACTGCTGATGAAAATGGCTTGTATATATTTGCAAAGTTTATTCCCCCTCTTCTTTAAAAAAATGAATTCTATTAATAGAAGACCGATATTCTAATGGTGTCATTTTTACTATTTTTTTAAAATTTCTTATAAAGTGGCTTTGATCATAAAAACCTGTGGTTAAAGCCACTTCTGATGTTACAAAAGATTTTTCTAAAAGTTTCTGAGCCTTTCTTATACGATTTTGTATCTGAAACTGATGTGGAGTAAGTCCTATTCTTTTTTTAAATTTTCTTATAAAATTAAACTTGCTTGAAAATGCAATATCTGCCATTTCATCTATAGTTAAAATATTTTCTGGAAATATTTCCAAATATTTCTTTATTTTTTCCAACTCTCTATCTCTATCTTCGTCAATATTTGTATATTTTTCTAAAATTTTTAATCTATTTGAAAGTAAGTCAGCTTCTTTTTGAGATATTCTCTTACTTCTTAAAATATTTTCCAATATAGGAGATATTATCTTCTGAATTCCTGCAATTCCTTCTTTCTTTAATAAATTTTTATTTATACATATACTTAAAAGAGAATATGAACTTAAAGATTTTATTTCATGGGGAACATATGGGGGAATTATAAAAATTTGATTTGATTTGTAATTGTAAAACTTTTCTGATATTCTAAGATTTATTTCACCATTTAATATCATTCCAATAATAAAAACAGATATATGATTATGCAGAGGGTAGGTATCTGCAGTATTTTCACTTATGACTAATTCTATTCCAGTATTCAAATAATGGAAAAAATCTATCTTTCTTTTTTCTGACATTTTCCCCTCCTCATACTTTTAATATCCTTATTTTTATTATACTAAATATTCTTTGATTTTATTAGTGTTATCTGTATATCTTTTCTATTTATTTAAAATCTCCTTCCTTTGGAATATTTCCCTTAGCTGTTATAGCTATAAATTTTTCAACTGCATCTTCTATTTCTTTATCATCTTTTAAATTTAATGCTTCATCTAATAAAGTTCTAAATACATTTTCAAGCTGATAATCATAATAGTCATATTTATTTATCCATTCTGCCAATCCTTTTAGAAATTCGTTTAAATTATCATCTTTTTAAAAAATTCAGTTAATTTTTTAGCATCATTCATTGTAATTATTTCAAGATTATGTTGCCCATGAACAAAACTATGAGCATATAGCAATGGATATATTGTCTTACTCCAGCCATATTTTTCTACTATACGAGCAAAACTTTCCTCAAAATAACTTGGCTCCTCATGATCTGGGTCTGTACTTTGAAAAAGTTCTGCATAAAGAAGTACATCTTCCTCATTAACCAAAGCCAATTCTGTTGCAAAAAATGAACCTCCAGCAGCCTCTTCATCTAGTGAAACTTCATCTTCTGGCTCATTTAATTCTATTATTTTCTTCACTATTTTACGCATAAATGGGTGCAGTTCTTTATATTTCACAGCTTCTTTTGCAAAATATTCTTCTATAACTCCCATTGAATCATCTTCATTTTCAAAATCTTCCCACAAAATATCAAAATACCAGTTGTAATCATCTTGTTCTGATTCATCAATACCCTTTAATATTAATTTTAGTTTCTTTTTAAGCCATTCTTTTGTAAGCTCTGCCATTATGTATCCCTCCTAGCTATATTTATTCCTATGGAGAAATATTACCATGCTTTCTAGTTGCATACAAGAAAGGCTTCCTTGCTTTTTGTCAATCCTCAATTGCCGTAGTCTTTCTTTTCTACATTTACCTTAAAAATTTTCATTTTTAATTTTTTATAATAAATCAAAATAATTTTATATACTTTTTTTATTACTATAAATATATTTTTATGAAATTAACCTTTATATTTAAATAATAATTGTAAAAACATAGAGTATCAATTCAATTTATATGAACAATTTTTATTTATTAAATATAATATTTTATAAAGAATTAATATTTTATAACGAACATTATTTATTTAAATTTGAGTGCTATATTTATCTTTTATTTTAATATAAAATTAGATAAAGTTAATAGTTTAAAAGGAGATTTTTTTATGAGAGTAGTATTAAAGTATGGTGGTTCAAGTGTAGCGACAATAGAAAAAATAAAAGCAATTTCTGGGTATATTAGCAAGTTGAAGAAGGAAAAGTATGATGAAATTGTTGTTGTTGCTTCAGCAATGGGAAAGACAACAGATACTTTGATAAAGATGGCAAATGAAATTTCTTCTAGTCCTAATCAGAGGGAACTTGATTCACTTCTTTCAACTGGAGAACAGCAGACAGTCACACTTCTTTCAATAGCATTAAATGCCAAGGGAGAAAAGGCAGTATCTCTTACTGGGACACAAGCTAATGTAAAAACAATGGGAATACATACAAAGAGCAAGATAAAAAGCATAGAGGTAGAGAGAATAGAAAGTTATCTAAAAGAGGGGAAGATAGTTATAGTAACGGGATTTCAAGGAGTTAATGAAAATGGAGATATAACAACATTGGGAAGAGGAGGCTCAGATACAAGTGCAGTGGCATTAGCTGCTGCTTTAAAATGTGAATGTAGAATATATACTGATGTAGAGGGAATATATAGTGTAGATCCAAGAATATATAAAAATGCAAAATTACTGGATAAGATTTCATATGAGGAGATGATGGAAATGGCACATCTTGGTGCAGGAGTTATGGAAACAAGAGCAGTAGAATTAGGGAAGAAATTTAATATACCAATTTTTGTAGGAAGAAGTTTAAGTGAAGCAGGAGGTACATATATCATGGAGAGAGATAGTGCTTTAGAAGAAAAATTAGTAACTGGTTTGAGTGTAGCAAATGAAATAATTGTAACTACAATTTCAAATATAGAATATTCATCAAAGAAAATAGCAGATATATTTTCAACAATAAACAGTTGTGGATTAAATATAAATATGATTACACAAAATATAAACAGAAATAGAAAAACAGATATATCATTCAGCTGTACTCTTGGGGAGAAATATCTGCTAGATCAAGTAGTGAAGCAAATAAAAAGTAAATATCCAGAAATAGAAATAGAATATGAAGATAATCTAGGTATGATATCAGTTGTAGGAATTGGAATGATAAATAATTCTGAAATTGCAGGAAGATTTTTTTCAGCATTAAGTAATGCTGGAGTGGAATTTTATCAAGTAACTACTTCTGAAATAAGTATATCATGCAGTGTAGATAGAAATTTAATAAATAGAGCAGTAGAGTCAGCTGCTATAGAATTTGAACTTTAAGAGGAAATAAATAGATTTCTGTTAGAAATAATGGAATAATAGCCAAAAGAATATGAAAAGGACATTCTCGAAGGAGAGTGCCCTTGACATAGAAAAAAATATGATTTATACTATTTTCATTACAAAATACTAATATTTTAAAAAATTAAAATTTTTTATCATAGAAAGTTATGATTTACAGAAATTGTTTCACACTCTCATTATTTCACACTCTCCTCTCCTCAAAAATTATATACTCTTCTGTTTTATTAGATTTTTAGATGCTCTAAACCTTACTACCTTCTTTGGATAGAGTTTCATTATCTCCCTAGTTGATGGATTACTTACTAATCTTGGCTTTCTTTCCAGTATTTCAAATACTCCTATATTGATAAATGATACTGAATTATACTTACATAAGGCTTCCTGTAGAGTTTGGGTAAATACATTTATTTCTTCTAGTGCTGCCTTTTGTGATACCTTCCCCTGACTTACTGTACTGTATAGCTTTGCCAATTCTTTCTTATTCATTAGCATCAGCTCCATTGACAAGATTCTTTAACCCTGTTCCTGTTCTGAATCGTACCTTTTCTCCTGCTCTTGTAAGTCCTGCTTTTTCCATTCTCGGTGTTATTATTTTTCTGGGAGCTACCTCTTTTTTCTCAAATGCTCCCCAATCCTTTAATAACACTTTTCCATCTTCATCTAAAGCCTTCAACACAACAGTCCAGAACAGGTCTATCTTTTCTTTTGCTTCCTTAATGTTCCTCAAACAATTTCTATCTCTATAGAACCTTATAAATTCCCCTTCTGTCATTGCTTCCCCCATTGTTGTTATTAGAACTTGTATCCTATTCCTGCTCCTACTATCCATTCACCTTTTGCTCTGTTTTTACCTGTTCCATTATGTGAATCTCTTTCTACTGAGTAGCTTCCTTTTACATCAAATAGGATTCCACTTTCAAGTTCAAGTGTGTACTTGGCATTTAATCCTATTCTGTTTTCATTTTTGTGAGCTACTAGAATATCAAAATCACTTGCATCTTTTCCTTTGTATTATTTATATATGTTTCTGTGCTTTCAAGCCAGTTATTTTCAGCATATGGATTAGCTGTCAGAGCAGGTTCACTATTATCAGTACTAAATTTGATTACACCATTATCATTTTTTATCCACAAATAATTATCATCTGCTCCCATTACTGCTGTACATGACAATAGAAATACTACTACTGCTCCTATTGTTATATTTCTTCCTCTTCTTTTGTTGCTGCTTTTTACTGCCTTCATAATTTTTTCAATCATAAAAATTTCCTCCCTAAGTTTGTTTTATATATTTTTTATTTAATTTTTTCTCAATTTTCAGCCCCAAAATCCTAATTGAAATTGAGAGTTTAATTGTAGAAATTAAGCTGGTAACTGAGAAAAGTTCCCTTTTATGTATAAACAAGAACTTTTTGCACTCCTTTAGATTCAAAGCTTATTTTCCTCATTTAGCGCTTTATAAGGCAATCTTCTATTGCTGATAAAATATTTTAAAAATTTTGGTGTTATTATTTTCATAAGTTTTTATCCATCTTTTATTTTTGGGTAAAAAAAGACTGCAGCTTCTGCTACAGCCTATTTTCTTTAAGCTTTTGGTGTATTATTTTTACATAAAACTGGTATGCTGCCTATTGTTTCCAAAGAAGTTGTGTAAGACTTGATTTCCTTCTTTGCGCTTTCCTACCAGTCTTTATATGATTCATATGCTGAGTTTGTTGGAAAACCTTTCCTGATTCCACCAACTCTGCTATATGTTCAAGAACTGCTGTTATATCATCTATATTTTTTAATATAGCCTTTTCCCTCTTGATTACATTTTCCACCTTCTCCATTTCTTTTTGAACCACTATTTAATTTTTATGTATAACTGTATATTTTTCTATATATGATAATTCTTCACAATTTAATGTACTTATAAGGTAGATATTTCCTTCAATTTTATTGGAAAATACTAAATATTTAAAAAAATCAAAGGAAATTTTATCAATAAAATGAAAATTTTTTATCACAAGAAAGAATCCATTCTTTTCTGAAAAAATATTTAAAAGCTTTATAAAAGAATTAAATAATCTTATTTTATAAATTTCACTGTCAGGATAGTAAAAGTCATCTTGAATTCCTGCTTCAGAATTAATATAAGATATCTCTTTCAAAAGACTTTTATCTTTTATCTCCATATTTTTTATAAGAATATCTGATAATTCATACAGAAAACTATATTCTATCCTGCTGGGAAAACATTCTATATTAAGAATAGTTTTTTCATCATCTTCTTTCAAAAATATATTTATCTTACAATTCTTTATATTTTTAGGCATAGAAGATTCTTTGATTATTTCTTTCCATTCCAATAAAAATTCTGTAGGAGATGTATTTAGTTCTTCTCTAAAAATATTTATGCATTTATTATAATACAGCAGAGCATTTTTTTATCATTAAGAGCAAGAAATCCTTTAATTATCTGAATATAATTTTCTTCATTATAGGGATTTAAATTTATCAATTCTTTTAATATTTTTATAGAATCATTATACATATTATTTAATTGATAATGCTCCAGCAAAACTTTTATCATAGAAATATAAATTTTCTGAAATTCTTCTCTTTTATTATATACCCAATCATTAAATTCAAAACATTCTTTTATATATATTCCCTCAAGAAAAAGTTCTCTATATTTTTCTTTTTCTAATATTATATCTTCTATTTTATATCCCCCAGAATTCAAATCTTTCTCGATTTTCAATAAGTTATCTGTGTCTAATTCAATATCTATTTTGGAATTTATATAGAGTTCTTTTCCTTCAGAATCAATTAATTTTTCCAATGATTGATCTTTTATAATCTTATTGATAGACCATAAATTATATCGCAAATTATATTTTGCAGACTTATCTTCACTGTTTCCCCATAAAAAATATACTATTTTATTTCTTTTATGTTTTATTTCTCTATAAAAAGATAAATATGCCAAAAGAGCTATTGACTTTCCACTTAAAAGAGGAGTTATATTTGTATCATTAAAAAATATCTGAATATTTCCCAATAGTTTTAATTTCAATTTATCCAATGTCATACACCTCAGAAATTATCATATATTATATTTCCATCTTTTATAGTCATCTCTACTTTTGCATTTTTATATCTTTTTTATCTATCTGAAAAATATTTCTATCTATTACAACCATATCAGCAATTTTACCATTTTTAATGCTCCCCTTCTCATTTTCTTCAAAAGAAGCATATGCAGCATTGACAGTAAACATATTTACAGCTTCCAAGACAGAAATACTGCTCTTATATTTTGGGTGATTGACAGCACTATATATTCCTAATATAGGATTTATTTCACATACATCACTATCTGATCCTCCTATTATTATAATTCCTTCATCTATTATTTTTTTAAATCTATTTGAATTATCTGAATAACTTTTTATAAGTCTTTTTTCATAAAGTCCATTCTTTTGTCCGAATACAGTTTCAAAGATAGGCTGCATAGATAATATTATATTCAATTTCTTTGCTTTTTTTATCTGTGCATCACTTGCCAGTTCAAAGTGCTCTATTCGATTTCTAAAAGAATTTCTATTTTTTTTCTTTTGCGCAAATTCAATCGCATTTAATGCCTGCTCAATAGCTCTGTCCCCTATGGCGTGAAAGGCTATCTGGATATCATTTTTTACTGCTTCCTCAGCAAAAGAATTTAATTCATGCTGGTTATAGTACAGCTTTCCAAAATTATCTTTTTCCCTTTTATAAGGTTTGGAAATAGCAGCAGTTTTAGATGCAAAAGATCCATCTATAAAAATATCTCCCCCTAATCTTTTTAAATCATGAGTATAAGCTTTAGTTATATCAATAGTTTGAAAAAAAAGAAGAATATCCTGTTTAAATTTATTTTTATTTTTCAAAATAAATTCAGCATCTCTATTACTGAAACTATAACCACCTTCCATAGCATGAATAGTAGTTACTCCATTACAACTGGCAGTATAAAGAGCTTTTTCCACTGCCTTTTCTCTCATCTTATCATTTATTTTCTGTGATATTCGATTTTTCACAAAAGCTCCAGCTTTTCCACTCAATATTCCCAATGGAAGATTTCTCTCATCTCTTGGCATTCCCTCTATATCATAAGGAAGATTCAGCTCTAATAAAGCCATTGAATTTATAACACTAGTATGATATTCAATGCTATTGAGCCATACAGGATTATTAGGAGCAATCTTATCCAATTCTTTTCTAGTAGGATATCTATTCTCCTTTATATTACTTATATTATACCTTACCCCCTGTACTAATTCTCCCTCTTTAAGAGTATCTGCTTTCTTTTTTATCAATTCCAGTACTTCTGTTATGGTAGAGGCTTCACTTAAATCTACTCCAAAAAGTATATTTATTCCTGTTTGCACCAAGTGAACATGGCAATCATAAAAACCTGGAAGAACTATTCTTCCTTTTAAATCAATAGGTTTTTTTGTAAATTTCAATAGAGATTTATATTCATCATTACAGCCAGTTTTATAGATTTTTCCATCTTTTACAGCTACCCAGTTGTATACTTCATTTTCCATTGAGTAAATAGTTCCATTATACAAAAGTAGAGAGATATCTTTTTTCTCCATATACTAACCACCTTTTCTTTTTCTCTATTATATCATGTTCATTAATATTTTCATGAAAAAGCTATTAAAAACCATTCATTTATATTCTTAATTGGAGCTAGTACTAAGCAGTCAAATATTTATCCATTATATAGCTAAATATTCAACAAGAAAATCATAGAGAACTTCTATTGTTTCATAAAAACTTTTTATATCTACTGATTCATCACTTCCATGAAAATTATCTCCTGAGGCTCCATATATAATAACAGGAATATTCAATTTAGATGCTATAGAATTAAAATCTCCAATGCTTGAAAAATATTTTATTTCAGCTTCCTTGGAAGTTATTTTTTTTACAGAATTTTTTAAAATTTCTACTTCTAACAAGTTTTCATCTACAACATATGGCATAAATCCATCTGCATTTTCTAGTGGAGCTTCACGAAATATTATTTCATATTTACCTTTTAGTGCACATCTTTTAGCAGCCTCATCTACTTCTTTTTCTATAGTATTTTTATTCTCTCCGCGTACTATATGTCTAAATATTTTTATCTCTGCATTATCAGGAACTGAACAAGCAGCTCCTCCACCTTCTATTTCAATTACACAATGGCTTGAATGTCCAAGCTTTTCATCATACACTGGAATAGTTTTACTAAGTTCAACAATAAGTTTCCCTGCTTCCTCTACAGCATTTATTCCTTTTTCAGGAGTGGCAGCATGACTTGATTTTCCATATATTTTAATACTGTATCCATATCCACCCCTTGCTCCTAAACATATCACAGGTTCTTTTGTACAAAGGAAACCACTGCTTGGTTCTGTCACTATTGCTATATCACTTTCACTTACCAATCCATCATTTAAAAGAAAATTTGTTCCTAATCCATATGGTCCTTCTTCATCAGAAACAAAAGAATATATTATTTTCCCCTTAAATTTTTTAACACTCCTTTTAAACTCTCTAAGTGCTATCATAGCAGCAACACACCCTGATTTCATATCAAGACTACCTAATCCATAAAGTTTTCCATCTTTTTCTTCTGGAATATACGGATTTTTACTCCACCCAGTGCATTCTTCTACTGTATCAAGATGTCCATTTATAAGTAGCACAGGACCATCTTCTGTTCCATTTATCTCTCCTATTATATTTATTCCACTAAAGTTAGTTACCTTATCATCTCTGTAATAATGATATGAAGCATTCATATCATTGCTTTTAAACCAGTTATAACAATATTCCATTATTTCTTTTTCATGAAAATAGTTGCTTTTTATGCTTATTAATTTTTTCAATAAATCCAGACTTTCTTTTTTATTCACCATTCTAAATACCACCTTACTATTTTTCTGTTTTAAAAATAAACTTATTTGTCCAGCCATATATTATGGTAATAATTGGTGCCAAGAAAGCAAGAAATGTATATGGAGCATATTCAAATGTACTTACTCCTAATGCCCCAGTAAAGAATAAACCACATAATCCCCATGGTACTAAAGGAGAAGTTACAGTAGCACTATCTTCACACACTCTTGAACATACTGATGGTAAAATTCCTTTTTCTTTATAACTTGGTGCAAGCATTCTTCCAGAAAATATGATTGCCATATGCTGACTTGCTGAGAAAAAATTGATAGCTATTGCCATGAAAACATGAGTAGTAATCAATCCCCCTGTACTTTTCGTAATTCCCTTCAATCTGCCAAGAAGTACATCCAATATATATGTTTTTTCAAACAATCCTCCTAAACTCAAGGCTATCAATCCTAATGATGTAGTCCACATCATGCTCTGCATTCCGCCTCTTGAAAGAAGTCTGTCTACCTTTGCTATTCCTGTTTTAGATACAAATCCAAAATCCATAGCATTCATTATCTCTCCTATTCCATATCCACCAAATGTAACGGCAAAAAAACCTCCTAATAGACCAGCTATAGCCATTACAGCCAATCCATTTACTTTTTTTACAGCTAATATTATTACAATTATCATTGGCAAAAATGCTATGGGACTTATAAAATAATTTTCTTTTAATCCTGCTGTTATCAAATCTATCTGTGATGAGTCAATATCTCCACTAAATTTCATTCCCAAAATAAAATATAAAATAAGAGAAATAATTATAGCTGGGCCTGTGCTGTACATCATACTTTTGATATGATCAAATAAATCAGCCTCTGCTACTGCTGCTGCTAAATTTGTCGAATCAGACATTGGCGACATTTTATCTCCAAATATTGCACCAGAAATAACTGCTCCTGCTGTCATAGCTGGAGGAATATTTAGACCCATTCCTATTCCCATGAATGCTACACCCACTGTTGCTCCTGTAGTCCATGAACTTCCTGTTGAAAGAGAAGCGATACAGCAAATAAGACAAACTGTAAATAAAAATATTTTAGGGTTTAAAATTTTCAGTCCATAATATATAATTGATGGAATTGTTCCTGCTGGTATCCACGCTGCTACTACCACTCCTACTAATATCAAAATAAGTGCTGGTATCATTGCTAAATTAGCTCCATGCATTATTCCTGCTTGAATATCCTCCCAAGTAAACCCTGAAATAAATGCAACAATTACTGTTACTACAGTTACCCCAAGAAGTGTAATATGTGCTATATCATTATTTCTTATTATAAATATCTGTGCTGCCATGGCAAATATCAAAAATAAAAATACAAACATAGCTGCCAAAAAACTAGGTCTTTTCTCAATTTTTTTATCCATTTTTCAACCCTCCACATTTTATGATAACATCATAATACAATATGATAGTACTATCTAGTGTTTTATTTATTGTTTTATTATAAAAATTATTGATAAATTTCAAAATTTATTTTCCAAAAATAAAACATAAAAAATATATAGTATCATTCTATATAATTTTTTTCTATAAATTATTTTTTCTTTAATTCAGCAAATTAAAGAAAATATTTATAAAAGAACTGAAATTATCTTTTTTTCTGATTTTTAAAAACTTCCAGCAACTACCAAGTGCGTAATTGAATATTCAGCTTTCTTGTATGCAATCATAAATTATGATATAAGTTATTAAGACATCCCCATACAATATACATCTTTGGGCAGACAAAATATTGGAGAGTGATCAAGTGGAAAACAAAGTAAAAGCAGTAACAGACAAAATGATTGAAATTTTTGAATTTTATGAAAAAGAAATCCGAGAAGCTATTGAGAAAAAAGAAACATTACCAAAGAATAAATTCATGCCTGGTTGGGCAAAAGGAATTCATTTTTCTTGGTATCATCATAAAGCACAGCCTGAATATGATGTAAAAGAAAATAATGAAATCTCATGTTTTTTTGAATTTAATGGAATCCATGTATCTTATAACAGAATGGAAAAGCAGACTGATGTAGATTTAAAATTTTTAACAAGTGAAATTTTTGAAAATGAAATAGTTCCTACAATACAGAAGTGGCTGCAAAACAAAGTTGATAATGAATCTTATGGGGGATTGTATAATGCTTCATTTGGAATCACTATGACACTAAGTGTTTCCCGTGATCCTCTTCCTACAGACGCTCCACATATGCAGGGACAGGTATGGGAACAAACCAGAATAACAGCTAAAGATGAAAAACGTCTGAGTAAGCATAAAGAAATGATATATAATTTCATTAAAAATGAAGAATATAAGACTTGTGATATTGGAGATATAAACAATTCCCTAGTTTCCATATGCTCTGTTGCTGTACAGGATTTTTTTGAAGAATTTGGAAAAAATTACCTCACTGAATTCTTTACTGTCCTCATTGCACAAGCCAAAAAATCCAGATTCAGCAGTACTATGAGCAACCTTATCTATGGTTTTGCCAATGGAGCTGCCATACTTACTCAAGCAGATGAAAACCACACTCCTAATAATGAGGAATTGGCTCTTGCCTGCTGGTTATGTATGATGATGTTGATACATGGAACTGATAAATATGAAAAACAACATGGACGAAATTATCTGAAAAAAGCCAGTGAATTGGGATACAAAGAAGCTAAAAATATACTGAAATTTGGAACAGGTCAGATTTCTGCAGATATAGTACAATACAAAGATAAATATGTAACTTGTTTGGGAAATGACATTGATAAAGTTATAGATCTCAAGATAAAAGAGGAATGTGAAGAAGCATATAAAGCTATGATTGAATTCATCATTCGTTTGATAAAAGCTGGATTTCCTAATGAATACAGTATAAAATTCAACTCTAAAATTAAAGAATTTCTTCCTATTCCTGATTTAAAAAAGACAAAAGCAAATATATTCTGGAACAACTGTGCCAAGTATCCAGCACTTTATCCTTTAATGAAAGAATATGTTTTAACTATAATGGATCCATATGACTATTACAGTGATGCAGACAGTGAAGAAGCTGTTCCAGTTGGAGGGTATGCTGTATTTGCTCTGGGACTGGCTGATATTTCAAATGGTGATATAGTACAAAAATTTATGGAGCAGAATGATTCTGAACACTCTATTACTCCAAGCTGGTTTGTGGGAGAATATATAGATAAATTCGGTATTACTTCTGAGAATATTCCTGTAGTCATTGCCTGTTTAATTAATTCAAATAATCATGGTTATAAGGGAAGTAATTTTGATGGATTGAATAATCCTGATATTTTAAGAAAATTTGTAGAAGAACTGGAAAGCAGCGAAATCAGCAGCTATTCTATATATGAAATCATAGAAAGTATATGGGGTAGTGAAGATGTATTGGAAGAAGCTATCACTATGGCCGAGGAAGTAAATCAACCATATCTTCAAAAAATTCTGACTTTATCTGAAGATGATGATGAATAGGAAATCAAAAATATAAAGGGGAAAAATTTTATGAAAAAAATGATAAAATACTTGTCTTTATTTCTGGTATGGGGAATTTTACTAAGTATAGAAATAATTTTTGCTGTTGTTCTTTATAAAGAAGCTACCAGATTTCCTGTAGAACTTGTTGGGCCATCAAGAAAAGAAGATGCAGTTTTTGCTATTCTTATTATTACAGCAGTAGTTTTTCTTGTCTGCATTATATGGTTTTTTGCATGGAAAACTATGTGGAAAAATCAAGATATTTTTGAATCTCTTCTTACTGATGAAGAAAAAGAAGGTCTCTCTCTTAATTTTACTATTTATTCGCTGCCTTTGCTGCTTCATGAGAATCTTCTCATAATTAACAGAGGATTTTCACTTGAAAAATTAAATATTGATTCAGTAGTATGGATACATACACATGAAGTATTTCGAAAATATAAAAATGCCTTAATGATATATTTTTATAAAAATAATGGTAAAAATGTAAAAGTAATGTTGGAGCCTCATCAAATTCCTTTGTTTCAAGCTCTTTTAAGAAAAATACTCATTAATAATCCTAAAATTGAAGTGACCAAAGGATTTCTTTCAAAAGAATACAAAAGGCAGAAAGAGATATATAAAGATTCAGTAAGGTATAATTAATTAAGACACTAGTCATTTATAAGGGGGAATTTGTGAAAACACTTTTAATAATTTTATCCTCTATAACTGTTTTTATTATTTTATTCATGGGTATATTTTTTATTTATAAACAGTATAGAAATTATAATGATAACAAAAAAGATTATGATATGTAAAAAATTATAAGAACAATATTTTTTATATTTAATTAAAATTATAATTGTCAGAATGAATTTTTTATAAAAAGTTCTGCTATATTTATAATGTACAAAATTTATTTATGGAGGTATGATATGAATATTATAGAAAAATATGGTGAAAAAACAATTAATGAATTGGGGAAACTTTTTTTCGAGATAGGAAATAAACAATTAGTTCCTGAACTTTCAAAGCATATAAATCTTGCTTTGGAAAAATTTAAAGAAATGCAGGATGAGAATAGTGAATTAAATGAAATAATTATTGTTGCTGATATTGATGAAAAACTTTTCGCATTTGCCACTGGAGATGGAAGTGAGTTAAACAGTAAAGAAGATGAAAATATTTTTATATAGCAAAAAGTGAAAATTTTAATGAATGTATGGAATTATTAAAATATATATGTTTTGGAAATCATCCAGAAGGGTATCTTTCATTAGACGGAGAAGTATATCATTGGATTGGAGATGCTATGCCTGATATTGATGAAGATATGTCTGTGACTATTTATGGAGGATATTATTATGGAGAAACTGAAGTTGATCCATTTTGGGAATCTTAAATTTTAATCAAAACTTTTCTTATCCTCAAATTATTAAATAATACCTGATAATTCGAGGGTATTTTAATGAAAAATTTTTATTCAAAGAGAGTTAATCAAATAAAAAATCACCTATAAGATAAATCTATCTCATAGGTGATAATTTTTTTATTAGAATGATTTTATTATATCTTTATTCAATTCTTTTATTACTTCCACAGCTAATGATATAGCTGCTGTCAAATCATCTATTGAAGCATATGAATAGTGCGTATGGATATATCTTGTAGGAATACCAAGCACAAGTACAGGAATACCAGTTTCAGAAATATGATATTTTCCTCCATTAGTTGATCCTTTTTCTCTTGCTATCATTTGGTATTTTATTCCCTTTTTATCAGCTATATCCCTTGCAAATTTTAATACTCTTGGATTAGATATCATAGCTCCGTCTACAACTCTCAGCTGAACACCTTTTTTCAATGCTCCATGAGAAGAAGTTCCTTCTTTAAAGCTGTCATCAGCAGGTGAACCTTCAAATACTATTGCAAAATCAGGCTTTACTCTATAAGCAGCTACCTGTGCTCCTCTCAATCCAACTTCTTCCTGTGATGCAAATGCTCCAACTACATTAACATTAGTTATTTTTTATCTTTCACAGCTTTTAATACTTCAATTGAAGCAGCACACCCTAATCTATTATCAAAAGCTTTTGCTCTCATTATACCTATTTTTTCATCATATACAAAACTTACATCTGGAACGATTGGATTTCCTACTTCTATTCCATAGAGCTCAACAGTTTCTTCATAACTGCTTGTTCCTATATCAATAGTAAGCTCTGACATTTTTGGAAGTCTGTTTTTTTCTTCATCAGTCATAAAATGAGGTGGTTTAGATGTAACTATTCCTTTAATATATTCCCCTTTATTATTTTTTATAACAACTGCACTAGCAGGAACATTTCCTACATGCCATCCACCTAAAGTAAGAAAACTTATAGAACCATTTCTGTTAATATTTTCTACTATAAATCCCACTTCATCAGTATGACAATCTAATGCCACTGTAGGTATAGATGAATCCTTTTCTCCAAGTCCTATATATAAATTATTCATGGAATCTCTTTCAGCACTTAGAAAATTTACCTCTTTTTTTATTTTTTCCATAACCTCATCTTCAAAACCGGGAGCTCCAAAAGTATTTGTCAGTTCCTCAATCATCTTAATAAGTTTTTTCATTTTATTATGCCTCCATCTTTAATTTTGCCAATCTATTTCTTAAAACTTAATTCATCGAAATTAATATAGCTTGTTGCCTTTACTCCTTCTATTCCTTTTACAGCTGCTACTGTATTATTAGAATAATATATAGGAATAACAGGTACATCATCATAAATTATTTCTGCAACTTGTTTGTATAATTCTTTTCTCTTATTTTGATCTACTTCTTTTTTAGCCTCATCTAATAATTTATCCATTTCTGGATTTACATATTGTGATCTATTTCCAGCTCCACCTAATTGTGAACTGTGAAAGTTAGGATAGAATCCATAATCTCCATCATATGTAGATGGTCCCCAACCAAGTGTAAACATATCAAGATCTCCTCTACCAGTTGCAGCTAAGAAAGTACCCCATTCTAAAGATTCTATAGATACATCTATTCCTATTTCTTTTAGTTGAGCCTGAATTATTTCACACATCTGCATTCTTACTGGACTGTTGCTTACTCCAAGACTTAACTTAGTTCCTGTCAATCCTTTTTCCTGAATTATTTTTTTAGCTTCTTCTGGATTATACTCTAAAACTTTTGATTCTGGACTGTATCCAAATGTTCCTGGAGCTATAAAACTATTGGCTTTGTCTACTGTTCCCATCATGATACTGTTAATAATATCATCTCTATTTATAGCCATTGCTATTGCTCTTCTTACATCTCTATCTTTTAAAACACCTTTATTTGTATTTATTCCTACATAGTTTACAGATATTCCACTTGATTCAAGATAATTTATTTTATCTTTATTGTCCAAAACTATTTTTCTTGATTCAGCTCCAAGGTCAGCTGTCATATCGATTTCTCCAGTTTCAAGTCCTATAACTCTGCTGTTCTCTTCTGGAACTGCTCTTACAACTATATATTTTATTGCTGGTTCACCTTTAAAATATTCAGGAAATGCTTCTAAAGTTATTCTGTCACCTATCTTCCAATCTTTATATTTATAAGGACCAGTTCCTACAGGATTTTCAAAATATTTATCTCCTTTTTCAGCATAATATTTTTCACTTATTATTGAAGCTGTTTTATGACTTAAGTGAGCTAATAATGGAGCGAAAGGCTCACTTGTTACAATTTTCACTGTATTATCATCTACAACTTCTACATTGCTTATTAATTTATATAAGTGTCCTACTTTTGGTAGACCTTTAGCTCTTTCAATAGTAAATTTAACATCATTTGCTGTAAATTTTTCTCCATTATGAAATTTTACATTTTCATTAAGGTGAAATAAAAGAGTATTATCATCTATCCTTTCCCAGCTTTTTGCCAGTCCAGGTACTATTTCTCCTGTCATTTCATCTACTTCTACAAGTCTGTCATAAAGTACATTTATTATTCTTTGAGAATATTGCTCTGTAGTATCTTGTGGATCTAAAGTTTTACATTCTGATATTTGAGCAAACACTAATGTATCTTTTGGTGCAGAAACCGATTTTTCATCAGTCTTGCTTCCTCCACAACTAACTAATAAAAAAGACAATAAACATGATAACAATATTAAAATTCTTCTCTTCATTAAATCTCCCTCCGTCTAATATTTTTTCCTTGTTTACTATATATACCACATTTTTTCAATAATAAAAATATTATATTTATATACATATGATTTATTTTATTTACTGTGTTATTTTGTTAAAATCTTTTAGTTATGCTTTTTATATCTATCTTTTATTACTATTTTATGTTAGAATAGTGCTCAGAGGTGAAGATAAATGGAATTAACAGTTAGAAATTGGGGCAAAACAAAATTTGATGAAACAGTGAAGTTATATACTCTCAAAAATGATTTTTTAGAAGTTGAAATCTTAAATTATGGAGGAATTATAAGAAAAATATCTTTTCCAGATAAAAATGGGAAAGTCGAAAATGTAGTTTTAAATTTGAATAGTATTTCTGATTATGAAGAAAAATCTCCTTATTTTGGTGCTATAGTTGGAAGAAATGCTGGAAGAATATCCAATGCTGAATTAAAAATAAAAGATAGAATATATAAACTTAATAGCAATAGTGGAAATAATAATATTCATGGAGGAATAAATAATTTCAGTCATAAAATATGGAATGTTGAGGAAATAAAAGGAGATGATTTTATTGGTCTGGATCTCACACTAAAAAGTCCTCATCTGGAGGAAGGATTTCCAGGAAATGTTTCTGTTTCTGTAAAATACATATTAAAAAATGATGAATTATCTCTTGAGTATAATGGAACTACAGACAGAGAAACATATATAAATCTTACCAACCACTCATATTTTAATTTAAGTGGAGATTTTAAAAGAGATATTTCTGATGAATACCTAAAACTTAATTCTAGTGCTTTCATTGCTGTAGATGAGGCTACACTTCCTGTAAAAATAGCTGAAGTAAACAGTACTCCTTTTGATTTTCATGAATTCTCTCTTTTAAAAGCCTCTCTTGATTCTGATAATGAGCAAATCAAGATTGTAAATAATGGACTGGATCACCCTTTCATTTTAAATCAAGATAAAGATATACCTGCTGCTGAACTTAAAGATAAGCTTTCTGGAAGAATGTTAAAAGTCTTTACCGACCAGCCAGCAGTTGTTATATACAGTGGAAATTACCTTCATGAGGTTGGAAAACTTTCAAATGATATAGAGTGTAAAAAACACATGGGAATCTGTTTTGAAACTCAAGATTATCCTAATGTTTTAAATTTTCTTCCTGAAAAAAGTAAAATATACTCACCATCAAATCCTTATATTCAAAAAACTATTTTTAAATTTTTAATAAATAAAAATTAATAAAGGGGGAAATTTTATGCATGACATTATATTATATATTCTTATAATTTCTGTAGGCTATTTTATAACTAAAAAAGGGTGGATTCCTAAAATTATTGACAGAAAAGTTGGACTTCTTCAGACTTTATCTCTATTTTTCCTACTTGGAGTAATGGGGTACAAAATAGGTTCAGATGATAAAATTATTGCTAATTTTCACATACTAGGATTAGAATCTATCATAGTAGCAGCCTGCGCAGTATTAGGCAGCATACTTTTAACTCATATTTTTTACAGAGGAGGGGATAAATAATGCTTGGAATAGCTTTATCTGTTATTATAGGAGCTCTTCTTGGATTTTTCCATAAAAGCCCTCTTGTCTTAGCTCATGCTGATAATCTTATTAAATTTGGATTATGTCTTCTTTTATTCTTTGTTGGAATAGATATAGGAAAAAACCAAAGTGTTTTTGAACAATTGAAAACTTTAAATAAAAAAGTATTATTGCTACCTTTTATAACAATAATTGGTTCTTTACTTGGTGGAGTTGTTGCTTCTTTTATCACTACTCTTTCTTTAGGTGAAGGAATAGCAGTGAGTTCTGGTATGGGTTGGTATTCATTTTCTGCTATAGAGCTTTCTAAAATAAATGCTCAATTAGGTGGAACAGCTTTTCTTTCAAATGTGTTCAGAGAACTTTTAGCAATATTTACAATACCATTTATAGCTGCCAAAATTGGATCATTTCAATCTGTATCATCTGCTGGTGCTACTGCAATGGATTCTGTTCTTCCTGTTATCAACAGAAGCAATCCCCCTGATATATCTATAATAGCTTTTTACTCAGGACTTGTTATTACAATAATTGTTCCTGTCATGGTTCCAGCTGTTGTAGCAATATTCAGCTTAAGTTAAAATTTTTAAAACGATTATTTTTATAATCGTTTTTTTATTTTGATAATATAATTATAAAATATAGAAATTTTTTATAAATAATTGAAGCATTTAAAATATTAATGACTTATAGATTTAAATATAGTTTTTATCTATAAAGTCCACTATTCATAAAAATTGACATTTTCAGTAAGAAATGTTAAGATAATTTTGTTATCTTAAACAAATTTAATACATATAAAGAGGTGAAAAAAATTATGTCTATAATTGAAAACTGGGAAGAGGAGCTGTATGATTCTACTTTTGATACTATATATGAAGCTCTTGTTGAGGAATACAAAAAAGGACTACTTACTATTGAGGAATTAGATAGAAACATTGCTGAACAGCAACAGATTCTTCTTAATGCTTTCTTTGAAGGAGAAACTAAATCTGTATATTGTAACGCAGTGGTAGATGCTCATCAATTTGTTCGTTCATTGATTACTCAAGGAAAATTGACTGTAGAAAATCTATAATTAATATACTAAGGAGGTATCAGTATGAAAAAAGTTTATGTTTTGTTGGCAGATGGTTTTGAACTTATTGAAGCCTTAACTCCTGTTGATGTTTTAAGAAGAGGTGGAATAGATGTAAAAACTGTTTCTATTACTTCTGAAAAAAATATTATGTCAGCTCAAGAAGTATTGGTTAAAGCTGATACTACTTTAAAAGAAACTGATATAAAAGATGGAGATATGCTTGTACTACCTGGAGGATATCCTGGATATGTCAATCTTGGAAACTCTAATGAAGTCGTAGAACTTGTCAAATTTTATGTAAATAATGGTAAATTTGTAGGCGCTATATGTGGAGCTCCTTCAATTTTAGGAAATCATGATATTGCCCCTGGAAAAAAAGTAACATGCCATACTTCTATAAAAAATCTTATGAAAAATTATCAATATGAAGAAAAAAATATTGTTAGAGATGATAAAATTATAACTGGTATGGGTGCAGGACATTCTGTTGCCTTTGCATTTAAATTAGCTGAGGCTTTGCTTGATTCGGATACTATAAGCAAAATAAAAACTGGTATGGAATTATAAAATTTATTCATTTTTTGTTATTTTTTTATTTGATTTCAAAAAATTTTAATATTGACTAAAAATAATAGATAGGGTATACTTTAATCGAGACTGACACAGTAAATTAGATTTCTGTAACCCCCAGAGTCTATTTTTAGTCTTTGTTTTTTTAACACTCCCCCGTGTTATAAAAAAGCCCCTCTATTATTGAGGGGACTTTTTTATTTTATTATATTGTTACTGTAATTTTATTTTGCCAATTTTAATATTTCAAACACATCATTTTCATACAATTTTTTGAAATTTCCTTGTGGTCCTTTTCTACAACATTTTTCTGCCATCTCTTTTAATCTATCATCGGGAATATCAACTTCATGCAAATATACAGGAAGCCCTAAACTATAGTAAAATTCTTCAAGTTTTTGAATACCTTGTTTTACTACAAGCTCTTTATCTGTAAGAGTCATGTTCACATCAAATACACGAACTGCAAATTGTACAAATCTATCCATATTCTCATGACACACATATTTCATCCATGCAGGAAACACAATTGAAAGTCCTGCACCATGAGCTATGTCATATATAGCACTGATTTCATGCTCTATTTGATGAGAACCCCAATCTCCAAGACGCCCTGTATTTAAAAGACTGTTATGAGCTATTGTTCCAGCCCACATAATTTCAGCACGTACATCATAATTTTCTGGTTCTTTAATCGCAAGAGGAGCATAATCTATAACTGTTTTCATAGTTGCTTCTATTAATCTGTCTGTAAAATCTACATGTTCTACTTGAGTAAAATAACGCTCCATAAGATGAGCTAATATATCTGAAGCTCCACAGGCAGTTTGATAACTTGGAAGAGAGAATGTAAATTCAGGATTCATTATTGCAAACTTAGGAATCATTGAAACATTTCCACATGAACGTTTTAAAAGTCCTTCTTCCTTTGTGATAACGCTTCCCATACTTGATTCGCTTCCTGCTGCTGGTATAGTCAATACTACTCCAATTGGAAGTGCTTCATCAGGTCCAGCCTTTCTTTCATAAAAATCCCATACATCTCCATCATAATTCACTCCAGCTGCTATTCCTTTGGCAGTATCAATTGTACTTCCTCCACCTACAGCCAGTATCGCATCTAATTTATGTTCTCTACATAGTTTAATACCCTCTTTTACTAATTTTAATCTCGGGTTAGGCTGTACTCCTCCTAATTCTACAAAAGAGATATTTTCGGCATTTAAGGACTTCACAACAGTATCATATAGTCCTATTCTCTTAATAGTTCCTCCCCCATATACTAAAAGTACACGACTCCCTAATTTCTTCATTTCTTTCCCCACTTGATTTTCAGTTCCTTTTCCAAAAATAATTTTTGCTGGGTTGTAAAAAGTAAAATTTTCCATTTTGCATCTTCCTCCTCGTATAATAATGTTATCTAATTAATTTTCTATTAATTATTTATTTTCATAAAATCTTTTCTTTTACTCTTTTCTATCTCATCTTTTATATAAGATAATATTTATAACAGATAGAGGTCATAGTCTTAAAAGTATTACTATATGTCACAGTTTTCTGGATAAAACTTTTTCTTCACATTTTTAGAACTTCCTACTTTGCAGGCAGCTTCATAATAATCTAATTTTTTACTGATTTTATTTAATTCTTTTTTTAGCTCCTCTATTTTTTCCTCCACCATTTTTTTCTGCTTCAATACCATTTTTCTTCTCTCTTCGAGGGTAGAATCTCCCATTGTTGTATATTTTACAAATTTTCTTATTTCTTTAATCGGCATTCCTGTATTTTTCAAACAGGTAATAGTATTTATTATCTCCATATCCTTTTCATCATATACTCTTCTTCCAGCTTCATCTCTTCTAATGGATCCCAGAAGCTCCTCTTTTTCATAATATCTTAAAGTATATTCTGTAAGACCAGTTTCTTCTGCTACTTTTTTTATACTAAGACTCATAAATTTCCCCCTCCTTCCTTTATATTTAGTATATACATTAGAGTATACTCTAAGTCAAGAGTAAAAATAAAAAAAGATGATTTTAAATGTTTTTAAGCTTTAATGCTTTCAACATACAATCATCTTTAAATCTTTTAAACAAATACCCTTACAAGAGGTGCTATAACTATTGTAAGTATTCCTGCTATAACTATTGACAGAGCACTCATAGCTCCTTCCACTTCTCCCATCTCTATTGCCCTGCTTGTTCCCACAGCATGACTTGATATTCCTATACCTATTCCTTTTGCCACTGGGTGTTTTATTCTAAATATAGAAAGTATATAAGGAGCAGAAACATTTCCTGTAATTCCTGTTATTACTATTGCAAAAACTGTTATTGAAGGAATACCTCCAAGCAGTGTAGAAAGTTCTATTCCTATTGGTGTTGTAATAGATTTAGGCATAAATGAAAGCAAAAGCTTCTGATCTATTCCCATCAATTTTCCCAATACTACTACAGAAACAATAGCAACAATTGAACCTACTATACCTCCTCCCATTATTGGAACAAAATTCTTTTTTAAAAGCTCTATCTGTCTGAAAAGAGGAATAGCCAATACAACTGTTGCAGGTGCTAAAAAGAAAACTATAAAATTTCCTCCCTGCATATAGTTATTGACAGGTATCTTAAAAAAGTTAAGAAAAAGTATAACTATAATAGTTCCAATCAAAAGGGGATTGAACAATGCCATTTTCGTTTTTTTAAATATTAATTTTCCTATTTCAAAAGCTACAAGACTTATTATTACTCCAAAAAATGGATTATTAGTCAATACTTCTACCATGTTTTCTCTCCCTTCTCTCTATGAGATATTGAACAGTTATTCCTGTTACTACCATTGTTAATAAAGTCGTAAAAATAAGTAAAAATATTATTTTTAGCAACCCTGTTTTTAATAAATATAATGATTCAATCAATTTTACAGAAGGAGGCATAAAAAATATTGTCATATTCAGCAGCAAAAAATCTCCTGCTCTTTCTATCTTCTCCAGCTTCAGCACTTTAAAATAAAGCAGTGCAAAAAGTAAGAGCATTCCATTAATCGTTCCTGGAATTGGCAAATTAAACACTTCTGTAAGAATAATCCCAATATAATTAATTATAAAAATAATTAAAAATTCTTGTATCATTTTCTTCCCTCCTACATTCTAAAAAAATATTTTAGCACATTTTGTTCTTAGTTGCAAAGTAAAAAATATTTTTTTCTTGAATTATAAATATCTTTATACTAAAAAAGTACACCTTATTAAAACAGATTTATTCTGTCTTTATAGGTGTACTTCAATCTTAGTTTATATAGTTTTAAGTTTTAAATTAATCTCTTGGCTTCATTTGTGGGAATAACAATACATCTCTTATAGAATCAGACTGAGTAAGAAGCATGATAAGTCTGTCAATACCGATTCCCATTCCTCCTGTAGGTGGTAATCCATATTCTAAAGCTTCTACGAAATCATCATCTATTACAGGAGTAGCCTCATCATTTCCTCTTTCAGCTTCTTCCACTTGATCCTCAAATCTTCCTCTTTGGTCAGCTGGATCCTGTAGCTCAGAGAATGCATTTGCATATTCTCTTGCATCTATAAACAACTCAAATCTATCTGTAAATCTAGGGTCTTCTTCATTTCTTTTAGCTAATGGAGAAATTTCTACTGGGTGTCCATATACAAATGTAGGTTGAACAATTTTTTCTTCACATTTTTCTTCAAAGAATTGATTAACAACATGTCCAACACTATTCATATGATCTGCAACTTCTACATGATGCTGTTTTGCAAGAGCTTTAGCTTCTTCAAAAGTCATATTTTGATCCCAGAAGTCCACTCCTGTAACTTCTTTTACAAAGTCTACCATGTGTATTCTTTTGAAATTTTCAAGAACTAGAGTTTTTCCATTGTACTCAACAGTTGTAGTTCCTAGTACTTTTTTAGCAAGAGTTGTGATTATTTCTTCTGCTAAATCCATCATATCATTAAAATCAGCATAAGCTTGGTACAATTCAATCATTGTAAATTCAGGATTATGTCTTGTTGACATTCCTTCATTTCTAAAGTTTCTTCCTAATTCATATACTTTTTCCAATCCTCCAACTATCAATCTTTTTAAGTAAAGCTCAGGAGCTATTCTCATATATAAATCAACATTTAGTGCATTGTGGTGAGTAATAAATGGTTTTGCAGCTGCTCCTCCTAGAATTGGGTGCATTAATGGAGTTTCAACTTCCAAAAATCCTTTATTATCAAGTATTTCTCTGATTCCTTTTATTATTTGAGTTCTTTTTATAAATGTATCTCTTACATCTTTATTCATAATAAGGTCTACATATCTTTTTCTATATCTAGTTTCAACATCTGTCAGACCATGAAATTTCTCTGGTAAAGGTCTGATATTTTTAGATAATAGTTGAATAGAAGTAACTCTCAAAGTTAATTCTCCTGTATGAGTTACAAATAATTCTCCTTCTACTCCTACAATATCTCCTACTCCAATTTTATTTACCATTTCAAAAACTTCGTCACCTAATTCATCTTTTCTTAGGTATAGCTGAATTCTTCCAGTACGGTCTTCTATATGAGCAAATAGAGTTTTCCCCTTTCCTCTATAAGCCATTATTCTTCCAGCTGTTTTATACTTTAAATTTTCTTCAGGAGTATGAGTTAATATATCCCCTACCATGTACTTTTTGTCAAACTTACTTCCAAAAGGTTTTACTCCTAGCTCTTTTAATTCTTCTACTTTTTTCCATTTTTCCATGACTAAATTTTCTTTAGCCACTCTGTCAAAATATCTTTCCATGGTTCTTCTCCTTATAAATTTTTTGATTTAATTTAATTTTAACAAATATATACTACTTTTTGTACTCCATGATGACTTTGGAAATTTCTGTCTTACAAAAGTAAAATAATTTCTGCTTTCTTCTTTATTTCCAAGTTTATCATAAGCTATTCCCATATTATAGTATATTTCTGCCTTTTTGTCATCGCTTTTTTCTATATTAAGTGCTTTTTTATAATTATCTATAGCTTTTTGATAATTTTCAAGTTGAAAATTGCTCTGTCCCATATAAAAATAAATATCTTTAGTTTCAGCATAATCTTTATTTATACTTAGAGCTTTTTCAAAGTGTACCAATGCTTCTACATAACTTCCTTGATTGAAACTGTTTTCTCCATCGCTTAAAAATGATCTGAATTGAGTATAGTTTTTATTCTCAAGTTCTGCCATTGGATCTACTATTTCTCCTTCAGCCTTAGTAAATATAGATTCTAATAGTTCAGGAGCAATTCCCTCAATAGTTCCATTTATATATTGAGTTCCTCTATTTATATCTCCATTTTTTAAGTACCAGTTACCTATGAATTCAGCTGTTTCCTTTGTTGGTTCATCTCTAAAATATTTTTCCAAAAATTCTATTTCCCCTCTATCAACAGAAGTTTTTGAAAGTATTATTTTTTTTAATTCAGGATTAAGAATAGTATTTGCTGAATTATATTCCAACAATACTGGATCTAATTTAGTGCCAGCACTTCCTATTCCTGAAAGAGTATCTAATATTGTCAATTTATCCTGTTCATCTAAAGTTTTATATTTTTTCAAAAATTCTATCTCTTCTTTTACAACTTTTGTGTTACCATCTTTTCCTGCTAATTCCATCAGCATGAAAGATATCTCTTTATCTCTAAAACTGTCTGGAAAAGCCATTCTATGTAAAGCCACACTATTTTGTAATTGTTTTATATCATTCTTAGCATAATTTTTTAGAATTATATCATAATTATTCTGTTCCGTAAATCTATATTTTAATTTATTTAATATTTTTATCCTTCTTGTTACTCCACCCATAGAGTAAACATCTAAAGTAAATTCTCCCTGATATATACTTCTAAATACTAAATTCTTTCCCTTTATTCCCAATTCATAAGAAATATTTCTTGGATAAGACATAAGTTTAAAATCATCTTCTGATTTTAAAGGAATAAAAAGATAATCTCCAGCATATACTTCAAAAGTATTTCCATTATAATTTTCTGAGTATTCTTTACTTTTTCCCTCTCTTAATGCTCTTGAAACTTCATCTAAAATACCAGAAGAATCACTTTCTGCCAGAATGATTGTTTCTTGTGTTAATGGTTGTTCTTCACTTCTTCCCCATATGCTTCCCAAGTCAGTTTTTTGAGGAAGTCCAGTACAACTGTACATAGTAAGAAGAATTAATAAGTACCCTATCGCTTTCATTTTACCTCCTATTTATGAAAATAGAGCATAAATCAGATATGCTCTATTCAAAAGATTATCAATATTCTTTAATGGTGATTGAAATGTTATTGACTTCTTCTCCATTATCTAATATTTTATAAGAAAATTCCAATATATTTTTTTTATAAGTTATTTTCTCTCCAAGTATACAAAAGTTTTTTTCAAATCCTTCACCACAGTATAAAAATTCAGTCATATTGTTTAAATCAACTTCTATAATATTTTTTATACCATTATTTTCTCTCTGGATAAATACCTTTTCATCATAAAAAGATATTTTACAATCACCCAATTTACTTTTATATTCATAGATAATTTTATTATTTTCCTCTTTTTTTAAACCTCTAACTATTTCAAAGGATTTTTCATTGTAACTATCCAGACTTTTTATCATAAATTTATTCATTAATAGTATTCCTCTTCGTCCTCATAGTAATCCTCATTGTCAAATTTTTCACTATATTCATCTTCTCTGTCATAATATTCATCTTCTTCATAGTCACCTATATCATCACCAGACAAATATTCTTCTCTCCAATATTCTATAACTTCCATAGCATCGCTATCTTCCATTAAATAAATATCCTCTTCCTCTTCGTCGTATAAAAATACATGGATCTGTCCATCAAAATCCTCTGCAATTATATACTCCTTATCTCCCATTACAACATTTTCAATTACATGTAATTCGTACTCTTCATCATCAATGTCATGATAAAAAGTTTCTCCTTGCGAATACATAACTTTTCCCTCCTAAATTTATTAACTTTTAAATATTTTTATAAACTATGTTATTTATGATATTTTGTATTTTTTATAATGCTGAACCATCTATATATCTGTTCACAGAGTATCAATCTCATCAATTGATGAGGAAAAGTCATTTTAGAAAAACTCAACCTCATATTCACTGTTTTTCTTACATTTTCTGATACTCCATATGAACCACCAATTATAAAATTTATACTGCTCACACCATTTACTGTAAGCCTTTCTATTTCTTCCGACATCTCTTCCGAAGAAAAATTCTTTCCTTGAATATCAAGTAAAATATTATATCCACCTAATTTTTCCATTGTTTTGAGAATTTCCTCTGATTCTTTTTCAATAGAAATATTTCTACTGCTGTCATTTCCATCTTCTTTTAACTCTACAATTTTCATTTTAGCAAAAGACTGCATTCTTTTCAAGAACTCATTTATTCCCTCAACTATGTATTTTTCCTTTACTTTTCCTACACATATAATAGATACATTCAAAATATACTCCTTTTTTCAAAAAAATTCAATTTATTTTCTTTTAAAAAGTTTTTCTAAATCATTTAAAGTAATTTTTACTATAATTGGTCTGCCATGAGGACATGTATATTCCCCAATTTCATGAAGCTTTCTTATTATTGTTTCCATTTCATTTAAAGAAAGTTTCTCATTTGCTTTTATAGCACCCTTGCATGACATTGAAATTATAATACTTTCTCTAATATCTGTTTCCTTATTTTCTTTAAGATTTTTGATTATATTTTTGAAAATATTTTCTGTACTATCCCTAAAGTTCATAACTGGAACGGATCTTATCACCACTTCATTTTCATCAAACTCATCAATTTCAAATCCAAATCCTGTAAAATATTCTATATTTTCAAAAATAAGCTCTCTTTCTCTTGGATCAAGAGTTATTCTTATAGGCACCAAAAGCTGCTGTCTGCTCACATTTGTTCCATAGTACTCTTTTTTTAGTTTTTCATAAAGTATTCTTTCATGAACTATATGTTGATCATATATCTCAAATACTCCATCTCTTTCTACTAAGATAAAAGAATCAAATATCTGCCCAAATACTTTAAAATCTATTTTAGATGCTGCATTTTTTTCTTCTGATACAATTATTCTATCTTCTTTAATCTCATCTTTAAATTCAGATTTTACTTCAGATACAACATCGGTTTTTATTATATCAGATTTTTCATTTCCTTCAAATACTTTTATTTCTTCTTTTATTTCAAAAGGGGTAGTTCTACCTTTTTCAATAAATATTTTTTCAAAATTATCTTCATTAGATTCTGTAGTTTCTTTTTTTATATCCCTATCAGATACTTCTGCTTCTCTCTCTGTTTTTGGATATTTTTCTACTTCAATTCCTTCAAACTTGATATTTTCTGCCTTCATAGGAACAAACTTTGAAAACTCTGAAAATCTATTAAAGCTTCATTTTCTTTCTCAAAAGTTTTTTCCATTGTTGGAGAAACAAAAATATCATCACCTTCAAAACAATTTTTTATCTCTTTTAAAACTCTTCCATATATATTAGATTCATTTGAGAACTTAACTATTTTTTTTGAAGGATGCACATTAACATCTACTTCTTTAGGGTCTATCTCAAGAAATAATATTGCAAAAGGATATTTCCCCTTCATAAGCTTTGTATAATATCCATCAATGATGGCATTCTCCAGAAGTTTTGATTTTACCATACGACCATTGACAAATGTGAATATAGAATCTCTTGTTGCTCTATATAATGAAGCATTTCCCAAATATCCCATAGAAAAAGGTTTTGAATTTTTTAGAACATTTCTTCCAAATATTTCTACAATAGTGTTATCTATCCCATTTCCAGTTGTTTTTATACTCACTTTATCGTCTAATATAAGAGTTATTGCAGTATTGGGATTCCCCAGTGCTTCCTGTACTATTATATCTTTTATATTCATATATTCTGTTGTAGTCTTTCTCAAAAACTTCAACCTTGCAGGAGTATTAAAAAATAAATCCTTTATTTCTATAGTAGTTCCTACATTTCTCTGTATCTCTTTAAGACCTGTTATTTTCCCACCTGAAACTGTTATTGCTGATCCTGTTTCATCATCTTTAGTACGAGAAGATAGAGTCATTTTTGATACTGCCGATATAGAAGACAGAGCCTCTCCCCTAAATCCATATGTAAAAAGATTATATAAATCCTCTTTTTTAGCTATTTTACTTGTAGCATGCCTTTCTACAGAAAGAAGTAGATCATCTTGAGTCATTCCTTTTCCATCATCAGATATTATTACATGTCTTCCACCAGATCTTACTTCTATTTTTATACTTTTACTCTCTGCATCTAATGAATTTTCCAAAAGTTCTTTCAGCATACTGGCAGGATTTTCCACTACTTCTCCAGCTGCAATTATGTTAGAAACTGATTCGTCTAATACTTTTATTATTCCCATCTCCACCTCCTAAAAAACAAAATACTGCTTTTCATTATCTAATATATTTTAAATAATTTCAATATATTTTTTTAAAAATAAAAAAATAATATAATTGTTGCCATTTTTAAGTTATTTTGTAATAATTATAGTAACAGATATTTTAATAAGAGGTGTCTTAAAAATGAAAAAAATATTTATGATTTTATTTTTTATTATAAATAGCTCCATAGCTTTTACTTACACTTATGAAGATTATGATATTTTTATTCAAGGAAAAAATGCTTATCGTAATGGCAACTATGAAGAAGCCCAAAGTAAATTTGAAACACTTTTAAAAAGCTATTCCTTTTCTCCTATTTTAAAAAATAATTATGCTTTCTATTTTATAGGAATGACTTATTATAAAATGGGAGAGTGGAAGAACGCTGTTTACTATCTTGAAAAAGCTGTTTTCAGTCATAAACTTTCTTTTTTTAACAGAGGATCAGAGATTGAAAAAAATATTTACTTTGCTGAAAGAGATTATTCTCTTGGTGATGCTCTCATAAAAATGGGAAATAAAGAAACTGGGCTGCTATATTTAAAAAGACTGGACTACTCTACTTTTTCTCCTATTACTTCACATTTTGAAGAAAAAGCTCTTGAATTGCTTGCAAAAGAAGATATTCACTATCAAAATTATTACAATCTTAAATATAAAAATGATTTCTCTCATGTTGGAGAGATTCCAACATCTGAACTTTTAAAAGCTGCTCATTTTTTCCTTTCAAAAAAGGAATATGAAAAAGCTAAAAAACTTTATAAAATAATTTTAAAAACTCCCAATATTACAGTACAAGATAAAGAAAAAGCTGAATCTGAGCTTTTTAGAACTTTAATCATCTCTGGCAAAAATAAAGAGATTATTGCTTTGGCAGATGAATATGGAAAAAATGGAAATAAGGATTTATATTTTTTCTATAAAGGGCTTGCCTACTATAGATTAAAAGATTTTTCAAGATGTCTTTATGCTTTTGAAAATGTAAAAGGAAACAGATATGCTTCTCTTGCATTATT
Source organism: Fusobacterium varium (assembly GCA_900637705.1). NCBI lineage: Bacteria > Fusobacteriati > Fusobacteriota > Fusobacteriia > Fusobacteriales > Fusobacteriaceae > Fusobacterium > Fusobacterium varium. Next base: position 2,131,476 of record LR134390.1, read on the forward strand.
TTATAGAACAGGTATATATTATTCCTTTGGTGATTATGACCAAGTATTAAAAACAGCTGCTAAAATACCAAATAAAAATATAATAACAGAAATAATGATTGCCAATTCCTACTTAAAACTTGGAAATAACAAACTTTTTGAAAAAAAAGCTGAAAGCATCATAAAAAAATATCCTAATTCATATGAAGGAATGTTTTATTCATTTCTCTTAAAAAATAAGGATATTGACATAAATAAGCATAATTCGGTTTTTAAAATTGGATTGATACTTGACAATCTTCTTGTAAACTGTAAAAATATAGATGAGAATTTTATCAGCACAGTAGATAAAATAGAAATTGAAAAAATATCAGCCATTGCTTCTATGAAAGACGAGGAACTTATTAAAATAGAAATTGAAAATAGTAGTTTTATTAATAAATATTCTATTCAAAATGGTTATGCAATAACTACAATTCTTGAAAAGGGAGAGTTTTTTGATCTTGCTTATAAAAATTCTTCTACATACAGAAAAAGTTTTTTTGAATATAAAGATTTAATAAAATATAATTATCCTTTGTATTACAAAAATATAGTTGATATAAATTCAAAAAAATATGATGTCCCTCAAGAACTTATTTATTCTGCAATGCTTATTTCCAGCAAATTTAATAAAAGGCTTTTATCAGAAAATTCCAAAATAGGTCTTATGCAGATTCCATATGAATCAAGTAAAGATATAATTTCTCTTTTTGATCCTCAAATAAATATAGCAATTGGAACTGAAAAGTTAAAATCTCTTCTTGAATCTTATAAAGGAAATAAGCTTAAATCTCTTATAGCATATATTTATGGGGAAGAACTTCTCAATAGAATACAATTTGATTATGATGGAGATTTGAATTTAGATTTAATAACTGATCCAGAGGAGCGATATGAACTGCAAAACCTAATACTTACATATATGTTTTATAAAAAATTATACAATTTTTAAAGGAGCAAAAATGAGAAATACAAGATGGGTTTATAAAGATAATCCCTTAAAAAACAATAAGGATATTAAGGAACTTAATTTAGATAAAGATATTCTTAATCTTTTATATAATAGAAATATAATAGAAAAAGAGGAGATAAAAAATTTTCTTGATGTAGATGTAAAAAATATAGCTGATCCCTTTTCTCTAAAAGATGTAGACAAAGCTGTCAATAGACTTGTTCAAGCTAAAGAGAACAATGAAACTGTATGGATATATGGAGATTATGATGTTGATGGAATTACTTCAGTTTCTTTATGTTTTTTGGCTCTAAGTGAATTGGGAATTGATGTGAAATACTATATTCCATTGAGAGATGAAGGTTATGGCCTCAATATGGAAGCAATAAACTATATAAAAAATGAAGGTGGAACTCTCGTTATAACTGTTGACTGTGGTATCTCTTCACATGAAGAAATATCTCATGCCTCATCTTTAGGTATAGATATGATAGTTACTGACCATCATGAAATAAATAATGGCAATCCTAAAGCTCTAGCAGTTATCAATCCCAAAAGAGAAGATAACGACTATTCTTTTAAATATCTAGCAGGAGTAGGAACTGCTTTTATGATGATAGCTGCCCTTTTCAAAACTCTTGATAAAGAAGAAGAAGTTTACAAATATCTTGATATAGTTGCTATTGGTACTGTAGCTGATATCGTTCCTCTTCTTAAAGAAAATAGAATATTTGTAAAAGAAGGGTTGGAACATCTCAGAAGAAGTAGATGGCTTGGACTCAATATGCTGATTAAAAAAATTTTTGAGGACTATGATATAAGAAAATTTAATACTTATGACATAGGTTTCATAATAGCTCCTATATTTAATGCTGTTGGAAGATTGGAAGATGCTAAAAAAGCTGTTGAACTTTTTATAGAAAAAGATCACAGAGTATGCTCTGCAGCAATAAAAGACCTCTTAGAAAAAAATAGTGAAAGAAAAGAAATACAAGAGGAAATTTTTGAAAAAGCTATTGAAAAAATAGAAAATGAAAAACTTTATGAAAACAGTGTTCTTATAGTGGGAGAAAAGGGATTTCACCATGGGGTTATTGGTATAGTTGCTTCTAAAGTTCTGGACAGATATTATAAACCTACCATAATAATGGAAATAAAACCTGATGAAGGAATTGCTACTGCTTCATGCAGAAGTATAGAGGGATTTAATATTATAGAAGCCATCAATAATTTTTCTGACCTTCTTATCAAATATGGAGGACACAGTGGAGCTGCTGGGTTTTCAATAAAAATAGAAAACATTGAAGAATTCAGCAAAAAACTAAATGATTATGCTAAAACTGCAATGGAAGACAGCACTCTTATAAAACCAATTAAAGTGGATAGGCCACTTCCTTTTTATAAAATATCATATGATTTTTTAGATAAAATATCTCTTTTAGAGCCATTTGGTTTTGGTAATCCATCTCCTTTATTCTCATTAAATAACTGCCAATTTGATGGATTGAGGCTCATAGGAAAAGATAAAAACATATTATGATGAATGTTATAAAAAATGGAAATGAAATAAGAAATTGTGTCTGGTTTAACAGTGATGATATTTTTGAAAATCTCGTCAATTTAAGAAATATAGATATTGCCTTTAAATTAAAACTGGAAACATACAAGGATAGATATCAATATAAAATGTACATTGAAGACATAAGAGAAACTATCCATACATCTAATGAAATAGAAAATATTTTCGATCTTTATGATATTCAATTTCCTATAGAAACAGTAATTTATACTAGAAGAAAAATGGATTCTCCAAAAGTAAGGCTTACTTTCTCTGATCAGGGAATAACTGTAGCCAATGATCGTACATATCTTGGAACTTTAGATAATCAGACTGAATTCATACTGAGTTCTTTAAAAAAAATGTATAACATTGAATTTTCTGCTGCTGTAAAAGATGTTATATTAAAAGATGAAAATTATAATGTTCATATTCTTATTGATAAAGACTATACTTTTTCATCTTATGCCATAAAGCAGAATGAGTTATTTAAAGAAATTAAAAACTTTCTTATAGGAGAATTTAATTATAATTACATTCAAAAGAAAACTTTAGCTTCTGTTTTTAAAGAAAAAAATAACACAGTAGCAATTATGGAAAAAGGAAGAGGAATCGAAACCATAATTCAAACTATAGGACTTTATTACAAAAATATAAATGAAAAAGCTATTCTTATAACAAAAGAAAATATATCTAAAAAAACTATTTCAAGTATAGGGATAGGAAATAAATTTATTGATGGATATGATTTTTATATTTTCCTTAATCCTGAAAAATCTGAAATAGAAAAATATACAGATAAAAAGATTCTTATAATAACAGAGGATAAGAATTTTGAAATGGAAGAATTCTATATTATTGCTGATAATTATGAAATTCCATCAAATGTAAAGTTCATTTCTGAAGAGGAACTTAAAAATAAAAATATAATTTTTAGTAAAAAACTTCCTCTAGATAAAAGAATTGAAGTTATTAAAAATTTAAAAAATTATACGGAAATATATTCAACAAAAGATATACTTCCATATTTATAAAATAAAATTTTTTAATTTATCTTTTTATACAAAAAAGGAGCAGCTAAAATGCAATGCTCCTTTTTTATATTATCTTTTAATTAAAAATTAAATTATAATTATTTACCAATCCATTTCGATTAAAAATTATGCCCTTTTCTTTTTTAAAATATCAAAGAAATTATTTTTCATGATATCCCCTGTTTTTCTAATTGAATCTTTATGATAATGCTCTTTATATTTTTTCAGCTCCCTCATTATTTCAATATATTTGTCCAATGACATAACTATTGTTTTAGAAGAATTATTTTCCACTATTATATCTTCATAATGAGCTCTTTCTAAATTCTTTTTTAAATTTTTTTCAAATTCTCCTCTTTTAAGTATCAACACACCCAACCACCACCCTTTTCTGTTATTATTTTTTTATGATAGTATTGATATCTATTTTCTTTTCCTGAAGACCGTTTTCTATCAAGAAATCTTGAGTTTTTACCAAATCTTCTATATCAGAAGCTTTAATTTCAGTATTAAAATCATATAATGGATAAAGCTCCATTACTTCATCTTTTGAAAGTCCTGTATCCTCTGCTGTTATTTTTAATGTAGTTTCAAGATCGTCTTTTATAAATTTAACAGCTTCTTCATTTACTTTAAGAAATCTATCTACAAGCTGTGGATTTTCTTTAAGAAATTTTCCACTCACAGCAGTAACCACTATTCCTTCAACAAGTCCTTCTCCATTAGTTACCACATTTGCACCATTTTTAATAGCTTTTAAGGCTACTGGTCCTGCTAAAAGTGCAGCATCTACATTTCCACTTTGAAGTGCTGCCATAGCTTCTGGAAGACCCATATTAATAAATTCTATATCATCAACTTTTAAATCTCCTTTTCCAAGATAAGTCAGAAGAAGCTGATGAAGTATAGTTCCTTTTGGCCCAGCTACTTTTTTACCAACTAAGTCTTTTGGCTCCTTTATGTCACTAGATTTAGATATAAGCATAAATCCTTTTGGTGATCTGCTGTAAATATTAGTTATTTTTAAATCTACTCCATTAGAAGCTGCTATGATAGCTGATGTTCCTCCGAGTGCATGAAGAAAATCCAGCTCTCCTGCTGCTAAAGCCTGTGTCTGTTCTGGTCCTGTTGTAAGCTCATGAAATTTTACCTCTATTCCATCTTTTGAAAATTCTTTTCCAAACATATCTCTATTTTTTTCTAAAATAGATGGTATGTTTAAAGGTGCTTTTACATAGGTTATATTAATCTCCTTTGGTACAGCAGTTTTTTCTTTTCCACAACCAGCAATAAGAAGCATAGTTCCCATTGCAGCAGCTACAATGATTTTTTTCAACATCTTTTCCCTCCATTTAATTATTTATTTTATTCAAAATTTCTTTCTTTAAATTAATAAGCTCCATATCAGCTATATCTCTTGGGAATTCTTTTGCTATATCATAATTGTATATCTTCCCTTCATTTATGACTATTATTCTGTGAGCAAGCATTAAAGCTTCGTCTATATTATGAGTGACAAAAATTATTCCTGTTTCAGTCTTCTCATATACTTTTATTATTTCTCTTTGGAGCTGTTCCCTTGTGAAATAATCCAAAGCTGAAAAAGGCTCATCCATTAAAAGTGTATCTGGCTGATAGGACAGAGCTCTTGCTATTGCTACTCTTTGTGCCATTCCTCCAGATAATTGTGATGGATAAGCATCTTTAAACTCCTCTAAAGATATCATTTTTAAATATTTATCTGTATCTATTTTATTCCCATGTATCTCTATATTTTCTTTTACTGTAAGCCAAGGCATTAAACGACTTTCCTGAAAGACCATTCCTATTTTAGCCTTTACCTTTTCTCCATTCTTGTTATAAAAATCTATTCTGCCATCTGTTATTTCTTCAAGACCAGCTATCATTCTTAAAAGTGTAGTTTTCCCACAGCCACTTTTTCCAAGAATAATTGTTATTTCTCTATTATCTATATTTAAATTCATATTTTCAAAGATTGTTTTTTTATTTCCATTTATTTCAAATATTTTTTTGAGATTTATAACCTTATACATATTATTCAAAGTAACCACCCTGTTTCCTCTTTATATAAGTTGAAACAATCTTGGAAAATACATTATCTGTTATTATTCCTAAAGTTCCTATTACTATTATTCCCAACATAACTATATCTGATCTTGATATCTGCTGGGCATCTAATATGAGATACCCTATTCCAGATGAAGCAGCTATAAGTTCAGCTCCAATTATAGCCCTCCAACTATATCCTATTCCCAATTTCAATCCTATCAAAATGTCAGGAACTGAGTTTGGAAGTATTATTTTTAAAAATATATCCTTTTGAGATAGGTTAAAAACTTTTCCTACTTCTATATATTTTTTATCACAACCTCCTACTCCCTTTAGTACATTTAAAAATACTGGAAAAAATGATGCCAGTATTATAATTACTATTTTAGAAGTTTCTCCTATACCAAACCATAAAATTATCATTGGTATAAGTGCTAAAGGTGGTGTATGACGAAAAAACTCAAAAATTGATTTAAAATAGACATATACATTAGTAAAAGCTCCAAAAAATATTCCTAATGGAACTGCTAAAAAAACAGTAATGGAAAATCCTATAAATATACGTCTTAAACTTATAGCTATATGCTTTATCAACTTTCCATTTTCTATCAACTTCACAAAAGAATCTATTATCTTTGTTGGAGCAGGGATTATATAACTGTTCCACAAACCATAATGTGATCCTGCTGTCCATATAAACAAAATAAGTACAATTAAATATATACCTTTCAATTTTTCTCTTTTCAAACTATCCACTTCACTTTATTTTAATTTTAATATCAATTCAAGTTTAACATAAATTCAGAAAAAATGTAATACCTAAAAATTAGTTATAGAGCCAAAAAAAATTATAACTTTTGTTCTTTTTACAGGAAAAATATGTTACAATAAAAAATAAAGATCTTGATATGAAGAATATATTTCGTTAAAAAATTTACAGATAAATTTATTTTTATTCTGTAAATTTTTGTTTTTTATAATTCTTCATTGAAAGTGATTATACTAAGGAGGAATGGCGTTATGAAAATAGGTCTCTTATCATCAAATGTCCAAAAGAGGCGTGACATGATTCTCAATGGAAATATTCTTAATACTTTGCTTTTTTTATCTCTTCCAACTGTTTTGATGGGTATGGTTTCATCCCTCATACCATTATCAGATGGATTATTTTTAAACCATACCTCAGGATACTTAGTAGCAGCGGCAGTTGGTTTTGGGCAGCCTATAATCAACATACTTAATGCTTTGTCGTTAGGGTTAGGAGTAGCTTCCATGGCCATCGTTGGTCAGATTAATGGAACTTGAGATTTAGAAAAAGTAAAAAAAGTTTCTACTCAAATTATGGTATTTGCATTTTTTATAGGTATTTTAGTTGCTCCTACTTCTATTATTTTTGCATCTATTGTATCACAAAATATAAGCCCTGAAATAGCTCATCAAGTTTTTCTCTATTTGAGTCTTTATTCAATTGTTATTCCATTATTATTTATGGCTGCGATATATAATGCAATAAAAAATGCAACTGGACAGCCAGAAGCAACACTTATTAGAATAATAATTTTATTGCTTCTGAAAATTATATTCAATACTTTGTTCCTAGCTATTTTTCATCTTGGAATAATTGGAGCTGTTATGGCTTCCCTTTGTTCATATATAATCATTGCTATCTGGATGTTTTATGATTTATTCATAAAAAAAAGTGAAACACAGCTTATTTTAAGAGGTTATTATCCAGATTTTTCTCTATTGAAAAAAGTTTTAATATTAGCTCTTCCTTCCATGATTACTTATTCATTGATAAATTTTGGATTTTTCTTAATTAATATGGAGGTAGAAAAATATGGTGCAATAGTACTTACAGCTCAAACTATTGCAAGTAATATCAATACTATGTGCTTTACTCTTCCCTCTTCTATTGGTACTACTGTAACAACTATGGTCAGTATGAATATTGGAGCTGAAAAGCCTAAAAATGCTGAAAAGTCTTTTAAATATGGTTCGCTAGTAAGTTTGGTCATTTCTTTCATTCTTATTGCAATATTTCTTCCAAGCAGCAATTTTCTAGTAAGATTATTTCAGAATCATGAAGAGATAGTAAAACTTGCTGATCATTCATTGAAAATATATACTTTTTCTATTATAGGTTTTGGCTTATTTATGGTTTCACAGGGGGCCTTTATAGGTCTAGGAAGAACAAGACTTCCTCTGATTATGGGACTTTTAAGAGTGTGGCTGATAAGATATATTTTTATCATAATAACTAAAAAATGGCTTGGAGTTGACTCAGTATTTTGGGGAAATCTTGTATCCAACTGGGTTGCTGGATTGTTGTTCTATTATATTGTTACAAAAACTCCATGGGTATCAGTAATAAAGAAAGATAAACATTCAATATAATAAAAAAGAGGATACAATTTAGAGATTAAATAAATTTTAGAAATTTTTTATTAGAAGAAAATGGTAAAAAAGTTAAATTATGTTTTAGAAGTTTGGAAATTAAAAAGGTTTGTGTAATTAATAATATTAATAAAACGTGAAAAACAGTATGTTTGAGTGAAGCTCTTATAATTCTTCATCTATTCTTCTATGTTTTAGGAACGAAATTAATAACAAATCTTTCTACTGGAAAACTTCTAAAGCTATATTTATACTTGTAATTATCTTTCTCTAATATCTAAAATTTATGTTTCTCTTTTAATTATCCTCTTTTTTATTTTAAGAATACATTAGCTTAATTTTTTCTTTCTTTTAAAGAATATATTTATCTAAATTTTCTTCTTCATTTTCTTTTTTAAATATTTTTTTAACAAAATTTGCATCTATGCTGACTTTTTTCTTTTTCTCATATGGAGCTTCATACATTACTTCTCTCAAGAGTTCTTCTACTACTGCCGAAAGTCTTCTTGCTCCTATATTTTCTACTTTTTCATTCATTACAGCTGTTATATCTGCTATTTTTTCTATAGCCCCTTTTGTAAAAGAAAGCTCTACATTATCAGTTGCCAGCATTGCTGTATATTGATCAAGAAGATTATACTCTACATCTGTCAGTATTTTTACAAAATCCTCTCTCTCTAAATTTTTTAATTTTACTCTTATTGGAAATCTACCCTGTAATTCAGGCATTAAATCTGATGGAGAACTTTGTGTAAATGCTCCAGCTGCAATAAAAAGAATATGATCTGTCTTTACAGGTCCGAATTTTGTCATAACTGTGCTTCCTTCTACTATTGGAAGAATATCTCTCTGTACTCCCTGTCTTGATACTTCCCCTTTTCCTACTCCATCTCTTTCAGCTATTTTATCTATTTCATCAATAAAAATAATCCCATTATTTTCTACATTTTCTATAACTTCTTCATTTAAAGAATCTAAGTCAAGCTTCTTCTCTACCTCTTCATCTATCATTATTCCAATAGCATTTTTCACAGTAGTTATCATTTTCTTACTTTTTCCAGATACTCCTGCCATTACTTGATCCAGTATACTTCCAATACCAGAAGTATCATCATTACCAGATACAACCTCAATTATTGGAAGATCTAAGTCTTTTCTAGTTTTTTCTATTTCAACTTCTGTGTCATCATATTTTCCTTCATCAATATCCTGCATAATTTGAGCTTTCTCTTCATCATTAAGAGAATCATATGGTTTTACAAGTTTTGCTGCTTTTTCTAATGCAGTTTCATAAGCCTCTTCTCTTAACTCATTAAATTTTTGTTCCTTCATTTTTCTGTAAGTAAGAGAAGTCAAATCTTTTATTATGCTTTCTACATCTTTTCCAACATATCCTACTTCAGTATATTTAGTAGCTTCTACCTTTAAAAATGGTGCATCAGCTATTTTAGCTATTCTTCTTGCTATTTCAGTTTTCCCCACTCCAGTTGGTCCCATAAGAATTATATTTTTAGGAGTAATTTCCTTTCTTAATTCCTCATCTTCTATACTTTTTCTTCTATCTCTGTTTCTTAAAGAAATAGCAACATTCTTCTTAGCTTCATCTTGTGATATTATATATTTATTAAGTTCTTCTACTATCCTCTTGGGAGTAAGCCCTCTGTTCATTATCTCTCCTTTTAGCTTTCTTGTTTTTATATTTTTACACTAAACTTATTATATCACAAAGTTATCAAAGAAAAAACTTCAATTATTATTTAAAAATTATGATATTTTATTTTCTGAAATCTTTAAATACTATGCTTGATTATTTATAAAAACATTAGAAAGTAAAGACTGATTTATAAAGAATCTTAAATTTTAGAATTTTTATTTCTTAAAATCAATCTTCTTTTTAATCAGTCTTTTTTATATTCTATATTTTATTTTCTTAATCTTTTAATATGTTTTCCAATTCAGCTTCAAGCTTTTTCAAAGCATTAGCTCTGTGACTTATTATATTTTTTATATCTGGCATCTCTGCAAGCGTCTTTCTATATTCAGCTACAAAGAAATGAGGATCATATCCAAATCCTTTATCTCCTCTTGGTTCATCTATTATTTCTCCTGATACCTCTCCTCTGAAAGAATAACTTCTTCCATCTGGTTTTCCTAAAGTTATTACACTTACAAAGTGAGCCTTTCTATTTTCTTTCCCCTGTAATTCTCTAATCAACTTTTTATTATTAGAATCATCTGTTGCATTTTCTCCAGAATATCTGGCTGAATATACTCCCGGTGCTCCATTCAGAGCATCTACACACAATCCTGAATCATCAGCTATTGTTATCATTCCAGTATATTTTGCTATTTCCAATGCCTTTTTAGCAGAATTTGCTTCAAAAGTATCTCCATCTTCTACTACTTCTGGTATGTCTATCCCATCTTTAATAGAAAGTATCTCTATATTTTTTACATTTTTAAAGATAGCTGTTATCTCTTCTATTTTATGTTTATTTCCTGTTGCTAGAAATATTTTCATAATATTATTCTCCTATTATTTCATTTTGAAGTCTGATTATTTCTTTTATTCCAACTTCTGCCAAATCTATAAGTTCATTAAGTTCTTTTCTTGTATAAGTTGCCTCTTCTCCTGTTCCCTGCACCTCTACAAATTCTCCTTTGCCATTCATTACTACATTCATATCAACTTCTGCTGCTGAATCTTCAGTATACATCAAATCAAGCATTGGAGTTCCTCTTACAATACCTACACTGATAGCAGCCACATTAGAAACTATTGGATTTACAGATAAAACTCTATCTTTCATAAGTTTTTTTACAGCTAAAGCAAGTGCAATAAATCCTCCTGATATAGAAGTAGTTCTAGTTCCTCCATCAGCCTGAATAACATCACAGTCAATAGTTATAGTTCTCTCTCCCAGCTTATCCAAATCTACAGCTGTTCTTAAAGCTCTTCCTATAAGTCTTTGTATTTCCATAGTTCTTCCAGAAAGTTTTCCTTTAGCTGATTCTCTTTGGTTTCTCTCTCCAGTAGCTCTAGGTATCATAGAATACTCAGCTGTAAGCCACCCTTTTCCTTGTCCTCTCATAAAAGGTGGTACTTTATCACTTACAGAAGCTGTACATATTACTTTTGTATTTCCAAATTCTATCAATACTGATCCCTCTGCATAGAGGTTAAAATCTTTTGTTATTTTTATTTCTCTAAGACTATCTACTTTTCTTCCATCTTCTCTTAATTTTAAAGTTCTTAAATCTTCCTCTATTATCATTTCTTTGACTTCCATTATTACATTTCTCCTCTTGATTCATCAATTTATTTTATGCCAATACTTCCTCTTTTACCTTTTCTTTCTTTCCAAATTGTATTTCATAGAAATGTTTATACAGCCCTTTGAACTCCAACAATTCCTGATGAGTTCCTATCTCTTTTATTTCTCCATTTTCCATTACAACTATTTTGTCTGCATTGATTATAGTTGATAATCTATGAGCTATTACAAAAGTTGTTCTATTGACCATCAATTTATCTAAAGCGTCTTGCACTAATCTTTCCGATTCAGTGTCCAAAGCAGATGTAGCTTCATCTAAAATCATTATCTCTGGATTTTGTATAAGAGCTCTGGCAATAGCTATTCTCTGCTTTTGCCCTCCAGAAAGAAGCACTCCTCTTTCTCCCACTTCTGTTTCAAATTTATTTGGAAGTTCCATAATAAAATCATATGCATTAGCCATCTTAGCTGCATTTATTATCTCATCTTCTGTTACTCCATTTTTTCCAAAAGCTATATTTTCTGAAATTGAACCACTGAAAAGAAAACTTTCCTGAGGAACTATTCCTATATAATCTCTATATTTTTTCAGGGAAATATTCTTTATATCAATACCATTTACTTTTATAGCTCCCTCAGTAACTTCATAAAATCTAGGTATAAGATTTACAAGAGTAGTTTTTCCACTTCCACTTTTTCCTACAAGTGCTATAACTTCTCCTGCTTTTACATTGAGATTTATATTTTTTAATATTAATTCTGGAGAATCATCATAATGAAATGATAGATTTTCAAATTTAATATCTTTTATTTCTGATTTAAGCTCTTTTTCCTCACCAAAATAATCCTGCTCCAAAGGAACATCTAATATTTCTATTACCCTGTCTGCTGATGGCAGAGCTTCCTGAAGATCATTATTTTTACTTATAAGCCTTTTTAATGGCTGGCTCATAAGTCCTAAAGCAGTAACAAAGGAAATAAGATCCCCTGCTGTCATACTTTTCAAAACAATTATCTGATATCCTCCATATGAAGCTACCAAAAGAACCATTATAGTTGTTATTACTTCATTTATAGGAGATACCTTTGCTTTTATTTTTGTGCTCTTGTATGATTTTTCAAATTCATCTTTACTTATGACTTTATATTTTTCAATCATCTCATCACTATTATTAAAAGCTTTTATTACAAAGATTCCAGAAAGAGTTTCTTGAATAAATGCTGTAACTGCTCCAGAAGTATCCTGTCTGATTCTACCAGATTTTCTTATCTTCTTAGTATATTTTTTTACTGTGCTTATAATAAGAGGCATTACTATCAGAGCTACAAGTGCCAGAATATAGTCAACCTGAAACATTCTGAAAGTAAGAGCCACTACTGTAAGAAATTCTTTAAACATATCAAATATTATAAAACCTATTCTTCCTAAAGTGGCAGAATCTCCAGAAAGTCTTGCCATTACATCTCCAAGTTTATTTCTTTTGAAATATGACATTGGAAGTTTTTGAAGATGTGAATATACATCTATTTTTATATCTCTTTTTATAGTTTCAGTCACATAATTAGATGAAATAGAAGAAAAATAGCCAGTTACTACTTTCAATATAGTAGAAACAAATATTCCCCCTATTACAAGAGCCATCATTTTTGCATTCTTATTTACCAGTACATCATCTATAAGGTATTTACTCAACCATGCTGGAACTGCTCCCATTGCTGAACTTACAGCTGATGTAAATACTACTGCAGTCATTACCCACTTATATTTTAAACTATATCTTAAAAATGTATTTAAAGATTTATTTTTAAATATATTTAACTTTCCTATCATTGTTCTCCTTTAATCAGAAAATTTCCATAGCTCTTTACAACATTCTTCCCTGATAGTTTTTTCCTTACTTCAGCTATGTCTTCAGCTATTTTCTCCTTGGAATTTTCAAAGTAATCAAGGTATTTCTCTATTTCTTCTGGATTGCATTTTTCCTGCAATAATTCCGGATATACTTCTCTATTTAAAGTTAGATTAGGTAGAGAAACAAAACCTACTTTCAAAATATACCTTGCTATAAAAGCATTTATAAAACTTGTCTTATAAACAACAATAACAGGAATACCCATCAAAGCAAGTTCCAGTGTCACTGTTCCAGAAGCTGCAACAGCTGTCTTTGATTCTTTTACACATTCAGCCAGACTTTTATCTGATACTATTTTTAAATTTTTATATTTATTTAAATCCTCATCTATCCATTTTAGATGCTCAGTACTAGAAAGCTTTAAAAGAAATGTTTCATTTTTTTTCTTTTCTACCACTTTCAGCATCACAGGAATAAGTGTTTTTATCTCCTGTTTTCTGCTTCCTGGAAGAAGAAGTATATTATTTCCAGTTCTCTCAATCAATGAGTATTTATCCACAAATGGATTTCCAAAGTATACAGCATTTACTCCATGTTTTTTATAAAAATCTACTTCCCATGGAAAAATAACCATTATGTGATCAGCCTTTACCAGTTTAGTTATTCTTTTTTCCCCCCATATCCAAAGCTTTGGTGGTATATAATAATAAACTTCAACTTCTGGTATTTCTTTTTTTAAAAGTTCTAAAAACTTAAGATTAAATCCTCCATAATCTACAAGAATTACTTTATCTATTTTTTCTTTCTTTATAAAATCAATATATTCATTTGCTTTCTTTTTTAAGAAACGATACTTCTTAAGTACTTCAGTAAATCCCATTACAGCCAGCTCTTCTATGTCCTGTATTACTTCTACTCCTTGAGCTCTGCTGTAATTTCCTGCTACTCCATAAAACTTCAGATTTTTATCCTGTTCAAGCATGGCTTTTACTAAATATGAAAGATGTAAATCTCCTGAAACTTCTCCTGTAGATACAAAAAATTTCATAAAAATCTCCTTTTAAGCTTTTATTCCAATGATAAAAAGAGAGTGCTCCTCAGCAAATTCTACAGCTTCATCTCTGTTGAGAAAAAGCATTTTACCTGCTTCTCCAACAATTCCCTTTGCTCCTATTTCTACTGCTCTTTTTATAGTTTCTATTCCAACAGCTGGTATATCTACTCTCATATCTTGCTGTGGTCTTGACATCTTTACAATTATTGTCCCTGTCCCAGCTAATTCCCCAGCTCTCTTTATAGTTTTATCTGTTCCTTCTATTCCTTCTAGAGCTATAACAGAAGAGTCTTTACATACAACAGTCTGTCCAGCATCTACTTCACTTAAGGCCTTAGCTGCCTCCATTCCAATTTTTATGGTTTTCATATCTTCTTCAGAAGGCTTTATCCCTGTGTAACATTTCTCTTGAAACATAAAATTTTTCAAAAGATAGTTCTGTGGAAGAACTTTTATTCCATTTAACCTAAAAAATGCAATAATTGCAAAAAGGAGAGTTTCATCTTTTTTGTCTGGTAATCTTTTAAGAAGCTCCTCTCCATATTTGTCTAATTTCATTTCTTTAAAAATAATTTCTTTTTCAACTTTACCAAGCATAATAATCTCTCTTACATCATTTAAGAGAAAATGTTTTACTATAGCTCCTACTTCACCTATATTAAAAGCTTTAAAGTTGCTGTAACTTTTGATTTCAGGTTCAATAGTTTCAAAAAGACCTATGGGAAAAACATTGATTTTCTGCTTTTCAGCTTCCTGTAGGAAATAAAGGGGCAGCTTTCCATTACCAACTATTATTCCTAATTTATTCATTATCTAGTTATCCCCCTATTACTGCTATTTATAAATTCCAGCAAGTATTTTATATTATCATCTTCACCATATTCTTCCTCTACTTGTTTTACAGCTTCTTTCAAAGGAAGACCATTTCTAAATATAATTCTATAAGCTTTCTTTAGATTTGACAATGTTTCATCAGAAAAACCTCTTCTTCTGAGTCCGATACTGTTTAATCCTCTTACTTCAGCTTTATTCCCTTCAGCAAGTACGAAAGGACAAATATCCTGATTTACAGCACTTGCCCCTCCTATCATAGAATAAGATCCTATTCTGCAGAATTGATGAATTGGAGTAAGACCTCCTATTATTGCAAAACTGTCAACTACTACATGCCCTGCTAAAGTGACATTATTTGCGAGTATACATCCATCTCCTATGATGACATCATGAGCAACATGGACATAAGCCATGAGAAGATTCCCATTTCCTATCCTTGTTTCCCATCTGTCATCTGTTCCTCTATGAATAGTAACAAACTCTCTTATTGAGTTTTTATTTCCTATAATAGTTTTTGTGGGTTCATTTTTATATTTTAAATCTTGAGAAGCTTTTCCAATAGAAACAAATGAGTAAATAGTATTTTCTTCCCCTATTTCTGTAATCCCTTCTACAACTACATGAGATTGTATAACTGTATTTTTTCCTATTTTTACATCTTTTCCTATTACACAGTAAGGTCCTATTTTTACTCCATCTTCTATAATTGCTCCCTCTTCAATTATAGCAGTGCTATGAATATCTACCAAAATGAATACCCCCTAATCTTATTTGTCTGTTATACAGAATGTAAATGTAGCTTCGCATGCTAAAACTCCATCTACTTTTGCTACTCCATGAGCTTTTACAAAGTTTCTTTTTATCTTTTCTACTTCCACTTCATAAATAATTTGATCCCCAGGTTTTATTGGACTTTTAAATTTAGCACTCTCAACACCTACGAAATATGGAACTTTTCCTTCTACACCGTCCATTACAAGTACACCTAAACATTGTGCCATTCCCTCTACTATTAGTACTCCTGGCATAATTGGGTGTCCTGGAAAATGCCCATTAAAAAACTCTTCATTGATAGTTACATTTTTCAATCCTTTTATTTTCTGCTCTTCTTTATTCACCTCAATAATTCTATCAACAAGTAAGAATGGGTATCTGTGTGGAATTCTCTTCATAATTTCTAAAGTATCTAACATATTTTTTTCCTCCTAAGATTTAAGTAAATTTTATAAATTTTTTAGTAATTTTGCAAATTCTATATCTAAAGCATGTCCTGCTTTGACTGCTATTATATGACCTTTAATAGGTCTGTTCAGGATTTTCAAATCTCCTATAATATCAAGCATTTTATGTCTTACAAACTCATCTTCATATCTAAGTCCTTCTGGATTCATTACACCATCTTTTTCTATTACAATAGCATTCTCTAAAGTCCCCCCTAGAGCAAGGTTATTTTTCTTAAGATACTCTATTTCATAATCGAAACCAAAAGTTCTAGCTGAAGCTATCTCTTTTTTATAATTTTCAAGATTTATTTCAAATTCTGCCAGCTGTGATTTTAAAAAGCTGTGTTCAAACCTGATAGCATATGTTATTTTATAACCATCATATGGCAAAGCAACTATACTTTTATCATTTACTGTAAGATATACTGGTTTACTTATAACTATAGGCTCTACTTCTTTATCTAATTCTTTTATTCCAGCAGCCTCAAAAAGCTCTATAAAATTACATGCACTCCCATCACAAATAGGAAGTTCGTTTCCATCAAGTTCTATTATCAAGTCTGTTATCTCAGCTGCATATAGTGCTGATAAAAAATGTTCTATTGTATGTACTTTAGCTCCAAATTCATTTTTTAAATTAGTTCCTCGTGTTAGATCAAAAGTATTTTCTATATCTAATTTTATTTCATTTTTTCCTTTTTCAAAGTCTACTCTTCTGAAAATTATTCCATCACTTCCAGGAATAAGTTTCATATCAATATTTTCTCCCTTATGAAGCCCAATACCAGAATAAACAATTTCTGATGCCAGTGTTTTCCTTTTCATCTTCCCTCCTTATCTAGTTTTTTGTTAAAAACTTATCTGCAACTGCCATTGCAATTTCTCTTTTTCCATCTACGAAATCTATTTCTACTTTTTTATCCGATACTCCTCTTACTACCCCTAAACCAAATTTTTTATGCATTACTTTTTCCCCAATAGAATAAGGATACTCTTTATATGTTTTATTCAAATCTTCTATAGTTATCATTTTTTTGAATTGATGTTTAACTGGAGTTTTTACGGGATTTATTGCTTCACGCTTAAATTGAGATTCTATATTGCTTTCAAGAAGATTTTCAGGAAGTTCATCTATGAATCTTGATTTTGTTCTGAAACTTTCCTCTCCATACATAAACCTGCTTGCTGCATAAGAAATATACAATTTATCTTCTGCTCTTGTTATTGCTACATAGCATAATCTTCTTTCCTCTTCAAGTTCTCTTGGCTCAAAATCTGCTTTTTTCCCCGGAAATACCTCATCTTCAGTTCCCACTAGAAATACTGTTGGAAATTCAAGTCCTTTTGAATTATGAATAGTCATAAGTTTTACATAATCTTTTTCCTCTTCAAGATTATCTGTAGCACTGACTAATGATATATTTTCTAAATACTCTCTTAAAGTGAGAGTTTCTATTATTTTTTCCATTTCTGTAATAGAGTTTCTCAACTCTTCTATATTATTTATCCTATTTTCACTATCTTCATAATTTGCTTCCAGATAGTCAAAATACTTTATACTTTTTATCACTTTGTCGAAAAGTTCTGAAACAGGTTCAGATTCACTTATTTCAATAAGTTCTGTCATCATTTTATAAAATTCTTCTAAAACCAATTTCATATTAGCAGTAAGAGTATCTATTTCTTTAGCTCTTCCTAATGCTTCAAAAAGAGTAAGTCCATTTACAGAAGCAAATTCATTTATCTTTTCTAAACTTTTATCTCCTATTTTTCTCTTAGGTACATTAAGTATTCTGCTCAAATTAAGACTATCTTTAGTATTATTAATAACAGCAAGATAAGCAACTATATCCTTAATCTCTGCTCTTTGATAGAACTGCATTCCACCAAATATTTTATATGGAATATTAAACCTCAAAAAACCTTCTTCAAATAGTCTTGATTGAGCATTCATTCTATAAAGAATAGTAAAATCTCTATATTTCTTACCTTGATTTTTTCCTTTAATTATCTCTTCAATTATGGTATTTACTTCCTGTCTTCCATCATTGCATTGAAGAAGAGTTATTTTCTCACCAGTAGTTTTTTTAGTCCAAAGTTTTTTATCTCTTGCACTTGAGTTATTGCTTATTACAGCATTAGCAGCATCAAGTATTACTGAAGTAGAACGATAATTTTCTTCAAGTTTTACTACTTCTGCATTTGGATAATCTTTTTCAAAATCAAGAATATTCTGAATATTAGCTCCTCTAAAACCGTATATACTCTGATTTTCATCTCCAACTACACATAAATTTCCATATTTGCTTGCTATTTTATTGATTATCTTATACTGGATATTATTTGTATCCTGATATTCATCAACCATTATATATCTGAATTTATCCTGAACTTTATTTAAAATATCAGGTATCTCCAAAAGTTTTGCTGTATTAATTAATATATCTGAAAAGTCCATTCCATTATTATTTTTAAGAGTTATATTATATCTTCTATATATTTCAGCCACTACTACAGCATTCATATTATATTTGTTTTCTGATTTTTCATATTCATCAGCAGATATCTCTTCCTCTTTTAGTTTTGAAATAAGAGATACTACCATTCCTTCAGTAAGATTTTTATCTTTTACTACAAGCTCTTTCATAATACCTTTTACCACTCTCTTCTGGTCATCAGCATCATAAATGGTAAAGTTGGCTCCATAACCAAGTCTATCTCCATATGTTCTTAAAAGTCTTACCCCAAACGAGTGAAAAGTAGAAACCATCGTTCTTCTTCCATCTTCTCCTACAAGATCTTCAACTCTTTCCTTCATCTCTTTAGCTGCTTTATTTGTAAATGTCACAGCTAATATTTTGTATGGAGATATTCCTAATTCCTGAATCATATGTGCTATTCTGTAAGTGATTGTCCTTGTTTTTCCAGAACCTGCCCCTGCAAGTATAAGCAGTGCTCCTTCTATTTTTTCAGCAGCTTTCCTCTGTCTGTCATTCAATTTTTCCAATATGCTCATCTATTTTCTCCACTCCTTCTAAAAGTTAATTATACCATAAAACACCTGCTCTTATCAATTAGAAGTCATCACTCCTCTATAATATTCAATATTTTTTATTTATACTTATCATTTGAACAGTTTATAAAAAAAGGAAGAAGCTCTGCTTCTTCCTATGTAAGCTTTTTTAAGTGTCGTAAAAACTGAAAGAAGTTTTAACTCATACCCGTAATAAATACCTTAGTGCTGCTTCCTTCCAGACCTGACACGGTTCGATAATATTACGCCATGAGATTCCTCAGACAATTTTCACGACGATTAATTATATCAAGTTTTTATAATTCAGTCAACAATTTTATTTCTTAAAACCTTTTAAACAATTCATTCAATATATCTTTTTTATTTTTCGACTTTAAAAAATTTATCTGTTCCTCAATTTTACTAAGCTCATTTATTTGAATTTCCAATCCATCTTCAGATTTTTTTCTTATCTCTTCTTCTTTTGCTTTTAAAAGTTCTTCATATTTTGCAATTTCTTTTTCACTATTTTGCTTCATATCCTGAATTATTTTCTTTTTCCAATATCCATCTTTATCATTTAATACCTGCAATATTTTTTCAGAAAGATTACTCTTTACAGTGACTCTTCTTGTATTTGAATTATAATTATAGCTGATATCGCCATTTTTCACATCGCAAAGAAGAGGTATTATCATATCTTTTAACAATGGTATTTTTATATTTAAAGAATCTGTTATTTTTTGTGCATTAAGGTTCATATTATGTATATTAAGATTTCCCTTTATGACTATATCATTTCTTGAAAGAACAGTTTTCTGTGAAAGCCCTGCTGATCCACCAAGTATATATTCATTAAATTCTTTCAATTCTTCAAGATCAACTTTTGAAATATCTATATTTATATATCCTTCCAAAGTATTGACATTAAAGTATCCATCTATTTTTCCATGACTGTCTTTTTTCTCTCCATTTAAAAAGAAAGTTACATTATCTTCATTTTTTGAAAGTCTGCTTGAAATATTATTTAATTCTCCATTTAAAGAAAATCCATATAATTCAGATGTAAGATCAATCTTTTCAACATATACTTCCCATTTATCTTTTTGCTGCAAATCTTCATTTTTTCTAAGTTCAATCTCTTTTAAAACTTCTCTGTATTTTACTACTATTTCATAAATTTTCTTTTCATAAACTTCATTAAGATATATATTTACAAGAGAATCTAAATCCTTTATTGCTATTTCTCCATTTTGTACAAAAGATTCTACACTTTTTTCAACAGAAAATTTTAGTTCAGGAGAGTTTTTCATATCTTCTAAATCTAATCTTATCTGTTCTTTTTCATCTTTTAATTGTTCATTTAATATCTTTGCAGATTCTATTATATTCTTTACTTCCCTATCCATTTTAAAAATATCCAATGGATTTTTCAAAGTTGTTACTTTTTTCAAATTTTCCCTTATACTTTTAAATTCACTGCCTTTTTCAATTTCTTTTATTCTTGTTTCCCAATAGTTTCTCTTCTCTTCTAAAAGTTTATTATTTTTTTCATACTCACTTTTAAGAATATTTTCAAGATTTAAATCATTTAACTTCATGCTATTTAAATAAGAATTCTCTATTTCTGTTACCAGTACTTCTTTATTTTTTTCTTCGTCATCTGGAACGAGTACCTGTGATGCATCTAATGTAGTTTTTTCTTTCATTCCTATGTTTCCATCTGTCTTTCTATCTGTAAAAAAATCCACATTTATTATGTGAGCTTCACTTATTAATACTTTTTTATCTGAAATATATACATCATAGTCTGCATTGAACTCCTTTACTGTTATGAAGTTTTTCATACTGTTTCTCTGACTTGTTGCTTCTATATCTCTTACTACTATTCTCTTTTTAAAAGGAGAAAATTCAACTTTTCCTATATCCACCTTGCCTTTATTTATTTCTGTAAGTTTCTTTTCTAAAATATTTTTTACTATAATGTTTCTGGCAGCATATACTCCTACTATTAGTATAATAATTCCTGCTACTAAATATGTAACTATCTTCTTCATTTTTTTCAACTCCTTAGCTGAATTTTTTTATCAATACTCTTATTTTTCCCTTTTTACTCTCACCTAAAACAGAATCAATCAAAAATTTTCCTTTTCTTCTTATGGAAATAATATCTTTTTCTTTTACTATCCTACTTTTATCTTTATCAATATTATAATTCAATGTTACATCTCCAGATTCTAAAACCTCTATTGCACCATTTCTGGAGAAATTTCCCAAAGCTGCTGTTACTACATCTAGCCTCAAAGATGTTAAACTTTCTACTAATTCCTTAAATTCTGTTTCTGGAATATCTTCATAGGTTATTTCATCAACTTCTACAGGAATTTTACCTATCATTTTAAGATTTTCCTTTAAAAATATAAATAATTCTTCATTTATTATACCATAACATATTCCCTCTTTTACAATCAAATCTCCTAATATCTCCCTTTTTAATCCTAATGACATAATACTTCCAAGATAGTGCTTATGCTCTAACTCTTTAAATTTAGACCTACTAATTACTTTGAAATATTTTATTGGAAAATTCAGCATAGCTGAATCAAAATCTTTTGGATATATTCCTATCATTCTCTTTTCACAGTTATTATTGATACCTAAAAAAGAAAACTTAACTCCCACATTTAAATTTTCTAATCTACTCCAAAAATTAGGTGGATAAAAATATCTACTGTACACAGGGTAATCTATCTCTTTACAGAGCTCTATATCATCACATATAGCTCCTACCAAAAATTCATCTATATCATAAAACAGTGATTGAAATTTTTTTCTCTCCAAAATTTTCTCCTTTTTTCTTTTATCTTACTATATGATTTTATATGATTTTGCTTAGAAAAGGAATACCTAAAAAAAGTTTTTTTATTTAATATAAAATTATTGGATATTCTACTACTTCAGATGCTTGTATTCAACATTAGATTGAAAATTTGTTTTTTTTATGCTAAAATTAAATGAATATTTTTCAACATTAAGGAGATGAAATTTAAAATGGTAAAAAGAAAGTATATAGCACCCAATGCAATCACTGCTGCTGGTTTATTTCTAGGTTATTTGAGTATTACAGCATCAATTAAAGGTGAATTTATACGTGCTATAGTTTTTATTATATTAGCTATGGTTTGTGATGGACTGGATGGAAAAACTGCGAGAAAATTAGATGCTTTTAGTGAATTTGGTAAGGAATTTGATTCCTTCTGTGATGCAGTTTCTTTTGGTCTTGCTCCAAGTCTTTTAGTTTATTCTATATTGACACAAAAAATTGCAGCTAGTCCATTTATTGTCCCAGTTTCATTCTTATACGCTCTTTGTGGAGTTATGAGGCTTGTAAAATTTAATATCATTACAGTTGCCTCAAGTGAAAAAGGTGATTTTAGTGGAATGCCTATTCCTAGTGCTGCTTCTATGGTTTGTTCTTATTTTCTTTTCTGTTATATGGTAAACAAACATTTAGGTATCAATCTATTTAACATAGATGCTCTTATGGCTATTACTGTAATTGCTGCTGTTCTTATGGTAAGTACTATGAAGTTCAAAACTCCAGATAAAGCATTTCCTTTTATACCAAAGAAATTTGCTGGTGCTTTTATTCTTCTGGTAGTGATTACACTTCCTATAAGTTTATTTATAGTAACTTATGCATATGTTCTTATCAATATTATGGCTCATGTTACTAAAAGATTTTTTGGTTCTGAAAATTCATCTGATGATAACGATGAAATAGAAGAAATAATAGAAGTTATAGAAGAAGAAAATTCTGAAGAAAAAGATTTGGAAGAATATCATAAATAAAAGTATATTTAAAATATAAACTAAGGACAGATTGATAATATCAAATCTGTCCTTTTTGTTTAGAATCAAATATATTTTTTATTTTTTCAAATATGTGGTATCATATATATAAAGCTAAAAAAACGAGGTGGTTTAATTTGGATTTCACTTTAAAATTAAAACAAGAAATGAAGCTTTCTCTGACACAAGAAATGAAAATTTCTATGAATATACTTCAAATGTCTTCATCTAACCTAAAAGATTTTATTGAAAAAGAAGCCTTAAAAAACCCAATGTTAGAAGTAACATACTCTACTCCCTCATCTAAATATAATTCTGATGAAGAAACTACTTCACCTTTTGACTTTATTATTGAAGAAAAAACTTTAATTGACTTTCTAGAAGAGCAACTTGGATATTTAAAAATTTCACCTAAAATAAAATCTATTTGTGAATATGTAATAAATAATCTAGATGATAGAGGATACCTTTCCATATCTAAATTAGAAATAAAAAAAGCTCTTAAAATTTCTACAGCCCAACTGAAAGAGGCTATGGATATTATATATACATTAGAACCTGCTGGTATTGGTGCAGAAAATTTAAAAGAAAGTCTAAAAATACAGCTTATAACAAAAGATATTATTGATGAAAAGCTCTTTACCCTTATAGATGATTATTTAGAAGAACTAGGAGATAGAAAATATTCCCTCATAAGTGAAAAATTACATGTATCAGTTGAACAAATAGAAGATTATCTTGATATAATAAAATCATTGGAACCTATCCCTGCAAGAGGATATTTTGTAGGAAATAGAACAAATTATGTAGTTCCAGAAGCTAAAATAGAAATAGTTGATGATGAATTAACAGTTACATTAAATGAAGAAGCTATACCTAAAATAAAAATAAACAGTTCATATAAATCTACAAATTCATTATCTGATAAAAATAATATGTATACAGCTATAAATCTGATTAAAAGTATTGAAAAAAGATATATCACTCTTGAAAGAGTTTTAAATCAACTTATAGTAAAACAAAAAAATTTCTTTTTTAGAGGAAAAGACTTTTTACAAACTTTAACTTTGAAAGATATAGCAAAAGAATTAAATCTTCATGAATCTACTATTTCTAGAGCAATTAGAGATAAATTTATAGAAACTCCTCAGGGAATAATAGCTATAAAATCTCTTTTCATATTAAATTCTGAATGTCTTGAAATAAAAAAAACTATAGAAGAACTCATAAAATCTGAAAATAAATCTTCACCTTTATCTGATGAAAAAATATCCTTATACTTCAAAAATAAAGGCTGTAGCATTGCCCGAAGAACCATAGCAAAATATAGAGAAGAACTTGGAATTCCTTCTACCAGAGAAAGAAAAAGAAAATAAAAAGAAGCTAAGTTTAAGAATAGTATAATTTTAGAATTTTTCCAGTAGAAAGGTTTGTTATTAATTTTGTTCATAAACACATAAGAATAGATGATGGATTACAGCAGCTCTACTATTGCATCTCAGTAATTATAGCAGTTAAAACTAACTGCTTAATTATTGAAAACTTGCTTTGCTCAAACATACTATTTTTATGTTTTACTTACTTCATTAATTGCACAAACCTTTCTAATTTCCAAATTTCTAAAATTTACTTTATCTTTCTAAATTAGCCTCTTTTTTCCCCAGTGTTTTTATATAGCTTTTTTAAATCTCCATCTCTAATAATGCTGAAGATAAGCTTTTTCCATGTTTATCTAATGCTAATGATCTTGTTACTCCCCCACCTAAAGCTTCGTCCATAACGAAGTTCAAAGCCCCTAAATTTGGTATTTCATATCTAACTACTTCCCCATGTACTATATCCTTAAAGTACTCTTTTACTTTTTCAGCAGTTACTTTTTCACAAATTAATTTATAATCTTTTTCATCATAAACTATAAGAGAGATATTTGAAATATTTCCCTTATCTCCTGTTCTTGAATGAG
Source organism: Fusobacterium varium (assembly GCA_900637705.1). Classification (NCBI taxonomy): domain Bacteria; kingdom Fusobacteriati; phylum Fusobacteriota; class Fusobacteriia; order Fusobacteriales; family Fusobacteriaceae; genus Fusobacterium; species Fusobacterium varium. The sequence goes on from LR134390.1 coordinate 2,156,575, forward strand.
CTATGTCTAATAATTTCATTTTAAACCTCCTCATACTTAACTTCAATTTTAATATCTTCTCTAGGAACAAATATAGAACATATTGAAACTACTTCACTTACGCTCTTAGTTACTCCACCACCACCAGATGGTCCATTAGTATAAAGAGTTTCCACTTCATTTACTATTTTAGTTGCTTCTGCTTTATTGACTGTTCTTCCTGCAACTCTTAATCTCACTTCTCCTAAAACAGATGGATCACATAGTTTTCTTCCAATAGTATCTCCATAAAGAGAGTTTACTCCTAAAAGATCTATTTTTAATTCTTCAAATTTTACCCCTGTATGTTCTAATCTTTTCTTAACTACTTCTCCTGCAAGAGCTGCTTTTGCATATGCTGTAGAGCCACCATAACTTATTCCAGCATCTCCTATAAAGCAATCTCTGTAACCAATACTTACTTTTAAAGTTTTTGGTTTCTCTTTACCAGTTGCACCAGTTAATAACACTCTATCTTTTCCTATTTCTTTTAATGAAATAGTTGTAAAATCAGCTACTCCATCAGGTGTCAAATAGTTTGCTGGGTCGTGTATCTCATAAATAAGCTGTTCTTTGCAAGTATGAGTATTTACAAGTCCACCAGTTGTTTCAGTTTTAGTAATTATTACTTCTCCATTTTCACTTACTTCAGCAATTGGGAAACCTACATTCCACAAATCTTTTACTTCATTATATCCAGGTACTGCAAAATATCCTCCACACACCTGAGCTCCACATTCAAGCAAATGTCCTATCATAATACCTTTTCCAATTAAATTATGATCATTTATATCCCAGCCAAATTCATAAATTAATGGAGCCATAAATATTGCTGGATCAGCACAACGTCCAGTTACTACTATATCTGCACCATTTTTTAAGGCTTCTACTATTCCATCAGCACCTAGATATACATTTGCAGATATTAATTTATCCTCTATATTTTTTAAAGGTACCCCTAATTCTAATATTTCACGATCAAGGTATTTTCCAAGATGTTCTGAAATATCATCTCCTAACACAGCTGCCAATTTAAGATTTTTTATTCCCATAGATTCTGCCATTGATTTTATTTTCTTTATAGCACTTAGAGGATTAGCTGCTCCCATATTAGTTATTACTTTTATTTTTTTCTCTGAACATATAGGAAGTATTTTTTCAAATCTATATTCCAACAAACCATTATACCCCTTGTCTGGGTCTTTTAATTTTTCTTGCTGAGCTATAGCTATTGTTCTTTCTGCAAGGCATTCAAAAACTATATAGTCTATATTTCCATTGAGCATCAAATCTATAGCTGGTTCTATTCTATCTCCAGCATATCCTGCCCCTGAACCTATTCTTACTTTTTTCATTTTAACCTCCCGAAGTTAATTATCTATATAAAGCCCCTGTTATTATTGCCACTATAAGCATTACTATTGTAGTTAAAAACGCATATGGAATTGTTTTCTTTTGATGTTCTCCTAACTCCACTCCTGTTAATCCTACCAAAAGGAATGTTGAAGCTGTAAGTGGACTTACTGGAAATCCAGTTGTCATTTGTCCTAATATAGCTGCTCTACCAACTGCTATTGCTGAACTTCCAAACTCCTGAGCTGTAGTAGCAAGGACTGGCATTACTCCAAAATAGAATGAGTCTGGATCAAACAGTAAACTTGCTGGCATACTGATTACCCCTGTAATGACTGCCATATAGCTTCCCAATGATTGAGGAATTGTTTTTACTATAACTGTAGACATCTCTGTTATCATTCCAGATTTTTGCATAATTCCAATAAATGCTCCTGCTGCAAATAATATACTCGCCATCATGAGAGCTGCCTTTGCATGAGCATCTACTCTTTCTTTTTGTTCTTTTACAGATGGGAAGTTTATTACTATTGAAATACAGAAGGCAATCATAAATACAACTGTTGGTGATAATTTTCCAGATACAAGAACCACTATAGCTACTATTATTGTTAAAATATTAACAACAAAGTTTCTACTTTTTTTCTTTTCTCCAAGATTATTTGTATCAATTTCTATTTCTTCTATATTCCCTATTCTTACTTTTTCATCTCTTCCAAGTTTAAAGGCTACAAAAAGAACAAATATTATCCCTGTTAAAACTGGTATAAGTAAAGGATTGAAAAGTTCTGTTACAGGTATTTTTAAAGAAGTTGCTGCTCTGATAGTAGGTCCTCCCCATGGAAGAATATTCATTACCCCTGCTCCTAAAGCTACTATTGTTGCTAAAGTAGTTTTTCTCATTCCTAACGCTTCATAAAGTGGAAGCATTGCTGGAACTGTTACTAGAAATGTCACTGCTCCTGATCCATCTAAGTGAACTATCATAGATAATATTGCTGTTCCAATTGCTATTTTTATTGGATCTTTTCCTACAACTTTTAAAATTTTATCAATGATTGGCTGGAAAGTTCCTGCATCTGTAAGAATACCAAAGAATAAAATTGCAAAGATAAACATAGTACCTGTTGGAGCTATTGATTTTACCCCATCATTAATATACTTTCCAATATTTAATCCATGACCTCCTATAAGTGCTGTGATTACAGGTACAGATATAAGTGCTACTAATGGTGACATTTTCTTTGTCATTATTACTGCCAATAGTACAATAATCGTTATAAATCCTAAAGCTGCTACCATATTTTCCTCCCTTGTTTTTATTTAATATATATCTTATTCACAATTATATTAAGCAATTTGTATGCCATAATAAATATTTTCCATTCTTTTGCAATTTATAAGGATTTTTAAAATTTATTATAAATTATCCATATAACAAAATTCTAATTTTTTAGAAATAAAAATCTGAGTGAATAGTTTTATTTCACTCAGATTAATATTTTTATATTCATAATATTCTCAAAGATTAATTTCTAATTTTTAGAAATTAATATTGTTCTATTTCTAATTTTTTAGAACAGCATCTATTTTTCAAGTTTATTGTATAAAGTAGCAAGAGAAATTTCCAGTGCTTTAGCTGCTTTTTTCTTTCCTTCTACACTATCACCATATATTTCTATTACTTTTTTTAAATAACTCTTTTCTGCTTCTTTGACTACTTCACTAAGAGGAGATATATTATCATTTTCTTTAAGATTCTTTTTTATGGCTATTGGAAGATGCTCAGCTTTTATCTCGTTTCCTTCAACCATATTAAATGTAAATTCAATAATATTTTTTAACTCTCTAATATTTCCCGGCCAGTCATATTCTTTTAAGACCTTTAAAGCATTCTCATTTAATTTTACTTCTTTTTTATATTTTATAGATAAATCCAAAAGAAATTTTTCAGCTATTGATTTTATATCATTCTTCTTTTCTCTCAACGGAAGTATGGATAAAGGCATTATTGCTATCCTATAATAAAGATCTCTTCTAAAAGTATTATCTTGTATCATCTTTTCTAAGTTTTTATTGGTAGCACAAATCAACCTCACATCTATTGGTATCTCTTTTGAGCCTCCAATTTTCCTTATACTTTTTTCCTGAAGTACTCTAAGAAGTTTCCCCTGTAATCCGTATTCAAGCTCCCCTATTTCATCTAAAAATAAAGTCCCTCCCTGTGCAAGTTGGAATAATCCTGTTTTTCCGTTTTTCTTTGCTCCAGTAAAAGCTCCTTCTTCATAGCCAAAAAGTTCGCTCTCTATGAGATTCTTTTCAAAAGAAGCGCAATTTACAGGAATAAATGGAAAATCTTTTCTTGGACTTAAATTATGTATTGCACTTGCATAAAGTTCCTTTCCTGTCCCACTCTCTCCAGTTATCAATACATTAGAATCAGCAAGGGCTATTCTCTTAGCAAAATCTTTTACTTCTACACTTTTTTCATCTACAGCAATGATATCATCAAAACTATATTTTCCATTTCCTAATGTTTTTACATGCTCTTTTAAGTTTTGAATTATTATTTTAGAAAGATTAAGTTTTTCTGTAAGCTTATAGATATCTACCAATTCATTAAGAAGAGATATTCCTCCTATAACTTTCCCCTCTTCATAAATAGGTACCATATTTACAAGGTATTCTACTTCCCCCATCTTTCTGTGAGCTCCCAGTTCCATTTTTTCATTTTTCACTACATTTGTAAGTCTGCTTCCAGGACGTACTTCAGAAAGATATCTTCCTATTATATTTTTTTCTTCAACTTTTGTAATTCTTGTATAAGCTGGGTTTATATATCTTACTATCCCTTCCTTATCTATTATAAGTATTCCATCATACAGTGAATCAAATATAAGTTTTGCATGTCCTGTTATTTTTATCATATTATTCTCCATTCCATATTTTCAAACTTTTATATCTCAATTCAAGCTTTTCTTCTGGAGTTTTTTTCCAGTAACCTTCATATAATCCCCCTTCCCAATCCCCATACATTGGATTAGGAAACACTATATATTTAACTCCATATTTATCCTTAATTTTATCTACATATTCACTTCTTTCATTATTATTTTTCCCTCTAACTTCAGAATCAAAATCATTTAGATTATCTCCAAGAAGCATTACTATTTCATATCCATTTTTCTCTATCTGCTCTCTTCTTCCTTTTTTATCAGAACTCTCTTTCACTAATAAAAGTGTTTCTTCTGTTACCTCTGGAAATCCTAAAGCTATTAAGTTTTCTTTTATTGCATCAAATTCTTTTTGTGAACGGTTGGATATATAGAACATCTTCCCGCCATTATCATTTATATATTTAGAAAATTCAACTGCCCCTGGTACAGCCTCTGCTTCTTTTGCCTGAGCCCATTTATGCCAAGCTTCTGAACTGTATGTCACCCCATTTTTTATCTGCCAGCCTGCCATCTTTCCATTATCTATCAACGTTTCATCAAGATCAGCCACTACTGCTTTTACTTTTCCCTCTTTTATTTTCATATTATCAAAAGACAGCTTTGCTGTATTAAAAGCCTGATATACCAATGCTCTATACTCTCCCGACTGCTGCATCCAAATAGTTCCAAGCATCATTTGTTCAGTAAGTCTTTTATTTACATCATTATTTGATTCCTTTCCAAATAAAAAACTTGTAACTATAAATAATCCCAAAATTATTTTTTTCAATTTTGTTCCTCCAATTTATATAATTTTCTATATTAATTATACTATAAAGAATCTCTTATTTCAAAAATACATTTTCCTCATCAATAAAAAAATGACCCCAATGAGAAATATATTTTCAAAATTTCATTAATCAAAAATCTTAAAATTTAATCCCTCTTTAAAGCCATTCTTTTTTCTGTTATTTTATATATTATAAACTTCTATAATATTAAAAATATGATCTCTTACTCTTCTGTAATGGTTTAAAATATCCATATAACTTGTAGTCAACATAGCTATCGGATTTTCTTGTCCTCCATCTTTAAGGTGTATATGTTTTGCTTCTCTATATTTTTCAGTTATCCTATTAGCTTTAATTATTCCTTTCATAAACATCTCACGATTTTTTAACGCATAAGCTGTATTTACATTTCTAAACAATTCTCTTGTTTCTTCATTAAATTCCTTCAATGTAGTTTTTTCATCTTCGGTAAGGCTTATTGAATTATCTTGAAGCTTTTTAAGTGAATTAGTTACTCTCATTAAATAATCGCTAATAGTTTCATATTCATCACATACTTCAAGATTATTTCTAGTATCCATTTTCATTTTATCTGTTATATTTTTATTTAAAATCACAAAGTTCGCATCTGTTATTTCCTTCTGAAAAAGATCCAAGTCATCTTCTATCTTTCTCATTTGAGCTACTCTTTCTGGCGTGATAAATTCATTATTAGCATAGATGTTATCCAAAGTACTAAACATTTCTTCAATATATTTTCCCATTGTAAGTATCTCTGTTTTCGTCTGCCCTACAACAACACTTGGTGTTTTAAGCATAAGAAAATCAATTTTAGTAACTCTTTCATCTTTTTTCCCATCATCTTTTACTATTTTATTTAAAAGATCGGCCATAACCCCTATAAAAGGAGTGAATAACAATACATTTGTCACATTGAACATTGTATGAGCTGTTGCTATTGCCATAGTTATATTAGCTTCTGGACTTCCAAAATTTGAGAGAAATTTTAGATAATATGGAAATACTGCTGTTACCCATATAACTCCCAAAGTGTTTATGATAGTATGAGCATAAGCAGCCCTTTTAGCATTTACATTTGCATTTAATGTAGCCAGTATAGCAGTTATTGTAGTTCCAACATTTTCTCCTAGAACTAAAGCAACTGCTGTAGGATAATCAATAAGCCCTTGAACTGCAAGAGTTATTGTAATACCAAGGGTAGCAGATGAAGATTGAACTATAGCTGTAATTAATGCTCCCACTGCTGCAACTTTTATTACTCCAAAATATGTATCAGCAGAAAACATATGAAACATACTTACAAATTCTGGCATACTTCTAACAGGTTTCAATCCATTACTCATTAATTGAAGCCCTAAAAAAATCATTCCAAGACCCATAAAAGTAAGAGCCTTTGTTTTTGCCCTGTCCCCTTTTAAAAAAATATACAATATAGCCCCTGCTCCAACAATTGGCAGACCATATTTTCCTATATTCAATACAAGTATCCACCCTGTTACTGTTGTTCCTATATTAGCTCCAAATATTACTCCAAGAGCCTGTTTAAGTGTTAGCAACGAAGCATTTACAAATCCAATTGTCATAACAGTACTCACTGATGATGACTGAACCAGCATAGTCACTCCTATTCCCATTAATATAGCCACAACTCTGTTTGTTGTAAGAAGTGCAAGAATTTTTTTCAGTCTTTGCCCTGCCAGTTTCTGCATTCCTGATGACATGCTGTCCATTCCATAAAGAAATATCCCCAATCCTCCAAGAACATTAAAAATGATATCTAAATACATTCTTCCTCCTAAATTTTAATAAACATCTTCAATCGAAAAATATATTATCATTTTAATGTTATTCTATTGTTAATTTTGTGTAAAAATTGTGTAAAAAATATTATTTCCATTTAATCCTTTATTTTTACTGGATTTAAAAAGAATAGTTTTATAAAAATTTTATATTTTTTCAAAAATTAACGTAAAAATTCTGTAAAAAGACAGAGATAGAATTTTATTTCTGTTTTCTGCCTTTTTAAATATTTTATTTTTATTTATAATGTTTTCAAAAAACAGCAATAGTTTTTTAGCTCATGGTTAAAAATTTGATTTATAAATTTTTTAGTAATAAAAAAGAATGATATGAAAATAAATTCACACCATCCTTTAATACTTTTATTAAAATTTTAAACTAATCTTTCAAATATTTTTCAAACCAGTTAGTCATTTCTTCAAGTCTTCTTACTCTATGTTTTGGTTTTCCACTTCTTGAAAGTTCATGATTCTCTCCTCTGAACATACAAAGTCTAGCTTCTACACCATGATATTTTAAAGCTGTAAACATTTGTATTCCTTCAGCAAGCCAGCATCTATAGTCTTCTTCTGAATGAATAAACAATGTAGGTGTTTTAACCTTATCAGCATATTTCATTGGTGAATGCCACCACAATTTCTCCTGATTTATCCAAGGAGTTGAAGCATTCTGATCTGCGTTAAAATAATATCCAATATCTGTAGTTCCAAATTTAGATATCCAGTTGGCTATACTTCTTTGAGAAGCAGCACATCTAAATCTATCTGTATGTCCGATTATCCAGTTAGTCATATATCCACCATATGACCCCCCTGTTACTCCTATTCTGTCTGCTTTAATTGGATATTTTTCCAATACTACATCTGTAAATTTCATTAAATCATCATAATCAATAGTTCCGTATTTTCCTCTGATATCAGCAAAAGCATTTCCTCTACCATCTCCACCACGAGGATTACAGAAAAATACAAAGTATCCCATATTTGCCCAAACCTGCATTTCATGATAAAAAACTTCTCCAAATACAGTTTTTGGTCCTCCATGAATATCTAAAATAGCTGGATATGTTTTTGTTTCATCATAGTCTACAGGTTTTAATACCCAACCTTCTATTTCTATTCCATCATTTACAAAATTACATTTTTCAGGAATAGATATTTTTTATCTGTATATATATTTTCATTAAATTTAGTAATTTGAGTTTCTTCTCCATCTTTTAAACTATATATTTCTTGAAGTTTGATCCCTCTAAGTCCAGCAAAAAGAATTTCATTTCCATGCACATCATATACATCTACTGATCCATCAGCTTTAGTAAGCACTGTTTCATTTCCAGCAAGGTCTATGGTATTCAAAAAAGAATCTTTAAATACAGTAGTTGGGAAATACAATTTTCCATTAGCTACTCTATAACTTTTTCCTCCTCCATATCTACAATCTGAACCAACAGTATTTGCCATCCATGTATCATGTTTTTTCAATAATTCAACTTTTCCATTTTTAATGATATAAAAACTAGGATTTTGATTCATTCCATATTCTTTACAATCATTTAAGGCACATATAACTGTATCTTCTAAAAATTCAGCAAAAGTTACTCTGAAGTTAGCATCTATTGGAAGAAGAGTTTCTGTTGTTTTAGAAGCTATATCATAACAAAATATTCCTTCTCTCTGCTCTAATTTTCCTTCAAATAAATTTCCAACATAAAGTACTTTTCCATCTTTGTATGAGAAATATGTTACAACTGTATGTTCACAACTCAATGGTGTAACTTCATTAGAAATTCTATTATACAGATAAAGTCTATTTCTTTTCTGATTAGTAAATCCTCCACCATTGCTCCAGAAAGGAATTTCGTCAAGAACTTCATAATCTTTCTCCTCTTTTAACTTTGCAACAGCTTTACTTCTTTCTTCTCCAGTTAGCTCATTTAAATTGATTCCATAATTATCATATTGAGCAGTGAGAACAAAATTATCTTTATCTATCATTTTTATAGAAGTAACCAAAAGAGGAATCTGCATATATTTATCAGCTTCTCCTCCATTGATATCTATTGAATAGTAAGCAGTCCATTTTTCCCCTTGACTAACTTTTTCTCTTAATTTAGCATCTCTCGAAGCTGGAAAAATAATTGTTGAGTTATCTATCCATAAGAATGACTTTTCTTCATTTAAAGAAGTCAGCTTAGAATATTTTTTAGTTTTATTGTTTAGAAGCCAGATATTAGATTGATAATTGTTATCATCATAATTTGTAGTGTGTACTACAAAACCTGCATTTTCCCCATTTGGTGAAAATTCAAGATTAGAAAGATACTTGTAGTCTAAAAAATCTTTTAATTTTAGGTTTTCCATTTGTGTGCCTCCATTATTTTAATAGATTAGTGTCTGAATTACCTAATATTATATATTAGATTTAGTGACTTTACAATTTATTATTTAGAAATTTAAGATGTTTTTTTATTTGCATAAATTTAATTTTTAACAGTATTTTTTTCATTTTAAAGATATAATTATTTATTTCTTTATGATCAATTTTTTCCATTTTTTATTCCTTTCAAATATAATAAAAAAATTCAAAATAGCAAGATAATAATTTTAATGTTATACTCTTAATATGAAAAAGAAAATGTAATTTTAAAGTCAGCAATAAAAACCTTAATAAATTAAGCTGAAATAAAATAAATTTATTCTTTATTTTCAAATAATAATATATAATCTTTATAGATATAAAACTTTTAGAAAATTTATACTTAGTAGGAGATAATATGTATTTAAAAGCTGTTGAAATATTTGGATTCAAATCTTTCGGAGAGAAAGTATATATAGAATTCAACAGAGGAATCACGTCTATAGTGGGACCTAATGGAAGTGGAAAATCAAATATTCTAGATGCAGTTCTATGGGTGCTTGGTGAGCAGTCCTATAAAAATATCAGAGCAAAAGAAAGTTCTGATGTTATTTTTTCTGGTGGAAAAGATAAAAAACCAATGAATTCAGCTGAAGTTTCTTTATATATAGACAACACTGATTCTTTTCTTCCATTGGAAAATGAAGAGATTAAAGTAACTAGAAAACTTTATGCCACTGGTGATAATGAATACTATATAAATGATGTAAAAACAAGATTAAAAGATATTGGAAATCTTTTTCTGGATACAGGAGTAGGTAAAAGTGCCTATTCAGTTATTGGGCAGGGAAAGGTGGAACGTATCATTGGATCATCTTCAAAAGAAATAAAAGGAATTATTGAAGAAGCTGCTGGAATAAAAAAGTTTCAAATAAAAAAGAATGAAGCTGTTAAAAATCTTAGCAATGTGGAACTTGAACTGGAAAAAATAGATTTGGTCCTAAGAGAAGTAAAAGAAAATAAGGACAGAGTGGAAAAGCAAGCTGGAAAAGCTCAAGAATACCTCAATCTCAAAGATGAAAGAGATAAACTGGCGAAAGGGATATATTTGAGTGAGTTTAATGAAAAACAAGCTAAATTAGATGATGGAGATGCAATAAAAGAAAAACTTACCTCTGAAGCTGCTGAATTAGAAAGAGAATTTAATTCCATTGAAAATAGACTTGATGAAATAGACAAAGAAAAGCTTACACTAAAAAAAGAAATTGAAGAATTAAGTGGAAAAAATCAAGAATTAAAAAGAGAAATTGAACTTAAAGAAAGAGAAAAAGTAAGAATAAGTGAGAGAGTAGAAGGATACAAAAGGGAAGTCAGTGATAGACATGAAAGAATGAAAAACAGCGACCTTAAAATAACTGAAAAATTGAAATCACTTGATATGCTTGTTGAAGAAAGAGAAACTCTCAAAGAAAAAATAGAAAAACTTTCAGAAGAAAATTTAAAATTTGAATCTCAGTTGAAAGAACTTGAAAATACCAAAAAAGAATTTGACTTGGGAATGGAGCTCAAAAAGAAAAAAGTCATGGAGCTTGAGCTAGAAAAATTAAAGCTCCTAAATGAAATAGAAAGTTCAAGCAGGAGAGTAAAGGGAAGTAATACTAAAATTACAAACCTTAGAGAAGAACTTTCATCTTATGACATGAAATTAAGTTCTGCCATAACAGAATTAGAGAAAGCTGAAATTTCTAAAAATGAAAAAGAAAAAAAACTTATTGAAATTGAGGAAAGAGGAACTTTTCTAGAAGAGGAAATAAGCAAACTTAGTCAAAGGAGCAACAAGCTTTCTGAAATAGTAAGAACTGCTGAATATGATGAAAAAAGACATTCTGCCAAACTTCAGGCTCTTGTGAGAATGGAAGAGAATAATGAAGGATTCTTCAAAGGAGTAAAAGAAGTTCTTAACAGTAAAATTATTGGAATAGAAGGTGTATTTATCTCCCTTGTAACTATTCCTGAAAGATTAGAAAAGGCTATTGAAGCTGGAATTCCTGGAAATATACAAGATATAGTTGTAGATACTGGAGATACAGCTAAAAAAGCAATAAACTTCCTTAAAGAAAGAAAAGCTGGAAGAGCATCTTTCCTTGCATTAGATACTATCAAGGTTCCATTAAAAAGAGAAATAAAAATAAACATTCCTGGAGTAATAGGAAGAGCTGCTGAACTGGTAACAGTTGATGAAAGATATAAAAATGTAGTTGAATTTGTACTTGGAAATCTACTTATAGTTGAAAACTTAGATACAGCATTGAAAATAGTTAAAAATAATATGTTTATGGGAAATGTTGTAACTCTTTCTGGAGAACTTATGAGTTCCCGAGGGAGAATAACAGGAGGAGATTCTGGCAATTCAACAGCCAGCCAAATATTTGAGAGAAAAAAAGAAATAAGAGTTCTTAAAGAAACTGTTGAAAAACTCACTAGAACTATAAAAAGTGCTTCTGCAGAGCAAAATGAAATAAGTAAAACTCTTGAAAATTTTGAAAATGAAATAGATAAAATAGATTCTTTGGAAGATGGCATTAGAAAACAGCTCAAATTAGCAGAAGAACTATATAATGATTATATTTTGAAGAAAGAAAGAATAGAAAAAGATAGAAGAGTTGTCAAAGTAGAACTGGAAGAAGAAGAAAAATATAGTCAAGAATTTGAAAAGAGAATAAATAGCTCTAAAGATGAAAGAGAAAGAGTCGACCAAGTTATTGCTGAAATCAAAGCTGATGAAGAACATGAAAGTGAAAAAGTTAAGGAAATAAATACTGCTATTGAAAAGAAAAAAGAAGAGTTTTCAGATGTAAGAATTCTCTTTATGAATAGTCAGGACAGACTTGGACAACTGGACAGAGAAGAAGAAAGAGAAAAGAAAGAATATGAATTTCTTGTAGATGAAAAAAGAAATATGGAAGAAAAAACTGCTTTTCTTGAAGAGGAAATAGCTTCTCTTGAGGAAAAAGAAAAGATATTAAAAATAGAAATTGAAGAAAGAATAAATAAATATGAAAGTGAAAATACTGAAGTACAAGAAAGAAAAACTAAAAATGACGCTCTTACAGAGGAAGAAAGAGGTCTTAACAAGAGAAGAAAAGAAACTGAAAGTTATTTGCTCCATAAAAAAGACAGCTTAAACAGGATAGAGGAAAGTCTAGAGAGAACTAAAGTTGATTTAGAAAGATTAAAGGATATTCTAAGTACTCTGGAAGATGTAGAGGCAGTAGAAATAGAAGAAGAAAAAATAAAAGAACTCAAAGATAAATTAAAAATTCTGGATAATAGATTAAAAAACTTCCAAGCAGTAAATCTCTTAGCAATAGAAGAATTTAAGGAATTGAATGATAAATATATCTTCCTTACTACCCAAAAAGACGATCTTGTTAAAGGAAAAAATGTCTTAATGGAATTGATTAAGGAAATTGATGACACTATTCACAAAAAATTCTTTACTGCTTATAAAGAGATAGATGCCAATTTTAATCAAATGTGTATGGAAACTCTTAATAACTCTGAAGGAAAACTTCTTGTAATTAATCCTGAAAATTTTGATGAGTGTGGTGTTGAAATCTTTGTAAAATTTAAGAATAAAAAAAGACAGACATTATCCCTACTTTCAGGGGGAGAAAAATCTATGGTTGCCATAGCATTTATTATGTCTATCTTTATGTATAAACCTAGTCCATTTACATTTCTTGATGAAATAGAGGCTGCCCTAGATGAAAAAAATACCAGAAAGCTTATTGGAAAATTAAAGGAGTTTACTGAAAAATCTCAATTTATCCTTATTACACATAACAAAGATACTATGAGAGAATCAGAATCTATATTTGGAGTAACTATGAATAAAGAAATAGGTATCTCCAAAATAGTTCCTGTTAAATTCTAATTTTTTAAAATTTCAATCTTGCCTCAGTAAAAATAAAGTTTATTAATTTTGTTTGAAAGAATACAGCTTTATTTCTAATTTCTGCAACTTTGAAACTTATTATTTTTCTTTTTGGTATACTATTAAGGCAAAAAAATAGGACTTCACATTTTGTGAGAGCCCTATTTTTTATCTATATATTAAAACATCTTGGGGAAAGATTTATAAGATAATAGTATCAATCCATTATGTCATTTATGTTACAATCATATTAAAAAACTATTCAATAATAAATTAGCTTTTAAGAAAAAATAAAGTTATAATATATATAATTACATATCACAGAAAGGAGAATCATGGGAAAAAAAGTAATTAAAGACTTAATACACAGCTATATAACAATAGATACTGATGTTCAAAAGATAGTAGATACTCCATCTTTTCAAAGGCTGAAAAGGATAAAGCAGCTTACTTGTGAATATCTTTTCCCCTCTCTCAACCATACAAGGTATGAACATTCTCTTGGAGTAATGAAACTAGCTTGTGATTTTTTTGATTCTTTAAATAAAAATATGGAAGACTTTGGAATATCCAAAGAACAAATAGAAAATTATAGATTTCATATAAAATTTGCAGCTCTTTTACATGATGTAGGGCATGCTCCCCTTTCTCATTTAGGTGAATCTTTTTATGATAAGAAAGAAATATATGAATCATTAATAAAAAATCTATCAAATGAAAAAGAAGCAGACAGAATATTTAAAGATGAAAATGGAAATATGATAGGAAGTCCTCATGAATTAATGTCATGCCTATGTATTATAAAAAAATTAAAGCCTGTTCTTGAAGAAATAAATCATAATATCAATATAGAATTAATATGCAGAATAATTATAGGAAATCTATATCCAGATAAAGATTTATGGCTAGAAAATATTCTAATAGAAATAGTTAATTCTAAAACCATAGATGTGGATAAGCTTGACTACCTTATTAGAGATAATCACATGAGTGGATACATAGCACCAAGAATAGATATTGAAAGACTTTTTTCCTGTACTTTTATAGGAGAAGATAAAAAACTAAAATATAGTTCTAAAGCTATTCCTGCTATGCAGTCTGTTGTCGATTCCAGAGATTTACTATACCTTTGGGTATATAATCATCACATATCTGTTTATACCGAGTTTATTATAAGAGATATTCTTGGGCATTTTATGAAGCTTTATGAAGAACAAAATGGAAAGTTTCCTGAAGAAATGAATAAAAAAGATTTTTTTTCAACTGAGGCAGTAATAGATAATTTAGTAATAGATGATGATATTTATTCTCATTTAAGAAAAGCATATCTAGCTTCCCTAAATGGAAAAACTGTTGAATATACTTTTATAGTCATGAAGCAGTTGATGGAAAGAAAATTCTTAAAACCTTTATGGAAAACTATTTATGAATATGAATGTTTAGAAGATGAATTAGAATTAGAAAAATTAGTAACAGACAGATTAGATAAAATATTGAGAGATAATGAGAAAATTAAAAAATAGTAGGAGAAATAGGAGAAACACTTAACCTTAAAAAAGGTGAAATATTTATAATAACAAGATATAATAAATTTTACCATGCTGTATCTGAAGCTAAAATCTATGTATCACTTAATGGTGAAGATAAGCTTCTCTCTGACCTTCTTCCACAAAAAAGTTTTAAAAGATTCAGTAATATATCTTTTTATATCTTTGGTCCAGGAGAAAAGAAAGAAGAAATTAAAAAGTTATTTTTAAGAATAATAAAAGAAGAACTATAATTCAAATAAAAAAATCTCTCTAAAATAATTAGGGAGATTTTTTTATCTATATATTAAAACATCTTGGGGAAAGATTTATAAGATAATAATACCAAGTCATTATGTCATTTGTGTTACAAAGGAAAAAATAATTTTTCATAATAAATTTATTAAAAATAATTAATTCTTACATTTATAAATGTATACAATTAAATTTTGTTATTATTTTATTAGCTAACGATACTTTAAGTCTTACATACAAAATAAAATTTTTATAATATTTTTTATGTCTATAAAGGAATTAAATGACTTTTTTCTAAATAATTAAATAATTTTAATATTTATAGTATATAATAAATTCTATTTATATAACTAAGGAGGCTCATATGTTTAATGACATACTTTTAACAGACAACATAAGTTTTATTTTAGTTTTTTTAGGAGGAATATTTTCTTTCTTTTCTCCATGTATTATTCCACTTCTCCCTGTTTATATGAGTTATCTCTCTGGAAATACTGCTGTAACAGATGAAAATGGAAATATTTCCTATAATCAAAAAAAAGTATTTATTCATACCATCTTTTTTATTCTTGGTATATCTGCTGCTTTTTTTATCTTAGGACTTTCTTTTTCTAAGTTGGGAGGATTCTTTAATACTAACAGAGTTTTATTTACAAGAATAAGTGGTGCTCTTATCCTACTTTTAGGTTTATTTCAAATAGGCCTATTAAAAAGTAGTTTTATGGAAAGAGAGCGTAGAATAAATTTTGATTCTAAAAAGATAAATCCGTTAATTGCATTTGTTATAGGATTTACTTTTAGTTTTGCATGGACACCATGTATAGGTCCAGTATTATCTACTGTTCTCATTATGGCATCTGGAGCTAAAACTTCTTTTCTTGGAAATATGCTTATATTAGTATACAGCTTAGGATTTATTATCCCATTTTTGCTTCTTGGAATATTTACTACTAAAGTATTAAATTTTCTAAAAACAAAAAATCTTTTTTAAAGTACAGCATAAAAATAAGTGGAGCTATCCTTATAATCATTGGAATTATGACTTTAAGTGGATTTAATTTAAATATACTTGCTCCTGGACAACAGCCAATAGCTACAGATTATACTGTTCAAACTGAAGAGCAACCTAAAGCACCTCAAGAAGAAAAACTTCCAGCTTTTGATTTTCAATTGAAAGATCAATATGGAAATCTTCATAAATTATCTGATTATAAAGGAAAAGTGGTTTTCCTTAATTTCTGGGCTACATGGTGTCCTCCTTGTAGAGAAGAAATGCCACACATAGAAGAAATATATAAAGAATATGGATACAATAAAAATGATGTCATCATATTAGGAGCTGCAAGTCCAGCAACTGCTGAAAATCCTTCACCACAAGATGAATCTGAAGATAAAATAAAAGCCTTTCTTACTAAAAATAATTACACATTCCCTGTTGTTTTTGATGTAAAGGGAGAAATATTTAGAAATTACTACATTAATGCTTTCCCTACTACTTTTATGATAGATAAAGAAGGAAATATAATGGGATATGTTGCAGGTGCCCTTTCTAAAGAAAATATGAAAAAAATAATTGAGATGACATTAAATAATAATAAATAATGATAAAAAAGAAATAATAGTTTCTCCTTGAATAATATAATATACATATTTTAAGTTGATACATTAATAAGGAGGTCTATTATGAATAATAAAAGTTTTATGGAAGTACTAAAAAATAGAAGAACTATATATACTCTCTCTAAAGAAACAACTATTTCTAATGAAAAAATAGAAGAAATAATAAAAGATGCAGTAAAATATGTGCCATCTGCATTTAATAATCAAAGTGCAAGAGTTGTCCTACTCTATGGGGAAAATCATAAAAAATTATGGGAAATTGTTATGAATACTCTTCGTAAAGTAGTTCCAGCAGGAAAATTTGAACCTACAGAAAACAAAATCAAAGGTTTGGCTGAATCATATGGAACTATTCTTTTCTTTGATTCTACAAGAACAACAAAAGAACTTATGGAAAAGTTCCCTCTTTACAGAGATAATTTTCCTGTATGGGCTGAGCAAGCAAATGGTATGTTGCAGTTTGCTATATGGTCACTACTTGCTGAACAAGGATTAGGAGCAAGCCTTCAACATTACAATCCATTAATTGATGATGAGGTAAAAGAGGTATTTGAAATTCCAAAATCTTGGAAGCTTATAGCACAAATGCCATTTGGAAAACCTACTGCTCTTGCACCTGGAAAAGAATTTCTTCCAATAGAAAAGAGGGTAATAGTATTATAAATACTAACATTTTGAGACGAAATAATTCATTTCGTCTCTTTTTTATTGCTAAAATTTAAAATTCAAGATATAATTATAATAGTGACTAAAATATCTTGAGGAGGATTAAATATGAGCAGAAAAAAAATTTTATCTCTTATGTTCTGTGCAGCTTTGACAGTTTCAATTTTTGGAGCTGAATTCAAAGAAGGAACATATGTTGGAGAAGCTAAAGGATATAGAGGTGAAATAAAAGTAGAAGTAAAAACTTCTAAAAATAAAATTGAAGAAGTTAAAGTAGTAAAAAATACTGATACTCCTATAATTTCTGATGCAGCAGCAAAAAAGTTCCTGAACAAATAGTTAAATATCAATCTTTAAGAGTAGATGGTGTATCTGGTGCCACTGGTACTAGTAGAGCTCTTACTTCAGCAGTGAGAAATGCTCTTAAAAATTCTGGAGCTGATCTTAAAGAATTAAATAAAAAACCTGTTATAGAATCTAAAAAATTAGTTAAGGAAACTCAGAAAAAAGATGTGGTTGTTATTGGAGCTGGAGGAGCAGGTCTTATTGCTGCTATCGAAGCTAAAAATAATGGTGCCCAAAATGTCATTGTCCTTGAAAAAATGGCTTTTGCTGGTGGAAATACTCTTATATCTGGTGGAGAATATGCTGCTCCTAATAACTGGGTACAGGTAAAAAAAGGTCTAAAAGACAGCAATGATACTTTTTACAATGATATATTAAAAGGTGGAGATAATGAAGGAAATCCTAAATTAGTAAGAGTTTTAGCCGATAATGCTCTAAATGGAGCTGAATGGTTAAAAGATTACATCAATATGACTTTTGAAGACAGACAAATGTTTTTTGGAGGACACTCTGTAGAAAGAAGTCTTGTACCTTTAGGTGCTACTGGAGTTGAAATGATATCTAAACTTCTTGCTAAAGCTGAAGAATTAAATATACCTGTATTGTATGAAACTCCTGCTGTAGAGCTTATAGTTGATAAAGGAAGAGTTACTGGAGTAAAAGCTTTGAGCGAAGACAAAGAATATACATTCCTTGCTAAAGATGGAGTTATTTTAGCAAGTGGTGGATTTGGTTCTAATCTTGAAATGAGAGTTAAATATAATAAAGATGTAGATGAAAATATACTTTCTACTAATACAGTTGGAATAACTGGTGATGGAATAACTATGGCTGAAAAAATAGGTGCACAACTTGAAGATATGCCTTTTATTCAAACTTACCCTACATGTGATCCTATAAGTGGAGCTCTTCTTTATTTTGGAGATGTAAGACTTATTGGTGGAAGTATACTTATTAACCAAGAAGGAAAACGTTTTGTTGAAGAATTAGAAAGAAGAGATGTTATTTCTATGGCAATAAAAAATCAAACTGGAAATGCAGCTTATCAATTCTGTGATGAAGCACAGGTAAAATTAAGTGGAGTAGCTGAACATCATGCTGATGAGATGAATTACTTATTTAATAATAAACTTTTAGTTAAAGCTGATACTATCAAAGAAGCTGCTGATTTTTTTGGAATAGATGCTGCTGAGCTTGAAAAAACTGTTGAAAAATATAATCAATATGCTAAAGATGGAAAAGATCTTGAATTTAATAAAAGAGGAAAACTTACTCCATTTGAAGCCAAAGGCCCTTTCTATATTATGAAGGCTGTTCCTGCTGTGCATCATACAATGGGTGGAGTAAAAATTGATGAGAATGCAAGAGTTATCAATACTAAAGGTGAAATTATAAAAGGACTTTATGGAGCTGGAGAAGTTACTGGAGATATTCATGGTACTAATCGTCTAGGTAGTGATGCAATCGCTGATATTACAGTATTTGGAAGAATAGCTGGACAAAATGTAGTAAAAGATAATAAATAATAATTTAATTAAGAATGACTTAAAAAATATAAGTCATTCTTTTTTTATTGAATTTATTTTTTTACTTTTTTTCTGAAAAAAACAGATTTTTTCATTACAATTGCTATTGATATTATACACTTTTTAAAGTATAATTAAAATAAGAATAGTAGTACACAAACGAACTACTTATAGTCTAGAGGGAGGAAGTTATGCAAGATGTAGTAGACAAACTTATGAATTTTGGCTTCACCAGAACAGAAGCAACAGTCTATATAAATTTGCTCAAATCAGGAAAAACAAATGGTTATAAACTAGCTAAAGAACTAAATCTCTCAAGATCTACTGTATATCAAGCTTTAGAATCTTTATATAAAAATGGATACATATTTATGATTCCCAATGGAAGTAAAGAATATGAAGCAAAAGAACCAGAAATGATTTTTGAAGAAATAGAAAAGAAATTCCATAAAAATGCCAAAAGTATAAAGCAACAACTTAAGAACATCGAAAGACCTTTAAAAAAAGATTATTATCTTAGAATAGAAGGATATGAAAATATTCTCCATACTCTTCATAATATAATAAAAGAAGCCAAAAAAGAAATATACTTAAATACAGATTTTAATTTAGAGATAATGAAATCTGATTTAAAAGAAGCTGCTGAAAGAGGAGTCAGAATTATAATATTTTCTTTTAATAAATTAGAAGATATTGGAAAAGAAATTGAATACTATCATAAAACTGAAGTAAAAGAAACTCATAAAAATCCAAAAAGAATAATGATGGTAGTTGATCTCTCTAACAGTTTTGTAGTGACTAATACAGGTGATAAGATAATGGGTACTCTCACAGATAATGAAGTCTATGTGCAGATAATTTCAGAACATATACACAGTGATATCTACATGGCAAGACTAGCTGAAATATATGAAAAATCTTTTGAAAAAAAATCAGTATAAACAGCCTTCACGAAAAGAAAAATTTTATTCAATAACAAGGGGGAATAATGTTTGAAAGAAGTAGTGGTATATTAATGCATATATCTTCTCTTCCAAGTGAATATGGAATAGGAGATTTTGGAAAAAAAGCATATGAATTTGTAGATTTTCTTGAAAAATCTGGACAGAAATTATGGCAAATTCTTCCCATGGGACCTACAGGGTATGGCGATTCCCCTTATCAGTCTTTTTCGGCTTTTGCAGGTAATCCCTATTTTATAGATTTAGAAGAATTTGTTGAACTCGGATATATAAATTATGAAGCTCTCTCTCCTTTGAAAGAAATAAATTATAATGACAATCTTGATTATGAACAAGTAAACAAGAGAAAAACTAAACTTTTAAAAAATATTTTTGAAATTTTCTTGAAAAAAGCAGAAAAAAATGATGAAATAAAGACAGACTTAAAAAATTTTAAAGAAAAAAACGCTTACTGGCTAGAAAATTATATTTTATATATGGCATTAAAAGAAAAATTTTCTGGAAAGTCATGGCAAAATTGGCCTAAGCACTATAAATATAAAAATTTTAAAAAAATAGAAAAAAATGATGAGAAACTAAAAAAGATATGAATTATTTTTTGTTTGTACAATATACTTTCTATAAGCAATGGTTTAGATTAAAATCTTATGCTAACTCCAAGGGTATAAAAATAATTGGTGATATTCCTATTTTTGTAGCAACAGACAGTGCTGATACTTGGAGTGAATCTAAAATATTCCAGTTTGATAAATATAAAAAACCAAAACGGGTATCAGGTTGTCCTCCAGATTATTTCAGCAAAGATGGACAATTATGGGGAAATGTATTATATGATTGGAAATATCTTAAAAAAACAAATTATGATTGGTGGATAAAAAGAATAAATTACTGTTTTGAAATATATGATATTGTTAGAATAGATCATTTTAGAGGATTTGAAGCTTATTGGAGTATTCCAGCAAAAGATACTACTGCCGTAAAAGGTCATTGGGAAAAAGGACCTGGAATAGATTTTTTCAGAGCTGTTGAAAAAAGATTAGGAAAGCTTCCAATAATTGCTGAAGATTTAGGATTTCTTACTGAAAAAGTGAGAAAACTTTTAAAAAGAAGTGGTTTTCCTGGAATGAAAGTACTTGAGTTTGCTTTTGATTCAGAAGATAGTGACTACCTTCCTCATAAATATGAAGAAAATTGTGTAGCATATACTGGAACTCATGATAATAATACTGTAATTGGCTGGTATGAAACTATATCCTTAGAAACTAAACATTACTGTGATGAATATTTAAAAAATTATCTCAGCAAATTTGAAAGTGACTACTGGCTTCCTATTAATTTAAGATTTATCAATGCTATATGGGCATCAAAAGCAAATATAGCAATAGCTCAGATGCAGGATTTTATAGGATTGGGAGAAGAGGGAAGAATGAATGCTCCATCTACATTGGGAAAAAATTGGAAGTGGAGATTTAATGAAAAATATATTACTGATGAATTATGTAATAATATAAAAATAATAACTGATAAATTTAAAAGATAACTAAATTGTTAAAGGGAGAAAATATGAAAATTGAAAAAAATCAATTAAAGAAACAAATTGAAAAATATGTAAAGATAAGTTTTGGAAAGGATATAACTGAAGCTAATGAATTTGAAATCTATAGAGCTTTAGGACAGGCTATTATGGAAGAAATAGCTGAAGATTGGTATGAAACTAGAAAACTTTATTCTCAAAAAAAACAAGCTTTTTATCTTTCTGCTGAATTCCTTATGGGAAGAGCATTAGGAAACAATCTTATCAATCTTGGATTATTAGATGAAGTTAAAGAAGTATTATCAGAATATGGAATTGATTATAACAAAGTAGAAGATGAAGAAGAAGATTCAGCTTTAGGAAATGGAGGATTAGGAAGGCTTGCTGCATGCTTTTTAGATTCTCTAGCCACACTTAATCTTCCTGGACAGGGCTATGGTATTAGGTATAGAAACGGTATCTTCAATCAAACCTTTAAAGATGGATACCAAGTAGAAAAACCTGAAACTTGGCTTAAATATGGAGATGTATGGTCTATTGAAAGACCAGCTGATGAAGTCATAGTAAGTTTTGGAGATGAAAATGTAAGAGCAGTTCCTTATGATATGCCAATAATAGGTTATGGAACTAAAAATATAAACACATTAAGACTTTGGGAAGCTCATTCAATTGTGGATCTAGACCTTGGAAAATTTAATCAGCAAGATTATCTTCATGCCACTCAAGAAAAAACCAGAGCAGAAGATATATCAAGAGTTCTTTATCCAAATGACTCAACTGATGAAGGAAAAA
Source organism: Fusobacterium varium (assembly GCA_900637705.1). Taxonomy (NCBI): domain Bacteria; kingdom Fusobacteriati; phylum Fusobacteriota; class Fusobacteriia; order Fusobacteriales; family Fusobacteriaceae; genus Fusobacterium; species Fusobacterium varium. The sequence goes on from LR134390.1 coordinate 2,179,012, forward strand.
AATTAAGATTAAAACAACAATACTTTTTTGTATCTGCATCATTGCAGGATATTTTAAGAAAATTCAAAAAAGTTCATGGAAGAAATTTTGAAAAATTTTCTGAATTTACAGCTATTCAGTTAAATGATACTCACCCTGTTATAGCTATTCCAGAATTAATGAGATTACTTTTAGATGTTGAAGGAGTATCTTGGGAAAAAGCTTGGGGAATAGTTGAAAAGACTTTCTCATACACTAACCACACTATATTGGCAGAAGCACTTGAAAAATGGTGGGTTGGCTTATATGAACAAGTTGTTCCTAGAATATATCAGATAACTCAGGGAATAAATGACCAGTTAAAAGGATTACTTGCTGAAAAATTTCCTGATGACTCAGCTAGGCAAGATAGAATGTCTATTATACAGGGGAATATGATTCATATGGCATGGCTTGCTATATATGGCAGTCATACAATAAATGGAGTAGCTGCCCTTCATACTGAAATTCTTAAAAATAAAGAATTAAAAGATTGGTACGAAATATATCCTGAAAGATTCCAAAATAAAACTAATGGTATAACTCAAAGAAGATGGCTTCTACAGTCAAATCCACAACTAGCAAAACTAATAACTGAACTCCTTGGAGAAGAATGGATTACTGATTTAAGCCAATTAAAGAGATTAGAGGAATATATTAATGATGAAGGAATTTTAAAAAGAATTTTAGAGATTAAACATGAGAAAAAAATAGAATTAGTTAATTATTTGAGAGAAACTCAAGGAATCGAAATCAATCCAAATTCTATATTTGATATGCAGATAAAAAGACTTCATGAATATAAAAGACAGCTTTTAAATATATTCCATGTTATTGGATTGTATAATAAACTTAAACTAAATCCTTCTATGGAATTTAATCCTGTTACATATATTTATGGAGCCAAAGCTGCTCCAGGATATCTTTTAGCTAAAGGAATCATAAGACTTATTAATGAGGTAGCTCAAGTAGTAAATAGAGATCCTGATGTAAATGGAAAATTAAAAATAGTATTTGTTGAAAATTACAGAGTATCTGTAGCTGAAAAATTATTCCCAGCAGCAGATATTTCCGAACAAATATCTACAGCAGGAAAAGAAGCTTCTGGAACTGGAAATATGAAATTTATGCTAAATGGTGCTTTAACTATTGGAACTTTAGATGGAGCCAATGTAGAAATAGTAGAAGAAGCTGGAATAGAAAATAACTATATTTTTGGATTAAAGGTTAATGAAATAGAGGAAATGAGGACTAAAGGTTATGATCCTCATGTTCCATATAATAATGTAGAAGGTCTTAAAAAAATAGTTGATTCATTAATTGATGGAACTTTCAATGATCTTGGAACAGGAATATACAGTAATATTCATAGATCTCTTATGGAAAATGCTCCTTGGCAGCAGGCAGATCAGTACTTTGTTTTGGAAGATTTTGAAGCCTATAGAAAAGCTCAAAAAACAATTAATAAAGAATACAGAGATAGAATGGGCTGGGCTAAAAAGCAACTTATGAATATTGCAAATGCAGGAAAATTCTCATCTGACAGAACTATAAAAGAATATGCAGATGAAATATGGCATATAGAACCAGCTAAACTATAAGCTGATTCATATCTTTGCTATCAAGGAGGTGTAGTTTTTAAAATGGAACACGAATTAGATGTGTATCTTTTTCACAGAGGAGAACACAGAGAAGCATATAACTATATGGGAGCACATTTAACTAAAAACTCAGTTATATTTAGAGTATGGGCACCTCACGCTAAATCAGTTGCTGTTGTTGGGGATTTTAATGGCTGGACTGGTAATGAACACTTTATGAAAAAACTAAATAATGAAGGAATATGGGAACTTGAAATTTTAGGTCTTAAAAAATTAGAAAAATATAAGTATAAAATTGAAGGAGCTGATGGAAGAATAGAAATGAAAGCTGATCCATATGCCTTCTATTCTGAAATAAGACCCAATACTGCTTCTATTGTTTATGATATACCAAAATTTAAGTGGGCAGACAAAAGATGGCTTAATAAAAGAACTACTGGATTAAATAAGCCTATTAACATATATGAAGTTCATTTAGGCTCGTGGAAAAGAGGAATACATGGAGAATGGTTAAATTATAAAGATTCTGCTATCATGCTTGCTGAATATCTTAAAGAAATGAATTATACTCATATTGAAATAATGCCTATAAACGAATACCCACTTGATGCCTCTTGGGGATATCAAGCTACTGGATATTATTCAGTTACAAGTAGATATGGGACTCCTGAAGACTTTATGTTTCTTGTAAATCTTATGCATAAAAATAATATTGGAGTCATTTTGGACTGGGTTCCTGGACACTTTTGTAAAGATGCTCATGGACTTTATAGATTTGATGGAACTCCTACTTATGAATATCCAGACTCAAGAATTGGAGAAAATAAAGAATGGGGAACTTGTAACTTTGATGTTACAAGAAATGAAGTAAAAAGTTTTTTAATATCTAATTTAATTTACTGGTTCAAAGAATTCCATATAGATGGTGTAAGAATGGACGCTGTAGCTAATATGCTTTATCTTTCATATGGAAAAGATGGTGAAGATGGTCTAAGAAATAAATATGGTGGAAAAGAAAATTTAGGTGCTGTGGATTTCTTTAAAGAATTGAATTCTGTTATACATGAAGACTTTCCAAATATTCTTGTTATTGCTGAAGATTCAACTGCCTGGCCTAATGTTACTAAACACCCAATTGATGGTGGACTTGGATTTGACAGCAAATGGAATATGGGGTGGATGAATGATACCCTTAAATATTTTAGTATAGATCCTATATTTAGATATGAGCATCATGGAAAACTGACTTTTTCTTTTATGTATGCCTTTTCTGAAAACTATGTACTCCCTTTATCTCATGATGAAGTGGTGCATGGTAAAAAATCAATAATTGAAAAAATGCCTGGATATTATGAAGATAAGCTGGCTCACACAAGATCCCTTTATTCTTACCAAATGGCTCACCCTGGAAAGAAATTAAACTTTATGGGTAATGAATTTGCTCATGGACTTGAATGGAGATTCTACGAATCTCTTGAATGGCATCTATTGGATCAGAATAATGGAAATAGAGAAATTCAAACTTATGTAAAAGCTTTGAATAAACTTTACCTTGAAGAAAAAGCTCTTTGGGAAGATAGTTGGGATACTTTTGAATGGATAGAGCATGAAAATTATACTGAAAATATGTTAGCTTTTCTTAGAAAGACAAAAGATTTTAAAGAATACTTGATAATAGTTTTTAATTTTTCTGGTGAAAACAGAAAGAAATATAAGATAGGTGTACCAGAAAATAAAGTATATAGTGTCATTTTAAACAGTGATGACAAAAAATTTGGTGGAAGTGGAACTCTTAAAAAGAAAAAATACAAACCTATTGATAAAAGCTGGAACTATAGAGAGCAACATATAGAATTAGATATTCCTAGAAACACTGTAATTTTTTAAAAGCTGAAAAAGTTGAAAAGAAAAAAGGAGGAACTAAGGGAAAAGGAATTGAAAAAGAATCTACTATAGAAGCAACTGCAACAAAATTATCAACTAAAAATAAAAATTTAGCCAAATAGTATTACATGAATATTAGGAGGAAGTTATGAAAAGAAAGCAAATAATAGCTATGATACTAGCAGGAGGACAAGGAAGCCGTTTATTAGATTTGACTGAAAAAATAGCTAAACCTGGAGTTCCATTTGGTGGAAAATATAGAATCATAGACTTTACTTTAAGCAATTGTTCTAACTCTGGAATAGATACAGTAGGAGTACTTACTCAATATGAACCTCATATCCTTAATGATCACATTGGAAGGGGTTCACCTTGGGACTTAGATAGAATGGATGGTGGAGTAACTGTATTACAGCCTCACACTAAAAAGAATGATGAAGGTGGATGGTACAAAGGAACTGCCAATGCTATTTATCAAAATATTCAATTCATAGATAAATATGATCCTGAAAATGTTTTAATTTTATCAGGAGATCATATTTACAAAATGGACTATGAAAAAATGTTAAAATTTCATAAAGAAAAAGATGCAGATGTTACTATTGGAGTATTTAATGTTCCAATGAAAGATGCTCCTAGTTTTGGTATTATGAATGCTAATGAGGATTATTCAATTTATGAATTTGAAGAAAAACCAAAGCAACCAAAAAGTACTTTGGCATCAATGGGAATATATATTTTCAAATGGAATGTATTAAAAGAATATTTGATTGAAGATGAAAAAGATCCTACTTCAAGCAATGACTTTGGTAAAAATATAATCCCTAATTTATTAAATGACCACAAAAGACTATTTGCATATCCGTTTGAAGGATACTGGAAAGATGTAGGAACTATTGAAAGTTTCTGGGATGCTCATATGGATCTTTTAAAACCTGATAATAAATTAAATATATTTGATAAAGACTGGAAAATTAATACTCGTCAAGGAGTTTATCCACCTCTGTATGTAAGTGATGATGCTATAATTACGACTTCGTTAGTTGATAAAGGTTGTGAAATAGAAGGAGTAGTTAAAAATTCTGTTATTTTTCCTGGAGTAAAAATTGGAAAAAATAGTAAGGTCATTAATTCTGTAATAATGCAAGATACAGTTATTGAAGAAAATGTTATTATTAACAAAGCAATCATAGCTGACGAAGTAGTTATCAAAAAAATACAGTTATTGGTGATGATACTGAAATTGCAGTCATTGGTCACGGAAGAATAATAAAAAGTGAAGTTATAAAATAAGTTTGCAAGGGAGGACTTTATGCTAAATAATTATATGGCTATCATATTTTTAGCCGAATCTCTAGATAATATCAGATCTCTTACTAAAATGAGACCTCTGGCATCTGTTCCAGTAGGTGGAACTTACAGAATAATAGATTTTGCTTTGTCAAATTTAGTTAATGCAGGAATAAGAAATGTTGGTATTTTTGGTGGAAATGATGATATGAATTCACTTACTGACCATATTGGAAGAGGAACAGAGTGGGATTTAGACAGAAAAAAAGATGGTATATTTATTTTCAAACAAATGGCTGACTCTACTTATTCAACTAATATAAAAAGAGTTAAAAAAAACATGGAGTACTTCTTCCGTAGCAAACAACAAAATGTGGTTGTATTAAGCTCTCATATGGTATGTAATATTGATATCGCTGATGTTGTAAAAAAACATGAAGAAAGTGGAAAAGATGTCACTCTTGTATATAAAAAAGTAGATAATGCAAATGAAAGATTTGATAATTGCGACAGTGTAAAAGTTGGGGAAAATGGAGAAATATTAGGAATTGGACAAAATCTTTTCTTTAAAAAAGATGAAAATATTTCTATGGAAACTTTTATTATAAAAAAAGAGCTTTTAATAAAATTAATATGTGATGGAATCCAAGATGGAGCCTACTATACAGTTAAAGATCTTATCTCAAGAAATATAGCTAGATTAAGCATTAACGGTTATGAATTTAAAGGATATTTAGCTTGTATAAATTCAACAAAAGAATATTTTGATTTTAACATGGATCTTCTAAATAAAGAAATTAGAGATGACATCTTCAATAAAGATGGAAGAAAAATATACACTAAAACAAAAGATACCCCTCCATCAATGTTCAAAGAAAGAGCTGAAATAGTAAATTCAGTTATAGCCAACGGATGTATTTTAGGTGGAAAAGTTAAAAATTCCATTTTAGCAAGAGGAGCTATAGTTGAAGAGGGGGCTATAGTTGAAGATAGTATACTTTTACAAGATAGTGTTGTTAAATCTGGAGCTGTATTAAAAAATATCATTGTAGATAAAAATAATGTAATTAAATGCAACGAAAGGCTTAGTGCTTCTAGAAATTATCCTCTAGTTATTGAAAAAAGCATTAAATGGGATAAAGAACATTACAGAGATCTTTTAGAATATCTAAAAGGAAAAGGGAGAGAATAGTTCTTCATAAAGGAGTGATGAAGATGAAAGTACTTTTTGCAGCAGGAGAAGTGTGGCCTTTTGTTAAAACAGGAGGTCTTGGTGATGTAGCTTATTCACTGCCAAAAGCATTAAAAAAAGAAAAAATAGATGTAAGAGTAATATTACCTAAATACAGTACTATTCCTGATAAATATAAGGAAATAATGCAGCACTTAGGTGAAAAACAAATATGGATAGCTCACCATAATGAATATGTTGGAATAGACTATTGTGAACTTGATGGTGTCACTTACTATTTCGTAGATAATGAAAGATATTTTAAAAGAAATAAAATCTATGGTGAAGATGATGATTGCGAAAGATTTGCATTCTTTGCAAAAGCTGTTGTAGAAACTTTCTCTATTACAGATTTTGAACCGGACCTAATTCATTGTAATGACTGGCATACTGGACTGGTTCCTATCTACCTAAAAGAAAGAGGACTGAATAATATAAAAACTGTTTTTACTATTCATAATTTAAGATTTCAAGGTCTTTTCTATAATGATGTAATAGAAAAAACTTTAGAAATAAATAGAGGGCGATACTTCATTGAAGATGGAATTAAATATTATGATATGGTGTCTTTCTTAAAAGGAGGAGTTGTATACTCTGACTACATAACAACTGTCAGCAATTCATACGCTGAAGAAATTAAAACTCCTGAACTTGGTGAAGGGTTAGATGGATTATTCAGAAAATTTGACTATAAACTAAAAGGCATAGTTAATGGAATAGATGGAGCTGTATATAAGCTTCCTAGAAAAGGAAAGAAAAGATTGAAATCTGAACTTCAAGAAAGATTGGGACTTAATCAAGATCCTAATGTTCCTTTAGTTTCTATTATTACAAGATTGGACAGACAAAAAGGAATTGATTTGATTATAGATAGTTTTGATAGATTAATGAAATTAGGAATTCAATTTGTACTTCTTGGAAATGGAGAATCTAAATATGAAGATTTCTTTAAGTGGAAAGAAAGACAATACCCTGGAAGAGTCTGTTCATACATTGGGTTCAATCAACCTTTATCCATAGAAATATACAGTGGCTCAGATATATTCCTTATGCCTTCTATCTTTGAACCTTGTGGTCTTTCTCAAATGATTGCTATGAGATACAGCTGTGTTCCTATTGTCAGAGAAACAGGTGGATTAAAAGATACAGTTACTCCTTATAATGAGTATACTGGTGAAGGTGATGGATTTGGTTTTAAAAATATAAGCAGTGATGAGTTATACAAAACTTTAGAGTATGCAATTTCTATTTATAAAGATAAGGATAAATGGGATAAAATTGTAAAAAATGCTAAAACTAGAGATAATAACTGGAATACATCTGCTAAAAAATATATTTCACTTTATAATGAAATTTTAAAATAGAAGAAAAGGGAGAATACTGCATGTAGACTCCCTTTCTCCTATTTATTTAAAACTTTCTCTACCCATTCCTGATTATTCAGATACCACCTTATTGTTTGTTCTATTCCTTTATCAAATGATGTTTCTGGATACCAACCTAATTCTGTTACTATCTTTTCTGGATCTATTGCATATCTTGCATCATGCCCCAGTCTATCCTGTACATAACTTATCAAATCATATGATATTTTAGTCACATCAGTTTTTAATACTCTTCTATACTCTGGTTCTTCTTTCATTATCTTGGCTATAGTATCTATTGTAAGTTTTACTATATTTATATTTTTTTCTTCATTAAAACCACCAATATTGTATACTTCTCCTAATCTTCCATTATTTATTACCATATCCACTGCTTTATTATGATCTTTTACATACAACCAATCCCTTACATTACTTCCATCTCCATATACTGGCAGCTTTTTACCTTCCAATATATTTTTTATAATAAGTGGTATCAACTTTTCTGGAAACTGATATGGTCCATAATTGTTTGAACATCTTGTTATATTCATTGGAAATTTATATGTTTCTGCATATGCTCTCACTATCATATCACTTGATGTCTTTGAGGCTGAATATGGTGATCTTGGGTCAAGTGGTGTATCCTCTGTAAAGAATCTATCCCCATATGTTTTCAGATTCTTTCTTCCTTCTGCTACTTTTTTTACTCTGTCATTAAGTACAAGTTCTTTAGCTTCAGCATAGTCTTTTGTTAGTGAGCCATATACTTCATCTGTAGATATATGCAGAAATTTCTTCCCTTCTTTATATACGGGATATCCATTTTCATCTTTTCCTATACTCCAGAATTTCTTAGATACTTCTAACAAATTTTGTGTTCCAAGTATATTTGTTTCCAAAAATATCTGTGGATTTGATATACTTCTGTCTACATGAGATTCTGCTGCAAAATTTACTACATAATCTATTTCATACCTAGAAAATATATCTTCCACTAGTTCTCTATTACAGATATCTCCCTTTACAAAATCTATCTTTTTAGAATCTATTTCTTCTTGGATATTTTCTATATTTCCTGCATAAGTAAGTTTATCTAAAACTATTATTCTTATACTTTTTCCATATTTTTCAAGCATATATTTCACAAAATTTGTTCCTATGAATCCTGCTGCCCCTGTTACAAGATATGTTTTCATTTATATCTCCTCACTTATTTCCAGCAAATATTTTCCATATTCTGTTTTTAATAATGGTTCTGCAAGTTTTATTAATTCTTCTTTAGTTATCCACCCATTCTTATATGCTATTTCCTCTATACAAGCTACATAATTTCCTTGTCTATCCTGAATAGTTTCTATAAAATTAGAGGCATGAAGCAAGTTCTTATGAGTTCCAGTGTCAAGCCATGCAAATCCTCTTCCTAAAAGATTGACTTTTAGATTTCCTTCAGCTAAATATAGTTTATTCAAATCAGTTATTTCTAATTCTCCTCTTTTACTTGGTTTTAAATTTTTAGCTTTTTCCACTACTGTATTATCATAAAAATATAGTCCCGGTATTGCATATTTAGACTTTGGTTTTTCAGGTTTCTCTTCTAATGATAAGACATTTTTATCCTTGTCAAATTCCACTACTCCATATTCTCTAGGATCCTTTACCAAATATCCAAATATTTCAGCTCCTTTTTCTAAACTAGCTGCTTTTTGTACTTTTGGAGAAAATCCCTGTCCAAAGAAAATGTTATCTCCCAATACTAGAGCTACATTATCTTTTCCTATAAATTTTTCTCCTATTATAAACGCTTCTGCTAATCCATTTGGTTTTTCCTGAACAGCATATTCCATTCTTAGACCTACTTTACTTCCATCTCCTAACAGCTCCTTAAAACAATCTATATCTCTCGGAGTTGAAATTACAAGTATTTCCTTTATTCCTGCCAGCATTAAAACTGATAGAGGATAATAGATCATAGGTTTATCATATACTGGAAGTATTTGTTTAGAAACACTTCTAGTCAATGGATGAAGTCTTGTTCCACTTCCTCCTGCCAATATTATTCCTTTCATCAGTAACTCCTTTATTTAATATTATAAATATATTGTTTATAAACTATTCCCCTTGCTCCAAATCCTTCTTTTTGAAAAATCAATCCTTTATTTAAAAAATTTCCATTATCTTCAGTTGATGTTCCAAAATCAAAATATTTTTTATCTTTAAATTCTATTTTTATTAAATATTCAAATAAAAAGTCTAATGCTGATATTTCTTTTCCTCTCTCATTGGCTGAAATATACTGAATATGACAAACTTCTTTCATTTCATATACTACTACTCCTGCTATTAAACTCTCCTTTTCAAAAACTACATAAAGCTTTATTTTTTCTAAAAACTTCTTTTTTAAATAAAGTATTTCATTAATATTATGTACTGGTTTTGCTTCATGAGTATTTTGTAAATTTTCTTCTAATAATTTCCAAAATTCTTTAAAATTTTCATCTTTTTTATTTCTAATCCATATCTTTTAGCTTTACTTATACTACTTTTTCTAGATTTATTAAATTTAAATTCTTTATCTAATTCTATTGTAGAAGCAATCCCCAATGAAAAAATTTCTGCTTTTTGCTTAAATAAAGCATATTCATCTTCTTGACTTGGATAACTATGATATATATATGGAATACTTTTATAAATTACTTTTTTTATTCCAGATTTTTTTAATTCACTGTTCAATAATTCAAAATATTCTAAAACATCTACCATTTTTGAATTTTTATCAAGAATTAGTCCTCCATATGTTAATCCTCTATGACTATAAAATATTTCATCTTTTATAGTTCCAGGTATCAATGCTGATATTTTTCCTTTTTCATCAAGAAATATATATGAATGATCTGGAAACCTATCTGAGTGGTACTCCATGTAATCCCTATTTAAGAGAAATGTTCCATTTTTAGAAATATTAACAAATTTATCCCATTCCTCTTTATATTTATTTTCATATTTAATTATTCTCATTATTTCTCCTGATTTATGATTTTATAATAACTTTATTCCTATTTTATTTATTATTTCGTTCGCTGAGTACTCATTTCCACTATTATATAATTTTTTTAAAATAAGATATCCGTCTTTTATTCTAATATAAACACCTTCATCATCAATATTTAATACTCTTCCTATATGACTTTTGCAGTCACTTGGATGAAAGCTAAAATCTAAAATTTCATATTTTATTCCTTTAACTTCAATATATGGTAGTGGATATGGTTTCACTAAAGCTCTAAAAAAACTTTTTAACTCTTCAATATTACTTTCAAAGTTTATTTTACAATCTTCTATATTTCTTTTCCCTACCCAAGAAGCATCTTTTTTATTTTGTTTAATTGGAATAATTTCCTTTTTTATATATTTTTCTATTATTCTAAAAGCATTTTTTCTATAAATTTATTAAATTCTAACATATATTCTTCTGAAGTTTTTTCTTATCATTTTCTACCTTATACTGATAAATTATATCTCCATCATCTATATATTCGTTCATTTCATGAATTGTTAATCCTAAATATTTTTCATCATTGATTATTGCCCAGACAGTTGAATGATATCCTCTATACTTAGGAAGTAATGAATAATGAATATTTATTATTTTATTTTTATTCAACATTTCTTTTTTTATTATTTTCTTATATCCTGCACAAATAATTAAGCAATCTTCTAAGTCTTCTATTCTACCCAATAATTTTATTCCATCAATTTTTATTTTTCCTAGTAATTCAAAGTCTTCAGTAAATACTCCGAAATCTTTATTTTCTTTAATAAAACTATTATATAAGGCTATTGCTCCCCATCCATCACCAACAAGGACTATTTTCATCTTTCCTCCATTAAATATTAAGAATATTTATTCATTTTCTCTATAACATAATCTATTTCTTCTTTAGTCATTCCATTATATATAGGTAGACTAATAACTGTTTCAGCATAATTTTCTGTTATTGGAAAATCTCCCTTTTTATACCCTAAATCTTCATAAGCTTTTGATAGATGTGGGGGTATTGGATAATGTATAACTGTTCCTATTCCATTTTCTTCTAAATATTTTTGAAATTTATTTCTATCTTCCACTCTTACAACAAATAAATGCCATACATGAGTACAATTTTTATTGACTCCCGGTAAGATTAATAACGGGTTTTTTATTTCTTCTAAATATCTTTTCATTATATTTTCTCTTTCATCATTAAGTTCATCTAAATGAGAAAGTTTAATACTTAATAATCCAGCTTGTAATTCATCTAATCTAGCATTATATCCAACTTCTACATGATGATATTTTTTTTCACTTCCATAGCTTCTTAACAATTTTATTCTTTTGTATATTTCTTCACTATTTGTAGTTATTGCCCCACCATCACCAAAACAACCTAAATTTTTTCCAGGATAAAAACTGAAACAACCAATATCTCCAAAACTTCCAATTTTTTTCCCATTATACTCTGCCCCATGTGCTTGGGCACAATCTTCTACAAGTTTTAGATTGTATTTTTTACATAATTCTAATATTTTCTCCATATTAGTTGCTTGTCCATATAAGTGCACTACACAAATAGCTTTAGTTTTACTTGTTATTTTTTCTTCTATTTTATTAACATCAATATTATAATACTTATCTGGTTCCACAAATATTGGAGTAGCACCATTCATTGTTATAGCCATAACTGTTGCTATAAAAGTATTAGCTTGGACTATTACTTCATCTCCATTCTTTATATTTAAAGCTCTAAAAGCTAAAACCAGTGCATTAAGTCCATTGTCTATTCCTAAAGAATATTTAGTACCTATATATTTTGAAAATTTTTTTCAAAAGTCTCAGTTTCTTCACCAAGTATATACCAACCTTTCCTTAATATTGATAATGCTTTTTCTTCATACTCGTTTTGATATTTTTTATACTGTCTTTCTAAAATGCTAAATGGTACTTTCATCATCTTTTCCCTCCCATTTTAAATATTCTTCATAATCTCTTATATAATCATTTTCATTATATACTTCTGAAGCTGCAACACATAAAATACTTCCCTCTTTTAAAGAAATAAATTCTCTCCAATATCCTTTTTCAACTACAAGTATCTTAGTTGGATCATCTAAAATATATGATTGTTTTTCTTTTCCGTTTGTAAATTCAACTTCTATTTTTCCATAAGGACAAAACATTACCTGCTTTAATTCTTTATGTGCATGAAATCCTCTCCTGTTTTCTTTTGAAAATTCATATATATAATAAATTCTTTTTATATCAAAATTTATATCTTTATTTTTTTCAAAAAAACTTAAATTTCCACCATTAGAAGTTATTTTTTTTATTATTATTTCTTTAATTCCTTCCATTTAATACTCCATTCTTTATTTTTTTAGTAAATGTTTTAAGTCTTTTATATAATTTAAAATTATTACCCCAAAAGTTAAAGAATAAATAATTTTGTAATAAATATATTCTTTTAAGAAAAAATTACAATATATCCCCATTATTAATAATCCTGTAATGACTAGAAATCTTTTTGATATACTAAAAAGATTTAACTTATAGCAAATTATGCACATTAAAATTACTGAAATAAAATAACTATTTAATGTAGAAAAAGCTGCTCCTTCTATACCATAATTTTTTATTAAAATATAATTTAAAAATATATTTAATAAGGCTCCCAAAAACAAGGCTGCTGTGGATAAATAACTTTTTTTAACTACTATAACTTGATTACCAACTGTTTGAAAAAGCATCAATATCAAAGGCGAGAGAAAAAGAAATGAAAAAACCTCTTGTCCTCTTATATAATCTCCCTTAAAAAATATGTTAAATACAGGTGAAATAAAAGGTTGAGCTATTATAAAGACCATAAAACTTACTATTCCCAAATACTCAAATACTTTTGAATTTATTTTTACCTGTTCTTTATCTTTCATTGTAGAAAAAGCAAAATAACTCCATCCACCTGCAAAGGCTGTATAAATCAATTGACTCACTGAAGAAACCTTGGCTCCTACAGAGTATATTCCTAATTCTCCTGCTCCCAACATTTTATTTATCATTACTCTATCCATTGAATGAAATATCCAATATATCAGAAAAGTTGGAACTAATGGGATTCCTATTTTTAATAATTCTTTCGCTACTCTTTTATCAAATTTTTTTAAAGAAAATTCTCTTCTATTTAATAAATAAAAAAATATTAAAGAAAGTAAGTTCATAATAACAGTTCCATATATTAAAGCTTCATAAGTAAAACCTATTTTTAAAAAATAAAAAGTTATCATAAAGCCTATTATTGGAAAACTTATTCCTGTAAAAAAAAATATTTTCCTTTGATTTTTCATTCTTGTTGGAGAAATCACTATAGTATTTATGGAACTTATATATATCCCAATGGCAGATAAAATGACTAAATTCTTATATATTTTCTCGGAAAAAAGATATATAGATATTTGTTTATTGAATAAAAAAACTATACTTGATATTATCAAAGAGGATATTAATACTATTCCTAATCCTGTACTTGTTACTGTTTTTTTATACTCAACATCTTCCTTCTTTTCAAAATATTCTCTAAAAATAGCATCATACATTCCTAATATTGCTATAGCACTACCAAAAGAAATAATTAGATTAAACATATCTGATATTCCATAATTTTTACTATCTGGTAATAATTTTGTTATAATTGGAAGAGTTATAAAAGGCAATGCTTTTTGAAGCATTGAAATTCCACCATAAAACAGAAAATTTTCCAAAAATAATTTTAACTTTTTATTCATAATTCACTTCTTTCATTCTTTTTTTCTAAATAAAAATTTTGACAATATCCTACTCCTGTTACTAATATTAATAAATAAAGCATTTGAAATATATTAGGCCGTTGATAAATACTTAGTAAAAAAATTATAATTCGGATTTTAACCTTTTTATCTACAGAAAAAAAGTTAGATATAAATATAAAAAATAAAATTAAAATGCTTAATCCTAAAAATCCTTTCTCATATATAATTGTTTCTACTGAAGAAATATCAACATTAAAATTTTCATTCACTTTTTCTCTTCTTCCAATCAACATATTTCCGTTTTCATAAAAATTTTTTAAAATTAAATCTGCTTCTTTATTTTTTCTAGTAAAATTTAATGTTTTTATTCTTCCATAAACTCTATAATATAGTTCTCCTCCATTTATGTTTTTTATATAGGAAGAACCAAGAAAACCAAAACAAAAAAATAAAAACATAACTATTAAAAATTTTTTCTTTAAATTAATTTCACTTATCAAAAATTTAAAAAATACAAAAATATAAAAAGCTAAGGAAAATGTTAAAACTCCACTTATAATTAAAATTATTCTTTCTTTTTTTAATTTTTTATAATTTTCATCAAATAAAAGAATCATTCCAATTATTGTTCCAAGTTCCCCAGGTTCATTAAAAACACTTTGAAATCTATATAATATGATTTTTGAACTTTTTAATATTACTACTGCAAAATATTGAATAAAAACCCATCCTTCTTTTACTGTAGGTAAAGTTATATAATTTAATGGTTTTTTTATTAAAAAAATATATAAGATAGCAAACCTAAAAAACATAAATAAGATAATGCTTTATATAATGAAATATATATTTTATTCTTATCTCTTTTATTTAATAAAATTAAAAGAATTATGTATATTCCTACTGCAAAATTTTTTGTAGTAAAAAAATTAAAAAAATAGAGTGTATAAAAGGATGTTATACCAAATATTTTTCGAATAAGTTCTTTTACATTTAAACTCTTTTTGTAAAAAAATATATAGTATAAGAAATTCATTAGAAATAAAATAAAAATAATTATTCGTATAGAAAGAAAGTATTTAAATTCTCTAATAGATAAAAAAGTATCTTGAAAATATAGAGCTATAATAATCAATATATAATTATTCATTTTTAAAAATCTCCAAATATTTTTTAGCCACTATTTTCACATCATGAACTTCCTCTATAAATTTTCTAGATTTTTCTCCAATATCAAAAATCAAATTGGGATTTTCTATTAAATATTCTATTTTTTTTTCTATATCTATTATCTCTGGTCTAATATTTATTACTGGGATATCCTCTCTTTTAAACTCTTTTATATTTTCTATTTCATTTCCACTAAGAACAACCTTTCCCATTGCCATTGCGTATATGGCATTCATTCCATAACTATAAGACTTGCATTGATCTAAAATTATATTACTTTTCTCTAATATTTCTTGATATTCATTTAAAGGTAATTTTTCCCTTATTATAATTTCTACTTTATTCCTATATTTAACCTTTATTTTTTCTAAAGCTTCTTTTATATAAAAACTACCTTTTACATCTTCTCTGTTTATTCCATGAAAATTATAATTTTATCCTTAAATTCATTTTTTTTATATTTAATTATTTGACTATCTATTGGCATTGGAATTGTTTCTAGTACTTTTCCTTCTTTAAAATATTGAGAATTTTTATATCCAATAGAGTAATCATACATTGTTGGAATTATTCCATCAATATAGTTATGTATCTTTTTTTCTTTAATTAAAAAATATTTTAATTTTTTTGAATCAATATAACTATGAGTAAAATATTTCAATATATTTTTAGCATAATTTAAATAAAAATAATCATCTCCACACGCTGATAAATATATTCTTCCATCCTTTTTTAATAGTTTTTTTAAATCTTTTCCTGAAAATGTAACTCTAAAATAATCCATAAAAGTTGCAAAAAACATTCCACTATTTACAATAAAAATTACATCAAAACACTCTTCTTTTTCTTTTATAAATTTATTTATTATCTTTCTATTTTTTATGCCAATTATTAATCTTTCTATTTTATTTACATATTTTCCATTCTCTTTGTAATATGATTTTAAATTTAAGTCACTCCCTGGTATTTTTTTCCAACCATCACCATTAGATATCAATATTACTTCTTCACTTTCTTTTTCAAATCCTTTTTTTAAATTTAAACCAAAACCACTAAAATCACCTAAAATTAAAATTTTCATTTATCTCCTCTTAATTTTTTATTATATATTAAAACTCATTACCCATATGCTAATTTTATTCCATTACCAATAGCTCTAAGGGATTCTTCAAAACATTATTCAAACAATATTTTTTAGATTCAAAGTACGAAAGTCTTCTTTTTTTCAGTAATTTTTCTGGATTTTCTAATATTTTTTTATTACATCATTAAAAGCCTCTTGATTTTTACTTTTAAATATATATCCTACATCAGAGTTTATTATTTCTGAATTATAGTTCCAATCAGATGATACTATAGGTAAAGATGATATTAATGAATCAATTATTGTTCCTGGAAATCCTTCTCCTTTCCAGAAAGTTGGAAATAACATAAAATCATATTCACTTAAAATATCAAAAACTTTAAAATTTCTTCCATCTAAAATTCCTTTATATTCAGTTTCATTAAATTCTGATATTTTCTGATGAAAATCATTTTTATATATTTCATCTATAGGTCCATAAAAATCTACATTTATATTTATTTTATCTTTATTTATTTCTTTCAGCATTTCAAAAATCATATCTGTCCCTTTTTCATAAGTTATTCGTGAAAAAATACTGCTTTTAAAGGTAATGATATTTCTTTTTCACTTCTATCTTTAGGAATAAACCTTTTAAAATTTGGTAAATACTCAGCTTGAATCAAACCTAAATCTTTCATTTTTTGTGCCATCGATTTCGTTTCTATATATATTTTTGTAATTTTTTTATAATATTTTAGTTTATACTTTTCCTCTATTAATTTATTAGGTGTATCACCACCAATAACAAAATAATAAATTAATTTCTTTCTTATATTTAAATAATATGAAAGTTTTAAAAATAAATATGTTCCTCCTGAGCTAGTAGATAAAATAATTTTCTTGCTAGAAGAAAATAAAAAAATATATATTAATTTAAAAAGTAAAAATATTTTATTTTTTTCCAGTTATCTGTATCTAAAATTTCAAGCTTTACTCCATTTTCTTCTAGAAATTCCACTAAATACCTATTTTTTACTGTAGCTCCTCCTACAATATTTCTTTTTTGAGAAATTGGTCCAATAAAACTAATTTTTTTTTCATTCTTTTTTCCTTTTTTATTTTATTATTCCTAAACAGTCATATATTTTTTTAGTTTTTAATATTTCTATATTTTCTTTAAAGATTTTATGACCTTGTGCTAATACTAAATAATCAGCTTTTTTTAGAATCTCTTCTAAAGAACAAAGCTTAAATCCATCTACTTCTTCTTTATTTACATTTGGCTCACAAGCTATTACTTCATATCCTTTATCTCTTAATATTTCTGCTATCTCCATTGCTGGTGATTCTCTTAAATCATCTATATCTGGTTTATATGCCAGTCCTAATACTCCAACTGTTAATTCTTTATTTCCTTGAAGTATTTCATCTACTTTATTTACTATAAATCTTGGTTTAAAATCATTAATTAATCTTGCTTCTCTTATCACATTTGCTTCCTTTGGAAATTTCTCTACTATAAACCATGGATCTACCGCAAGGCAATGTCCTCCTACCCCGGCTCCTGGTGTTAATATATTTACTCTTGGATGTTTATTTGCCAGCTTTATAAGTTCAAAAACATTTATTCCTAACTTATCACATATTATTGACAATTCATTTGCAAAAGCTATATTTACATCTCTGAAAGTATTCTCTACTAATTTACACATTTCTGCTGTTATATCATCTGTTATATAACATGTTCCTTCTTTTACCATTGCTTCATATATTATCTTAGTATATTCAGCTGCTTCTTTTCTTTCTGCTCCTATTATTCTGTCATTATGTTCAAGTTCATATAGTATTTTTCCTGGTAATACTCTTTCTGGACAATGAACTGTCATAAACTTATCTCTTGATATACCTGATTCTCTTTCTAATATATCTGTCATTAGTTTTGTCGTCATTGGAGGAACTGTTGATTCTAATATAACTAAATTATTTTCTTCTAATACTTCAGCTACCTCTTTTGCTCCACTTTCTACATATGATAAATCTGCTATTTTTTCCTCATGTTCTTTTTTAAAGGGTGTTGGTACTGCTATTATAAATACATCTGATTTTTCAAGTTTGTCTGTTGGAAGAAATCTCCCACTTCCTAGAGCTTCTTCAAAAGCTTCCTGAAGATCTGGTTCCACTATATGGATATGTCCTTTTTTTAAAGTTTCTATAACTTTTTTATTTACATCAAATCCATTTACTGTAAATCCAGCTCTTGCAAATGCTATTGCTGTCGGGAGTCCTATATATCCCATTCCCAATATTGTAATTTTTAAATCTTTTTCTTCCGCTTTCCTTAAAAGTGTATTCATTCTCTTTCTTCCTCCAAGTCAACTAGATAGTTTCTAAATGTTTTCTTATTCTTTCTGATGTTTTTCCATCTCCATATGGATTATTAGCCTTGGACATCTTTTCATAAGCCTCTCCCTCTAATAGCTCCATATCTTTTATTACATCTTCATATTTTGTTCCTGTAAGTTTTGCCGTTCCTGCTTCTATTGCCTCTGGTCTTTCTGTTGTATCTCTCAGTACAAGTGTTGGTTTTCCTAAACTTGGTGCCTCTTCTTGTACTCCTCCTGAATCTGTCATTATATAATGAGCTCCATCCATTATTGCTATAAATTCAAGATACTCTAAAGGTTCTATTAATATTTTCCTTTCAAATCCATCTAATACTTTATGCACTGTATTTCTAACTAAAGGATTTAAATGCATTGGAAAGACTAAGTAAATATCTTTATGTTTCTCCAGATAATCTCTAACTGCCTTTAAGGTTTCCTCCATTGGCTTTCCCCAGTTTTCTCTTCTATGCATTGTTATGAGAATATATTTTTGTTATCTACTCCATACTTTTTCTTTATCTCTTCTATATCTTTACTTTTATTTTTCTTTACCCAGTAAAGAGCATCTATAACTGTATTTCCACATTTTATTATCTTCTCTTTAGGATAATTTTCTTTCAGTAAATTATTTACATTTACATCTGTAGGCGCAAAATGTATATCAGCTATACTTCCAACCAGTTTTCTATTTGCTTCCTCTGGAAATGGAGAGTATATATCTCCTGTTCTAAGTCCAGCTTCTATATGCCCCACTGGTATTTGATTATAGAAGGCTGTTAAGGCCCCTGTAAGAACTGATGTTGTATCTCCTTGAACTAAAATATAGTCAAATTTTTCTTTTTTTACTATTTTATCCAGTTCCAACATCAGTCTTCCTGTAAGTTCTGAAAGTCCTTGCCCCTGTTTCATTATTTCTAAGTCATAATCAGGTTTTATTTCAAATAGGTCTAATACCTGATAAAGCATTTCTTTATGCTGACCTGTCACTACAACTTTTACATCTATTCCATTTTCTTTAAGTTCATGATATACTGGAGACATTTTTATTGCTTCTGGTCTTGTTCCAAATATTAATCCTACTTTCATAAATCCTTCCTTTTTTTAAATATAGTCACTATTTTATATATTGGTTTTTTCTCTTGATTTTTATTTGTATTTTCCTAGTTTCTTTTTCTATATTATATTCAGTTGAATAATTACATCTTAATAATTCTATTTTTATATTTTCTTTTGAAAAGATTTCTATTTCATAATCATTTTCATTTATTCCATACTTTCCTTCAGTAATTTTCTTTAGTTCTATTTCTTCTGAAAATATCCAATTTAATATAAAATTATCTGCATTATAAATTTCTTCTTCTATTTTATTTCATTAAAATTTTTATCAAATTTTACTTTTCTTATATGTTTTTTATTTTTTGATTTTTTAATCATTCCATTCACAAAATATTTATCATTTTCTTCTAAATATTCTAATTCTGTATCTGGACTATTTATCCATCTAAAACTTCCTATTTGCTCAGCTTGATCCCCATCAATCCATACAGTATTGTGAGATAATGTTCCTCTATAATATCTTCTCTTTTTTTTATCAATGTTATAATTAAAAGTTCCAGAATCTACTAAAATATTTTTATTATCTAACATGAGTTCAATAGTCATTCCATCTGAATGAGAATGATATTCTTGATTTTGATTATGAATGAAAATATAATTTTTTTTATTCTTATATACAAAATACTTACCTTCAGGATAAAAATTTTATTTTCTATTTTTTCATATTTAATATCATTTTCTACTTGATATATTTGAAGCAACTTTTGAATATCTCCAAAATATTCTTCTTGTTTTAGAAAACATCCCAAACTTTTAACAAAAGAATCAAAAGTTTCCTCTATTTCAAGTTTATAAAAAAAACCTTCATCATTATCTCCAAAATCTGGATATTCAATATTAGGTTTTTTTAATGTATTCAAAAATATGTATGCTTTTTTTAATTTATTTTCTATTTCATTTTCAATAAAATTGTCATTTGTTTTTTTTGAAAACAACCATACCATTAAATACATCTGAATAACAAATTTATGATAAGAAAGGCTTGCTTCCTCATATGTTCCGTCACCATGTAAATGTTTTAAATATTTTTTTAATATTTTTTTTGATTTATTCAACCATTCTTCTTTCTCTTGAATTTCTATTAAATGAGCAATGCAATATAAGGCTGCTGCTTCTCCTATTAAATGATTATTTGGAATACATTTTTCTGTATAATTAATATCCTGAAATATATGTTTTCCATGAAGATAAATTAATTTTTTATATTTCTCTAAATATTCACTTCCTATTATAGATAGAAAATTTATAATAGCTATACTTCTTATGGCTACTTCCAGATTGCTATACCAATTAATGCCTATATTATATGGATTATTTTTTATCCAATCTTCAAATATTACTAATGCTTCTTTTTTCCTATCATTTAAGCTAAGATATGTTAAAAATTGAAGTCTATTTATTTCCCATACCACTTTTATATCTTTAAAAAATCCAATTTTTTCATTAAACCATTCTAAATTAGAATTTTTATTTCCTTCAAACCAATCTATTTTTTTCAAAAGATCTAGTTCTTTATTAAAAATTTTATATTTATTTTCAAAGTTTTCTCTAATGATAATTTTTGATTTAAATAAAAATTTAGGATTGATCTTAACTTCTATTTGATTTGTATCAATAAAATTTATTTTTTTCAATAATCCCGTTTTTATTAAGATTTTTCTTTTAATTTTTTCTTGAATTTCTCCATTAAAAGTAGCTTTATAATAATTTATAAAAAAATTTAACATTTACTTACCTCTTTTTCAATAACTTCTAATAATTTTTCTCCTAATCTTTCATATGTAAAATTTTTTACTCCATTTCTAGCATTTAATCCCATTAATCTATATTTTTCTTTTGTCATATTTTTCATCTCTAATATTTTATGATAAAATTCATCTATATTTTCTGTTTCTAATTCTAACCCACATTTATACTTTTCTATTATGGAATATCCCATTTTTACAGTTGATAAAATTGGTTTTCCAGAAGCCATATATTCAAATAATTTATTAGAACTATTTCCTCTTTTCCAATTATATTCACTTTGAGAATAATTTAGAATATTTAAATTAGCCTTACTCAAAATATATGGGATATATTTTTTTTCAACATATCCTTTAAATTTAACATTATCTATTCCTTCTTTTTTACATTTTAACTCTAAAATAGCCCTCTCATTGCCATCACCAAATATTAAAAATTCTATTTCTTCCATTTTTATTTTCTTTGCAACTTCAACTATTCTTTCAATATTATTAACTTTCCTAATAGCACCAATATAAATTATTTTAAATTTTTCACTTTCTAAATCTTCATCTTGATATTTATATTCATTCAAATTTTTATCAAATTCATCTAAATCAACCCCATTATTAATATAGTAAATTTTTTTTAAATCTATATCTCCACCTTGTTCTAATGACCACTTATGTTCTTTTATATATTCTTTATCCCCTTCTTTTAAAAAAATGAGAGCATTTAAATTTTTGTATAAATATTTTTCTCCTTTTAATAGTAGTTTTCCAATCAAACTTTTTTCTTTAAATTTTCCACCTAGAAAAAAAACTTCAGGCCAAAAGTCTCTTATTTCTCCTATACAAGGTATTTTTAATTTTCTAGAGTTTTTTATTCCACTAAGTAAAGCTAATGGATGTGGTGATGAAGCATAAATAATATCAGGAATATCTTTTTTACCTAGTTTTTTTATATACTTATTTAAATTTATATAATAATCTATAAAGTTTTTATTCTTTCTATTCCATTATTAGTATAAGTCCTAGTTTTTATAAAAATAAATTCTATCCCTTCATATTTTTCAGAAATATACATTTTTTGATCATTTATTAAGTTTTTTGATATATAATGTAAATAAGATGATCCAAAAATTGTTACCTCATATCCTCTTTTTTTTAGCTCTTTACTTAAATCATATGGTCTAGTTAAACCTATTATTTCTGTTGGTGTAGCATATGGATGAAATATCCAAATCTTTTTTTTCATTTTTACCCCTTCTATTTAAACCTTAAATCTCCATATAAGCTTTCTATTACACTAGATTCCACAGCATGCAATATTTTTAAAACATATTTTGATAACTTTATTAAATAAAGCTTTTTATTTTGCTCTTTTGCTATGTTTTCCACTATCTCTCTTATAGACATATCTTCATCATTTTTAGGAATAATTATTCCTAAAATTTCCTTATCTATCACTTCTTTTGTTATTTCTAATAATTTATCTATATGTACTAATGTTCTTTTGTTTTCATCATTACCAAATGGAAGTATTGGAAGTGCTTTTACTAATTTTTCTAATTTTTTCATATTTCCAGGACAATTTTCTCCATATACCATTGGAGGTCTTAATATTGATATTTTAAAATTATTGCTTTCTAAATTTTTTAAAATTTTTTCTGCTTCCCACTTACTTTGAGCATATGGTGTTTTAGGATTTACTTTTGATTCTTTAGTTAATATTAATTTTTCATTAAGACTTCCATGTGTTCCATAAACAGCTACTGTGCTGTAAAAAACAAAATGTTTAACTTTATTCTTCTTTGCTGCCTCTGCTACTTTTCTTGTGAGTTCTGTATTCACTTCAAAATATTTCTCTCTTGGAGCTCCATTCATCTGATGAACTAGGGCTGCTAAATGAAGTACTGTATCTACACCTTCAAATTCAATATCTTCAGGTTTTACTTTTAATAAATCCACTGGAACTATGCTATATTTATCTTTATATCGTTCTATAAAATTTCTCCCTATAAATCCTGATGCTCCTGTTATCATAAGAGTCTTTTTCTTATTCTCCATCAATATTCAACTCCTATTTTTCCTACTAACTCATTTTTTTATTTAAAAGTATTTCATCTTTTACTATCCATTGAATTTTTGCTTTATTTATTATCTTTAAGAAAGTAGCTATTATCAGATAAATATCATTCCAAAAGGTTCTGTTTTCTACATAGTACAAATTAAGCTCTATCTTATATGGCATTATCTGCTCTATATAGAATCTTTCTGGATCAGATACCTGATTCATCAGATATTCCTCATCTGAAAACACTATACTTGCTGGTGATGATATTCCACTTCTTACTTTAAATATTCCCTTATCTCTTTCAGAATAGTATTTTAATCTTCTTGGAAGTTCTGGTCTTGGTCCTATAAAGCTCATATCCCCAATAAGAATATTAAAAAGTTGTGGAAGTTCATCTATCTTTGTCTTTCTAATAAATTTCCCTATTGGTGTTATTGCGCTGCTGCTCCCCTTTACCTGTATACCTTTAGCATCTTTATCAAAATCTGTCCTCATACTCCTAAACTTATATATAGTAAATTCTCTTACTCCTATCGTCAGTCTTTTCTGCTTAAATAATATTGGCCCAGGAGAAGTAAATTTTATAATTAATCCTGTCAGTATCATTAAAGGTAAAAAGAATATTATTCCTAAAAATGATGCTAATATATCAAATACTCTCTTTAAAAACATTTTTTGCTTTCCCCCATTACTAGTAACTTACTTCTTTATATGAAACAACTAATTTCTTCATTATGTCTTTGATTTCATCTATATCTGCATGTTGTCCTGCCTGCCATAATCTTTCAAAGAACTGTGTTATATCCACTTCTCCATCTTCTATTTTTGTTATAAAAATTTTCTTATTTTCTGTCTTAATTGCAGAGTTTACATCATAAAGAAGTTCCTCGAATAGTTTTTCTCCTGGTCTAAGTCCTACTACATCTATTCCTACATCTGAGTTTGAAAGTTTTATCATTGTCTGCGCAAGATCATAAATTTTCACTGGTTTCCCCATATCAAGAATAAATATTTCTCCTCCATTTCCTAATGAACCTGCTTCTATTACCAGCTGTGCTGCTTCTGGTATTGTCATAAAATATCTTGTTATATCTTTATGAGTTAAAGTTAAATTTTTTCCTTCTTCTAATAGCTTTCTAAATATCGGAATAACTGATCCATTACTTCCAAGTACATTTCCAAATCTTACTGCCATATATTTTGTATTTTTAGAAACTTTATTCATATGCTGAATTATAAGTTCACAAGCTCTTTTAGTAGCTCCCATGATATTTGTTGGATTTACTGCTTTGTCTGTTGAGATAAGAACCATCTTTTCAACTTTATATTTATCAGCACATTCAGCTACATTTTTAGTTCCAAATATATTATTTTTTACAGCTTCCTCAGGATTATGTTCCATTAAAGGTACATGTTTATGTGCTGCTGCATGGAATACTATGTTTGGTTTATATTTCTTAAAAAGTATTTCAAGCTTTTCTTTTTCTCTCACATTACATATTTCTGAAATTAATTCAAGATTTGGATATTTCCTCTTCATTTCAAGTTCAAGAAAATATATTGAATTTTCATTGATATCTATATTTATTAATTCCTTTGGAGAATATTTAGCTATCTGCCTTGAAAGTTCAGAGCCAATACTCCCTGCTCCACCAGTTACAAAGATAACCTTTCCTTCAATTAAGTTTCTGATATTTCCATCATTTATTGTTATTTCATCTCTTCCTAACAAATCTTCAATTTTTACTTTTCTTAACTGAGAAGCTAATTCTCTGTTTTCCAATATTTCAGCTATAGTTGGAACTGTTTTAATCTCTACATTTCCAACTGCTTTAATTCTATCTACAATATTTCTCATATCTGAACTATGAAGTGATGGTAATGCTAAAAGAACTTCTGATACTTTTTCTCTTTTAATTATTTCCTCTAGATTTTCTCTATTTCCCAAAACTTTTATATTGTATATATATGTATCTTTTTTCTTTGGATCATCATCTAAAAACCCAACTATATGATATGGAAATATTGGATTTGTCATTGATTCCTGAGCCAATATCGCTCCTGCCTCTCCTGCACCATACACTAATACTCTTTCCTCTGGTACTAGTCCTCTATTTTTACTTCTAAAAAATCTCTTTAATCTAAATAAATATCTACAAAACAATTGAAATGAAATTGAAAGTATTAATGAAACCAACACTGTAGAAACCGGATAGTCAATTATTCTTGTATATATAATCACCAAAAAAACAATTGTTGATATACTATTTAAAAAGATAAGATTTAAAACATCTAATATATTTGTATAACTCCAACTTTTGTCATTCATTCTTGTATAAAAATATCCGATCAAAAATATCCCTAAATATGTGAATATATATTCTGATTCTAAATTATTCTCCCAAGCCAAACCATATCTTGACATGAAAGCTCCTATCATTCCTAAAATTATTCCTAAGGAATCTATTCCAAATTTTATAAGACTTCTTTCATTTAATATTCTAGGAGTACCATTTTTATTTTTCTCTTTAAATTTCATTATTAATCTATAAATAAATAACTGAAAAAGTGAAAATACAATAAATACTGTAAAAATTGTGAGAGTTTTATAAAACATAAAAAATATTCCAAAGATAAAACTATTAATAAAAACAGTATTATAATTGACTTCTTCTTCACTAAAACTTAAATTTCCTGTTATAGAATAGAAAAAAACCAAGATAGCAAACAACCCATAAACAGCAGTATTAATGCTAAATCCTGTTATTCTAAGCATCATTTCATACACTATAAATAATAAAATTATATATGTTATACTTATAATGCTAATTTTCTTTCTTTCCATAACAAAATCCTCCCAAGACTTTTTTGTAACATTTTTTCAACTTAGTTTAATTTTTATATTTTTATTTCATTTTAACTTTTTAAGTGCAGAATAATAGTTTTCAAACTAAATTATACATCATTATTTTATTTTTTTCTATACACTTATGAAAAAACATATCAAATGAAAACTTTAAAAATTTCAAAATAATCTTAAAGATTAAAAAATTTTACATTAATAATTTTATTTTTTTATATTTTTATAAAAAATTTAAAATTTATTTCACATTTATTGTTTGACAACATATTTTAAGATTTTTTTATAATACAAATATGTTATTTATGTGTTTTAAAGAAATAAAAAAGAGATCATATATAAAATATGGTCTCTTTTTTATTTAATTATATTTTTTTTGTTTTTTATCTTTAATTCTAAAACATATAACCAACATTTTCTTCACTATATTGCTCTTTTTTTCTAAGATTTTTTTCATATTTTTCAATTAAATTTCCAACTATCAACATCAAAGCAAGTACTATTTGAAATAATGCTTGTATACTCCCATAATCACTCCATACACTCCATGTTATTCCATATATATAAAATCCTATTATTGAAAAAATAATGCTGTTTCTATTCTCCCTTTCTTACTCCTGTAGAATTCATATGGTATTATTATAAATAATAATCCAATATACAACAATCCAATTATTCCATTCTGTACAAAAAAATCTACATACATACTATGCAATCTTGAAAATTTTCTATCCCTTATAAATTCATTTCTTAAAACTTCTTTTTCTATATTTTTATCCACATATTCAATCAATAATGGTTTTACATCTTCTTCTGATGTTCCTATTCCTAATAAATAATTTTCTTTAAATATATGTATTCCTGCTTTCCACATTACTATCCTATCTTCATTACTTACATTATTTGATGTATGAAATGAAGTTTTTACTTTTTCTATGAAAGAATTTGGTAATAAGTTATATCCCAAAACTCCTCCTAAAATTAGTACTGCCAACAGTCTTTTTATTTTATATCCTTTTCTAAAAAATATTATAAATATTAAATACAGCATTAAACAAAGAAGAATAACAAATACCGCCATTCTTGAATCTAATTCTACTATTGAATATAGTGATAACACCAAGGGGAATACATAAAAGTTTGTATATTTTTCTTTCAATATACATTCCAAAAAATTTATCATTATGTATACTATTCCTATTATTAATATTCCTCTTTGTCTAGAATAGCTTCCTTTCATAACCCATTCATTTTTCATTAAAATTCCTATGCACAGTAAAATTACTCCTAAATTTATACTGATATCTATTTTCTTTAATTTATCTTTTCCTGATAAAAAAACAAATAAAAATGCTGCATAAAAAAATCTCCCATTTTCATTTATAAATACATTTATCCCATTACTTTTTGATACTATAAAATTAGAAATTATACCTAAAACAAATAAAAAGCTAAACATTCCATAAACTCTTTTATTTATATTTACTTTTTCTCTCCAAAATAATAATTTTAGTATTCCTAATCCAACCAGTAAATAACCTAACTTCATATTAAGTTTTGAATTTATAAAAGCGCTTATTATATATAAATATGAAGTATACTCTCCTAACAATTCTATTTTTATTTTTTTAATATTTCCCTCATTTATCCTCTTCCCATACTTATTTTATTTTCCAGTTTAATTCTCTTATAACTCTTTTTATCTCCTGTTCTGAATAATCTATAAATTCCTCTTCTCTGTTTATATCTGAATATATTCTTCTCAAACATTCTATAAGATATCTTTTATATTTCTTAGTTAAATATATTTTTGTTTTAAAAGCATCAAAATCTATTAATAACAATTCCCCTTTTTCATTTACCAGCATTCCATCTGGATTATAATCTGTACAATAAATTCCATTTTTTGCTAAATAAATATATGTATCAAAAAAATATTTGAACCATTCTTCGTGTTTTCTAAAATCTTTTATATAGTTTTCTAAGCTAATTCCTCCATCTTTTGTCACAAGTATTGAAGCTCTCTTAAAAAAGGAATATCTTCTTACTTTGATATAATATGGCTCCACATGTTTTACACCAAGTTCTTTCATTTTTTCAGAAATAAATTTATAGTGTTTGGCTTTGTCCCTTTGTATTCCAAAAGCTATAGCCTTTTCTCTCATTCTATATGGAACATATTTTTTTATATAATACGATTGATCTTCTACTCTTATTTTAAAAATAACTTTTCTATTTTTATAGTTCCTTATACATTCTTTGGAACTTAATTTTTCTTCATCAAAATATTCTAAAAAAATCTTTTCCTCGCTTTTTTTATCCATTCTTATCTTTCCCTCTATTATCTGTATTCTTTATTAATTTTTCCTTTATTTCAGCTATTTTCTCTTTATACCTAATATTTGTCTAATCTTATTCCTTTTTTTCTTCATCTCATTTCTTTTTTCTCGTTTAAAAAGGTATCTTCCACTTATTTTTTCTTTAAACTTATCTATATCATCTTTAGAATATATTCCTATTCTTTGTATTTCGTATAAGTCATCTGAAAAACATGCTGTTCCACTTTCTGTTGCTACTGCAAATTTATATCCTAATTCTCTTATTAATTTTTTTGATTTATCATCATTATTTCCCCAAGGATAAGCAAAAGATACCAATTCCTCTCCTGTTAATTTTTCAAGTTTTTCTTTAGAAAAAATTAAATCCTCTTTCAATTTTTCTTGCTCTATAAAAGGCATATCCAAATGATTACTTGTATGACCTCCTATCTCTACTAATCCTGATTTTATTAGTTCTTGCACTTCTTCTTTAGTCATTAAAGGAAACCTTTTCTCCTTTTCTCTTCCTTCAGCTTCTACATCCCATTTATTATATTCACAATCAGTAATAAGAAAAAGGACTATTTTAAAATTATATTTTTTTAGAATTGGTAATGCTACTTTATAGTTATCTTTATATCCATCATCAAATGTTATTATTACATATTTCTTATTAAATCTATTTTTATACTCTCCATTTTTTATATCTTTAAAAAAAATAGGTTCATAATTATTTTCTTTTAAATATTTCATCTGCTTCTCAAAATTTTCTTTAGTCACAAATGTGTCATAATACCCTTTTTCTTCTTCTGTTTCTATTACTCTATGATACATTAATACTGGTATATCTTTTCTTTTACAATATGCTATTTTATGCTGCAGCTCTTTTTCAATATCTTTTTTTTCTTTTGTTTTATAAACTACTGGTATCCTATTGAAAAAGAAAAAAAGCAAAGTGAAATTATTTTTTCTAAAGAATCTACATATATTATCTCTATTTCTTTTTCTTTTTTTAATTTACTCATATGTTTATACTGCTTAAAAAAATTTATTAAACCACTATTTTTAAAATTTATTCCACTCTCTTCTGAATAATAGATATTATTATTTCTATCATCTATATTTTCATTTTTTCTTGAGATATCCAAAATATATTCATAATATTCCTTTCTTTTAATTTAAATTTTCCATCCTTTATCTCTTAAATTTTTCTTTATTTTTCCTATTTTTTCTATTGCTGAAAGCCTTTTAAATCTTTTTATGAAATATGCTAGATAATATACCATATCTTTTTTATATGGATATTTCATTTCTTCATAAGAATCATACTGCATTGTTATCATATCATAATGTGCTCTATATCTTGTTAATCCCATTTTCTTTCCCTGCGTATCCAGTATTCTTATTTTACCGTTGGATACCAAAAAATTCCCTGGATTAAAATCTCCATGATAATATCCTTTTTTATGAATTTCTTCCATTTTTTTCACTATATCATCTAAATATTTTCTATCTTCCTCTCCTTGTACATATTCCATTACAAAAAAGGAAAAATTTATCATTCCTCTTTTTCTAATATTGACTGCTATTAAAGGTTTTGCAAATTCTTCAAATCCCATATCTATCAATTTATTTATATTAACCAATGTAGTTAAAGCTTCTCCTTTTTAAATAAGCTCATAAACTGTCTTTGAGGAATTCTAAACTCATTTCTTGGTTCTTTATATATATATTTAACTCTATCTATTTCTATTAAAGAAACATAGTTTCTTTTGGTATCCTTTATTTTCTCTATTTCTTTAAATTCTTTTTGATTATTTTTTCAGCCAACATTTTATATTCTTCTTCTAAAAAGTATATATTATATCCTTTAAATACTTCTTTTTTTATTTTCTTCATATTTTTACCTTCAAACTTTCTTAGTAAAATATTTTTTAGAATAAATATTTATTAATTTACATAAATGTTTTGGATATCTTTTCCACCATGGCAAATGTTTATACTTCAAAAAATATACCTTCGGATTTTTCCCCCAGCTTTTACCCCACCAGTGAATTCCATAAGTATTTTCTGTTAAGCACTTCTCTGTAAATTCTTCATCATGATTATATGGATAAAAATATTCTTTTGGGTATATCTTTATACCTGATGTTTCAAAAAGTTTATCTCCATATTCTTCTTTTAAGATTTCTGTTAATATATTTGTTATTATGTACATATCTGAATCCCATATTTTATTATCATAGAAATCCAACATTTTTTCTATTATTTTATGTTGAGGTATACAACCTAAAATTCCGAAACTTATTATTTCATCATTTTCATATCCAGTAAAAAAATCTGTTTCTAAAAGGTCATATAAATTTTTTATTATTTCCATATCTGTATCAAGGTATATCCCTCCATATTGATACAATACTCTTAATCGAACATAGTCTGAAAGAAAAGCCCAAAGTTTTCTTCTATAACATTCTCTTAGAAATTTACATTTTTTCATTTCATTTTCTAAATCAAAATTCTTTTCATTCCATTCAATAATTTCATACTCTGGTAAAAATTTTCTCCAACTTTCTATACATTTCAATACTTTTTCAGGCTTTTCTTTTCCAAACCAAATATAGTGAATTTTCTTCTCTATCATTATTCTGCTCCCTACTTTATATCTTTTTCCCATTCTAATTCTTTTGTTACCCTAATTATTTCTTTTTTAAAAACTCCTCAAATCCTTTTTCTCTATTTTTTTTATATAATTTTTCTTAAATTATCAATAAGTTTCTTTTTAAATTTTTTAGTTACTATTTTTTTTATTCTATACTTATCAAAGTCTATAAGTCTTAATTTGCCATCGTTTCCAAGAAGCGCTCCCTCTAAATTATAATCTTTAGAGTATATTCCATTTTGACATAACCTTATGAAAATATTAAAAAATTCTTTAAAAAGATCTAATTTATCTTTATAGTTATAAATATAATTATCTAGTGGAGTCCCACCATCTTTCATAACTAATATAGCTGTTCTTCGAAAGAGGCCTTCTTTTTTTACACTAATATATTCAGACTTTATATGTAAAATATTTGTTTTTTCTAATTCTTCTGATATTTTTCATAATGTTTTGCTGAATCATTTTTATTCCTAAATTAGAAAAAAAGCTATCTCTCTTCTTCATAATATATTTTTTATATAAAATACTTCACCATTCACTTCTTCTTTATACACCATTCTAGTATTTTTATGATTTTGAACATATTCCCCTAAACTTTCTATATTTTCTGACAAGTACTTATCAAAATCCCCCACTCCATTTTTTCCCCTTTATTTTTTATATACTTTAGCTTAACTTCATCTTTATCTTTACGATTACCAAATCCATACTCACACTTATAATTTGATTTACAAATTTCTTTTTTCTCTTTCTATAGTAATTCTCATTTACACTTCCATCTTTTGGAGAAGCTGATTTGTGATACATATGAATTGGGTATCTTTCAAACTTAAAAGAATAAGTTTCTCCTCCATATTTAAAAAATCTATTCCCAAAATCATCATCTTCATGTCCCCAACCTATGTAATTTTCATCAAATCCATTTATTGCTACATAATCTTCTCTATATAAAGAAAAAATGAGGCCTACTATCTTAGCTCCTCTTGTTCTTAATTTTAATTTATATAAAACATTGTATAGTTTTTCCTTTTTTACTATTCCATCTTGTTCTATTTTTTTCTCTTCTGATATTATTTTATAAATTTTTTCATAATCATATTTTTCATTTATTATTTTTTGAATTCTTTGTTTTTCCTCATCTGAACTTCCCAACGCTTCTGAAAAAACTATTCTTTTTTTCTTTCTTGATTCATATATTTTTTTGATAAAGTCTTTATCAAAGATAACATCTTGATCTAAAAAAATAAGGTATTCATTTTCAGCTGCTCTCGCTCCATTATTTCTTGAAGCTGCTAGTCTAAATCCTATATCCTGTTGATAGACATATTTTATTTTAAATTTACATTCCTGTAGTAAATCTTTTATATATTCATAAACATCTTCACTTGATCCATCATCAGCAAAAATCAGTTCATCTATCTGCTTTGTTTGCTGTTGAAGAGCTAAAATCATATTTCTTGCATATTCTAAGCGATTATATAAAGTTACTATAAGGCTTATTTTTTCTTCCACTTTTTTCTTTCACCTCTTTATTTTAGCTTATTACATTTTTTCAAATTATAATTTCCCTTTATTCTTCTTTTAAATTTATTCATTGTTATATCTGAAAATATACCTATTCTCCTAATTTCATATAAGTCATCATTTATATAAAAAGGTCCTGAATCAGTTGCTATTCCATAATCATATCCCAACTCTTTTACTATCTTCTTAGACTCATCATTAAAAAATCCAAAAGGATAAGCAAAAGATACTAACTGTTCATTTAAAAGTTTTTCTAAATATATTTTATTTCCTTCTATTTCTTCTTTTTGTTTTTCTGAACTAAGTCTATTTAATTTTACATGATGCATAGTATGTCCACCAAATTCTACTAATCCAGATTTATGCATTTCTAATATTTGATTTGAATTCATAAGTTCAAATCTTTTTTCTCCAGTTTCCTCTATATCCCATCTGTTATCTTCTAGATGTGACACCATATATATCACAGCTTTCATATTATATTTTTTAATAACGGAAATAAAAGTTCAAAGTTATCTTTATATCCATCATCAAATGTTAAAATAATATATTTTCTTTCTTTTTATCTTCTTCTGTTATATTTTTTAACTCTTTAAAAGTAATAGTTTTAAATCCTTTTTCTTTTAAATAAACCAATTGTTCTTCAAATTTATTAATATCACAATATACAGTATGTACTCCAATATCTTTTTCATTCTCAATAAGTCTGTGATACATTAGTATGGGTATTTCCTTTTTTAAAAAATAATCAAATATATTAACCAGCATTTGTTCCCTCCAAGATTCTTAAAAACTTTTCAAAAATCCTCTTTTTTTAAATTTTTCTAAAAAGTTATCTTCAAAATTTAAATCAAAATTTTTTAATATGTTTTCACTAAGCTCGAAGGCATTTCCAACTTCAAAAAGTTTTCCCCTTCCATCTGCCAATATTTCCTTCGGTCCACTTTTACAATTAGAGGCTATTACTCTCTTTTTTAATACAATCCCTTCTAAAAGTACAATTGAAAATCCTTCATATCTTGAAGATGATATCAATTTATCTGCTTTTTTCATCCAATTATATGGATTTTCCTTTCTTCCTAATAAGAAAATTTCTTCTTTATATTTAGAATTTTTTTTCATTTTTTCCACTTGTGCTCTATCTGGTCCATCACCAATAAGATATAATTTCCCAGCATATCCTTTCTCTTTTGCAATATCAAATGCTGAAAATAATGTTTCAAAATCTTTTGGAATTATATCTAATCTTGATACCATTAAAAGAAATTTTTCTTTTGCCAATACTTCCTCATCTTTGTTAAAAGGAACATCTGACAACATTTTTATTTTTTCAAAATCAATTGGGTTATATAAATATTCACTTTTTCCTATTAAATTATTATTTAATTTTAATAAGTCCTCTTCCATTTCCTGACATATACATATTATTTTATTGTAATATTCTAATCTTTTTACAAACCTCTTTATTTTATTTTTTTCTTTTTCCAATTTTCTATTGAACTATGTATCCACACTAAATTCTTTGAATCTTTTAATTTTTTTATAACCTTTGTAAGACTGGAATCAAAATCTATTACAATATCTGGTTGAAATTTCTTATATATTTCTAAAAACTTTTTATCTGCATACCTTTTTTCTTTAGACAATACTATTGCGTATTTTATTCTTGAAAAAAAATTTCTTTTTCTATTTTCTCTAATTTTTTTATTCGTGATATATACTCATAATTTTTTAAATATTCTACCTTTGTTTTTATTTCTTTTTCTAAAATATTTTCACTTCCGTTATCATTTTCAATAACAACTTTTATATCAAATCCTTTATCAACTAAAAAGTTAATATATTCATACTGAACTCTTTCTACTCCTCCCATCATAGTACTTCCACTTTTAAATAATATTCTTTTCATATCTTTCTCCAATCAGTTTCTTCATTTCTTGAAAATCAAATGTATTTATATCTATTTCATCATATTGACTCTTCTTATCTTCACAAAATATTACTTTTGTTTCTTTTGTTTTGGGAGCCCATACTAAATGATCTACTCCATATTTTCCTCCTTTTGGAGGATATACTGATATATTAGCTTTATTTAACGCTGATGCTATATGAACTATTGATGTATCTGGAGTTATTACTAAATCTGCTCCTTTTATTAAATATACGCTGTCTTGTATTGTTTCTATATTTTGAGGAATATACACATTCTCATTATCCTTTTTTAATTGTTCTAGCTCCCTATATTTTTCTCCAAAATATATTAAAATTACTCCTACATTCACACTCTTTAAATACTTTATTATTTTATCCAATGTTTCTAAACTAAAACTTTTATGCTTACTTGCTCCATAGGGATTCAATACTACTATTTTTTCTTCTTTTATTCCTTTTAAAAATTCTTTATATTTATCTGTTTCTGCAATATAAATATCATATTTCTTATCTATTTCATTTTCTTTAAATCCTATTTTCTTTAAATATGCTGAATATCTTTCTGTTATATGATCTGTCCAATTAAAATCTATCCCACTTTTTATTGTTATATCAAATAATTCCCATTCTTCTCTATCTATTCCTATGTTAAATCTTGCTTTACATAGATTTATAAGCATCATTTGATTCACTCTCAACATCTCTGAAAAGTCTATTAACAGATCATATTTTTCTGATGCTATTTTCAAAGATAATTCTTTTATACTTTTTCTATCTTTTTTATACTCATATATTTTATCTACATTTGGATTATTTTCTATTACTACTTTTGCACCTTCTTTTGTTACTACTCCTATTTCTATATATGGATATTTCTTCTTTATTTCTCTAAACATTAGAGTATTTATTACCATATCTCCTATTTTTCCATCATATCTCATGAATAATATCTTTTTTATATTATTATTCTCAATAAAATTTCCTAGTTTTATTTCTTCTTTATTCTTTTTTCTATCCCATATATATTTTCCTAGCCTTAATCTTTTTTTCCTCATATAGTCTTGAAACATTCTATTTAATTTTCTTAGCATAATCCCCCCCAGAAATTCATATTAATAAATTTCATATTTTTATTTACTTTTAAAGATAATAAAAATAATTTTCAAGTAAAATTATACATTATATAATTATTTTTTTCTACTTTTTAAATTTGATAAACATTTTATTTTTGTTATTAAACATTCTTTAAGATTAGAATTTTAAAAATTAAATTATTTTATTTTTTTCAATCATTAAATACAAAAATACTGATTATACTATTAATAAATATCTTTAAAATTAATTTTAACCTCTTTAAGCAATATTTTTATGGTGAAATTATGTTTCAAAAAATAAAAAAAGACTGGCTTTTAAACCAATCTTCTTATAGATTACAACGCTATATTTATTATTTACTTAAAACTTTCTCTACCCATTCCTGATTATCCAAATACCACTTTATTGTTTGTTCTATTCCTTTATCAAATGATGTTTCTGGATACCAACCTAATTCTGTTACTATCTTTTCTGGATCTATTGCATATCTTGCATCATGTCCCAGTCTGTCCTGTACATAACTTATCAAATCATATGATATTTTAGTCACATCAGTTTTTAATACTCTTCTATACTCTGGTTCTTCTTTCATTATCTTGGCTATAGTATCTATTGTAAGTTTTACTATATTGATATTTTTCTCTTCATTAAAACCACCAATATTGTATACTTCTCCCAATCTTCCATTATTTATTACCATATCTACTGCTTTATTATGATCTTTTACATACAGCCAATCCCTTACATTACTTCCATCTCCATATACTGGCAGCTTTTTACCTTCCAATATATTTTTTATAATAAGTGGTATCAACTTTTCTGGAAACTGATATGGTCCATAATTGTTTGAACATCTTGTTATATTCATCGGAAATTTGTATGTTTCTGCATATGCTCTCACTATCATATCACTTGATGTCTTTGAAGCTGAATATGGTGATCTTGGGTCCAATGGTGTTTCTTCTGTAAAAAATTTATCTCCATATGTTTTTAAATTCTTTCTTCCCTCTGCTACTTTTTTACTCTGTCATTAAGTACAAGTTCTTTTGCTTCTGTATAGTCTTTTGATAGTGATCCATATACTTCATCTGTAGATATATGTAGAAATTTCTTTCCTACTTTATATATGGGATATCCATTTTCATCTCTTCCTATACTCCAAAACTGCTTAGATACTTCCAACAGGTTTTGTGTTCCAAGTATATTTGTTTCCAAAAATATCTGTGGATTTGATATACTTCTGTCTACATGAGATTCTGCTGCAAAATTTACTACATAATCTATTTCATACCTAGAAAATATATCTTCCACTAGTTCTCTATTACAGATATCTCCCTTTACAAAATCTATCTTTTTAGAATCTATTTCTTCTTGGATATTTTCTATATTTCCTGCATAAGTAAGTTTATCCAGAACTACTATTCTTATTTTCTCTCTATACTTTTCAAGCATATATTTCACAAAATTTGTTCCTATAAAGCCTGCTGCTCCTGTTACAAGATACGTTTTCATCTATATCTCTCCCTTTTCTCTCATTTCCTCTAAAAACTTATCTATTCCACTTTTCCAATGTGGTATTTTTTTATTAATTACTTTTTCCAATTTACTGCTGTCTAATTTAGAATATTCTGCTCTCCTTGCTGGTAAAGGAAAATCTTTCGTTTTAGCTCTTTCCAATATTCCATTCCAGCCTATTTTCTTTAATATATATTGCGCTTGTTCAAATTTTGATGCTTCTCCATCATTTGACAGATGGTACAATCCATATCTATCTGTTTGAATAAGTTCCCATGAATATTCTGCCAAGTCTTTTGAATATGTTGGTGATGATACTTGGTCATCTACTATACTCAATCTATCTTTTCCTTTTGACCAGTTAATCACCTGTTTACAAAAATTATTATTTCCCATTCCAAATACCCATGATGTCCTTATTACAAAGCTTTTTCCATATTCCAATGAATATTTTTCTCCTTCTAATTTTGCCTTTGAATATATTGATAAAGGATTAGGAATATTTTCTTCTGTATATGGTATTTCTTTTTGTCCATCAAATACAAAATCTGTTGAATATGTTACAAATACTATATTCTTTTCTTTACATATTTCTGATAAATATTTAGGTACATATGCATTTAAAGCAAAACATTTTTCTGGTTCTTCTTCTGCTCTATCCACATTATTATATGCTGCACAATTTATTACCGTTGTGAAATCATTGTTATCTACAAACTCTTTTACTTTCTCTTTATCAGTTACATCTAATTCTCTATAGTCAGTAGCTGTGTATTTTATTCCTAATTTATCAAAAAGTTTTTGAAAATCCTGACCAAGTTGTCCATCTCCTCCTGTAAGCAATACATTTTCTCCTATATATTTTTCTGTGTATTCCTTAAAAGATTGATGTTTTTTATCTTTTTCTGATAAAATTATATCTTCTTCTTTTATACCATACTTTTCAAAATTCCAATTGATATTTATATCTTTATCGTTCCACATTATTCCTGAATCATATTGTGCATTATAAAATTCATCACATTTATATTCTATTTCTGTATCATCTTCTAAAGCTAAAAATCCATGAGCAAAACCTTTTGATATATACAACATTTTTTTATTTTCTGCACTTAACTCAGTTCCACACCATTTTCCATATGTAAAACTACTTTTTCTTATATCAACCACAATATCAAATATTTTCCCTTTTATTACTCTTATAAGCTTTGCTTGAGAATGTCTAGTTTGAAAATGAAGTCCTCTAAGTACGCCTTTTTTAGATTTAGAATGATTATCTTGTACAAATTCTTCAAATATTCCTATTTTTTCAAATTCAGATTTATTATACGATTCAAGAAAAAAACCTCTATCATCTCCAAATACTAAAGGCTCAATTATATATATTCCTTGTAAGTTTGTTTCTATTTTTTTAATTTATTCATTAAAATATCTCCATATTTTCTTTTATCTAAATTATATCATATAAGAAAAATTATTTATTTAATCTTAAAAATATTTTTAATTTTTCCTTCTATTATTCTTCTTAATATCTTTCTAGTAAAAATTTTATTTTTCCAATAAAAACTATCAAAAATTTTTATTTCCCAAAACATTCTATTATGTAAAATGGTTCTTAAATCTTCCTTTAAAATTTCTTTTTCTATTAAAGACAAACTTTTATAATTTTTTTTAATCTTTCTTCGAATTCAGTTATTATAGTTAATTCTAACTTCTCTTTTTTACTTTTCTTTTCTTGACTTATATAATATATTTTCCAAATATACACTCTTAATTTTGAAAAAACACCGTTTAAATCAATCTCTGAAAAATTATGCAATTTAATATTTATTTTATTATAAGCATTTAAAATTTTTTCATTATTAAGAGTATTTAAAATACTATTTTCTCTTTTAATTCTATAATAATAATATGCTTTATCCACATATTTAACTTTATTAGTTAAAAATAAAGAATAAAAATTAAATGGAACATCTTCAAGTACTATTCCTTCTATAAACTTTATATTATTTTCCATTAAAAAACTTCTTTTATAAATTTTATTCCAAATCTCAAATCCAGAATATTTCCAAAAATAACTTCCTTTATTGTATTTTTTAATTTCATTTTTATTTCTCTTTGTTTTTTTTCACCAGTTACATTATTATATTCAATTACATTACTAATAACAATATCTTTATTTTCACTATTCTCATATAATTTTTCCAACATCATTTCGTCTATAAAATCATCACTATCTACAAATGCTATATATTCTCCCTTAGCAATTTTTAAACCACAATTTCTTGCCGATGAAATTCCTCTATTTTCCTTATTTATTACAATTATTCTATCATCCAATAAAAATCTTTCTATTTTTTTCATAGAATTATCTTGTGTTCCATCATTTACTATTATTATTTCTATTTCTTTTAATGTTTGGTTTACTACTGATTCTACACACTGTTCTATATATTCTTCTACATTATATACTGGTATTATTACACTTATTTTCATTTTAGTCATATTTTATCCTTAATTTTATTTTTTGTTATTCTTCTTATATTTTTTGAAGTAAATAAAATATTTTTCCAATAAAATTTATCAAATATATTGATTTTATATATATATTTTGAATTAAATATTTTTTCTAAATCTTCTTTCAGTATCTTTTTTCTATTTTATTTAATTTATTATAATATTTTTTTAATATGGTTTCTTTTTATTTTAAATATATTTTAATTCTTTTTGCTTCTTTAATTCTTAAATGTATTTAGAATATATTTTTTTAGCAAAATACATCTTTGTTCTTTTATAATTTAATATTTCTTATTTCAGATTATCATCTATAATGAACTACTATAACATTAGAAACATATAATTGTTATAATTTATTTATGAGTTTTAATGAACTTTTTATTTTTTTTCAATAATTCTTCTTAATATTTTTTTGTCAAAATTTTATTTTTCCAATAAATTTTATTAAGTAGAGATATTTTATAATACATGATAGTTTTTAAAATTTCATTTACATCTACTCTGATTATTTCTATTTCTTCTCTTGAATATTTTTTTCAAAAATATTTTTAATTTTATTTCAAATTCTCTTGTTTCTAATAAAGAAATCTCTATATTTTGTGCTTTATAACTCAACGCTTTATAATAACTCATTAATAAATATATTCTAGCTTTTTTAAAATCATTATCCTCCATTTTTTTCATAAATTTTTCTAAATATATTACAATTTTTTTATATGCCTCTATTTCTTTTGTTTTATCTGGATTAGTTGTAGTACTTCCATCTCTATTTTGTCTATAATAATAATGAAATTTTTTTATATATTTTACATTATTTGATATAATAAATGCTGTAAAATTAAATGAAGTATCTTCATATATAATTTTTCTATAAATAATATATAATTTTCTTGTAAAAAGGTCCTTTTATATAATTTGGATGTAACCCCTCTAAATTTAAGTAATTGATTACTCCAAATCATACTTCCAATTCTTGTTTTTTTTTCATATATTTTTCTATTTTTCATTCTTATCTAAATTATCATATAAAATAAAATCAGAAAATACTATATCTGCATCTTCAGCATCTTTATATAATTCTTCCATCATCGATAATTTAATAAAATCATCAGGATCAATAAAAGAAATATACTCTCCTTTTGCTATTTTCATACCTGTATTTCTTGCAGATGAAACTCCTCCATTTTCTTTATTTATTATAATTATTCTTTTATCAGATAAAAATCTTTCTATTCTTTTCATAGAATTATCTTGGGTTCCATCATTTACTATTATTATTTCTATTTCTTTTAATGTTTGATTCACCACTGAATTTAAACATTCTTCAATATATTCTTCTACATTATAAACTGGTATAATTACACTTACTTTTATTTCATTCATTTATATTTTCTCCTCTTACTTTACATAAAGCTAATGCGAATATAAAAAATGCTAATTGATTAACTTTACTAAAATAAATATTACAATCAGTTAATCCTGTTAAATTTAAAAAGACTAATATACTAATAGAAAGATAAATTAATATTTTTTGACTTTTTATCTGTGTTGATTTTAGTTTTTTTATAAATTCTAAAAATAAAAAAATATTAAAAGAAATATAAAATATTATTGCTCCTATACCTTGAGTTACTATTATCTCTAAAAAATTATTATGAAGATGAGGATTTTTTTCCCAAGAAATTGCTCCTAATTCATGATTTTTGTAATAATAAAATCCTAATGGCTTATATTTATTTTTCTTAAAATCACTAATTCCTTTTATCCAAATTTTTATTCTTGTTTCTTTTTCTATGTTTTTCATTGATGTTAATTGTTTTACTCTATATAGATACTTATTTATATGTGGTTCTTTAATAAAACAAATGCCTAAAATGAAAAAAATTATTAAATATTTAAATTTTACTTTAAATTTAATTAAAAGTGTTATTACTATTATTAAAGGAATTGTTAAAAGTGTTATTCGACTATTTGTACTCATTAATACTAAAAAAGATAGTATAAAAATAATACCAGAAATAATTTTAACAATAGTTTTCTTTGAATATAGTAAAGAAAAAAACTTATCAAAACATAAATTCCAATTTCAATTGTTAATATTGTTGGCTCTGTTCTCATTTTTACTCTATAATATGGTGAAAAATTATTTAAATGCCATTCTTCCAATCCTTTTACTGTAACTATCAATGAGCACAATATAAAAAAGAATAAAAAACTCTTATAATATTTTTCACTTAATTCTAATTGGGTTAAACATAAAAATAATATGTAATTATGAATTATTATTTTAAAAAACAATTCAATATTTAAGTTTACAAAATCATTTTTTAAAAAACTTAGAGTTATAAAAAAGATATACCCAACTATACTAATGACCAACCCCATAGATATTTTATTATATTTTCTTTTATATAAACAAAAAATATAGTTATCCCCATTAAAATATAATCAACAACATATCTTTCGCTTCCTTTTCTAATTATAAAAAAAAGAAATATCATTGTTAATATACTTAATATTTCATTATTCTTATTTAATAAAAATTTTCTCACTATTTATCCCCTCTACCATTTATATTATAGATTTAAAAGTTCAATGAAAAATTTTTCAAATTCATCTACACTTATATTATTTATTTCTAAATTTGAATATTTTTCATCTTTTACACTACTTAAATTTTCTTTTTTCCCTCTAAGATTTTGACAAATTTTTCATTGTGAGCATATGGAACTTTCTTACTTCTGAATAAAGCTATTTGTTTTTTTCTTAAAGTATATCTAAAATTATATAAGCCTGAATCAAATCCAATAAAAATTTTTGCCTTTGCTACTATTTCTAAAACATTTTGTAAATTAGTTTTATTCACTAAATTTATTATATTCTCATTTGAACATAACTCAATTATTTTTTTTGAATATGCTTCCTGAGACTTTCCTCCACCTACTAAATAAATTTTCTCTTCTGGGCAAATATCCACTATCTTTTTTATATATTCACTCATTTTATAAGGGTTACAAATTCTATTTTTATCTGTTGCTCCAACTCCAATTACAATACCTTCATTATAAAGAGAAGTACAAAACTTATCCTTTAAATTTGGTATTAATTTTTCTTTTCTTATTGGTTTATCAAATAAAAATTCTGCTATCTCTTTTAAAAAATCAATCACATTTTTCTCTTCTTCATTAAAAATTTTTTTGTTCTTAATTTTAAACTAGTTGTATAACAGTTATTATTTTTTTTATCTTCTTCTTCTAAAGCTTCTATTCCCAATTTTTCTTTCGAATAAATATTTCTTATAAGATCATCATTGCTCCATTCAAGATTGATAAATTTATTTATTCCAATTCTATTAATTTGATACATTTTTTTATTCTTCTAATTAAATTATATCTTTCTTTCCTTGAAATAGTAATGATTGGGAATTCTAAAGCTTCTCCAAGAAAACCATATTCTTCTCTTACTAAAAAAAATATATTATTATATCCATATTCTTCAATAATTTTTTCTATTAATTTACTTCTTATTACAATATCTCCCAATCCATCAGTCATTTTAACTATTATTTTTTGGGGATCTTTAAAATTTCTTTTTAAAAAACAAAGAAAAAAATTTGTAAAAAATACATTTATTTCATCTCTTATATATGATTTTTTCAAAAAAAATTTCTTTTTCATATTTTCCATCCTTTTTTTCTCAATTCTTTTTTCTTTGATTTTAATTGCTCTATAAATTTTAGTTTTTTTATTTTTCTTATTACCAAAACCATATAATATGAAACATTCTTACTCTTTTTATAATATTTTTCTTCTACTTTATATTCTTTTTCTATTACTAATAAATCATTCTTCATTATAAAAAGATCATTCCATCTCTTAAAATAAAAATACTTTTC
This sequence comes from Fusobacterium varium, assembly GCA_900637705.1. NCBI lineage: Bacteria > Fusobacteriati > Fusobacteriota > Fusobacteriia > Fusobacteriales > Fusobacteriaceae > Fusobacterium > Fusobacterium varium. The sequence continues at coordinate 2,223,071 of LR134390.1, forward strand.
CTTTTTTCCCTGAGTATCTATTATTCTCATTCCATTTTTGGTTTTTATAAAATTTGAAGTATTTAAATCTCCATGGTATATTTCTTCTTTATGCAATTTATTAACTATTTTCATTATTTCATCTATATCAGCAACACTCTTTATTGGTTCTCCCTCTATACATTCCATTAATATGTAGCTTTCTCTTATAAAAATCCCTTTCTTCACTATAGCTAAAAATGGAACTGCATATTCTTTCATTCCCTCTTTTACTCTTTTTCTCACATTTATCAGAGTATTTAAAGCTTCTCCATTTTTTATTAAAGTCTGTACTCTTCTTTGGGGTATTATTGTTTCTGATTTAGGAGACTTCAGTATATATTTCTTTCCTTCTACTTCTATTTTTGCTACATAATTTCTTTCTGTATTTTTATAAACTTCTAATTCCTCATACTGCTTATCAACTATTTTTTCCCCTAACTCTTTATAAAATATCTCTTTTTCTGGATAATATATATTGTATTCCTTATACTTTTCATTTTTTATCATCTTAATTATCCTCTGTTTTAAATTTCTTCTATCAATTTTTCATATTCTTTCATCACATTTTTGCTGTCAAATTCTTTCACTCTCTCTTTTATCAATTTTTCATATTCTTTTTTTAATTCTTGATTTTTTAAAATTTTCTCTATATTATCAGCAAGTTCTTTTTCATTTCCAATTTCAAATAAAATTCCACATTCTCCATCTTTTAAAATATCTCTTGGTCCTACTGGACACTTTGAAGAAATTACTGCTTTTCCTGAATATCCAGCTTCAACTAATACTAATCCAAATCCTTCAAATTTTGAACTATGAATAAAAAAATTAGAATTTTTTAACCATATATATGGATTTTTCATTCTTCCTAATAAAAATACTAAATTTTCTAGCTGATATTCTTTTATCCATTCTTCAATTATTTTTTTAGAAGGTCCATCTCCTATAATATATAACTTTTGTTCTATGCCTTTAGCTTTTAGTATTTTAAAACTCTTTAGGAGAGTATCATAGTCTTTTTGAATAACATCTAACCTTGATATGGCAATACAATAATCTTCCTCTAACATTTTTATCTGCTCTTGTGTTAATTCGCTTTCATCATTCATTAATTTTTCTATTCTTTCAAAATTAAATGGATTATATATTCTGCTTACTTTTCCTTTTAAAGTTGGATATATATTTTCTATTTCTTCTTTCATTTCATCGCATATAGCTACTACTCTGTCATATTTTTCTAATCTTTTCCCAAATCTTTTTATCTTACCTTCTTTTTTCTTTAAATTAGGTATAGAATTATGAATCCACACTATTTTCTTTTTTATATCTAATTTTTCTATATACTTTGAAGCTCCTCCATCAAAATCTATTATTATATCTATTTCTCCAAGTTTTTTTAATATCTGCTGCATATTCTTATACATAATTCTATTTTCTTTTTCCATCATCAAGTTATACATCAACTTATACACAATATTTTTCTTTCTTACTTTATATTTTTCTGTTTCTCTTATGAGTTTTTCTGGTTTTAGGAAAAAATATTCTATATCTTTTGGTATATCCTTTTCAAATATATTTTCTTTTCCACAATCATCATCTATTACAAGGTAAATATCAAATTTTTCTCTATCTATTGTCTGAAGAACCTCTATTAATACTCTTTCTAGTCCTCCCATTCTTAAACTTCCACTTCTAAATATTACTTTCTTTTTCATTTATACCTTCCATTTTAATTTATCTATTATTTCTTTAATATCTCTTTTCATTTCTTCTTTATCAAAATCTTTTATCCATCTTCTGTCTTTACACTTTATCACATAACTCAATTCTGATTTTGGCGAAAAATATTCTATACTGTTTTCATTATCTGGAAATATTGAAATTACTGGTATATTATATGCTGAAGCTATATGTACCACTCCAGTATCTACACTTACCAATATATTTGTGTATTTTATCATGGCTGCTGCTTCTAATATATCTTCTGTTTTTTCACAAATTTTTATTCGCTCTTCTTTCCATTTCTTTATCTCTTTTTCTAATTCTTCATATTTATCTGGCAGCACCATCACATATATAATTATTTTTTCATTTATTTCTATAAGTTTTTTACAACTTTCTTTCACTTCTTCTATTGACAAATTTTTCTTTATATTTCCACCTGTATAATTAAAAATTATATTTATATTTTCTTTAGGAAAATAATCCTTATATTTTTCTTCTGTTTCTCCTAAAAATAATTCATATTTTCTATTCTCTACTTTCTTCCCTAATACTTCTATTCCTGCTAAACTGATATCTCTCATATGATTGCTTTTTTTTGTTTCTATATATTTATCAAAAATAGTTAATTCATCTTTTTTTATTCCATGTTTTTCTTCTCTAAATACCCCCACACTATATCTTGGTTTCATTATTTTCAAAGCAAATATGCTATAAAATCTTAATCCACTAGTAAAATCAAAATATAGATCATACTTTTTTCTTTTTAACAGCGCATCATACCAAGAAGATAAAATTCTTAATATTTTCACTCTATGTACAAATCTACTTCCCCTTTTTGTTTCTATAACATTTAAGTATGGACAATTTTTAAACAATGGTGTTACTATCTTATCTAGATAAACATCTATTTCTGCCTCTGGAAAAAAATTATGCAATTCTCTGATCAATGGTGTTTCACATACCATATCTCCTATTCTTCCCCCAGGAATTAATATTCTTCTTATATTTTTTAACTCTATATCTTTTTCTTTTTTCTTCATTCCTGCTAATCTTATAAAAAAGCCTCTAACCCTAACCATTCTCTTCTCCTATATTTTTAAAATACTTTTTTTATTTCTTTTTTTATTTCTTTCATATCAAACTTATTGATATCTGGCTCTTCTCCATTTTTAACTTCAAAATCTCTTGAAAATATCTGTACTGCTTCTTTGTAATTAGGAGCCCATAAATATCTATTTACTTCATTTTCTACTCTATTATCCAGTCTATAAATTGCTATCAATTTTCTTTTAAAAGCTGCTGCTATATGGACTATTGATGTATCTGGAGTTATTACTAAATCTGCTTTGCTTATTAAATATGAGGTTTCCATTATATCCTTTAAAACTGGAAAAATTGCATTATACACTAATTCCTTTAATATCTTTTCAAGTTCTTTCCTTCTTTTTCCTCTCCTATAAATATTAAAATATTATTTTTATCTTCAATAATTATTTTCCCTATTTTTAATATATTTTCTAAATTTATATCTCTATGTTTACTTGCTGCAAATGGATTAAATACAATTATTTTTTTGTGCTTTAATTTTTTTAGCAATTCATCAACTTTATTTTTTTGCTGCTCAGTAAAAAATACTTCATAATTTATCTCTATATTTTTTATTCCTAATTTCTCTAAAATATTTTTATATAATTCTGTTATATGAATATGGTCTACAGGTTTTGTGTAGGATATGTCAAACATCTTCCAATTCTCTTTATTCAATCCCATATTAAATCTTGCTTTACATAGATTTATAAGCATCATTTGATTTACTCTCAGCATCTCTGAAAAATCTATTAATAAATCATATTTTTCTGCTGCTATTTCCAAAGACAATTCTTTTATACTTTTTCTATTTTTTTATACTCATATATTTTATCTATATTTGGATTATTTTCTATTACTGCTTTCGCTCCACCTTTTGTTACTACGCCTATTTCTATATATGGATATTTCTTCTTTATCTCTCTAAACATTAGAGTATTTATTACCATATCTCCTATTTTTCCATCATATCTCATAAACAGTATCTTTTTATATCATTGTTCTCAATAAAATTTCCTGACTTTATTTCTTCTTTATTTTTCTTTTTATCCCATATATATTTTCCCAGTTTTAACCTTTTCTCTCGCATATAGTCTTGAAATACCCTATTTATTTTCTTGAGCATAAATTTTCTCCCATTTTTCAATATATATTCTCACAACATTCACCATAATTATATCACATTTTAATCACTTTATTAATATATTTCGCTCTAAAAATCTATAAAAGTTTCTTTCTACAAATATTTTTATTTAAGTATAAAAAAATAACTATCCCTCAATTATGAAGTATAGTTATTTCTGTAGTTTCTATTTATTTTTCTATTTTAATTATATCCTTAATATGTTTATGATGTAGTGGTGCTGGATTTTCAGGTGGTGTCATATAATCTCCATATAATAATGTAAGAAAATTATCATAATCTTTTGGAGCTTTATATTTTTTACCTTCAAATTCTATTTCTGTCAAAGGAAAAAACTTTTCTACAGGATTCAATTTAATTTTAAATCCAGTTTCCACACCTCTTCCTATATATGGTCCTTTAGTTTTTGAAATAAATCTTTTTTTAAAAAAACTGTTCGATAATATTTTTAAATGTATTTCTCTTTTAAAATGGGTTTTCCACTTTCTCCAAACAGAACTTCTGTCCTTGCTCAATTCTAGATATCCATTAAGGAAATCTACTTTTTTTACATCATCATAATAATCTAAAGGAAAAATATCTATATCAATTTCTGATTTACTTTCATCTTTATTTAATATATAGTGATTATTATCTTTTAATTTATAGAAAGCTCCTCTTTTATATGTTTCTAAAGAGAATCTTCCATTATTCTTATATTTTTCAAATATTTTTAAAAATCTTTCATAATCTTCTCTTGGCATTCCAAGATCAACATCATCATCCCATGGAATAAATCCCTTATGTCTTGCTGCACCTAATAAAGTTCCAAAGTCTAATATATATTCAAGATTATTTTCTTCACATATTTTTACAAAAAAATCTAAACAATCTTTTTCTACTAATTGTAATTCTCTCAATTTATCCATAATTCCTCCAAGCTTTTTATCTAATCCTAAAGAAATTATATCATATTTAAAATAGATTTATTTATTTTTTCTAATATTATTTTCTATTTGCTTGTATACTTTTTCTCCATTAAAATATTCATTCATTTTTTCTACTATTTTTTCTTTTTCCATTTTAACTTTATTGTCTTAGTATATGTCTTGCTTTCAGTATCATATACAACTTTTCGTAACAGTCCATTAATTATAATTTTTTTCATACTTCCCCCTGTATACTCTATATTAGAATTTTTATAAAACTTAAATCTTCAAAATTTTATAACTAGAATTTTTTATATATATCTGCTAAACTAAAACTATATATTAAACATTAAAAGTTAAAAAAAGGAGTTTTATTATGAAAAAAGTTAAATTTATTTATAACCCCTTTTCAGGTGAAAATGAAATTTTAAAGCATCTTGATACCATAATTTATCTTTATCAACAACAATCTTTGGAAATAGTTCCTTTTAGAATAAGTATGGAAACTCCATTAGAAAATGCTTTTCTTACTTTAGATGAAAATTATGACCACATTCTAGCTGCTGGTGGAGATGGTACCATAAATCAAATTGTAAATATTATAAAAAACAAAAATATCAATCTCCCTCTTGCCATTCTTCCTGTAGGAACAGCCAATGATTTTGCTAAACATATAGGAATGTCTTCTAATATTGAAGATTCATGTAAAAAAATATTAAAAGGTTCTCCTAAAAATGTGGATTTAGGATTTGTTAATGGTAAATATTTTATTAATGTTTTTAGTTATGGACTTTTTACTGATATTTCTCAAAAAACCCCTACTCATTTGAAAAATACTATTGGGAAACTAGCATATTATTTTAATGGTATTATGGAACTCCCTACTTTTAAAAAGATGAATATTTCTGTAGAATCCTCTGAATTTACTTATGATGGAAGTGCTCTCATATTTTTTGTATTTAATGGAAGAACAGCTGGAAATATCAATATTGCTTACAAAAGTGAAATAGATGATGGACTTTTAGATATAATAATTGTAAAAGGAGATACTCTTACAAAAACTCTTACATCTCTATTTCAGTTTTTTAAAGGTGAGCATCTTGAAATTCCAGGAAGTTTTATTCATTTTAGAACTTCAAAACTTAAAGTATCTTGTGATGATAATTCCATTGTTACTGACATTGATGGTGAGCCTGGGCCAAATTTCCCATTAAATATTTCTTGTATAAAAGATGGAATAAAGATAATTTATTAACTTTAAACCCAATCATTTAAAGCAAGAAAAAGAATTACATATTTTTTCATTTAAAAAACACATTTTATTCACAAAATTAGATTTGTTTGATTCTAATTATTTTATTTTTTAAAAAAATAAAATTTTATATATAGATAATTAAAAATATATCAACCAAACAATTTTATATTTAAACCAAAAAAAAGTCAATCATAATTTTTGATTTCTTACAGTCATTATTTAGTATAAATATTTTTATTTATCTTTTTTAATTCAAGATTTATGTATAATAAAAATATCCATTATTAAAAAACAGAAGTTTTTGAAAAATTTTTTCTGTTTTTTTCATTTATGATTTTTTTATTTTTTTTAAATATTTATTATATAATTTATAAATTATAATCATTATTTTCATTTTCTTTTCTAATAAAAATATTTCTGATTTAGTATAAGCGTTCTATTTTATATTCCGATTGTACTTTTATCGAAAACTATATATTTAAAAATAACTATATTTTTTATTCTTCTCTTATAAAAAAAATATAATCAATCTTTTATCATTCTTTTTATATATTTTTTGTATTATTACAGTATATTCCATTTGACTATTGACTATTTAAAAATATAGAGTACTATTAATAATATAGGGTATCATGACAAAAATATTTTCAGGAGGTTCAAAAATGTTTGAGTACAAATTTAATATGGCAGAAACACTTGCCATAGCTGCAGTCTTACTTTGTTTGGGAAGATGGATAAAGAATAAAAGTGAATTTTTACAAAAGTTCTTTATACCAGCACCAGTTGTTAGTGGATTGATTTTTTCTATTTTTGTTTTTATAGGACGTCAAACTGAAACTTTTCAATTTGATTTTGATTTAACACTACAAAATTTCTTAATGATTGCATTCTTTACTACAGTTGGATTTATGGCTAGTTTTAAACTATTAGCTCAAGGGGGAGTTGGAGTTGCTGTATTCTTAGTAGTTGCTACTGGATTAGTAATCTGCCAAGATGCAATTGGAGTTGCATTATCTAAAGCTTTAGGAATGAATCCTTTATTTGGTCTTATAGTAGGATCTGTACCTCTTACAGGAGGACATGGTACTGCTGGAGCTTTTGGAGCTACAATAGAAGAATTAGGAGTAGTTGGAGCCAGAACTGCTGGATTTGCTGCTGCTACTTATGGACTTGTTATGGGATGTTTAATTGGAGGACCAGTTGCTAGAAGACTTATGATTAAACATAACTTAAAAGGTGAAGACAGTAAAGCTCAAGATCCTGATTTAAAAGCTGAAAAAGTTGAAGTAACAGAAGAAAAGATATTAAATGCAGTTATTATCATAGCTGTTGCAATGGGAATTGGAGCTTCTATACCTCCATTTGTTAAAGCACATACTGGTTGGCTGATTAAAGGTGGATTAGCTCTTCCTGCATATATCGGACCTATGCTTGTTGCTGCTCTTTTAAGAAATATCGCTGATACAATAAAAAAACCTCTTCCTATGAAGGAAATTGACATTGTTGGAAGTATATCTCTATCTGTATTTTTGTCAATGGCATTAATGACAATGAAGTTATGGGAACTTGTTGAACTAGCTATTCCTATGATTATTATCTTAGCTATTCAGACAATATTTGTAATTCTCTATACTTATTTTATAACATACAATGTTATGAGACTTCCATTTATAGCTACTAAGTATGATGCAGCTGTAATGGTTACAGGGCATTGTGGATTTGGAATGGGAGCTACTCCAACAGCAATTGCCAATATGGAGTCTTTCACATCTGTAAATGGTTTCTCTACAAAAGCTTTCTTTATTGTACCTCTTGTAGGAGCACTATTTATAGACTTTACAAATGCAGCTGTAATAACTTTCTTTATAAACATGTTTCAATAAATAAAATATTAATTAATATATAATTTTTATTTCAGGGGGGCTTGAATCATGAAAAAAAACTATAACATTGGAGTCTTTGACTCTGGAGTTGGAGGAACAACAGTATTAAAAAGAATTATTGAATTATTACCTAATGAAAATATCATATATTATGGTGATAATGGAAATGCACCTTATGGTGAAAAAACGACTAAGGAGATTCAAGGATTTTGTTTAGATATTATGGATTTTTTCATGATGAATAACTGTAAAGCTGTTGTTATTGCTTGCAATACTGCAACAGCTGCTTCATTGGACTTAATAAAAGGAAGATATACTGTTCCTGTTATTGGAGTTATCTCACCTGGAGCTAAGTCAGCTGTAGAAACAAGTACAAATAAATGTATTGGAGTCTTATCTACTCCTTTTACAGCTGCATCGAATGCTTATGCAGATGAGATAGCTAAATATTCAAAGACAGCTAAAGTATATCAGGAAGGGTGCCCAGAATTATGTCCTATGATAGAAGCAGGTTGGGAAACTTTTGAGGATAGAGAAACTATTATTAAAAATCATATTTCTAAATTTCCTAGAAATGTAGATACAGTTGTTTTGGGATGTACTCACTATCCCATAGCAAGGGAAGATATTGCTAAAAATTTCTGTGGAAACATAGTTGACCCTGCAAAAGAAACTTCTATTGCCCTTTACAATACTCTAAAAAATTCTGATCTTTTATCAGATTCTGATGCTAAAGGAAAAATTGATTTTTTTGTTAGTGGAGATAAAGAAAAATTTAAAAAAGTAGCAGAACAGTTTTTAGGATTTGAAATAAAAGCTCTTTATAAAATTGAAAAATAAAAATTGAATATAAATAATTAAATTAGAGTGGTTTAAATACCACTCTTTTTATTTTAGTGTATTTTTTAATGCTCTTAAATATTGATTTTAAACTTATTGAAATTATATTATTTCAAATATTTACCAAATTTTAATCTTAGTTGATTATTATTATAGTAACTAATATTTCTTAATTTTATGAGGTGCTACTATGAAGATACTAGTAATAAGATTTAAACAGATAGGAGATGCTGTTCTCTCTTCAGCTATTTGCAATACATTAAAGAAAACTTTCCCTAATTCTGAAATAGATTATGTTCTATATGAACATATTTCTCCACTCTTCCAGAAACATAAATATATTGATAATATTATTTCAATTACCAAAGAGGAGCAAAAAAATCCATTAAAATATATTAGTAAAGTATGGAAAGTTACAAGAAAAAAATATGATATCATTATTGATATTATGTCCACTCCCAAAAGTGAACTTTTTTCACTTTTTTCTATGAATAGTAAGTATAGAATAGGAAGGGCTAAAAAATATAGAGGTTTAATTTATACAGATAAAGTAAATGAACCTAAATATGCTGAAGATAAAGTTGATAAATTTTTGAAATTGCTGGATCCATTAAAAAAAGAATATAATTTAATTTATGATAACAACTATACTCTTTCTATCACAAATGAAGAAAAAAAAATTATGAAAAAAAGAATGGAAGAAGCTGGAATAGATTTTTCAAGACCTATGTTTGTATGTGCTGTAAATTCAAGAAGACCTGAAAAAGTTTATGATGTAAATAAAATGATCCTTGTTATAGAACATCTTATAGAAAAACTAAATACACAAATTATATTTTATTATTCCCCTAATGAAAAAGAATTTGTAAAAACTGTTCATAAAAAATTAAATAATAATATTAATGTTTTTTCAAATATAAAAACTGATTCTATTAGAGAATTAGCTACCCTTCTAAGTAATTGTGATATGTTTTTTGGTAATGAAGGAGGTCCTAGACATATTGCCCAAAGTCTAGATATTCCAAGTTTTGCTATTTTCAGTCCAAGTGCTTCTAAAAAAGAATGGCTTTCTAATGCCTGTGAAAGGCATCAGGGAGTTGAACCACAAGATATGCCTCTATATAGTCATTCTCTTTCAAGGGAAGAAAAATATGCTCTTATAACACCAGAATATATTATTGCTAAAATAGAAGAAATCTATAATAATTTTGTAAAAAGAGGCTAGTGCATTTATAATATCTCAAAACAAAAATGCTGAAAAGAAAAAGGAGTTGCTCAAAGAACTGATTAAAATCATCAATTTGCAACAACCCCTTTTATTTATTATTTATTTTCTTTTTTTATTTTTTCAATTGTAAATCCTGTAAATCCATATATCACAGATAAAACAGGAGAGATAAGATTAAAGAAACAGTATGGTACATATACCCATGGACCTACTCCCAATGCTCCCATCATGAAAGCTCCACATGTATTCCAAGGAACAAGAGGCGATGTCATTGTTCCAGAGTCTTCTAAAGCTCTGGAAAGATTTTTTGCAGCTAATCCTCGCTCCTCATAACTTTCTTTAAACATTCTTCCAGGTATAACTATTGAAAGATATTGATCTCCAGCTACTAAATTAACAAATATAGGTGTAAGTATAGTTGAAAGAATCAGTTTCCCATTGGTATTGGCAAACTTTAGTATTTCCTGTGCTATTCTTCCAAGCATTCCAGATTTTTCCATTATTCCACCAAATGTCATAGCACAAAGTACAAGAGAAACTGTCCACATCATTGAATCCAGTCCTCCTCTTGTAAGAAGCTCATCTACCATAGGCATTCCTGTATGTCCTACATAGCCATAATGAAGTGAATAAAGTGCTTCTTTCAAACTAGAACCCTGAACAACCATTGCTGTAACAGCTCCTATCAATGAACCTACAAAGAGCCCTGGAATAGCAGGTACTTTCATTATAACCATTCCAATAACAAATATAGGTATCAATAGAAGTAATGGATTTATTTTAAATGACCCTGTAAGAGCATTTAAAATCTCATTTATCTGAGCTGTATCTACTTCTCCACCAGCTGTTTTTTTCAATCCAATTACTACAAATCCAACAAGAGTTAAAGCATATGATGGTACTGTTGTATAAAGCATATGCTTTATATGCTCAAACAAATTAGAGCCTGCCATTGCTGGTGCCAAAGTCGTTGTATCAGACATAGGTGAAAGTTTATCTCCAAAATATGCTCCTGAAATAATAGCTCCTGCTATTATAGGTCTGGGAAGTCCTAGTCCCTCTCCTATACCTACCAATGCTATTCCCACTGTAGAAGCTGTACTCCATGAGCTACCTGTGGATATAGACACTATAGAACATATTATTACAGTTACTGGTAAAAATACTGAAGGCTCTATTATTTTCAATCCATAATATATCATTGTTGGAACTACTCCAGATAATATCCAGCTTCCTATTACCATTCCTATTATTATTAAAATCAGTATAGCTCTCATAGACATTTTTATAGTGTCTACTACACCATCTTCCAATTCATTCCAAGTTGCACAGCCAGATATTTTTGCTATCAACGCAGCAAAAATCGCTGAAATAAAGATTGGAATATGCACATCAAGTTTAGCTACTTGAACAGCGTAATAAAGTGTTACTACCAAAAATACAACTGGCAGCAGTGCATAATAAAGTGATACCTGTTTCTTTTTCATTTCTCTCCTATCATCTCCCTCTTAATATTGATTTATTTGCAAATTTAATATACTTTATGTTGAGCTAAAAGTCAATATAATTCTCAAATTATTTCTTTTACCTCTTCTTCTGTATTTTTCTTGATTTTTTCAATTGCTTTTCCATCATGATTATCTTCTATATAAGTATCCTTTAGATTTTCCATCAACTCATCATATTTTTCATCAGTAAGCTTTAAATCTTTGACAATACATTCCAAAGAATACTTCTTAGAATAATTAAATTCTGTAGCATAAAAATCTGCACTTATATCAGTTTCAGTATTATTTATTATAATTTGAAAATCTGATTCTTCCTTATTCTTACAGCTAAAAAGATACTTTAATGAACCGAATCTATATCTTTCTATTTCGTATCTGATCCATTCTATATCCCCAGCGTATCTGTAATAGATTCTTATTTCGTCCTTATTCTCTTCTTTTTCTTTCTTTCCAGAAAATTTAAAAATTGTTAGTAGCCCTATAACAATAACGGCTCCTATTACTCCAAGTGTTAAGTTGTCCATATCAATCTCCTTTATTGTTAATTATACAATGAGTTATTATAGCATTCTCACATGATTTTTCAAGTAAAAATATTCTTTTCCTTTTATTAATTATCTTTATTTCATCTTAAAAAAATTAAAATAAAAAAACAGACCTGAACAAAAACTTTTATTCAAGTCTGCCTATATTTTAGAATTTATTTATGTTCATGACTATGTTCATGCCCACTGCATTTTCCTTTTGTTCCACAACCTTTACAACTACCACTGCCACAACCACAGCTACTTTCTTCCCCTTTTAGCATTCTATATACACTTCTCAGAGAATAAAAAGCTATTACTGCTACTATTATTATTAATATAATTGTTTTCATTTATTTTCATCTCCTTCTTCTTGAAAATAAATCTTTCCCAAAGGAACTGAATTTAGAAGAATAATCTTCCTACTTGGAATATCAATACTGAAACTACATATGGTACTACAAGCATTATTGATACTACAAAGCCTAAATATTTCCACCCAAACTCTTGTTTTATAGCTGCTAAAGTTGCCACACATGGTACTACAAGAAGTATAAATACCATAAACGAATATGCTCTCAATGGAGCTAAATTGTCATCTGGCCATAGGTTTGCTGTTGCTTGAACAATTCCTCTTCCTTCTTCTTCTATTTCCTCTTCATCAGGAGTTACAAAAAGTCCTTCTAGGTCAAAGCTAAGCATTCCAACTACTGAATCCTTTACTGCTGTTCCTAATCCTTTTATTTGCTCAATAGTATCTTCTGCAAATGTTGTTGCCTCTTCTCCATCTTCAGATTCTCCACTATCTTCCAATGGAAGCACCTGTGCCATAAATCCTACTACTATTTCCTTAGCTGCAATACTAGGTGGAATAGCTGCTACAGTTTCCCATCTATCTCCAAAACCAGTTGGTCTCATTATTGGAGCAAATGCATGTCCAAATTTAGCTATATATGACACACTTGCATCTCCTTTTCCTGGAAAATATGTAAGTGTCCATAAAATTATTAAAATTCCCATAATTATAGTTGTTGCTCTTTTTAAATATTCAGATACTCTCATCCAAGTTGAATTCAAAATAACTTTTAAGCTTGGAACTCTATATGGAGGAAGCTCTATCAATAGTGCCTTATTATCAGTTTTAAATCCTTTTACATTCTTAAGAGCAAGTCCAACAAGAATAGCTACAACTATACCTAAAACATATAAAGACATAACTATTATTCCTGCTTTAGCTCCAAAGAAAGCAGCTGTAAACAATCCATATACTGGAAGTCTTGCTCCACATGACATAAATGGTGCCATTGCTGCTGTCATTTTTCTTGAGCTCTCATCTTCCAGTGTTCTTGTTGCATAGATAGCTGGAACAGAACATCCAAATCCTACTACCATAGGAACAAATGCCTTACCATTCAATCCTAATTTTCTCATTATTTTATCCATCAAGAAAGCCACCCTTGACATATATCCACTTTCTTCCAATATTGCAAGGAAGAAATAAAGAAATACCATAACAGGAACGAATACTAGAACTCCTCCTACTCCTCCTATTATTCCATCTACTATAAGCGAATTCAGCCAGTCTGGTGTTCCATCTACAAGAACTCTTACATATTTTCCTATATACCCATTTATAAATCCATCTACCCAGTCTATGAATGGAGCACTACCATTAAATACAAATCCCATTACTCCTGCCATTATTAATAAAAATAAAGGTAGTCCAAAAACCTTATTTAATAGTATTTTATCCACTTTATCTGTAAAATCAAGTCTTGACTTTATAGAAGTAGTAAAAGTACGAGCAAGTATACCATTTACTGCCCCATATCTTCCTTCTGCTAAAATAGTTTCACTATCATTATCATATTTTTCTTCCATCTTAGCTATCTCTTCTTCAAAAATGCCATTTAAGTCAATATTATATTTATTTTTTAATTTTTCTATTAAGTGGCTATCTCTTTCTATTAACTTTATAGCAAGATATTCACTTGGATATTCTTTAAGTATATTTTTAAAATTTTTATCTGAAATTATTTTTTTCTCTAAATTTCTTATTACACCTGTTATTGAATCATCAAATGGAAGTGAATATTTTTTTGCCTTTTCTTTTTTAGCTGCTAGCTCTATTATTGAATCCAGTAATTCTTCAATTCCTGTTCCTTTTAAAGCTGAAACTGGAATAGCCTTTAATTCTATTAACTCCTGAAATTCTTCTAAATTTAGTTTATAGTTCAATTTAGTAAACTCATCATAAAAATTTAAAGCCATAATAGTTGGTTTTTCTAATTCTTTTAAAAGATAAGTTAAATAAAGATTTCTCTCTAAGTTAGTAGAGTCAATTACATTAACAACTACATCTGGACTTTCATCAAGAATAAAATCTCTTGTTATTTTTTCTTCCAAAGTATATGGACTCAAGCTATAAACTCCTGGGAGGTCAACGAGTTTTATTTCCTCTCCCTTGTAATTAAATATTGCTTCTTTTTTTTCTACTGTTACTCCAGGCCAGTTTCCTACTTTAAGTTTTGAACCTGCTATTGCATTGATAAGTGCTGATTTTCCTACATTTGGATTCCCTGTAAAAGCTAACTTTATCATCTTCTATCTACCCCTCTATCTTTTCAACTTCAATATTTTTAGCATCTTCTTTTCTTATAGCTATACCTGTAGACTTTATTATATATTCCTGTGGATCTCCCAATGGAGCATTTCTTTCTAGTTTTATTATTTCACCAGCAGTTATTCCCATATCAACTAATCTTTTTTTCAATTCTCCAATTTTTCCAATTTTTATAATTTTTGCTTTTTCTCCATTTTTTAAATCACACAATTTCATAATTCTTCCTCCATATATAATAATTAAAAATAGAAATCTTTTGTAAATCAAAGTATTTTTTCTAAATAATAGCAGCCTATATAGGCTGCATGCTTATATTTCTATTTATTTTCTACAAATATTTTATTTGCTAATCCAAAATTAAGAGCATATTTACAGTTATTTATTTTTACAATAATAGAATCTCTACCATCTCTTAAAACGCAGATTTTATTTCCTACACAAAACCCTTTTTCAAGTAGTCTTCCTTTACAACAGCCTACTCCTTTTATATCTTTTATGATTAATTCTTTATTAGGTTCAGCAAAAGCTAATGGTAACATAACTACCCCTCCCAATGAAACAAAATCCTTCTATTCACATTTTATATAATACATTATATCAAAAAAGAAAAATTTGTCAATAGCAAAGGTTTGATTATTAAAATATGTATTTTTTAAACTATTTCAATTAAAAAAGATCAGATTAAGAACAAATCTTGTAGTTCTCAATCTAATCTATATATTAAAAACAATATTTTTCTCTTGAAATATATCTTTGATACATTTTTTTATTTATATAATTCCAAAACTTCCAGATATTCATTTTTTATTTCTTCTCTCAAACTTTTAGGTTCTAATATTTCTGCCTCTTTTGAGAATTGTCTGAAATATAGTTTAGCATTCTCATTAGCCACTTCAAAATAATATATATCTCCCTCTTTTTTTATAAGCTTAGGACGATAGTTGGTAAAACTTTTTAAAAGGCTGTCCCCTTCTTCTGTTAATCTCACTTTTACAATATTACCATTTCCTAAAAATGGATCAAAATTTTTACGAACATTTTCTATATATTTTTTATCCTTACCTTTTATCTTTTCATCTAATATAGAAATTATTTCCAACTCTTTTAATTTAAAATTAGCATAATTCTTTTTTTCTTCGTCATAACAAAAAAGGAAGTTTTCATCTCCTCTTTCTTCTCTTTTTATAAAATAAGGCTCTACATTAAATACTCTTTTTAAATACTTTATTTTTATTTTCTTTTTTTCTTTTATTCCTTCCAATATCATTTTAACTCTGTCTTCAAATATAAATATTTCTCTTTGATATTTGAATTTAGAAGTATACAGTTCAAATAATTCTCTGAAATATTCAGCCTCTATATCTACTTCATTAGCTTTTAACACATCATAATATATTTCTCTATTAGAAACATTCAAATCAAATTGAATTATTTTTTTTAACGGTCTTCCCTGTGTTTCTAAAAGTTTTTCAACATCCATTTTTCTATTATATTTAAATCTTTCAAGGATATAATTGCAAAGTTTATTATTATTTATTCCAAATTCTTCAATATCATTTTTCATAAGACGCCAGATATCTTCTGGTACTGTAACCCTGATTTTCTTCATCTTCCTTTGCTCCCCTTTTTAGAATATCTTTAGATATTATACCACAAAGGCAGAAATATGAAAACCAGATAAAATTAATTTTCCATAGCTCAAAATAGGAGAAAGACCTATAGACAGAAATACAATCTTAGAATTTTACTCATTTTCAAATTTCTAAAACTTATTCTAAACCTTTTGGTCATTCTCCTTTTATATGGAATTCTTTAATTTATGCTGAAAAAAGTTCACTATCTTTTAATCCAGCTTCTTTTTTATTGAATATTCTCAACAATTTTTCAGATGTAAGATTTTTCTTTTCATCTCCTCTCACATCTATAAGTATTTCACCTTCATGAAGCATAATAAGCCTGTTTCCATAATTTATTGCATCTTGAAGATTGTGAGTTATCATAAGAGTAGATATATTATTTTTTTCTACTATTTCTCTTGTTTTATCCATTATTATTTTAGAAGTTTTTGGGTCAAGAGCTGCTGTATGTTCATCTAATAAAAGAACCTGAGGTTTATTTAAAGTAGCCATTATTAGTGCAAGACACTGTCTTTGCCCACCTGATAGTGAACCTACTTCTGTATCCATCTGATCTTCTATTCCTAAATCAAGTTCTTTTAAGAGTGATCTGTAATATTCTTTTCTCTTTTTATTTAATCCTAATGTAAATCCAAATCTTTTTCCCTTATTATCTGCCATTGAAAGATTTTCAAACACTGTCATAGAAGGAGCTGTTCCCATTGCTGGATTTTGATATACTTTAGATATAAAGCTTCCTCTTTTATATCTTGGAAGGCTTGTAATATCTCTTCCATCTATATCTATAGTTCCACTGTCAGGAACAATATTTCCAGTTATAGTATCCAAAAGAGTAGATTTTCCTGCTCCATTACTTCCTATTATAGAGATAAAATCTCCTTTTTCTACATGAAGATCTAACCCCTTAAATACTTTTTTTACACTTCCAAGTTCAGTCTGGAAACTTTTCTTCACATTATTTATATTAAGCATTTATAATCCCTCCTTTTAGCAGATGTTTTTTCTCTTTCAAGAAAATTATTATTACTACAAGTGCTGAAGTTATAAGTTTCAAATCACTTGCATTCATTCCAACTTTTAAAGATAAAGCAATTATTGTTCTATATATTATAGTTCCAAATATTACCATCATAGATATTTTTATTGCTTTCTTTTTTCCAAAAAGCGCATCTCCAATTATTATAGATGCAAGTCCTGTTATAATAGTTCCTGTTCCCATTCCTACATCAGCAAATCCCTGATACTGTGCAAGTACTGCACCTGAAAGAGCTACAAGGCTATTTGCAAGCATAAGTCCATATATTTTTAATGTTTTTTCATTCAATCCTAATGAAATTATTAGACTTTCGTTATCTCCAAGAGCTTTAAGTGCAAAACCAAATTTTGTTTTTAAAAGAAAGTCTATTCCTAATTTTACTATAAGAAGAATAACGCCTACTACAACAATGGCTGAAACATTTCCATTAAAAAGATGTTTCACTGAAAATAGAGGTATATTAGATTTTCCCATTATTCTTAAATTTATGCTGTAAAGTCCTGTCATAACAATTATACCAGCCAGAAGGTTTGTAACTCTCAACTTCACATGAATCATTCCTGTAATAAATCCTGCTGCTGCTCCTGCTGCCATAGCCAGAATAAGTGCCAGTACAGGATTCAATCCTTTTACTATAGAAGCTGCTGCCACTGCTGCACCTAAAGGAAAACTTCCATCTACTGTCATATCTGGAAAATCCAGTATTTTATATGATATATAAACTCCCAGTACCATTACTGCAAAAATAAAACTTTGTTCTAATGTTCCTAATAACATCTCTATCTCCTTTTCTCTTCTTTCATCATCTAATCATTAATATTGTTTAGCTCCTTCCAAAGCTTTTGATGAAAGATCTACATTATATTTTTCTGCTGCTTTTTTATTTATTATTAACTGAGTATCTTTTAAAGTTTCTATTGGAATAGTATTTGGTACAGTTCCATTTAAAACCTGTACAGCAACTTCTCCAGTTTGATATCCTAATCTCTCATAATCTATTGT
This sequence comes from Fusobacterium varium, assembly GCA_900637705.1. Classification (NCBI taxonomy): domain Bacteria; kingdom Fusobacteriati; phylum Fusobacteriota; class Fusobacteriia; order Fusobacteriales; family Fusobacteriaceae; genus Fusobacterium; species Fusobacterium varium. Next base: position 2,241,488 of record LR134390.1, read on the forward strand.
TTCAGTGACTAAAGCCCCCTGCATAACTTGGTCTTCAACACTTCCCACAACTGGCTTTCCTGCTTTGTTAGCTTTTTCCAACAAAAGAGGAGTTGAGGCAACAACTAAGTTATCTGTAGGTGTATAAAGTACATCTACTTTTGGAAGAAGAGAGTCCAATCCAATAGCCATATCATTTATTGTTGTAATTCCTGTTTCTACTATTTCTAAACCTAATTTTGCTGCTTCTGTTTTCGCTTGTGCCACTTGTACTTGTGAGTTTTGTTCACTTGTATTATAAATAATTCCTACTTTCTTAGCTTCTGGCAGAAGTTTTGTTATTATTTCAAGCTGTTTGTATATTGGAGCTGCATCACTTGTTCCTGTTATATTTTCTCCAACCAACCCTGCACTTTCAGCATCTGTAACTGCTGTTATAAGAATAGGAATTTTTTTAGTTGCATTATAAGCTGCCTGAGCACTTGGTGTGGAAATTGCCAATATAATATCTTTTTTATCCTGAACAAATGAATTAGCTATCATTTGTGCAGTTCCAAAATCTCCCTGAGCATTTTGATAATCTATTTTTGCTTCTCCATACCCTCCATCTTTAAGTGCCTTTATAAAACCTTCTCTTGCAGAATCCAAAGCCTGATGTTCCATTATTTGAGTTATTCCTACTTTTATTTTTGCTGGTTCCTTTCCAAAAGCTACTATTGAAAGTCCCATTAATAGCATAAGTATTTTTTTCATTTTGCATTCCCCCTATGAACTAATTTTATTTCATAGGGTTATAATACCACTAAAATTGTTATTCTTATAGATAACAATTAAAATACTTATTTGTTCCACATCATATTTACCAAACCTTTATTTTTCAAGGATTCATAAATATTATTTTTTAAAACTTGTTCGTACTATTCTCCCTTTATGCCAAATCTTTTTGCAATATCTTTATTAATATACATCTCTGACTTCTCTACAACTTCATATGGAATATTTTCTATCTTCTCTCCATTCAAATATCTGGCTACCATTTCTCCTGTCTGATATCCAACTTGATAATCAGATATTCCATCTACAGCCAATGCTCCCTGTTCAACAAAACTTTTAGTTGCTCCTATTATTGGTTTATCAGCTTTATTGCTTTTTTCTACAATAAGAGGATAAGTAGAAGCAATAGTATTATCTATTGAAGTATAAAGTACATCTATTGTTGGAAGAAGTGTATCTAAAGCAGAAGCCATTTCGCTTATGTTGCTTATTCCTTTTACTTTTACAGTATAACCTTTTTCCTTTGCTGCTTTAGTAAATTCCTCTGTCAGATAAAAAGAATTCTGCTCACTTGTATTATATACAATTCCTATATTTTTTGCTTCTGGCAAAAGTTTTTCTATAAGCTCTACCTGTTTTTTAACTGGTGATTTATCACTTACACCTGTCACATTTTTTCTAAGTATTCCAGCACTTTCTGGATTAGTTATAGCTGAAAAAAATATAGGTTTATCTTTTATATTATTTGCAGCTGCCTGAGCACTTGGTGTTGATATAGCTATTATCACATCACTTTTATTATTATATTCCTGAGCTATTACCTGAGCAGTTCCAAAATCCCCCTGAGCATTTTTATAGTTTATATTTATTTTATTCTCATCATAACCATTTGCTTTCAAAGCATCTATAACACCTTTTCTAACATCATCTAATGAAGGATGTTCTACAATTTGCGTAATTCCTATCTCTATCTTTTTCTGTTTTTCCGTTCCACATGCTGTAACTAAAATAACTAAAAGTAAAATAAATAATTTTTTCATTTTCTCCTCCTTAAAATCTTAAAAAATAAAAAGCCCTGTCAAATTCAGACAAGGCTTAATAAACAATTATTTTTTATATAAAATAAAAACCTGTTCTTTTGGAACAGGTTTAAATACATACTAAAACTAACAGTATCTATATTTTTTAAATGAACATCTATGACAAAACCTGATCCACCTGTCTGGTATTAAATTTGTGAAGTCTGTTTTGCCACCACCAAGTAAATCTATTCATCATTTTTGTTCACCTCCATTTTCATTTTTTCTTATAAAGAAGAATACACCATTTTTTTTAGAATGTCAAATTTATTTTTATTGGTTAATAGTTATTCTTGTTCCATCAGATAATTCTATTATTTGAGTTCTTCCATCTGAATAGACTACTTTCCCACTTCTCTGAGGAGCTTGTTGATTAACATATCCATTATTATAATTTCCATTATAATTATTATTATATCCACCACTGTAATTATTAGCTGTTACAGTACTTAATCTTGCAGGAACTCCTGAATTTGAATATTTATAACGAGCATTTTGAGCTACTGCCTGTCTTTCATAATCTCTTCTTATATCTGTATCCAGTCGATCTAAATCTCTCTGGTGTTTTATTTCACTATTTTGATAACTATTATTTAGAATAAGTGCTGAACCTCCTATAATAGCTGCTCTTGTTCCTCCACTCATACTTCCCCACCAGCTTGCATTTGCTATAGCTGATACTACTAATAATCCTGCTATTATAAATTTTTTCATATATATCCCTCCAGTATTTCCACCCATGTATAAAATAAAAATTATATTCAACCACACGACTGACTTATCAGTCAATTTATTCTACCATATTTTTTTAAGAATGAAAAGCTATTATTTTAAAGCAATAAAAATTTCTATTTTTCCATCTGGATAATATTTTTCATAATCTACTGTATATGCCCTATTTAAAAGACCTTGCTCTTCCATTTCCCATATTTTCTGCCATGCCATTATAATACCATGGGGAGATGAAGTATCTACAGAAAAAATCTTGTAATTTTCTTCTTCAATAATTATTTCTTTATGAGAATCTATTTTATCAACACCTATAAAAAGAGTATAATCTCCTTTATAATCACTCTCATATTCAGAATATACAGCATACTTATTAAGCTCTTTATCTTTAGGTATTTTAACGCTTGTATCATACCATAGTTTTTGTATTTTTTCAGCAATATCTGGATATTTAAAATTATTTAATCTTTTTTCAGATAGCACACACACTTTTTCCATAACACAGCTCTCCTTTTTATAGAATTTCAGTGGATAAAATATTTATTATTCATTATACCAAATATATTCTTCAAATTTCTCTATTATTTAACTTTTTAAATTAAATATGTCTACAACTCTATCTAATATTCCATTTAATTCAGCTATTATAAGCCCAAAATTTGTAATATATTCACATTTTTCTATTCTGCTCATAGTTTCTGCTCTATTAAGCATACATGAACCACAATGTATCACAAGAGAATAACTTTCTAAATTTTTAGGAAAATCTTTTCCTGAAGAATTTTCTATTATAAGTCCTGGAATTTTTTTCTTAAGAAGCATTGGAATTTTTTCTCTTGCTATATCTCCTTTTAATTGATGATGTGTACATGCTTCAGCTATCAATACTTTATCTCCTGATTTCAAATCATTTATTCTTTTGGCTCCTGTATAAAGAGTTTTTAAATCTCCTTTTGATCTTGCCATTATTATAGAAAAAGATGTTAAAGGAACTCTTCTGTCTAATTTTTCATCAACATTTTTAAATACTTGTGAATCTGTTATTACAAGGTCTGGCTTTCCATCAAATATTTTTAAAGCTTCATCTAGCTGGTCTAATGTAACCATTACAGGAATACCACCAAAATCCAGTATATCTCTCAATACCTGTACCTGTGGAAGTATAAGTCTTCCTTTAGGAGCCTGAATATCCTGTGGAGCTACAAGAAGAATCTTATCTCCTGCTTTTATTTTATCTCCTATGAGGACTTCTCCCTCGATGAATTTAGGAGATTTCTCTACTATCTCTTTTTTTAATATATCTATATTTAAACCATTTTCACTGCTGATTTGAATAAAATTTAATCCTAATTTTTTTTCTGCTTTTACTATTTTATTTTTAAAATTTTCTTTATCATCAATAATATCTATTTTATTTAAAACAGCTACAAAAGGTTTCTTTTTATCTTTTATTTTTTCTATCCACTTCTGTTCATAAGAAAGAGTTTCATCTTCTAGAATAGTTTCTGCTGATACTACAAAAATAGCAATATCCATTTTATCTAAAACTTCTACAGTTTTTTCAATTCTAAGAGTACCAATAAGGCTCACATCATCAATTCCAGCTGTATCTATAAAGACTACAGGACCTATTGGCAAAAGCTCCATAGCTTTATATACAGGGTCTGTAGTAGTTCCTTTTACATCAGATACAAGTGAAATTTTTTGATTGGTTATACGATTTATCAAACTTGATTTTCCTGCATTAGTTCTTCCAAATATAGCTATATGAACTCTATTTCCTCTGGGTGTTTCTGTCATTTTTCCTCCTCTAAACTTCATGCCTTCCATCTAAAGCTTTTGAAATAGTTGCTGTATCTGCAAACTCAATATTTCCACCTATTGGAATACCACTTGCTATCTTAGTTATTTTTACTCCAAAAGGCTTTAATAATTTTGTTAGGTAGAGAGAAGTAGTTTCTCCTTCTAAATCAGGATTAAGTGCAAGTATAACTTCAGATATATCTGTTGCTGCCACTCTTTCAAGAAGAGATTTTATATTAAGTTTATCTGGTGTCATTCCATTTAATGGAGCTATTTTACCATTCAGTACATGATAAGTCCCATTATATTTTCCTGTTTTCTCAAAAGATATTATATCCCTGCTGTCTTCCACCACACATACTATCTCTTTATCTCTTGTTTCATCTGCACATATATTACATAAATCATTCTCGCAAAAATCTCCACATACAGGACATTTTTTAATTGTTTTTTTTACCTCTTTCATAGCTTCTGAAAATTTTTCTACCTGTTCTTCGCTCATTTCAAGGATATGGAAAGCCAACCTCGTTGCACTTTTTCTTCCTATTCCAGGAAGTTTATTAAATTCATCTATCAATCTTTCTAAACTTTTAGTTGCCATAAATCCCTCTCCTTACAAAAAAAGCTGGAGTTATCCAGCTTTCCCTTAAATTAATTATTTGTTACAGCTTCTTTAAAAGATTTTTTTAAATCTTTTATTGTCTTATTGATATCTCTTCTTTCTTTTCCTAATTCTGCATTTTTTATGATATAGTCATCTACTCTATCCTCATAATCAGACTGCATATTTTCTACGATATCCATTATTTCTTCATAACTCATGTCAGGTTTAAGGTACTCTTTAAGATTTAAAAGAAGTTCTACTCTTTTTCTGTTATCTCTTATCTTTCTATCATTATCTTCAATTTCTCTTTTAATTTTATTTTTTCTCCTAGTTTTTCTTACAAGTTCTAATACACTATCCATAATTTCCTCCCTAAAGATTGGAATTTTCTCCTATCCTGTAAATATTGTATAATAATATTCAAAATTTTTCAATACTATTATATTATTTTGCTAAAGTTAAAGCTAATTCATAGTCATCATTTATTGAATAATTTCTTTCTCCGTCCCATGCATAAGATATTGGGTGAGTGACAAGCCTATTATTCTCTAATCCTACCATTACTCCACCTTCATCATTTTCAAGAATTTCAATAGCTTTTGCTCCCATTCTTGTAGCAAGCATTCTATCAAAACCAGATGGTGTTCCACCTCTTTGAACATGCCCTAATACTACACTTCTTACCTCTGTAGTTATTTTTTCTTTTAAAGCTGCTTCTATATCTTGTACTTTTCCTACACCTTCAGCAACCAAAACTATATCATGAAGCTTTCCATGTTTTCTTCTTTCCTTTATTTGTAAAGCAAGAAGTTCGATAGGATTGTCCATTTCAGGAATAAGAACTCCATCTCCTCCACCTGCAATACAAGCCTGAAGAGCTAAATCTCCTGCATGTCTTCCCATTACTTCTACAAGGATAGTTCTTTCATGAGAAGTTGCTGTATCTCTAATTTTTGATATAGCATCAAGTATAGTGTTAAGACATGTATCGAATCCAAGAGTAAAATCAGTACCTTTGATGTCATTATCTATTGTACCTGGTATTCCTACTACTTTTATTCCATGCTCTTTAGAAAGAGCATCAGCTCCACGATATGATCCATCTCCTCCAATTACTACTATTCCTTCTATCTCTCTCTTTTTAAGATTGTTTGCTGCTATAGCTCTGAATTTAGGATCTTTAAATTCAAGACATCTTGCTGTTAATAAACGAGTTCCACCTCTGTCTATTATTCCAGATACAAAACGATCGTCCATAGGGAAAATTTCATCATTTAACATTCCAAGATATCCCCTTTGAATACCATATACCTTTATTCCTTTGCTCATTGCTATTTTAGCTGCAGATCTTATAGCAGCGTTCATTCCTGGAGAATCTCCACCACTTGTCAATATTGCTATTTTTTTCATTATATATCAATCTCCTTTAAATCACAGTCCCAATAAAAGAACCTATCTTTCTAAACTTATTATATCTATTTTCTACTAGTTCTTCCACTGATATTTTTTCCAATTCAGAAAATGATGATAAAATGATATTTTTTAGGTTAAGAGCTATACATTTATGATCTCTATGAGCCCCTCCCAAAGGTTCCTCTATAATACCATCAATGACTTCAAGTTTAAATAGACTTTGAGCAGATATTTTTAAGTCCTCTGCTGCCTCTTTAGCTCTTGAAGCATCTTTATATAATATTGCTGCACAACCTTCTGGTGAAATGACTGAATATACTGAATTTTCCAACATAAATATTTTATCAGAAACTCCAAGTCCAAGTGCTCCTCCACTTCCCCCTTCTCCTATAACTACAGAAATAATTGGAACTTTTAATCCACTCATTTCCATAAGGTTTCTGGCAATAGCTTCCCCTTGTCCATGTTCTTCAGCTTCTAATCCTGGATATGCCCCTGGAGTGTCTATAAAAGTCAAAATAGGAATCGAAAATCTCTCAGCCATTTTAAAAAGCCTCAAAGCTTTTCTATAACCTTCTGGATTTGCCATTCCAAAATTTCTGTATATTTTTTCATCAGTTGTTCTTCCTTTTTGATGTCCAACTATTAATACTTTTTTACCATCAATTTTACAAAATCCTCCAACTATTGCAGGATCATCTTTAAATAATCTATCCCCATGAAGTTCTAAAAAATCTGTAGTCATATTCTCTATATAATCTAGTGTATAAGGTCTTTGTGGGTGTCTTGCTACAAAGACTTTATCCCATGAGTCTAAATTTTTATATATTGTTTTTAATTTTTCGTTTCTTGATTTTTTAAATTTTTCTATTTCCCCAGATAAATCTATACCTTTTTCTTCGGAAAATTTTTCTAATTCCTCTATTTTTTTTTCAATCTCAATTATCTCTTTTTCAAATTCAAATTCCATTTTTTCCTCCTACCTAAGTTTATATTAAATTACTTAGAATAGTATGTAATGTGTTTTTCATATCTTCCCTTTTAGTTATTACATCAACCATTCCGCTTTTTTGTAAAAATTCACTTGTCTGGAATTCTTCAGGAAGTTTTTGTTTAATAGTCTGTTCTATAACTCTCTTTCCTGCAAATCCAATCATAGCTTTAGGTTCACTTACTATTATATCTCCAAGCATAGCAAAAGAAGCTGTTACTCCTCCAGTAGTAGGATTTACAGGAACAGCTATAAATGGTACTCCAGCTATTCTCAATTTTTCTGCTGCTGCTGAAGTTTTTGCCATCTGCATCAGAGATAATATTCCCTCATGCATTCTTGCTCCACCAGAAGTTGCAACAACAATAACAGGAATTCTTTCTTGAAGTCCTCTTTCCATAGCTCTTGTAATTTTTTCCCCTACTACAGAACCCATACTTCCACCCATGAATTTAAAATCCATAGCTGCAATACTTACTTTTATTCCATTGATATTCCCTGTTCCTGAGATAACACCTTCTCTCATATCACATTCATTTCTAGCTTTTCTATTTTTTTCTTCATAATCTGGAAAATTAAGTGGATTTACAGATTCAAGTTCTGAATCTTCCTCTTTAAAAGTTCCTTCATCTATTAATAAAGCTATTCTTTCTCTTGCTGTCATCTCAAAATAATAGTCACAATGGCTGCATTTTTTCAAATTTCCTTCTATGTCAACTTTATATAAAATTTCCTGGCACTGAGGGCACTTTACCCATAATCCTGTTGACTTATTATCTATATGCTTTGTATCCTTCTGTTCTACTTGATCTTCTGTACTTTCTACTGTCAAAGTCACGTATTTTTTTCTACTTTTATTTAATGAAAAATTCTTTTTATTCAAAGAAAAAAAACCCATTTCTTCCTCCTCGTTTACTTTTCTCTAATAATTAATTCTATAAGATTTTTTGAATTATTTCAATAAATATTTGATTTTACTTTCTTTATATTATAAAATATATAGTAATATACAATCTTCTAACGACTTAAAAATGAATGATAGAGGGAAATTTTAGAATTAAAAATTACAAAAATAATTTTTTTAAAATTAAAAATTATTTTTCTCTAGGAGGTTTTTCATGAAAAAAATCAATTTTACACTAGTTTTATTTCTTATTATTTTGGCAACTGGATGCAGTAGCTTAGATAGTGCGCTATCTAATGTACTTCCCAACAAATCTAATGCAGTTCCTTTAGAATTACAGGAACAAATGGCTACTAGAGTAAATCCTGAACAGGAATTATTTGCTCTTGGCTCAGCAGAAATAGAAACAAGTGGTGCTATTATTGCTCAATCAAAAGCTAATAAAAATGCTAAAGATCTACTAAAAGGAAAAATAAAAAAAGAAGTAGCAATCAACTTTAATTCTTTCATGCTTAATATGGATTCATATTCAAAAGGATTAGCTGCTCCTGTATTACCTGATCTTACTGAATATGCTTCTGAGCTTATCCTTAAAAATGCCTCACAAAAAGGAGCTTGGGAAAACAATAAAAAAGTTTATTCCCTTTTTGTTGTAGAAAGAGATGATGTAACTCTTCAATCAAAAAATGTATTTTCTACATTTTTAGAAGATATATCAGGAAGACTTCTGAATACAAAGGATAAATTATCAGGTGAGGAATAGTTTTAAAATTATATCAGGAGAGAAATTATTATGAATATAGAAAAAGTTAATTTAAGTAATCCCTTTGAAAAAAAAGAGGTTATAGATTTTTTAGCTGGCTTTGACCTTAAATATGATGACAATATTGATTATACTGTTGTTATCAGAGAAAATGATAAGATCATAGCCACTGCTTCAAAAGGAAAAAATATAGTAAAATGTTTTGCTATTGATAAAACCCATCAGGGTGAAGGAATATCAGGGGCTATTCTTACAAATGTTACAAATAAGATGTTTGATCAGGGATATCTTCACAGTATGGTATTTACAAAAACAAGTAATCAGGATATATTTTCTGGAATAGGATACAAAGAAGTAGCACATACTGATAAAGTTATTCTCATGGAAATGGGTATTAATAGTATTGATAAAACTATAAATAAAATAAAAAAGATTTCAATATAAAAAATGAAACTCAAAAAGCCATGCTTGTTATGAACTGTAATCCATTTACTTATGGTCATCAATTCCTTATAGAAAAAGCTGCAGCTGAAAATGAAGAAGTCCTTATATTTGTAGTTCAAGAGGATAAATCTATTTTCCCTTTTAAAATAAGATATGATCTTGTAAAAAAAGGAACTGCTCATCTTCCAAATGTAAAAGTAATTCCTGGAACTGAGTATATAATTTCTTCTGCAACTTTCCCAAATTATTTTCTTCGTAAAGAAGACGATTCTCTTATGGAATATACAAAATTAGATGCTACTATAGCTGGAAAGCAATTTGGTGAAAAACTTGGTATAAATAAAAGATACATAGGAGAAGAACCTTATTGCCCTGTAACCAAAAAATACAATGATGCTTTAATGGAAATACTTCCTGAATATGGAATGGAAGTTATTCTTGTACCTAGAAAAGAACTTCACCATACAGCTATCAGTGCCTCTATTGTTAGAGAAAAACTAAAAGAAGGAAAAATTGAAGAATTAAAAGAATTTGTACCTTCTACAACTTTTGATTTTTTAATAAGTAAAGAAGGAAAGGAGATAGAAGAGAAGCTGAAAAACAGCAACTCTCCTCATTAATTTAATGTTTGATTTAAATAAATTTTTAGAGCTCAGAGAACAAAGAGTTGAACTTCAAAATTCACTTATTAAAAAATACTCTCTCCCTCTTGTTGCTATAAGAACCAATTATCCAGGTGAAGATAAACTTGAACCATTATCTCTAAGTATAGTTGATACAGTTGCTGAAGAAATAGAAGAATATTTTTCTGAGAAAATAATGCATAAAGAAATTTTAAAAAATCTTGAAGGAAAAATCTATCTTTTTCTAATAGATGAAAAAGCTGAAAATATAAAGAAAAGTACAATCTTTTTTGAAGAAAATCATATTCTTGGAAGATGTGTAGACATAGATGTTTATGACACCAATGGAAACGGACTTTCCAGAAGTCAGTTTGGATATGATAAAAGAAAATGCCTTATTTGTGATGATAATGCTTTTATCTGTGGAAGAGCAATGAAACATTCTCATCAGGAAATAAAAAATGTTCTCATGGAAAAATATATTCAATATAATAATTATATTTCTAAAAGAGAAAAAATAATAAAAAAACTTGGAGATACTGCACTTGAAGCTATGATATTTGAAGCTGCTACTTCTCCATCTTTTGGTCTTGTTTCTCCTCTAACACAAGGCTCACATAATGATATGGATTTCTTTACTTTTTTAAAAAGTTCTTTTGCTATAAAAGAAGGATTTGAAAAAATGGCAAGAATTTCATACTCATATCTTACACTTGAGGAAGCTTTCTTAATAACAAGAAAAATAGGAATAGAAACTGAAAAAGTAATGTTTGAAGCTACTGAAAATGTTAATACCCACAAAGGAATGATTTTTCTACTCGGAATAGTTATTGTAACAACAGCAAGAGCTTTGTATGAGGAAGCTTCTTTCAATGATATTCAGCCTATGCTTAAAAATATGTGTAAAGATATATTGAAAGATTTTGAAAATATAAAAAATAAAACTGAGCTTACTCATGGAGAAAAACTATATAAAAACTATGGTTTCACAGGAGTAAGAGGTGAAGTAAAAGAGGGGCTTGATATAATTTTCAATGGTTCACTTAATGTTTTTGAAGATTCAATTAAAAAAAATAATGATATGAATCTAGCTTCCCTTCAAACTCTTATTTTTCTTATGGGAAAAGTAATGGACAGTACTATTGTTCATAGACATGATATACACATGCTTCGTAGAGTAAAAAGAGAGGCAGAGGAATTTTTTGCTGCTGGAGGAGTTTATAGTAAATTAGGAAGGCAGACTGCTGAAAATATGGAAAAAGCTTATATAAAAGATAAAATAAGTCCAGGAGGAAGTGCTGATCTTCTTGCAGTTACAATTTTTTTATATAAATTAAAAAAGTTTTTCTTTTAAAAATTTTTTGTTAAAAATAATATATCACCAAAATAGATAATTATCTTAAATATTGTTTATCTTTTAAATAGAGTTTGAATATAAATAATGCTGTGATATAATATAGGCAACAAATTATAAATATTGGAGGTTCAGGTTTGGAAAATAATAAGGACTTGTACTATGATGAAATCGTTGATAAATGGATCAGCATGGATGAAAGTGAAGAACTAGTAAATAAAAGATTTAAATCTCTAAACAAAAAATCAGAGATATTATATAATTTTGTTATTGCCTATACAAATTATATGAATGAAAAAAGAGATTATGGAACTGGTGAAGAACTTTCCATGACAGAGGCTCATATACTTACAGATATAGTTGATTATGAAGGAATTACAGTTACTGAACTGTCAAAAAAGTGGAAAAAAACTAGAAGTGCCATATCTCAAACTATAAAAAGTTTATTAAAAAAAGAATATATCTATAGAGTAAATTCTAAAGATGATGCTAAATTCTTTTACCTTTATCCCTATGATAAAGCTAAAGATTTCGCTCTTGCCCATAAGAGATATGATAATGTTGATATAGTAAAAACTAATAAATCACTTTTAGAAAAATTTACTGTTGATGACTTAGTTACTTTTGATAATATTCTTGAAGAATATACTTCAATATTATTAGAGGGAGAAGAGAAAAAAAGAAAGAAAAATAATTTTATATAAAAAACAGGCCTGAAATAATTCAAGCCTGTTTTTTAGGATATTATGACTCAGGAAATTATTATTTTTTATTAATATATTCATATACCATATTTAATACTTCCCTTGCTCTAGGAATATCTGCTCCATCTTCAGCATAATGTGAATATATTACTTTATTATTTCCATCTATTATGAACATTGCTGGAAGCTGAAGCTCATTTCCTTCATACTCTCCATGAGAGAGCCCCATACTTTTTGCTTCTGCTACTTTTTCTGCTATATTACCTGCTTTTAATGCTTCTAAAGAAGTTGCTGCTCCAATTTCAAACTTTTTATATAACTCCTGTTGAGGGTCACAGATTATTTCAAATTTTAGCCTTATCTCTTTATCAGCTTCTTTTATTATCTCCTGAGTAGATTGTAATACTATTTTAATATCTACCCCTGCTTCTTCAAATTTTTCATACAATTTATTAAATTCCATAATGTCCAATTGACATATAGTACAACCATAATACCTCAGAAAAGCAAGTATTCCTATTTTACTTCCCTTGCTTTTAAAGTAATCTTTTCCTACTTCATATGCTGTATCATATATAAAATTCTCAATAAATTCATTTTCTCTTACTATCATGGCATCAACTCCATATTAATTTGTTTTCTATATTTATTCTGCTTTCTCCTCCTCTTTTGAATCTTCAGTTTCATAACTTATATGACATTTTATTTTTCCACTGTTATATTTTACATTAGCATATGTAAAAGCAAAAACAACAACACAAGCATTTCCTATAAGTAATGGCAATGACAAACTTGTTCCAAGCAATATAGCCTGTACTATAAATATCATTACAGCTGCTGTAACTAAAGCTTTTACTGCTCCTTCTTTTATATGCAATGGTGAATTTTCCCATTGTTTAGGAAGTTTTTTAGCTACACTTAATAGACATAGTGCTATCATTGAGTTTGTAACACTTTGTACAGTTGTTACTATTTTTGATATTATACTTATATTTAAGTTGAAAACTATTGGTAATAATCCTACAAAAAAGAATATTGTTAATAGATACATTGGTGTCTTATAGTTTTTATGCAATGTAGCAAGTTTTGCTGGAAGCCAACCATCATTCGCTGCCTGCATCAATGGTTTTGTTGCAGAAGCAAGCTGCGAATTCAATGTTGATATAAGAGCTGCCCATGCTCCACCTACAATAAAGAATACATAAAGCTGTTTTGGAAGAATTTCTCTCGCTACATGAGTTAGAGGCTCATTAGCTACATGTGCTACTGGAAATATTCCTGCTGCAACTGTTGCCATAAATCCATAAAGTACAGCAACTGCTAAAGTAGATGTTACCATAACTCTAGGAATATCTCTAGTTGGATTTTTAGCTTCCCCAGATAGATTTGCTATGACTTGTGCACCACCTGTTGCAAAAGTCAATTGAGCAGTAGCTCTAAGCAGTCCTAACCATCCTCCTGTCATAAAACTTGCAGGATCCATATAGTTGGGATCTATTTTTCCAAATCCATAAACTGTAAATGTTGTAAGTGCAACTATTAAAGAAACAACTATAATATTTTGAAACTTTGCAAACTTATCTATCCCTAAGAAATTTAATCCATACAATATTATCAATATTCCAATAGCTAAAAGCTTTCTTGGAACAAATGGCAGAAATGGCAGTGCATAATCTGCAAATGAAAGACAATACATTGACAATGATATATTTGTTAAAATAAATATTATTGTATATGCTCCTGTATATTTTTCCCCAAGAAGTGACCCTATTATTGAATATTGTCCACCTCTAAATCTTGCAGTGGTATTAATAAGAGTTAAAGGATACCATGAAATAAGTACCATAACTGCTGATAATACAAATGCAAGAGGTGCTGATCTACCAGTCATACCTATTGCTACCCCTGTCAAAGACATTATCCCAGCTCCTATTATCTGCCCCACAGATGCCCCCATCAAATCCCAGAAACCAAGCGTTCTTTTCAATTCCTTTGTTGAAGTCAGATTGCTCATTTTTGTACCTCCAAATAATTTATTGGAGAAATATTATAATAAGCTACTTTTTCTCTTCCCTCTTTATTTATGTTGTATTTTTACCCTATAAAAATTACAATGTTATTTTACCCCTAAATATTTTCATTTTTTTACTCTGGCCTTTTCTATAAAATAATTCCCCACAAATTTATTTGTAAATTTTTTCCAATGCTTTTCCAAGTCTTTCAAGTTCTCTTTCTATTACCCATGTAGGAGCTGCTAGATTTATTCTTTCATATCCACTACCCTCTTCTCCAAAAATATACCCTTCATCTGTAAAAAATTGTGCATCCATATGCATAAATCTTTCTAGTTCCTCATCACTTATTCCCAATGCTCTGAAATCTAACCATTGAAGATATGTTCCCTCTATCAATTTAACTTTAATTTTAGGGAATTTTTTTTCAAAAAATTCTTTTACTGCCTTTTGATTAGTGTCCAATACAACAAGTAATTCTTCAAGCCATTTTTCTGCTTGATTATATGCAATTTCACATGCTTTAAATCCTAATATATTTACAGAAGCACTTCTCATAACCTGAAGCATTTCTGAATATTTTTCTCTTAATTCCTTATTTTTTATAATAATACTTGAAGTTGCAAGTCCTGCAAGGTTAAATGTTTTTGATGGAGCTGTACATGTAATAAGTCTTTCTTCTATTTCTCCACCTAATCTACCCATCATATAATGCTCATATCCTGGCATAATAAGATCTGCCCATATTTCATCTGATACTACAATCAAATTATTTTTTACTGCTATTTCAGCAACTTTTTCTAATTCTTCTTTTTTCCATACTCTTCCTACTGGATTATGAGGACTACAGAAAATAAGAAGTTTATTCTTAGGATCTTTTGAAATTTCATCAAATTTCTCATAATCGATTGTATAATATCCATCTTTTTCTATTAGAGGACAATTTACAATATTTCTTTTATTTTTTTCAATAGCCATAGAAAATGGATAGTATACAGGTTTAAATATTATTACTCCTTCACCTGGTTCTGTAAAAGCATTTACTGCTGCATAAAAAGCATTTACTACTCCTGGTGTATTTAATATCCATTCTTTTTCTACTTGATATTTATGTCTTCTTTCCATCCATGATATTACTGAATCAAGAAAAGCTGGATAAGCTTTTGTATATCCCAATACAGCTGTATCTAAATATTTTTTTAATCCTTCCACTATCTCAGGTGCTGGTTTAAATTCCATATCTGCCACAGATAAAGGTACTACATCTTCTGTTACTTCTGGATTCCAACTATACATCTGTTCCCATTTTGATGATCCAGTATTTTTCCTAGATACAAGTGTTGTAAAATCATAACTCATTTTTATTCCCCCTTTTTTAAATAAAAGATATTTTGCTGCTGTAAAAAACACTTAATATATTCAGTTTTTATGTAAATAAGAAAAGTAAATAACTATATAATGCTGTTATTGCTGTAAATATCACAAGTACTGGAAAAGTCTTTTTTACCAACTCAATAAATGATATATCAAAAGCTTCTGTCACTATTGCAAGACATATATGTGTGGGAGATACCTGCATTGCTATATATGTCATACACATAAGAAGTATCATCAATGCAAGTCCACCATTAGGTATAGTTGCAAAAGCAAGTGGCAAAGCTAAAGCTATTATTGCCTGTGACCCTGCTACTAAAGTTCCTATTACAAATATCAAAGAAAATATTACTGCTGGATGTATTGGTAATTTTTCAAAATATTCTGGCAATCTTTCTATCACCCCTGTAAAAGTAAGAAGTTCTTTAAATACCATTATCATTACTGTACTTACTATCAATTTTGTTTCAAAAGCTGTTTTTATCATTGGGATAAGCTCATCTACAGAAAATCTATTCAGTATTGCTGAAACTATTATCACTGGTATAACTGCCATATATACTGGAATTTTCATTGTTAATATTATCATTATGGTTACAGCTATAGGCCATAAGCTTATGACAAGATTAAGTATATCCTCTTTTTTATTTTTTGATTGACTAATTCCTGTAGACTTAGGTATCTTTTTTACATAAAAGATATATCCAAGTACAAATAATACAACTACCATTGGTAGCATTCCAACAACAAATTTTGTCATATCCACTCCAGATAAATCCAGAGCTAAAAGTATTGAAGAATATGTTGGAAGAAAAGCTTCTGATATATGTCTGTAATAACTAGTTACAAATGTTTGTTCCTCTCTTGTTAAATAATCCCCACTGGCATTTTGAACTATTGGTGCTGCTATCAGTACTGCACCAGCTGATGGTAATAATCCTATTACAAATGGAGCTATCATTGCATTTATCCTTCTGCTGTTGAATATATTATCCAAAGCTCTTTCAGCCAACAGAAGATGTCCTCTTTTCTCCATCATTCTTTGAACATATGTTATTGTATAAAAGGCAAGTACCAAGGATATTGTATCTCGGCTGGTACAAGATTTAAATGCAAGCTGCAACGAAGTTATTACAGGAATTTTATAAAGAACAATACTTATAACTGCTCCTACCAATATAGAAATATATAATGGTTTTTTTAATTTTATAAAAAATACTATCCCTGTAAATATAATTACCAATTTTACAATATCCAATTTTATCACCCCAACATATTTTTTGATTAATTATTAAGATATTTAACTATTAAATATCTTATACCACTTATTAAAAATAATTTCAAGTTATTTTTCAATTTTTTTGTTCCGTTTTTATATTATGAGTATTTATTACGTATATATTTATATATTTTCTTCAAAAAATATACAATTATTTAAGTGATTTTAATCAAAAAAAATCTCTCTTAGAGGAATACTAAGAGAGATTTAATTTTTTTACACTTTATTTTATATCATAAGATTAACTAAGCAAAGGGCTCCTATGAATAATAAAGTAACATTCAATTTCTTGAAGTCACCAGTTACTAAATGAAGTAGTATATAAGTAAGGAATCCTAAGCTTAATCCAATACTAATACTATATGTTAAAGGCATCATTACAATAATAATAAATGCTGAAAATAATGATTTCATATCTGTGAAATCTAAGTCTTTAACGTTTTTAAACATATACCCTCCAACTATAATAAGAGCTGGTGCAGTTGCATATGCTGGTACTACTCCTACTATTGGTGAAAAGAATAATGCCCCTATAAACATTAAAGCTGTAACTACAGAAGCTAATCCTGTTCTTGCTCCAACAGCCACTCCTGCTGCTGATTCAACGAAAGTAGTTACTGTACTTGTTCCCAACATAGATCCAAATATTGTAGCACTCACATCTGTATAAAGCATTCTTCCAAGACCTTTGATATGTCCTTTTTCATCTACCATTCCCATCTGTTTAGAACAAGAAATAAGAGTTCCTAATGTATCAAATAAATCAACAAACATAAATGAAAATATTGGTCCTATTAATGAAAGTTTTAAAGCTGATAATATATCTAATTTCATAGCTATAGGAGCAATACTTGGAGGTAAAGACACTATTCTACTTGGGATATCTACATTTCCAGTTATAAAAGCTAAAATAGTAGAAACTATTATTCCAATAAGAATTCCACCTTTTACCTGTTCTATTTCCAGTACCATTGCTACAATAAGTCCAACTATTCCTATTATTACAGGAACTGTTATTGGTCCTAAAGCTACTAGTGTTGCTGGACTTGCTACTACCAATCCAAGATTTTTAAGTCCTATTAAAGTAATAAACATTCCGATTCCTCCACCCACTGCTATTTTCAATGGAAGAGGTATAGCATTTGCAATTTTTCTCTTATTCCACCTATTGAAAGTAAAAGAAAAAAGAATCCAGAAATAAATACGATTCCAAGTGCTGTTTCCCAAGGCACTCCTTTACCTAATACCAAAGTATAAGTAA
This sequence comes from Fusobacterium varium, assembly GCA_900637705.1. NCBI lineage: Bacteria > Fusobacteriati > Fusobacteriota > Fusobacteriia > Fusobacteriales > Fusobacteriaceae > Fusobacterium > Fusobacterium varium. The sequence goes on from LR134390.1 coordinate 2,259,578, forward strand.
AAAATGCATTTAATCCCATTCCTGGAGCTAATGCAAATGGTGCATTCGCCCAAATCCCAGATAATAAAGTTGCTAATGCTGAAGCCAAACAAGTTACTGTTATCAATGCACCTACATTCATTCCAGCATCTCCAAGTATAGATGGATTAACAAAAATTATGTAAGACATTGCAAGGAATGTAGTTACTCCTCCTATAACCTCCTGTTTTACAGTACTTCCTCTTTCAGATATTTTAAACATTCCTTCTAAAATACCATTGTTTTGTGACATTTTCTTTCCTCCTATGTTAATATTTAATTGCTACCAAGTCTTTTAATATATTCTTCTGGAATAGGAAGATCTATTTCTATTCCATATTTTTTTATTTTTAAGTAATGAGAAAATAGGTACATCATTTTTTCTTTCCCTTTTCCATATTTAACATCACCTATTATTGCATTTCCCATATTAGCTAGTTGAACTCTCAGTTGATGAGTTCTTCCACTTCCAAGAGTTCCTTCAAGCAAAGTACAGTCTTTTCCATATTTTTTAATTTTAAAATAACTTATACTTTCCTTTGCTCCCTCTTCAAATTCTTCTACTTCTATAACTTTATCTTCTATTTTTTTCAAATAACTTTTTATAGTAAATTCTCTGTTTTTTATTATTCCTTCTACAAGAATATAGTATTTCTTTTCTATATTTCTATTTCTTATTTCTTCAGCTAATTCTCTGGCTGCTACTAAAGATTTAGCACCTATGATTAATCCAGAAGTTGCCTTATCTATTCTATTTACAAAATTAAAATTAGGATTTTTTAAATATCCTTTTAGTAGTTCTGATATTCCAAAATCATAACCACTTCCTTTATGCATAACCATATTATTTTTTTATTAAAAATAAGAATATTTTCATCTTCATAGACAATAGATTTTTTTATTTTTTCAATTTCCCTATCTTCAATTTCCAGTAATTTTTCTTCTTTTGTTTCCCCATCTTTAAAGAAAACTTTTATTTTATCATTAAGTTGAAGCCTATAATTCTCCTTACTTTTCTTTCCATTAACTTTTATTTTACCAGTTCTTATTCCTTTAAAAATTTCAGTTAAAGGGATATTTTCATATTTTTTTCTAAGAAATTTATCCAATCTTACATCTTCAAACTCCTTATCTACTATGTACTCCATATTACTCCTAATCTCTATACATTTTTACACTTTGAACTATTCCAAGCATCATAAAACTTATTAAAAGTGATGTTCCACCATAGCTCATCAATAGAAGAGGCTTTCCTGTTACTGGCATTATTCCCATTATCATTCCTACATTTATTATCAGATGAAATAAAAATATAGAAGCTATTCCATAACAAACCAATTTTCCATATTTATCTTCTGTAGTATCTGCTATATAAACTATTTGTAAAATCAAAATAAGATATAATCCTAATAAAACAATTCCTCCCACAAATCCTCTTTCTTCTAAAAAAACTGATCCGATAAAATCTGTATGTGATTCTGGAAGAAATCTCAATTTACTTTGAGTACTGTTTAAGAATCCCTTTCCATAAAGTCCTCCTGAACCAATAGCTATCATAGATTGTGTTACATTCCAACCACTTCCTAAAAGATCAGCTTCAGGATTTAAAAATGTAAGTACTCTTTGCTTTTGGTAATCTTTTAAAAAGAAAAAAAATGCTGTGGGTACAGATATAATTCCTGTTATAACCATTATTATTATTGATTTCCAATCTATTCCATGTATAAATATAAGAACAAAATAAGTCATCATTAGTATGAGGGCAGTTCCTAAATCAGGCTGCCTCAATATTAATATAAATACTGGAAGAATATGGAGAAATGATATCATAACACTTTTTAATCCTATAAATCTATCTCTATATTTAGAAGCAAGAAATTCTGAAAAAGTTAATATAACCAGTATCTTTCCTATTTCAGAAGGCTGTATACTTATAGGTCCAAGATCTATCCATCTCTGAGCTCCAAGTCTTTTTACTCCTAATACATATACTGAAAGCAGAACCAGAATATTAAAAATATAAATCAGTTTATAATATTTAGCATATTTTCTGTAATCTACAAAAGAGAAAAATAGATATACAAAGACACCTATTATTCCCCAAAAAGCTTCTCTTTTATAAAAAAGAGTAGTTTTATGTATAGTGGCACTATAAATTGTCAGTACACTTATCACAACGATAATCACTGCATTAAGCAGAAGAAAGTTGTTCATTTTTTTTATCTTTTTTAAAATCAAAGCTGTATCTCTGCTTTTTCCCATATACTGCTACTCCTTATTTTCCAGTATGACCAAATCCCCCTGCTCCTCTTTCAGTTTCATCTAAAGAATCTACTTCTACCAATTCCATTTGTGCAACTTTATTTAAAACAAGCTGCCCTATTCTTTCTTGGGGATTTATTGTATATTCATCTTTGCTAAGATTTACCATTATTATTTTTAATTCTCCTCTATAGTCACTATCGATAGTTCCTGGTGTATTTAAAAGAGTTATTCCATGTTTAATTGCCAGTCCACTTCTAGGTCTGACCTGTACTTCATATCCTTCTGGTATAGCAATTTTAAGTCCTGTTGGAACTAATACTCTTTCTAACGATCCTAATATTATTGGTTCTTCTATATTTGCTCTTACATCCATTCCTGCCGAACCAGATGTTTCATATTTTGGAAGTAATACATTTCCTTCTCTTACTACTTTTACTACAACTTTTTCCATTATTAATCTCCTTTATATATCTCCAAGTATTGTGCAAGAATAAAATTCCTCTTGGAATAAATATTCTGCTGTCTTTTTTATATCTTCTAATGTTATATTCTCTATTTTTGATATTATTTCATCAATTTCAGTTACTCTTCCATAAAGCATATAAGTACTTGCCATTCTTGTCATTTTCCCTTTACTATTTTCAAGGCTAAAAGTAAGCATGCTTAAAAATTGATTTTTAGATTTTTGAAGTTCATAGGGAGTTATTCCATTTTTCTTTATATCTTCAAATTCAGCTTTAATTATATCTATAACTTCCTGGTAACTTTCTTTAGTAGTTCCTGCATATATAGTAAAAAGTCCTCCCTCTATAAATGCTGTTCCATAACTATAAACTGAATAAGCCAGCCCTCTTTCCTCTCTTATTTTTTGAAATAGTCTTGAGCTCATATTTCCTGCTAATACACTTGAAATTATAGCTCCTGGATATTTCATATCTTCTATCTGACTATTTCCCCTTGTATTAAAACAAAGATGCACTTGATTAGTTTCTTTCTTTATTCTGTTTTCTCCATGATTTATAGTAAAAGATGTATCCATATCTCTTTTAAAATTACTATCTCTAAATTTACCCAGTCCTTTATTTAATTCTGCTACCACATGATCAAAATCTATTTTTCCAGCAACAGATACCACAAGGTTAGATGCTATATATTGTTCATCAAAATATTTCAAAAACTTTTCTCTTGTTATATTATTAAGACTTTCAATAGTTCCCAACACTATATTAGATTGTACTCCAGTTATTGCATATTTTACATTCTCATCATGTACTATTTCTTCTGGAATATCATCATACATTCTTATTTCTTCTATAATTACATTTCTCTCTTTATCTAGATTTTCTTGTGTAAAGGTAGAATTCAGAAACATATCAGATAGAACATCTATCCCTGTATCTATTTTACTTGAAAGCATTTGTATATAATATGCAGTTGTATCTCTGCTTGTATAGGCATTTATTAACCCACCTTCATTATCTATTAATTCTGATATTTCTTTAGCACTTCTATTTTTTGTCCCTTTGAACATCATATGTTCTATAAAATGGGAAACTCCACTTTCATCTGGATATTCATTTCTTGATCCAGTCTTAACAAATATACCAAGACTTACAGTACTTACACTATCTATATTTTCCATCAAAACAGGTATACCGTTGTCTAATTTCCTTATTTCTATATTCATTTACTCACTCCACTCTTAATATTCTGCTCTATACATAAAATATATTCCTATTCCTAGAAAAATTATATTAGGAATCCAACCACTGATAAATGGATTTAAAAATCCATTTATGCTTAATGCCTCAAAAGAAGCCTGAACTATATAATATCCATATCCAAGAGCCACAGATAATGCCATGCTTATTGCAGAAGCTCCTCTTACATATCTGCTTCCCAATGAAAGTCCCAAAAATGAAATTATAAAGCTTGAAAATGGAAAGGAATATCTATTTCCTATTTCAACAAGAAGCTCTCTTGTATCTCCACCTATACTTTTTATCTCTCTTACAGATTTTTTTAATTCTTTTATAGTGAGAGTTTTAGGTTCAACACTCTTAGTTATAAATTTATCTGGTTCATCATCATATTTATCTTCTGTAAAAAGCTTTACTTCTTCTGCTTTTTTCAGTTCCTTTCCATTATAAATATTAGCATCTTTTAATACCCATACCTTTTTCGTAAAATTGTATCTTCCTTCTTTTGCAGTTATTATTCTTTCAACTTTGTTAAACTCTTCGTTTAAATCAACTATTTCTATATTTTCACCAAAACCAGTTTCTCTGTTTATTTTTCCCATAAGATAAACATAGTTAGAATTTTCTCCACGTAAAAAAGCATTTCTTTTTTCTACTGGCATTTCTCTTCTAGTATTTCCACCATCTTTTATCTCTCTATTTTTTCTTACAGAATAAGGATAAAGGCTGTCATTTATAAGAAATACAATTATAGCTATCACTGCTGAAATAAAAATAGGAAAAAGCACTATTCTCTTAAAACTTATTCCAGCTGTTTTTAAAGATATTACTTCTAGATTTGAAGCCATAGAGCTCACTGTCATCAATGATCCTAAAAGCACTGCCAAAGGTGCTACATCTATTAATATTTTGGGTATCATTGTAAGTATATAAACTATAGATTCATCAGCTGAAAATCTTCCATCACTTACATATCTTATAACTTTAAATAATTGACTTACTAAAAATATTCCTACAAAGGCTATTAAACTGAGGAAAAATGACTTTATAAAGTTTTTACTTATATATCTGTCTATTATTTTTATTTTCATTTATATCCCCCTAGATTTTTTCTTATAGAAATAAAAAGTCACTAAAAATAAAATTATATTTGGTGTCCATACTCCTATAAATGGAGGAACTTTACCTCTATTAGCCATAACCATTCCTATATTTAGAAATGTTATATATGAAAATATTACTGCAAGGCTTAAAGCAAAGTTAGCTCCCTTTCCACTTCTATGATGTCCTATGGAAATAAATACTCCAAGTAAAGATAACATTATTGTAGATAGTGGCAAGGCTAATTTTCTATTTATTTCTACTTTATAAGGTATTTTTTCATTTTTAGGAAGCTCTTTCATCTCTTTCATAAGCATACTTATACTCATAGCCTCTATATCTTTTACTTTAATATCTATTCCATCAAAATAGGCAGTAAGAGGAACTTTTTTATCATCAAATTCTCCTCTTAACTTCTCCTTTCCGTCTTTATCAAAATCATAAAATTTAGAGTCTGTTATCACCATTGAAGAATCTTTCCAGTAAGCTTCCTTTCCAACTAGCACAGTAGGAAATTCAACATCTTCATCTTTCTGAAATATAAGTACTCCTTGAGCAATCCTATCTTTTCCCTCTATTCTGTCTATATAGAGATTGTATTCATCAACTTCATCTATAAAAGTTTTTTCTTTTAATTGAAATACAGGATTTTCATAAGCTATTTTAGTAGTTATATATTGAAGCTTAGTAAAAGATCTTGGAATTATACTTTCCTGAAGAAAAAATATAAAAAGTGTAGTGATACAAGCTAAAATAAATATAGGCTTTACTATTTCTCTAAGATCCATACCTATAGAACTCATAGCTGTTGATTCACTAGTTCTTGTAAATTTTGAAAATGTCAGCATTACTCCTAAAAATATTCCCATAGGAATAGTCTGGGATAAAATAGGTGGAAGATAAAATGACAATATTCTCATTATATCAATAATTGATATTCCTTTTACTATTATATTTTCCATCATAGCCACTATTATATCTATGAGAAAAATAAATGTAAATAAAGATATACCAAATAATATTGGCATTTTCACCTCTTCTAAAATATATTTTTCTATTATTTTCATAAATTTCTCCTAAAAAAGTTTGTTAACATATCTATTAACTAACTCCAAATTTTTTAGTTCTTTTATTTTATCTTGAAAAACTTCAGGTACATATTTTTCTATGTTTGGTACTACTTCTAGAAAAATTTCATTTGCATAACTTCCTTTAGAATATTTTTTCAATTTTGTGAACATATCTGTTGAGTAATTATAAATCAATAGAATTAAAACAGAAAGAAGTATTCCTTTAGCTATACCAATTGCTCCACCTAATATTCTTGTTATTATTCCTTTGCTTTGGTTTTTAAGTACATTTCTTACAAGATGTATCACTATTCCAAGTAAAATATACACAGCCCAAAAAGTAACTATATATGTTACAAAATAACGATCTTTATCTTTTGATAACCCTAAAAATTCTATTACAACTGGAGTATATTTCTTAGCTATAATAAAATTTACTATTAATCCAAAAATAGCCAAAAATTCAACAAATAATCCATTTCTCAATCCATAAAAAAGAGAAAAAACTATTATGATTCCAACCAATATATCTAAATACATACCCTATCACCTTTCTTTTTAGTTATCTACTATTTTTACCCACAAAGCCTTTAAATACAAAGTTTCTGGCACATGAAGTATCCATGGGTGATCCTCTGGTTGATAATTTATTCCCATCACTTGAAGAAGCTTCCCATTTTTAGAGGCTGCCATTCTTGTCACTTCTATTAAGTCCTGAAGAGTTATATGATAAGCACAAGTTATTACTCCCAGTATACCTCCATCATTTAAAAGTTTAAAGCTATCATCACAAAGATCAAAAAAGAAATCTCTTCCTTTATGAATATCAGCTTTTCTTTTTATCAAAGATGGTGGATCCAATGTGATTACATCAAATTTTTCATTTCTTCCTACTAAAGTTTTCAACAGGAGAAAAGCATCTCCTTCCATAGTTACAAAATCTCCATCAAATCCATTTAAAATATAATTTTCTCTGCATAGTTCTAATGCGTGAGGTTCTTTGTCAATAGCTGTCACTTTTTTACAATTTTCTTTTAAAGCAGCCATTGAAAATCCACCACTACTTGAAAATACATCTAAAAATTTTGTATCTTTTGTAAGATATTTTCTTATAAATTTTCTTGAATCTCTCTGATCTAAGAAAAATCCAGTTTTTTGCCCCTCTATTATATCTATACTATATTTAAGACCGTTGTCTTCCATTATAACTCTTTCTGGTATCTCTCCAAAAACAATTCCTGTTTTTTGCTCTACCCCCTCAAGAGTTCTATTTTCTACATCACTTCTTTCATATATCCCTTTTGGCTTCATCACCTTTTTAATGCTGTTTATTATATCCTGTCTAAATGTTTCTACCCCTGAATTTCTAAACTGCACAGATACATATTTATCAAATTTATCTATAATTAAACCAGGAATTCCATCTCCTTCTGAAAAGAAGGCTCTTATACAGTTAGTTTCATTAAAGAGATGTTCTCTTTTCTTATAAGCTTTTCTAATTTTTTCCAAAATAAAATTTTTGTCTATTTTTTCATCTTTTGTTGTAAGTATCCTTACATAAGCTGATGTAGAATCTGTCACATAACCTCTTCCTACAAAGGCCATGTCAGATGAACAAACATCTACTACATCTCCATTTTTTACAGTCCCTATTATAGTTTTTATTTCATCTTTGAAAACATTAGGGTAAAAATTTATTATCTTTTTTTCTTTACCACTGATCAATATAATTTTCGTCATCAGTTCTCCTTTTTATCTTGTTATTAAATATGGAGTACCATTTTTTTTGTAGACTCTATATACTCTTCTTCCTATCCCAGTCAATATATCCCAAGTTGATTTATGGATAGAATTTATTTCTTCTATTATATCATCTCTTATAACAATTGCTTCAGTACCTATATTTATTTTTTTTAAAATTGACTCTGGTATTTTTACCATACACATATCCATACATATCTCTCCAACTATTGGACATTTTTCTCCTTCAATTAAAGCATATGTCTTATTAGAAAATTCTTTTTTCATACCATCAGCATACCCTATGGCAAGAGTAGCAAAAGTTTCCCCTTTTTTTAATTTTATAGTTCTTCCATAAGATATATATGAGTCCTCTTCAAGTGTTCTTATAAAAAGTATTCTCGTTTTCATGGTAAAAACTCTTTTAAATCCGGGTACTCTCTCATTTCCTAACATACCATACATACATATACCAGCTCTTACTAGATTTCCTTTAAATCCATCATTGAATCTAAGTATTCCTCCACTATTTAAAATATGTATATATTTTATTGTTTTATACTCTTCAAATATTTTAAATTTATTTATCTGTTCTTTAGTATAATTATATGCTTCATCATTCATTCCATCTGCATCAGAAAGATGTGAATAAATACCAACTACTTTTAACCCTCTATTTATACAATAATCTACAGCTTTTCTTCCTTCGCTGGGAGTAAAACCTAATCTTCCCATACCTGTATCTATTTTGATATGTATTTCAGCATCTATTTTATTAGATTCTAAAAATTCTATCTGCCTCATGCTGCTTACAGTTATTTGAAATTTTTTTTCAGCAGCTATTTCTATTTCATCATTAAAAAGTGAACCTAGTATAAGAATTTCTTCTTCTATTCCTCCCTCTCTAAGCTCCATTGCTTCTTCCAGAGAGGCTACCCCAAAAATCTCTATTCCAAATTTTGAAAGTTCTTTAGCGATTTCGATAGCTCCGAATCCATAACTATTAGCTTTTATAACTCCTAATACATTCGTGCCATGGACCAATTCTTTAATTTTATTTAGATTGTATTTCAAATTGTCCATATCGATTTCTAACCAAGCTCTCATTTTTCCTATGCTCCCTTTTTATTATGATTTAAATTTATAGAGGGCGACTTTAAATTTTTTCATTTTTAGTTGCCCTCCTATATTATATATTATATTTTATTATTAAACTAATATTTTTTCTTCATTACTTGATTCTTTCTTTTTTCCTCTCCAAGACTATGAAGTCCTTTATTTGGACCTTTTTTACTTTTATCAAGGAAATAAACTAGAGGTGTTGCAATAAATACTGAACTGTAAGTTCCAGCAAGAATACCAATTAAAAGAGTAACAATAAATGTTTTTAAGCTATCTCCACCAAAAACAAGTATAGCAATAATTGCAAATAATGTAGTTACAGATGTGTTAATAGATCTTATCATTACTTGATTTATACTCTTATTCAAACAATCTTCAAATGAATTCTTATTCTTACGCTTCAAATTTTCTCTTATTCTATCAAATACAACTATTGTATCATTGATAGAATATCCAAGTATAGTCAATATAGCTGCTATAAATGGAGTATCTACCTCATAACCTAAAAGTGAAATTACTCCAACAGCTATAATAAGATCATGAAATAATGCTGCTACTGCTGCTATTGCAAATGTAAATTCAAATCTGAAAGTTATATAAAGAATTATAAGAAAAGCTCCTATTCCTAAAGCATATATTGCTGAAGTTTTTAATTCTTCTCCTATGCTTGCTCCCACTTTCTCTTCTTTATTTATATCAAAAGTTCCAATTTTTTTTAAGTTATTTAAAACTTCTGTTTTTTCTGTTTCAGTAAGTTCAGGAGTTCTTATGATAACTGTATTATCTTCAGAAATCTGTACTTTTCTACTATTTGGATTTACCTGATTTATATCTTTAGAAACTTCATCTAGATTATTATTAATATCATTCAATGTTATTGGCTTTTCAAATCTCAACTGAAATAAATTTCCTCCAGAGAAGTCAATACCATAGTTAAGCCCTTTTACGAAAAATGCTCCAAGAGAAAGAACAACAATAACTAATGAAAGTCCTACAAACTTTTTACTATTTTTTATAATTTCTATTTGCATGCTGTTTTCCCCCTAACTCCGAATAATTCTGGTCTGTTTAAATTAAATACTGTAATGAAAGTAAGTAAAAGTATCTTTGTGATTGTGATAGCTGTGAACATAGATGCTAATGTACCTATTGTCAGTGTTACAGCAAATCCTTTTACAGGACCAGTTCCAAAAGTAAAAAGAATAACAGTTATTATCAATGTTGTAAGATTCGAGTCAAAAATAGCTACAAATCCCTTGCTGAATCCTGCATCTATTGCGTTACGTATAGTGTTTCCAAGTCTAAGTTCTTCTTTTATTCTTTCAAAGATAATAACATTTGCGTCAACTGCCATACCAGCAGACAGAATAAGTCCTGCTATACCTGGAAGAGTCAATGTTGCATCTATAAAATTAAGACACCCAAAAGTTATAAGTCCAAATATTATCAAGGCTATATTTGCCACTATTCCAGGAAGTTTATAGAATACAATCATAAAAACTCCTATAAGTATCATTGCAAATATTGCTGCTTGTTTACTCTGTGCTATAGATTCATCTCCAAGAGAAGCTCCAACAGTTCTTGTTTCAACTATTTCAGCTTTTACAGGAAGAGCTCCTGCATTCAAAAGTGTAGCTGTTGCTTTTGCTTCCTCTACAGTATAATTTCCTGTAATTACTCCATTTCCACTTGGTATTTCTGAATTAATCGTAGGTGCTGTCTGTACTTTTCCATCTAATGTAATAGCAAGCTTTTTTCCTATATTATTTCTTGTTATCTCTGCGAATTTTACTGCTCCCTCTTGATTCATTTCAAATTGAATTTGAGGTCTTCCTAAATTGTCATAGGATACATCTGCTTTCTTTAATGCTCCTCCAGTTAGAAGAGTTTCTCCTAAAGTTCCATCTGGATTTTCAAGTTTAAATTCCAATAAAGCTGTTTTTCCTATCATTTTTATAGCATCTTCTGTATTGTTTATTCCTGGAAGTTCTATTATTACTCTATTGCTTCCAGCTTTTTGAACAACTGATTCTGCTACTCCTAATCCATTTATTCTTCTATCCAATACTTCAATAAGTCTATTCATTGCTGCATCATCAAGAGTTACCCCTTCATCTGGTACAGCCTCCAATACTACATACACTCCGCCTTTTAAGTCCAGTCCAAGTTTAGTTGGTTTAAAAAAGCTAAGCCATATAGCTCCTATTACCACAACTATTACAAGAGACAATCTCATTAATAATTTTGATCCCATTTCTCCTCCAAAATATTAGTTTATCTTTTGTATCTAAGAAAGTTTGAAGTATTATAGCAGCTGCTATTTTATCAACTACTTTCCGTTTTTCCAAAGCACCCTTTTTGTTTGATTCATTTAGCATTCTATCTGCTGATACAGTAGTCAGTCTTTCATCAACCTCTATTATTTCCAAACCTTCAATCTCTTTATTCAGTTTAGCTATAAATTCTCTGACTTTTTCTGCCTGTCGCTTTTCAGTTCCATCTAGACTTTTAGGAATACCTACTACTAATGCTTTCGTATTTTCTTGAGTACAAAGCTCTTTAATTCTTTTTACTGCTTTTGTTTTTTTTCTGTCTATTACTTCAAGGGGAGTAGCTACTATCCCCATTATATCTGATTTCGCCACTCCTATCCTCACATCTCCCACATCTAAGGAAATATATTTTTTATACATTCATTACCTCTTATAAAGAATTTTTTAAAGTTTCTTTTACTGAATCCATAGCTTCCTGAATTTTAGTTACATCTTTTCCACCAGCTTGAGCGAAGTCAGGTCTTCCTCCACCATTTCCACCAGTGATTACAGCAGCTTCTTTTACCAAGTTTCCAGCTTTTACTTTTGAAGTAAGTTCTTTAGTTACTCCAGCAGCAAATATAGCTTTATCAGTACTAGATGCCAGTACAACAACAGTGTTAGTCATTTTATCTTTTACATAATCAATCATTTTTCTTAAATCATCAGCTGTTCTAGTTTTAAAAGTTTTCATAATAACTGTTACTCCATTGATGATTTCAGAATTTTCAGCCAAAGCCTGAGCTTCTATTTGAGTAAATCTGCTTTTTAATTCTTCTAGTTCCTTGCTGTTTTCTTTAATAGTTTCTACCATTTTTTCAACTCTGTCCAGAAGATTAGCTTCATCAGACTTTACAACTTTTTCTACATTCTTCAGAAGCATTTCAGTATCCTTGACTACTTTATAAGCACCCTTTCCAGTTACAGCTTCAATTCTTCTGATTCCAGCAGCTATTCCTGCTTCACTCTCTATCTTAAATAAACCTATTTTACCTATATTATCTATATGAGTTCCTCCACAAAGCTCTATAGAAAAACCTTCTACAGATACTACTCTTACTACATCTCCATATTTGTCCCCAAATAGTGCTGTAGCTCCAGCTTTTTTAGCTTCGTCCATACTCATATTAGCAATTTTTACATCTATAGCTTCAGCTATCTTTTCATTTACCAATTCTTCTACTTTTTCAAGTTCTTCAGCAGTCATAGCTTCATAGTGGTTAAAGTCAAATCTTAATCTTTCTCCATTTACAAAAGATCCAGCCTGTTGAACATGAGAACCTAGAACTTCTCTCAAAGCTTCATGAAGCAAGTGAGTAGCTGTATGATTTTTTGCTGTAGCCATTCTATTAGCTTCATCAATTTCCAGAAAATATTCTTCTCCTTCTATTGGAGTTCCTTTTAGTACTTCTACAGTATGAATAAATATTCCTTTTTGTTTTTGAACATCTATAACTTTACCTTCAAACCCATTTCCAGTAATCATACCAATATCTGCTGCTTGACCTCCAGATTCTCCATAAAATGGAGTTACATCAAATATCATAAGCTTTTTGTTGTCTTTTCCATCTCTTGAACTTAGTAATTTTCCTGTATCTTTAAGAGTTGTATAGCCACTGAATTCTGTAGCTCCATATCTGTCATAAAATTCTTCAATAAAACTATCCTGACCTTTTTCCATTACAACTTCTCTTGCAGCTCTTGCTTTCTCTTTCTGTTCAGTCATTTTAGCTTCAAACTCTTCTTTTGATATTTCAATTCCTTTCTCTTGACAGATTTCTTCTGTTAATTCATAAGGGAAACCATAAGTATCATAAAGCTTAAATGTTACTTCACCATCAAGTTTAGTAATATTTGCTGCTTTTAATTTTTCAATTTCCTGATTTACAAGCTGCATACCTTGATCAAGAGTACGAGAAAACTTCTCTTCTTCTATTTTTACAACTTTTTTAATATGCTCAACATTACTTCTAAGATCTGGATAAGCATTTTCCATCATACTTACTACTTTATCTACCATCTTATATAAGAATAATTCTGAATGTCCTAAAAGTCTTCCATGTCTTACTGCTCTTCTCAATATTCTTCTCAAAACATATCCTCTTCCTTCATTTGATGGAATGACTCCATCATTAATCAAGAAAGTAACTGCTCTTGAGTGGTCTGTTATTACTTTCAATGAAAAATTTTCTTCCTCATCTCTTCCATATTGTGAGTTAGTAAGTTTTGCAGCCTCTTCAATTAATGGGAACAGAAGATCTGTTTCAAAGTTATTTGACTTCCCTTGTACCATAGCAGCTATTCTTTCAAGTCCTGCTCCAGTATCTATATTTTTCTTAGGAAGAGGTTCAAGACTTCCATCTTCCATTCTATTCCATTCAGTAAATACAAGGTTCCATATCTCAATAAAACGATTATCAGTTCCTTCGTCACCAAGTTTAGAGTTCTCATCTCCTCCATAAGCTGGTCCTAAATCTACATGAATTTCTGAACAAGGTCCACATGAACCAGTTGGTCCTGCTGCCCACCAGTTTTCATCTTCTCCAAGTCTAACCAATCTTTCTTTTGGAAAATTACATTTTTCTATCCATATTTGTTCTGCTTCATCATCTGTTGTAAAAACTGATACCCAAAGTTTGTCTTTATCTATTTTTAATACTTCAGTAACAAATTCCCAAGACCATTGTATAGCTTCTTTTTTAAAATAATCTCCAAAAGAGAAATTCCCAAGCATTTCAAAAAATGTATGGTGTCTTGCTGTTCTCCCAACATTTTCAAGGTCATTTGTTCTAATACATTTTTGATAAGTAGTCACTCTTGGATATGGAGCTTCTTTCTGTCCTAAAAAATATGGTTTAAATGGAACCATTCCTGCTACTGTTAATAATAAAGTTGCATCATCAGGGATAAGAGATGCACTTTCAAAGTGTTTATGATGTTTTGCTTCAAAAAACTCAATAAACTCTTTTCTAATTTGATTTCCTGTTAACATGTTCTCCTCCAACTATTTAAAATTTAATCTAATTTAAACTTTTCACCTAAATAAATTTTTCTTGCTGTTTCATCATTAGATATTTCCTCTGGTGTTCCACTAATTAAAACTTTTCCATTTGCCATTATATATGCTTTTTCCGTAATACGCAATGTTTCTCTCACACTATGGTCTGTTATCAATATTCCCAATCCTCTATTTCTCAAGTATCTTATTATCTGCTGTATATCTTCAACTGCTATTGGATCAACTCCAGCAAAAGGTTCGTCCAAAAGTATAAAACTTGGATTGTTTGCTATTGTTCTGGCTATTTCTATTCTTCTTCTTTCCCCACCAGATAATGAATAACCTAAAGATTTTCTTACATGAGTAAGTTTAAACTCTTCCATAAGTTTTTCTATTATCTCCTGTTGTTCTTTAGGAGCTATTCCTTTCATTTCAAGAACTGCTGCAATATTTTCTTCCACTGTAAGATTTCTAAAAACAGATGGCTCCTGTGCCAGATATCCTATTCCAAGGTTAGCTCTTTTAAACATAGGATAAGTTGTTACATCATTATTATCACAATAAACTTTACCACTTTCTGGCTTTATTATTCCAGTTATCATATAGAAAGTAGTTGTTTTTCCTGCTCCATTAGGACCAAGAAGTCCTACTATCTCTCCTTTATTTACCTCAAGGCTTACATTGTCCACTACTGTTCTTTTTTTATAACTTTTACAAAGATTCTGAGCTACTAAACTTCTCATTAGCTCCTCCTTAATTATTTTTATGGTTTATAAATACATGCCCTTTTGCTTTTATTTTTTTTGTATTTGTATTGTAAGTTCCTTCATCTGCTTCTATTATAGATTCTTTATTTTCAATTTTTACATTTCCCATAAGGTCAAGTATACCAGTTTTTTGCCTAATTATTCCTTTTTCAGCAGTAATAATGGTAATTCCCTGTTCAGGATTTTTATTTTCAATGTAAACATTTCCAACTAAAGTAGCTATATCTCTGTTTATATCTATTTCAGCAGTATCAGAGGTTACAATTGTATCTCCATTTTTAGCATCAGTTACTGTAAGTTTTGTATTATCCCTTGAGAAAATAAGATTTCTTTCTATATCTGCTTCAATATAATCAGATTGAAGTTTTTTCTCCTCTTGAATAAATACTGCATTCTTTTTAATTTCACTTCTTATTGCTTTATATCCACCATCATTTTTAAAATATACTCTGGCAAAATCTCCTGTAAAATCTGTACGTTTTCCTTGATGAATCATATGTCCCTTAGCATTTCCTATAAAATCTATTCTCATCTCTTTAAGATTTCCATCTGCTTTATCTGATTTGAATCTGTCACCAGCTTTGGAAGTTATATCTGCATTTGTACTTTTTAATAGTCCTTGTTTATTATCAAAAGTCCCTTCACTTCCAACTATAGTAAAATCTCCATAATCTATAGTATACTTCTCAGGAGAAATGACTATTTCTGTCTTAAGATTATAGTCAAGCCTATTTCCTCTTAATCTGCTTTCTGGAGTTACTATAACAGTATTTTTTCCAAATTCTACCTTATCTTCATTTGTATAATATTTCATTTTATCGCTTTTTATATCATTTTCTTTATTTTTGCCTTTAAAATTATCTCCAGTAAATACAGAAGCTTTTACATCAAATACTCCCTTTGACATAGTTCCTGATGTCAATTTATCCTTACTTTCAAAATCTATTTTTTCAGGAATATATACTTTTTCTTCCTCTAAATTATACTTTCCTCTTGATGATTTTGCTACTATTTTTTCACTATTTATTACAAGGTTTCCTATAAGCTCCATATAATTATCTTTTTGAAATAGAAGTTTATCTCCTGTCACTGTTGTTCCATTTTTAGTATTTGTAAAAGAAATTTTACTTTGAAGTTCTCCTATTCCATTTTTATTATTATATGTAAGATTTTCTCCACTGGCAATAAAATTTCTTCCAGAAGCATTTATTTCTCCATTACTTACCAATTCCCCTGTATTTTCATCATATACTGCTCCTACTCCTGTAAAAGATGTTTCATTTTTTAAAGATATAACTTTATATTTATCTGGTGTTTCTACTTTTCCAGTAACTCCATTATATGTTATATCATTACTTTCTAATCTATAATCTTGGTTTTCAAATACTGAATTTTCCTTTACTGTGTATATTTTTGTTTCAGTATTAAAATCCATTCTTTTACCTTTGGCAGTTTGTTTTTTGATTTTATCATACATAGTTCCATTTACTATATATCCATCTTTTGTCAGATCATTGAAATAGAATTTATCTCCAATACTGTCATATTTTTGGCTTTTAAAATCATATTTTTTATCTGCAAACAGCTCTTTAGTTTCATTGTTATATCTAAATTCCTTACTTCTCAATTCTCCATTATTTGAAATGTATACTGCATCTTTCTTTTCTCCATATGCAGTTATAAATTTAGTATTATTATTATATACTATTTTATCTGCTGTCAATTCCTCACCTTTCGTTGATGTAATTTTTACATCTCCGTAAAAAGTTAGTTCTCCAGTATTTATATCATAAACTGCTTCTTTTCCAGAAAAAGAATATATCCCATTACTTCCAGTTATTTTCCCAAAAAACTTAACTATATTACTGTTGGCTTCTCTTTGAATTTTATCAACATATATCTTATATCCATTAGTTTCTATTATCACATTTTTAGTAACCAAAAGGGCTTCTGTGGTGTCTTGATACCATAAGTTCCCTGCTGAAAGTTTTGCTCCACTATAAGTTACATCATAAGGTTCCCATGCCTCAAGAATTTTATCATCTACTGAATATTTTAAATTAAGAAAATTTCCAGATATTTCAGCATTTTCTCTATCTGTTCCATCAATAGTTATATTTCCTGAAAGTGTAACTATTTTGCTGGCATCACTATATCTACCAATGTCGCCTTTTAATTTTATTTTTTCATTTTCTAAAACTACATTATCTTTCAGTTCTATATAACTCATCTTGCTATCAGTAACAAAATTCTTTCCAGATACCTTTACTTTTTTCTCAGCATTCTCTGCAGATACTCCAACATCAGAGGTTATTTCATCTTTTAGTTTATCATAACGAGCTGCTTCTGTATTAAATTTCCACCCATTTGGACTCACTCCAAGTATATTATTTTTTAATGCTAAATTTCTCACTTTATCTATAAATACATTATCTCCACTTATTACCATATCCTTTACTAAGGCTTTTGCCTTTTCAAAATTTGTTTCATTATCATCTACATAATCTACTTGTTTATCTGCTTCAACATGATAGTCTTCACTATCATAAGTAACATTTGTTGTTTCTATAGCTTTTTTTATATCAGACAGATCATTTTCATCTTTAAAATAGTTCAGGTAACCTAATATTATTATAACTACAAAAATAATTATATAGATTTTCTTTTTATTCATAGTTTAACTCCTATTTAATATTTTTTTCAGTTCATTAAGCTTTAATAATGCTTCCAGTGGTGTCATTCCATTAGGATCTAACTCTTCCAATACTCTCATAACTATTTTCTGTTCTTTTGTCAGTTCTTTTCCTTTTAAGTTATTTTTTTCTTCTTCAGTTGATTCTTCTTTTTGAGGAGTTCCAAAAAGTATAAGCTGTTCCCCTTTTAATTTTTTCTCAATTATTTGTTTTCTATCTTCTAAATTTTTTAATACAGATTTTGATCTATCCAATATCTCTTTAGGTAATCCTGCAAGTCTTGCTACTTCTATTCCATAAGACTTATCTGCACCACCTTTTACTATTTCCCTCAAAAAAACTATCTCTTTATCATTTTCTTTTACTTCTATTCTATAATTTTCAGCTCTATCCAGTTTATCTTCCAATTGAGTAAGTTCATGATAATGAGTGGCAAATATTGTTTTTGCTCCTATTCTTTCATGAATATATTCAGTGATAGCTGTCGCTATGGAAATACCATCAAAAGTTGAAGTCCCTCTTCCTATTTCATCAAGTATTATAAATGACCTGTTTGTTGCACTGTTTACTATGTTGGCAACTTCACTCATTTCAAGCATAAATGTAGACTGCCCTGTAAGAAGATCATCACTTGCTCCTATTCTAGTAAATATTTTATCTACCAATCCTATTTTAGCATAGTTAGCTGGTACATATGACCCCATGTGAGCCATAATTATAATTAAAGCCACCTGTTTCATATAAGTAGATTTACCTGACATATTTGGCCCTGTAAGTATTATCATTTCTTTATTATCATCAAATACTATATTATTTTTTACATATTCTCCTGCTGGAATAAGTTTTTCTACTATTGGGTGTCTTCCAGCAATTATTTCTATATCTTTACCTGCATGTATTTCAGGTTGGACATATGAATTTTTTATTGCTATGTGGGCCAGATCACTTGCTACATCAAGGTAGGCTATCTTATATGCCAAATCTTGAAGTATTTCTTTATGGCTTTTTATTTCATAAGCAACTTCTTTAAATAGCTGATATTCCAAATTTTCTATTTTATCTTTTGCATTTAATACCTTTTCTTCATATTCCTTCAAATCAGGAACTATATATCTTTCAGCATTAGCCAAAGTTTGTTTCCTAATATAATCTGCTGGAACCAGATGTGCATTAGCTCTTGTTACCTCTATAAAATAACCGAACACTTTATTATATTTTATTTTAAGACCTTTTATTCCTGTTCTTTCTCTCTCTCTGTTTTCTATCTCAAGAATATAATCTTTTCCGTCTTTTGATAATCCATGAAGTTCATCAAGCATCTCATTATATCCCTGTCTGATGATTCCTCCTTCTCTTACAGAAAAAGGTGGTTCATCTACAATAGTTTTTTCTATTAAGTTATAAATATCAATCAAAGTTTTTACTTCAATAGAAAATATAGAATTTCCTTGCAAAAGTTTTAATATTTCCAATGAATTTTTATAGAAATTTTTAACGAAATCAAATCTCTTCCATTTTCAGTTTCAAGTATAAGCTTTCCTATTATTCTTTCTATATCATATATACTTTTTAATTTTTCTCTAATCTCTTCCCTCAGAAGCACATTTTCAATAAAAAAAGCTATATCTTTTTGTCTTTCATTTATTTTTTCTATGTCAAGAAGAGGATTTTTTATAAATTTTTTCAGAAGTCTGCTTCCCATAGAAGTCATACATTCATCCATTACCCACAAAAGTGTTCCTACTCCATTTTTTTCTCTATAATTATCCACTATATCCAGGTTTCTTTGAGTAGTTATATTTAGCTCCATTATATTTTCACTGCTAGTATATAATATATTGTTTACAGGAAGTTCCTTCCCTTTTTGCAGCTCAACTACATAGTTTAAAATAGTAGCTGATACTACAATAGCCATTTTTCTATCTTTTAATCCAAAACTTTCCAATGATATTACTTTAAAATAATCTTTAAGGTAATCTTCGCACTTTCTTTTTTCAGTTATTTTGCTTATGTTAACATCTGATAAAGTATTATGTTTTTTCAGTTCCTCATAATATTTATCATAAGTTTTCTCTTCTAACAATATTTCTTTAGGCGCAATTTTATTTATCTCTCCCAGAAGTTTAAAGATTATATCTTCTCCTTCCAGTTCACTGGCTTTGAATTCACCAGTTGTAATGTCTACATAAGCTATTGCTCCTTTATTTCCATCTATTTTTATCCCCATAAGATAGTTATTACTTTTTTCATCAAGATAATCTGTATCAATGACAGTTCCAGGTGTTATAACTCTTACAACTTCTCTTTTTACTATTCCTTTTACACTTTTAGGGTCCTCTACTTGCTCACAAATAGCTACTTTATAGCCTTTATTAACCAATTTAGCTATGTATGAAGATACCGAATGATAAGGAACTCCTGCAAGAGGTACATCTTGACCTTTTTCTCTATTTCTGCTTGTCAATGTCAATCCAAGTTCTTTTGAAGCTATAACTGCATCATCAAAAAACATTTCATAAAAATCTCCTAGTCTGAAAAATAGAAGATTATCCTTATTCTGCTCTTTTATTTCTTTATATTGACTCATTAAAGGCGTATCTCCAGCCACTTTCTCAACTCCTTACATACTTACTATTTCTGGTTCTGAAAGAAGATTATCTTTCACTCTATTTAAAAGTTCTACTATTTCATTATAATTATCTGTATGATTTATTTTATCTTTTATTTCAGCAGTATTTCTTATTCCTTTTAAATACCAACACAAATGTTTCCTAAGTTCAAAAATAAAAGGTCTTTCTGGGTGCTCTACCTCTGTTCTTTTAGTATGCTTTATTGCCATATCAATTTTTTCTATATCTGTTACTGGATGAAGTATTTTCCCATATTCAAAATACTCTCTGATATCTCTTATCAACCACGGATTTCCAAATATTCCTCTAGCCAACATAATCCCATCTACTCCAGAATAATCCACTCTCTCTTTGGCATCTTCAGCAGTAAATATATCACCATTTCCTATAACTGGGATATCTACACTTTCTTTTACTTCTTTTATAATGCTCCAATCAGCTTTTCCTGTATACATCTGTTCTCTTGTTCTTCCATGTATAGTTATATGTTTGCAACCAGTTTCTTGTGCTATTTTAGCTATTTCTACTGGATTTTTACTTTCCTTGTACCCTACTCTTATTTTTATAGAAAGATCTGTTTTATCATTTAAAGCACTTCTTACTTCAGAAAGCATAGCTTTAACCAACTCTGGTTGCTCCATAAGAGCTGCCCCATACCCATTATTGACTATTTTTTTCATTGGACAGCCTGAATTTATATCTATATGTTTTACTCCAAGACTTTCTACAAATTTTGCACTCTCTACCATTTTTTTAATATCTTTACCAAAAAGTTGTACAGAATCTCCTTCCCTGAGTCTTAAAATAACTTTAAGTGTTTTTTCACATGCCACTTCTAAAGCATTTATACTTACCATTTCTGTAAATAAAAGATCTGGCTTGAATTCTTTCAGAATTCCTCTATATGTATAATCTGTAACTCCTGCAATAGGAGCAGTGTATATTTTTATCATAAATTTTTCTTCCTCCACTATTAAATAAAAAAGGTATCTCAATCTAAAAATTTTACCATATTTATGATATTTTTTCAATATAACTAGACATATTAGGAGAAAAAAATTATTTTTAAAATGAAAAAATTTTTTAATATTTTATATCTTTTTTTACTTTAAAAGAAAAAGTTGAAAGTTTCATAAAAAACAAATCTAAATTTGTCCTTTCATTTTCAAAAATATCAATAATTTTTTTGATATATTTCCAAAATCTACAATGATATAACTTTTATATTCATTTTTTCCAAACTCTTCACATAAATAACTTCCTTTATCCTTATTTTTCCATTCCTTTAAATTCTCATATAATTTTCTTTTTAACATCTTGTACCTCTCATTTTTACGAAATCAAATATTTATTTTTGATATTTTATCACGAAATCATATCTATTAGGTTCGTTCTCATAAAAATATTTCATTCAATTAAGAAAAATCAAAACAAAAAAGGCTGCACAAATTAATGATTAAAAATCATCAATTTGCAGCAACCCCTTTATAATTAATTATTTATCAAATCTTATTTTAGCTTCATCAACAATGATATCTAAAAACTCGTCCAGCTTCATAGACTCTTGCTGCTGAGAACCAAATTTTCTTATATTTACTTCTCTGTTTTCAACTTCATTTTTACCTAGAATAAGTTGTACAGGAATTTTATATTTTCCATTAGCTTCTCTGATTTTATATCCAATAGATTCTGCTCTATCATCAATCTCTGCTCTGATTCCTCTTTCTTGAAGAGCTTTAAATATCTCTTTAGCATAAGGCACTACTTCATCATTAATAGTCAATATTTTAACTTGAGTAGGTGCTAACCATAATGGGAATGCTCCTGCAAAGTGTTCTATAAGAATTCCTATAAATCTTTCTATTGAACCATAAACAACTCTATGAATCATTACAGGTCTATGCTTCTCTCCATCTTCCCCTATATAACTGATATCAAATCTTTCAGGAAGATTAAAGTCTAATTGAATAGTTCCACACTGCCAAGTTCTTCCAATAGCATCTTTAATTTTAAAGTCTAATTTAGGTCCATAGAAAGCTCCATCACCAGGATTTAATTTATATGGTTTCCCTATTTTATCAAGAGCTCCTGCAAGTGCAGCTTCTGCCTTTTCCCATATTTCATTTGAACCAATTGCTTTTTCCGGTTTAGTTGATAATTCAATATGATATTCAAAACCAAATAATTTGCTGTAGAATTTATCTATTAATTCAACTACCCCTATGATTTCTTCTTCTATTTGATCTGGAGTCATAAATATATGAGCATCATCTTGAGTAAATGATCTTACTCTCATAAGTCCATGTAAAGCTCCAGAAAATTCATGTCTATGAACTGTTCCTAGTTCTCCACATCTGATTGGAAAATCTTTATATGAATGCAGTTGATATTTATATGCTAAAATACCTCCTGGGCAGTTCATAGGTTTTATAGCAAATTCAGTGTCATCTATTGTTGAAGTATACATATTTTCTCTATAGTTGAACCAGTGTCCTGAAATTTCCCATAGTTCTTTATTCAACATTATTGGAGTAGTAATTTCCTGATATCCAGCAAGAGTATGCTCTCTTCTCCAAAGGTCTATAAGAGTATTTCTGATAACCATTCCTTTTGGAAGGAATATTGGAAATCCTGGTCCATATTCACTTACAAAGAATAAATCTAATTCTTTTCCTAATTTTCTATGATCTCTTCTTTCAGCTTCTTCCAAAAGAGTTAAATATGCTTTTAATTTAGCTTCATCAGAGAAAGCAAATCCATATATTCTCTGAAGCATCTTATTATTAGAATCTCCTCTCCAATAAGCTCCTGCAACTGATTTTAATTTAAAAGCTTTTAAATATGATGTAGATGGCACATGAGGTCCTCTACATAAATCCATAAATTCTCCCTGTTTATAGAAAGAAAGCATTTCTCCTTGAGCTATCTCTTTTATGATTTCTACTTTATAGATTTCACCTAATTTTTCAAAATGTTCTATAGCTTCCTCTCTAGTCATCATAACTCTTTCAATTTTTTCATTTTCTTTTACTATTTTTTTCATTTCAGCTTCAATTTTTGCTAAATCTTCTTCTGTAAACTGTTCTTTTGGATCAAAGTCATAATAGAAACCATTTTCTATTGCTGGTCCTATTGCTACTTTTGTTCCTGGAAATAATCTTATAACAGCTTGTGCCATTAAATGAGCTGTTGAGTGTCTTATTATCTCTTCTCCCTCTTCACTGTCAGCAGGTATAAATTCTACTTTTGCATCTCTGTCTAAAATTGTTGCCATATCCATTGGCACTCCATCTATTTTAACAGCCACTGCTTTTTTAGCTAAAGAGTTGCTTATACTCTTTGCTATTTCAAACATATTTGCTTGTCCTTCAAATTCTTTTATATCTCCGCTTGGTAATTCTACTTTCATAATTTCCTCCTATATACATTTAAATTTTAATCTACTATATCTTGTGGTTTCAGCCCATCAAATAAATAAGTTTGAGGGGTTGTTTTTTTCTTGGCATCTGTATCTGCTCCAAGACCAAATATAGGTTTGTCTGGGAATGCAAGCAATGTAAATTGAAGGGATACTCTCCACTCATAATCCCTTGTACCTAGGTCATATTCTCTTTCATAAGCCACTGCCCATTCATAATAACCAAACTCTTTACCTATCTCCACTCCTAAACCATCAAGTGAACTTTTTCTTCTATTCTTATTAGAAGTATCTTTAAAGTTTTCATAGAATTTAGCATAAGTTTTTACATTCCAACCTTCACTTGGTTTTCCAACTTTTGCCATCAGGCTAACTTTATGTTCCCTATTTAGCTTATCCCAGCTTCCACTACTCCAACCTGAATTTTCCTCTATTTCATATCCTACTCCAACTCTATTTTGTGAATAGAAGAATCTCGCTTTTACTTCCTCTAATGAATCCCACAAATCTCCAGTTTTATCATATCTTGCTTCATTTCTCTGCATCATAAAGTGAATCTTAAAGTTACGTTTATAATCTCCTAGAGTATTAAATCTATCATACATTATACTGTTAAGATTGAAATTTACGCTATTTCTCTCTCTATCTCTTAAGATATCTCTTACTCTGTAAAGTTCTGCCTGTGTCAACTGATTAGAATCTTTATTAAATTCAAGTTCAGCATATTTTTTCAACTCTTCATCTGTAAATCTTTTATCTCTATATTCATAAGTAAATGATAATACATCAGAGTTATTAATATTTTTAACCCTTCCATCTGTTAAGGTAACTTTAGCCCCATTTTCTTTATGTTTATAATCCTCATAAGTGACTCTGTAATAATTTTCTACATCTCCACCATCTAAAAATGAAATTCCATAGATTTTATTATCTACATCTATCTCTTTAAGATCCATTGTATAATTTTTTCTTACATCTGTACCTTGACTGAAATCAAGCCCTAATCTATTATCACCAAAAGAATATTGATAAGCATATGTATTTGCTCTGATTTTTTCTTTAGCATTATCTACATTTTTCATGTCCCATATCTTAGAATCTATACCTTGATTTTGATAAGATAATCTATGTCCTTCATAATTATAGACTGCCCCATAATTTATAAAGGTCAAGTCATTGTAGTTTCTATCTCTTTCATTCTCACTTGTATATTGTCTATCTTGTCCATAATTCAATGTTAAAGACTGCTTGTCATCAATTTTAAAATTCACATCATTTTTAAATGTCTGTCCAGTAAGATCACTTGTATCAGCTGGATTTTCTCTTCTCTTATACTCAATATTATATGCTGTTTCAGTATTACCTATCATTGCATTAATTGTATCTTTAATTTCATAAATATTATCTTTATTTTTTAATCTGATCTCTTCAGAACTCATAGTTTTCTTTCTAATATCATTATAGGCATTTCCAAATTTAACATCTCCAGAATCATAATCATATCTTTGATAGAAAAGACTCAAATCATTGCTCAATGCAAAGTCAATACTTCTATCCTTATTATCTGTATTGTCAAAAAGTTGTATTGTATGATTAAGTTTCAACTGAGTTCTCAGAGTTGAATCTTCACCACTTGCATAATGTCGTGTATATGGGTTATACCCCTTATCATATTTATCATATCTTACTCCACCAAATAATGCTAATTGTCCAAAAACTCCAAGAGGTATTTCATTTCTCTCAGCTCCAAATTCATAGAACTTAGACTCATTTATATATTGTCTATAAGAATTAAGTGAGAAAGCCGGTTCAGAATATATTCCCTCTCTATCCCAGAATTTTTCTTTTGTTTGTCCAGCTGCAAAGGTAAACTTAGTAGTATCATTATAAAAATCTACATATGCTCTCTCTTCTCTAAAATCGCTGTATATTATATTTTCAAATCTATTGTACTCTTTATCTCTTTCATTAGATCCTTTTACAACATTTTTTCTTAAAGGATCGTCCATCAAGTCAAGCTTTCTTTCATGTTCATTAATATTGTATCCAGCTTTTACTCTGTAATCTCCCCAGAAATCATAGTCACCAAAAGATACTCTCAAATCTCTGCTGTCATATTGAGAATATTCCCTTATTGTACTTGGATTATATTTGTAATAGAAATTTCCTCCTAAAAGACTATTATATTGGATCATAGAATCAAGATTTGGATCTCTTTCCCATAATCCCAGTCTTCTAAATTTATCTCCATTCTTTTCATCATAGCTGAATCCTATATTATTTTTCTTTTCAAAAAATTCAAATCCGAAATCTTCAGCTCTTGATTGTGTATCATTTAAAGTAGAACCAGGATCCATATCATATAAATAATTATAATAACCTCCGATTCTATATCTACTGTTATCTTTATATAACTCAATTTGTGAATAAAGATCATTGTCTATATTGCTTCCATAATCAATATCATCAATATCATCATATACCATAAGAGCATAAGCTTCTTTATCATCAGTTAATTTTAATCTGGTTTTTAAGGTTATATCTTTATCTGGTCCTAATTCTTTTAAGTCTGAATTCATTGAGAAGAAACTTATTGTAGAGTCAAGCTTTGGTCTAGTGTTATTTGCAAATCTTCCATTTCTTTCATAATCTGTTATTATGTCTTCTAACTTAGGAATCATATTATATGTTCCATTGATAGCATTAAACTGTAAAATACCTTTTTCTCCACTATATTCATGAGTATAGTTTAATCTATATCTTTTATTTCTTTCTTCATAATCAACAGGATCACTGTACTTCTCTTTTTTATCAGCTTTTGACCATATCAAAGCATCATCTACGTTTAGTTTTGCCGTACCAAATTTATCAGTTTTATACCAGTTTTCCCATCTTCCTATTAATAGTCCCATTTGATCAGCAAACTTAGGAGCAAATCCTCCTTTAAATTTACTGTCTTTATCTCCATAAAGAACTCCCCATGAAGTCTGCCACCCATAATAGTCTTTTGTTCCCCATTCTGGAAACAGAGGCACTTCAGAATCTTGTCTTATATTAACTCTATACCATGGAATACTGAAAGGAAAAATATCTCTATCTCCTAGATACAAATCACTTCCTTTTAAAGTAAGCTGTTTATCAGGTTCAACTATTATTTCCTTAGAAAGAAAATGGTACCCTGTTTGCTCTGGATCACCTGTTTCAGCTACATTATAATCAGTTGTCAACCATCCATTATTTATATAGAGGTTTCCATTTTCATATTCAAATATTTTTCCACCAAAATATATTTTATCATTTGGAGCTTCTCCTCCAGTTACCTTTCCTATTTCAAGATATCCAAAGTTATTATAAAAAACTCCTTGATCTCCATCTAAAGATACATCTCCATTAGTTGATTCCAATTTAAGAATTCCTGTAGGCTGATCCACTTGTGTTATTATATTTCCCTTAAGATATGCCCTGTTTTTTTCCTTATCTCTCTGCATATCAAAAACTTTTAACTTTAAATCTCCATATTTTACATTCACACCATTTTGAGAAGTAACTGTATCACTAAGAAGATCTACTTCTATCTCATCAGCTCCACCTAATATTCTGTCACTGGTGTTCTCAATATTTCCCGTGGGAACACTGCTCATTCCCAGAATATTTAAAGAAATTATAATATACGCTGCTGCAAGATAAATTTTTCTTCTCATAATCTCAATCCTTCTCCTTAATTAATGTTTGAAATAATTATAACACAAATATGAACAAATTAGAATAACAGAGCAATATTTTCTTTAAACAAAAAAAGACTGCTCTTCTTTTAGAAAGCAGCAGTCTTTTTAAAATTTCTAATTAATACGCAGCTAATTTTTCCTTTATCTCTTCCTTAGGTCTTAATCCAACTACTTGGTCTACTCTTATTCCATTTTCAAAAACTACCATAGTAGGAATACTTTTTATTCCAAACTGGCCTGCCAGACTTGGATTTTCATCAACATTGACTTTGTATATTTTTACTTTTCTCTCTTCAGAAATTTCTTCTAAAATTGGAGCAAGTACTTTGCAAGGTCCACACCATTCAGCCCAAAAATCCACAATTACAATACCTTTATTATTTATAACTTCTTTTTCAAAAGTAATCTCATCTAGATTAATTAAACTGTTCACTACTTATCCTCCCTGCTTTAAGAAAATTCTTATCTGCAAATCCATACTATTATATCATACATATTTAATATATTGTACAAATTTATTGAGAAAAAATCAAGTTTTTTTAAGAGTAAATTTTTCCTAAAACAACGTCTTTTTCAGCGTTTTCCCTTACACTCTTTATTAGTGTGATACCTTTTGAAACATCTCCTATTAATATAGCACCTTTTAGCTTATTTTCTTCAAAATATAATTTTTTATAAATACTTTTTTTAGTGTCTATATCTTCAATAAATTCTTCACATTCTTTTCCATTTCCAATCATACCAATAGAAATAAGTTTAATATTCATTCCGTCAAAATTAAGTGGTTGAATTTGCTCCTTATAAACAGCATTATCTCCACTTGCATTTAATCCTGCTGTTTTTCCCTGTTCCATAGCTACCTGCCAAAGTCCTATTACTTTACCTTCATACTCAGCTGCATCACCACAAGCATAAATATCTTTTTCTGATGTTTCCATTTTTTCATTTACAATTATTCCTCTTCCTGTATGAATTCCAATATCTACAGCAAGTTGCTTATTCGGAAGTATTCCTGCACTTATAACTACTAAATCAGCCATAATATGTTCTCCTTTTTCAAGAACAACAGATGATACTTTTTTATCTCCTTCTAAATGATCTACAACAACACCTTTATATACTTTTACTCCAGAACGAACTATAGCTTGCTCTAACATTTTAGAACCTTTTTCATCTAATTGTTTAGGTAAAATTCTTTGCATCATCTCTATTACAGAAACATCTAATCCTAATTCTTTTAATCCCCATGCTGCCTCTAGTCCAAGAACTCCTCCACCTATAACAACTGCTCTCTTACATTTCTTTACATATTCCTTTACATTTTCTGTATCTTTCATACTTCTTATAGTAAAAACTCCATCTAAAGCTGCATTCTTTATAGGAGGCACAAAACATTCTGATCCAGTTGCCAGTATTAATTTATCATATGAACATTCCCTACCACTTGATAAACTTACTTTTTTCTCCTTTGCTGCTACAGATACTACAGTATCTCCTGTAATTAATTTTATATTTTTTTCTTCATACCATTTATCTTTTTTTATTTTCAGCTTTTCTTCTGTCATATCTGCATAAAGATATTCTGTAAGCATCGTTCTATAATATGGCATTATATTTTCTTTGCTTATTATTTCTATCTCTGCCATTTTATTTTTACTTCTAACTGCATCTGCTGCTGATATAGCTGCTATTCCTCCTCCAATTATTACTACTTTTTCTTTCTTATTTAAATCTAAATTCTCATTTTTCTTTTCTATCTTTTCAAAAGCTTCTCTTCCTGCTCCACATACAGGACAAATAATTGGGCATTCTTCTTCATCTATCATCTCGCTGCATACTGTACATTTCCAAGTTATTTCTGAAACTGGTTTTATTTCTATCTCTTCAAAAAGTTCTTTTCCTACTCCACATACAGGGCATGTATCAGGTACTTCATCTTCTGAAAATATTTCATCACACACTGTACATTTCCATGCTTTTCCAGAAATAACTTTTTTCTTTTCAACTTTATCTACAGGTGGAATTACTTTTTTTTCATCTTTTATCTCTTCAAAAAATTCACTTCCCACATTGCATATAGGACATACTTCTGGAGGGGTATCACCTTCAAATTCTTCTCCACATATTGTACATCTCCATTTTTTTGTTCCCATAACTTCCTCCCTTTCCTTCCTACTTTATATCTTTTTTTAATTTTATCACATTAAATCCTTTTTTTCAATTGTAATTATTACAAAAATAACATTTATACAATACAAAAAGGACAGTCTTTTAGAAAATTTATTAAAATTGCTTCTTTAAATTTTCTTAACTGTCCTCTATTTTTTTAATATTATTTATTTTTTTCTCTCTCTTCTTTTTCTCTTTCAGCCTGTGATTTATTTACATAAAAAGGTTCCAATGTATATATATTATCTTCAGTAGATTCCAAAGCTATTTGAGCAGCTATAGCTGCCCTTGGAATAGAACCTGCTTGAGAAAATATAATGCTTTCATTTCCCATAATCTCTTCTATAAGTTTATGATTAACTACAGCTCCATCTCCTATAAATACAACTTTTTCACCTTTTAAATTTTCAAGTATCTCTCTCAATTCTCCATCTTTATATTCTTCTTTTCTCACAAGTTTTTTATTTTCATATTTATACTGAGAATAGTATACTCTCTCTTTTCTTGCATCTATAAGAGGAATAATTAGCTCTTCTCTTTGTTCCCCCATCTCTGCTAAAACATCTAATTCATTTATTCCAATAATAGGTTTCTTTAGAGAATAGGCAAGTCCTTTTGCTATTGCCACTCCTATTCTTATTCCTGTAAAAGATCCTGGTCCTATTGTTACAGCTATTTTATCTACATCTTTTATTGTATATCCAGATAGATTAAATAGAGAATCCACAGCTTTCATTATGACATTTGAATGATTTACTTTTACATATAAATTTATCTCTCCAACTATTCCTATTTTATCATCATATAAAGCTACACTTCCTATTTTAGTAGCTGTATCAATTGCTAAAATCAACATACTTCAACATCTCCTTCTCTTTTGCAGGATTTCCTACATATCTCAATTCTACTTCACGAGTTTCATCTTCATGATAGAATAATTTTATCTCGATATATTCCTTTGGAAGCTCGCTTTTTATTATATCAGCCCATTCTATCAGAATTATACCTCCACTATTGAGATAATCTTCATAGCCTACTTCGTATATCTCTTCTGCTTCAGACAAACGATATACATCAAAATGATATAAAGGAAGTCTTCCACTGAAATATTCAAGTACATAATTGAATGTAGGACTTTTTAAACTTTCCTTCACTCCTAATCTTTTAGCAAAAGTTTGTGTAAATGTAGTTTTCCCTGTACCAAGATCTCCTATGAGAGCTATGGTAGTATTTTCTTCAGCATAATCAGAAAGTTTTTCTGCTAAAGTATCAAGCTCCTTAAAGCTCATTATTTTCTTCATTTTCTCCTCCATCTTTGAACTGTATCTTATTTACAATATTTGTAGTTGATTTTCCCTCCACAAAAGAAAGTATTCTAACTTCTCCTCCGTGCTTTTCTACAGTTGGAGTTTCAGGAAGAGTATTTTTATCATAATCTCCACCTTTTACATGAATAGATGGTTTTAATTTATCCAGTGTTTCTATTGGTGTAAGTTCATCAAATATAACTGTAAAATCAACTGCTTTTAATCCTGAAAGCATTTCAGCTCTATCTATTTCATTATTAATAGGTCTTGTAGGTCCTTTTAGCTGTTTTACAGAAATATCTGAGTTGACTCCTACTATCAATATATCTCCTTGCTTTTTTGCTTCATTTAGGTATCTTAAATGTCCTA
The DNA here is from genome assembly GCA_900637705.1 of Fusobacterium varium. Taxonomy (NCBI): domain Bacteria; kingdom Fusobacteriati; phylum Fusobacteriota; class Fusobacteriia; order Fusobacteriales; family Fusobacteriaceae; genus Fusobacterium; species Fusobacterium varium. Next base: position 2,290,982 of record LR134390.1, read on the forward strand.
CATGAAGAATATCAAAACACCCATTTGTAAAAACAACTTTTTTCCCTTGTAATTTTAGCTCCTCTATTAGTTTTGCAGCTGTTTCTTTACTTAAAATCATTTCACTACCTCCATATCTTTTCTCAGCATTTTTATAAAATCCAATATAATCTCTGCTGTCATTCCCCAGATTATATCTCCATGAAAATTATAAAAATATACTTCTCTTGGACTTCCCTGCCAAGGTCCATGATATCTTTTGGCAGTCCAAGCTCTACTGATGAAAATTGTGGAATATTTTCTATTCCAATTTTCTCAACTCTAGGTTCATTCTTTAAGAAAAATTCTATTGGTGCAAAAATTACTCTCTCCACCTCATCTCTATTATACTTGATATCTTCTCTATTTTCCAGATCAACAAATCCTATATATACCTCCAATATCATTCCTGAAGGATTTACAAGTATTCCCAGCTTCCCTGCCACTTCTATTTTTCCTTAGGTATCCCTAATTCTTCTATTGTTTCTCTTATTGCTGTTTCTTTTGAGTTTTTATCTTTTTCATCACATCTTCCACCTGGGAGAGATATCTCTCCTCCTTGTCTTATCTCAACAGCTCTTTTCTCCAGAATTATATATTCCTTTTTATTAAATTCAGCTATGGCAATAAGGACTGCAGAGTTTGCATATTTGTCTTGTCCAATTATTCTTTCCTTGGTATTTTTCAATAATTCTACTATTTTTTCTCTCATATCCTTTTACACCTCAATAAAAATTATACCATTTTCCAAAAAAAGAGCAACTGAATTAGCAATTTTTTTTGCCCTCAGCTGCTCCTATAAAATTTAATTTTTTATATTCTATTTAGTTCCAAATATTCTATCTCCACAATCTCCAAGTCCTGGATAAATATATCCCTCTTTTGTTAATCCTTGATCAATTTTTGCTGTGTATATAGCTACATCTGGGTGTTTATTAAGAAGTTTTGCTATTCCCTCTGGAGCAGCCACCAGACACATAAATACAATATCTTTAACTCCTTCAGCTTTTAAATAATCTATTGCATATACTGCTGATCCTCCAGTAGCAAGCATTGGATCAACAACAATAACCTTTCTTGATGTTATATCTACAGGAAGTTTACAATAATAATAAACAGGTTCTAATGTTTCCTCATTTCTATATACACCAATGTGCCCTACTTTTGCAGTTGGAATAAGATCTTGTATTCCATCTACCATTCCTAATCCAGCTCTTAAAATAGGAACAATAGCAAGTCTGTCCTGAAGAGTATTTCCTATCGTAGACATTAAAGGAGTTGTTACCTCTATTTCTTCTAATTTTAGATTTTTTGTTGCTTCATAAGTCATAAGCTTTGCTATTTCATTTAAATTTTCTCTAAAAGCTTTTGTATCAGTTCCTATATTTCTAAGTATTGTCAGTTTGTGCTGAATTAATGGGTGATTAATTTCTATTACTGCCATTTTTTCCTCCTGTTTTATTAATTTTTTTCTTGTATATTATATCAAAAAACTTAAATTTTTTCAAAATTAAATTATGCTATAAAAAACAGGACTACATAGTCCTGTTCTGATACTACTATTTATTAATATTATATCTTTTGTTGAATTTATCAACTCTACCAGCAGCATCGATAAACTTAGCTTTTCCTGTATAGAATGGGTGGCATTTTGAACAAACAGCTATTTTAAGTTCGCTCCCTTTAGCATAAGTTGATCTTGTTTCAAATTTTTCTCCACATGTACACTCAACAGTTATAACATTGTATTGTGGATGAATATTTTTTTTCATTGATTTTCACCTTCCTAACAAAAATTTTCTTAATATCACAAGAGATTTTATCATAAATATATAAGTTTTGCAACTTTTTTTTAAGTGTATTTATTAAAAATTTTCTATTATTAATCTGTTTATAAAATATATTTCAATAAATATATTTGTAAAATTTCTTTTTATAAGTTAATATATTCTATATGATTATTTTTCAGGAGGAATTGTGAGTAAAAAATATTATGCTTACTTCTTAGAAGATGAAAATATTAAGGGGTTGGTTGACAACTGGGATAAATGTAAAAGCCTTGTTCATGGTAAAAAAGCTAGATATAAATCTTTTCCAACAGAAAAAGAAGGAAAAGATTGGCTTGAATCAGGAGCTCATTATGAAAAAAAATAGGTAATCAAACTCCTAAAATAAAAAAAGAAAAATTAAAAGAATCCCTTGTTAATGGAATATACTTTGACTCTGGAACAGGACGTGGAATCGGTGTTGAAGTTAGAGTTACAGATATAAACGGAACTTCCCTTTTAGAAAAAAACTCTCTTGGATTTTCTGTTAATTCTTATGGAAATATCCATCTTGGGACTGACAAAACAAATAATTATGGAGAGCTTCTTGGATTGTATCTAGCTATGGATATAGCATCTCAAACTGGTGAGAAAAAAATATTTGGCGACAGTAATCTTGTCATTTTCTTTTGGTCTAAAGGTTTATTTAGAAAAGATTTTCTAACTGAAGATACAATATCTTTAATACTCAAAGTTACAGAAAAAAGAAAAAATTTTGAAAAAACAGGTGGAAGAATTGAATATGTTTCAGGTGATATAAATCCTGCTGACTTAGGATTCCACAAATAGGAGGAAAAATGGATACTTTTACACTTTTTAGTACTGAACATTTTTGGTTTATAGGAGGAGGATTTTTAGCAGTATTTGCCTTTATTATTATTGCTGCTTTCCTTCCAAGATATAGATTCGCTCAGTTTTCTGCTTTAATAATTCTGATTATAAAAGTTACTGAGCTAAGTTACAGACATTTTTATTTTGGTGAGCCTATAAAAAGTTTGCTCCCTCTTCATCTATGTAATCTTACATTGATATTTGCTATACTTATGATGTTTACTAAATCACCATCATTATTTCAAGTGACTTATTATTGGAGTTTAGGTGCTCTTTTTGCAATTATTACTCCTGATGTAAAGTATTCTTTTCCTCACCCATTAACATTGAGTTTTTATATTACACATTTTTATTTAATTTTCGCTGCTATTTATGGAGTGATTTTCTTTGAATTTAAACCAACTTTTAGAGGGTGGGTAGATTCATTTATATTTTTAAATGTTCTTGCAGTTATTATTTTCTTTATAAATTCAAACCTTGGAACAAATTATCTTTATGTTAATAGAATTCCTGATTTTACCTCTCCATTGGATCACTTTGGAAAATGGCCTTATTATATTGGGATTGTAGAAGGAATATATCTAGTATTGACATATGCTATTTATTTTCCATTCAGAAGAAAAACTTTTAAATACAGTACAAAATATTTTTAGAAACTATACTAGGAGAATGATACATATGCATTCTCCTTTTTTATTGTAAATTATATATTTAAGTTTTCAGTTTTGTATTGAAAATATAATTTTTATGTTTTATATTATTCATAATTAGCTCATAAAAAAATATTGTATTATGAATAATATAATAAAAGAATTTATGGTTTCTTTATTATTGAAATTTAAAAAAAAGGTTGCCTTATAAGCATAATCCGGCTTTTAGGTCAACCTCTTTTATTTTTTTATAATTCTATTATAAGCAATCCTTTTACTTCTTTTAAAGTTTCAAAAGTTTTCATATCAGTTTTTACTTTATATGTCACTCTTTCATTAAATCCTTTGTCTAGATATTCTCCATTAAAACTATCTATTATGCTTTCTATTTCGCTTATTTTTTCATATGGAAAATCTATTATGTATATTTTTTTCTCTATATATTCTGCTATTCCAGCTTCCTGTATAGCAAGTTTTGCAGTTTTTGCATAATTTCTGACAAGTCCTCCAGCTCCTAGTTTTATTCCACCAAAGTACCTTGTTGCAACTACAACTAAATTTGTAACATCCATATATGTTATTATATCCCCCATTGGCTTTCCTGCTGTTCCACTAGGTTCTCCATCATCATCAGTTTTAAAATATTCCTGTCCATTATCTATAACTTTATATGCTGTACAATTATGAGTTGCATCTTTATGCTTTTCTCTTATTTTAGTTATAAACTCTTCAGCCTCTTCTTTGCTTCCTATTGGTTTTACATATCCAATAAATTTTGATTTCCTTTCTTCAAACTCTATCGAACATTCTCTCTCTACGCTTTTCATCTTTTCCTGCCTATATCAATTTTTCTAAAATATAAATTACTCCTGAATATATTGGAGCTATTATTCTTCCTAATAGACCTGTCATATTTAAAAGAAGTATAATTATTATTCCATATCTGTCCATATAGAAAATTGTATTTCTTAAATCATCGTTTCCTAGAGAAGCCAGAACTCTCGAACCATCTAATGGAGGAATTGGAATAAGGTTAAATACTCCAAGAAGAATATTTAATCTTATCATATAAATTATAGCTGCATAAACATATCTATTTCCCAAGTGAACTGCTGCATATTTAAAAAGAAATAGTCCTATTGCTGCGAGTATAAAATTTGAAGTTACTCCAGCTATTGCCACTAAAAACTCTCCTAATCTACCATATTTCAATCTCCAATAATTAATTGGAACTGGTTTTGCCCAACCAAATACAAAAGATGACCCAGAAAGTATCAATAAAATTGGAAACAATGTTCCTAAGGGATCTAAATGTTTTAAAGGATTCAGACTTAATCTTCCATAATTTTTCGCTGTAGGATCCCCACATATGTATGCCATCACTCCATGAGCTACCTCATGTATCAAAAGTGACAAAAGAAGTATAGCTATATTCAAAAATATCATTGGATTTGTAAAAATATTTCCACCTGTTCCTAAAACAAAATACAAAACTATAATTCCTAGAATAATTTTTGTCAAATTAGGCATTCCACTATTTAAATATTTTAGTTCTTCCAGAAATCTTTTCATCTTTTTTACCTTCCATCTTAAATTTATTATAAAATACTCCCCAAAATATTATAACATAAAAAATCAAAAACAGAGCATTATCCTTACTTCCATTATATCTTAAAGTCAAATATGGAACTTTAGAAAAAATTGCTACCAACTTCATAAATGTTTCAAATATAATGTTTGTCATTGGAAAAATAATAAATCCAAGTCCTATATTTTCCAACAAAAGCCCAATAAATGAAATTACTATATATAAAGTTCCTATTGGTAAAATGATTAAATTGCTAAAAAAAGAAAGAAACTGAATAGTTCCAAATTCCTTAATTAATATAGGTAAAAGAAAAAATTGTATAGTTGTGAGAAGTATCAATTTTTCTATAATTCTAGATTTCCCTTTATAAAGAACCTTTCTTATTATTGGATATATACATATTATAGCAAATACTGCTAAATAGGATAATATAAACGATACTTCATTCATTGATACAGGATTTATAAATATTCCTCCTATAAATGCTACTGCCAAAGACTTAGTTGCATCTATGTCCTCATAGAATATTTTTCCCCCTATAAATATCAATGCCATTATATAAGCCCTAATTAATGAAGGTGAATGTTTAACTCCAAAAAAATATATGGTTAGGGAACATAACATAAAAATATATCTATTCTTTCTTGAAATAGGCAATTTTTTAGAAATAAAACTACATATTCCTAAAATAATTCCTATATGCAATCCTGAAAGAGCCATAAGATATGATATCCCTACATAACTAAATTCTCTTCTCATATTTCTAGTAAGCTGTTTTCCTTCACCGAGTATAACTGCCCTATAAACTCTTTTGAATTGGGGGTTTCCATTTTCAATAAATTTTTTTGCGTTATTTTCAAAATAATTTTTTAACCAATTTTTTTCTATTTTTTCTTCTGTTATTTTGTTGATATAAAAATACTGCATATTCTCTCTATTTTCTATCTTAGCTATTTCAGCTAAAATCATATATTTCCCATTAGGTATCTCTGGAATAAATGTATAACTTTTTATTTTAGGATATCTGTTATCTATTTTTATTATCCGTCCCATTCCATTATTAACTTCTACTTTCATTTTAACTATATCCAATCTTTTAGAATCATTAAAATGTATACATAAAAGTAATCTTACAATCAATAGAATTGGAATTATATATATAAGCTTATCCTTACTTTTAAAAAATATCCATATTCCACATACTATTAAAACAGTAAGAAAAATTGAAGTCCATAAAGAAAATATATTAAAAATAGTCATAATTATAAAAACTTCTAAAGCTAGAATATAAATGAGTTCCAAGATTTGCCTCCGATTTTTAAATATTTCTATTCCTCATACTTATAGTAAAATATGAATGATATAATAAATGAAATCGTAGACACAATAGAAGTAAGGTATATACCACTCTTTTCCACTCCTTTTGGAGTTCCTGTTATTGCTGATAAAATATCCCCATTTCCTGATACCAAAATTATAGGTAAAATAAGTATAGATATTAAAAATGCCATTTTCAAGAAAAATCCCTGTATCCCAAAACAAACTCCCTCTATTCTATGACCTGTTTCATCACTTATTTTGCTTCCTATCTCGCTGAGCATAGCAGGTGGGAAAATAAATCCTGCCCCTGCAATTGGTATTCCTATCAAAGCAAATAATATAAATCCAAATTTTGCTGGTATTGCTTTTCCAAGAAAAAATAAAGCTGCTGTAAATATTATCAACATAACTAAACAGCTCAACATAATTTTTCTGTATCCATATTTTCTAGAAAGCAGATTAGTAGGATAAAAACATAATGCTGACATTCCAAAAAGAAGAGCTGATGCCAATGTTATTGCACCTTTTCCATATCCCATGATATCCTCTACAAAATAGTTCATAACTGCTCTGAGATTATTAAATCCTATAAAAAAGAATAAAAGTCCTAAAAGATACAATACAAAAGATTTATTTTTAAATAATATTCCCATTGTAGCTTTAAAACTGGCATCTGAACTTTGTCCTAAAGAATATTTTCTCTCTGGGACTAAAAATACTGTTATATATCCTCCAATTACTGCTATAGCACATAGAGAGATAACCATTCCTCTGACTCCAAAAAGAACATCTCCCTTTCCAATTATTTTTATCAACACACCAGGAATTATCATTGCTACTGCAGTATATAAAAGCCTGAATATAGACTGCCATGTAGACAGATTGAGTCTTTCCTCCTGTGTCTGCCCTATTTCAGGTATAAGAGCATTATAAGGAGCTCCTACAACAGTATAAAATGAAAAGAACAGTGAACCTATTATTGCAAGATAAATAAAAGCTGCTTTCTCATTTCCCATTGGTGGATAAAAAAATGCTGTTGTACATATTGCCAGAGGAATAGTTCCTACTGCTATAAAAGGAATCCTTCTTCCCCATTTTGTATTTACTCTATCTGACAAAAATCCAACTACAGGGTCTGTTATCATATCCACTAATCTTGATATAACAAGTGCAAGTGAAATAAATAATGGAGCCATTACTGGTTTTAGCCCTGAATTTTCAGGTGGAAGATAGAAATATAATATCCATTGTGCAAAAATCTGATCCACAATGGCATAACTAACTCCTAGTCCATAAAATATCTGTATACTTAAAGGTATTCTTTTTCCCATCACATTCTCCTTTTTATTTAATCTTTATCCTTTATAGATATTTTTAATTTTTATATTATTATACCAAATTAATATCAATATTTTTATTTATTTTTCTTGTATAATTTTTTCCTAATTATCTAAATTTATTTGTTTTAATAAATTAATATTGATATTTTCTTTACTTTTCTTTTATCATCAATGGAATCTTTGAATCTTCATAATAATTTATCATTTTATATATAAGAGAGGCTCTTTCATTAAACTCTATAAGTTCTCTTACATCAGAGGAAAATTTATCTTTAATATTTTTCATAGATGTTATAATTTTACTATTTTCTTCTTTTTTCAAATAGCTCAAATATTCTCTTCCCCTGTCATTAAATCCTAGTACTCTTATATAAGGAATTTCTTTTTTTATTTCCTGAGTAAGTTTTTGTGTTATCCCAGTTAAAATATGAATCAATATTCGTTGAGTTCTCCCTTGAGTAAATCTTTTGCTTGTTATTTCTCTATAAAAATCTTTAAATTCATAATTTTTTAATGCCATTTCATAAAGTCTGTTCTCATACCCTTTTTCCATATCCTGAATATTAAACAACATATTTTTATTTCTTATTATTTCATATCTTAATATAGGATAAAAATCTTCCAAATATGCAAGTCTATTCTTTTCTTTCTCTTCTCTTAATATCCTGAAACTTTCTTCTGGCATCAAGCTGCTTATATCAGTATTTTCTTTTAAAAATTTCCTTATGGCAGTTGCACTGGCAAAACTTTCACATATATTTTCTTCATAATACCCAGTTTTTTCTCTCTTTATAAGAATAGGAACTATGCTACTTTTCCAATATTTTATAGCTTTTAAATATTCCACACCTAAAATATCATTTGAAGCAAGAGAAATATCTTTTCCTTCTATTTCTCTTAAAGTTTTAGAGTATGCTGTTGGATACGAATCTCCATTTGAAAGATTTTCTTTTATTGTATTTTTAAATTCTTCTGTTTCTTCTATTTGAGCAATTTTTTTAAATTATCTATATCTGATTTTTCTGAACCAAATATAATATTACTGCACTTTAATTCATTAAGAATTCCCACTGAACCTATAGCAAAAATTTCAGCACTCTGACAAGAATAAAATACTGGAAGCTCAACTACCATATCTATTCCATTTTTTAAAGCCATCTCTGCTCGTTTCCACCTGTTTATAACAGCAGGTTCTCCCCTCTGAACAAAATCCCCACTCATAACAGCTATCTTTATACTTTCTCTATCTATTTCACATGCCCTTTCAAAATGATATTTATGTCCATTATGAAAAGGATTATATTCCACAATTAATCCTGATGCTTTCATCATTGCTCCTTTCTCTTTTCTACTTATCATCATATCAGTTGTTTATTAACAAATCAATCAATATTTGTTGCTTTTCTATTGCTTTTTCAAAATTTTAGTTTATAATTAAGTATATACTTGATATAAGGAGGAAATCATATGCTTTTAGCAATTGATATTGGTAACACCCACATAGTGACGGGTTTGTTAGATGACACAGGAAATGTTCTACTCACTTTTAGAGTTGCTTCTAATGATAAATTAACTGAAGATGAGTATTTTTCATATTTAAGAAATATATCAAAATTTAATAAAATAGACATTGAAAAAATTGATGGAATGATAGTTGCATCTGTAGTTCCAAATCTTATTACAATATTCCATTTTCTTGGAAAAAAATATTTTAATATAGAACCTATGATAGTAAACTCAGAATTAAAAAAACCTTTTACTTTTGCTCCAAATCTTAATCCAACTGGTTTTGGTGCTGATAGAATAATAGATATAGTTCAGTCTTTAAGCGACTATCCAGATAAAAATCTTGTTATATTTGATTTTGGAACTGCAACTACTTATGAAGTGCTTGAGAAAAATATTTATATAGGAGGAGGAATTCTTCCTGGAATAGAAATGTCTATAAATGCTTTATTTGCTAATACAGCAAAATTACCAAAAGTAAAATTCAGTACTCCTGATTCTGTACTTGGAAAAAATACTATTGAACAGATTCAAGCTGGAATATTCTATGGATATGCTGGACAGATAAAGCATATAATAAAAAAATCAAGGAAGTAGTAAAAGATCCATTTATTATTGCAACAGGTGGACTTGGTAAAATTCTTTCTGCTGAAATAGAAGAAATTGATGTTTACTCCCCTGATTTAAGTATAAAAGGGCTTCATACTCTTTATGAATATAACAAAACTCATAATTAAATAAAATATTTTTAAATATTCCTAAGTAAAAAGGGTCTAACTGTAATTTAACAGCTAGACCCTCTTTTTTAGTTTAATACTTTTTTATTTTTCTTTACAAAATCTATTATTTTAAAATAATCTTCCATTGCTGCATTAATATATGCCTTTTGCCCTACATAATTATCTGGATAAAGTTTTGCAGCTGATTCTTTAAATATCTCTACAACTTCAGCCGGAACTTTAGACGAAGCTATTTCTTTAGCCAGTTCCTCTTTAGCTGCATTGTTTTTTTCTTCAGTTACTGCTGCATTTTTCAATGTTTCTACTTTTACTCTTTCTACAAGCTCATTATAATTTGCTATTTCACTTGGAAGAACCTGATACTGTTTTATAAAGTTTGAACCATACATTTCTCTCAATCTTTGTTTTATTCTTTGAAATTCCACTGCAGGTATTCCAGATTCCTCTCCCATTTTTTCCATTTTTAAATATGATTCTGTCTGCCATCTTCTGAAAGACATTCTGTCGCTTCCTTCAAAAGATTGAGATTCTCTGATTATAGCTTTTTCAATATCTTCTGGTATCTCTTGCTTAGTAGCAGCAAAAATTGAAATATTTAAAGCTATCAATCCTAGTACTATTACTTTCTTCATTCTTTCCTCCTCTAATTTATAGACATTTCTATGTCGTATTTTATATTTTTATTTTTGTATATTTTTCTCTGTATTTTACAGGACTTATTCCACCAAGCTTTAATTGTATTCTTTCATTATTATAAAAATCTATATAATTTTTTATTTTTTGAGATAAATCCTCATATGTTATTCCTCTATCTAATAAGTATATCAGTTCTGCTTTAAAATGTCCAAAAATATCTCAATAGGCACATTATCCCAACAATTGCCACGTCTTGACATAGATTGAATAATCCCTCTTTCTTTCAGCATATCACAATATTCTTTTCCTGTATACTGAAAACCTTGATCAGTATGTAAAATACATTTTTCTTCTAATGGAAATTTAAAAATTTTGTCCAAAGTTTTTACAACAAGTTCAAAGCCATCAGTAAACCCTAAATCATAGGCAATTATTTCATCATTAAAAACATCTTTTACAGCATTCATATATACAGTAAAATTATACATTTTTATTTCAGTAATATCCATACACAATTTTTCTAAAGGCTTTTCTGAACTAAAATCTCTATTTAAAATATTATCTGCAATTTTTCCAGACCAGCTCTTCCCTTTATAGCTTTGGTTCCTTATTATTGATTTTACTCCAAGCTCTCTCATTATTCTGTATATTCTTTTATGATTTACTTTAAACTCTGTATTACTATTAATATATGAACATAATCTTTTTACTCCATATGTACCATTATATTTCTCATTTATCTTTATAATCAATTCTTCTATTTTTTTATTTTCTTTTTCTCTTTTACTTATATCATATCTACTTTTTTTCCACTTGTAATAAGCACTTCTAGATACTCCTGCAGCCCAGCATAAAGATGTAACTGGATATTCATCTTCCAACATCTCTATAGCTCTATATCTATCTCTTCCAGCTGCAGAATATACAACTTTTTTAAATATTCATTCTCCATTCTCAAATACTTATTTTCTTTTTTTATAGATAAGTTTTTTTCATTAGAAATATTTTTTATTTTCTTTAAAATCATATTTTTACTACTTCTTCTTCTATCAAAAGCCTTTTCTCCTAATTCTTTATACTTCTTTACCCAATCTAGTATTTGTGTATCAGATTTAACTCCATATTCTTTTGCTAACATTTCAGCACTGACATTAGATTTTAAGTATGCTTTTACAACTGATAATTTCAAATTTTTGTCATATCTACTATATTCTCTGCACATAATAAAACCTCCTAAATAAATTATTTGTTTAAAAGAAATATTAAATACTTTTCAAAAAATTTTTAAGGATGACCTTATGAGTCATCCCTATATTTTTTTATCCTTCAATATTTCTCTAAAATACTATATTAGAGTTAGTATATTCCCTTTATATTATACCTTGATTTTCCTCAAAAAAAAGTGCCTACCTGAGGTAAGCACTAAAAATTTTCATTTAATTTTTTAAACCAAACTAGAATGTAGTTTTGAATCCTGCGAATACAGTTGGTTGCCATCTCCAGTGAGAAGCTTCTCCATTTCCTGTAATATCCCAGTTTCTATATTCAGCACCAGCTGCTGCATATACTACAACATTTGGAGTTGCTTGGTAATTAACTTGGATTGTTGGTAATGCATATAAAGAATATTTTGCATTCTCATCTTTATCAGTTCCAAATTTTTTCTCTTGTGACCAGTTGTAAGCATCATATCCACCTTCAAAATTGAAGTCAATACCTACATTTCCATTTGTATATAGGTTAGTTGTATTGTATAAGTATGCTTCCATATCTACTGTAAAGTTTTTATCTTTAAATTTTCTTCCACCATCAAACTCTTGATCTTTTCCATAGAAATGTTGGTCAACATAGAAATTTAATTCAAATGAGAATCCATATGGTAATTCATGGAATGATGCAATATCAAATCCTAATCTATTATCATAATTATCATCATTTGATGCTTCCCATACATATTTGTATTTAGGTGCTACTACAAAATTAGTAGTTTTAATAAAATCATTGTTGAACATATATTCAGCAAAGTTAAATCTTGCTTGGTATTCTACTTCTTGTGCACCAGATAAATCATCTCTATCTCTATAATGAACTCTTGAAGTTAAATTAACTTTAGAATCTCCAAGATTTCCATGATTATAGAAATATCTTAATCTTACATCTGCTCCAGAATTTCTAGTTGATACTCCCTCATCATCTTTTGCACTTGAGCTATTTAAATCATTGTAATTTCTAACTCTGTATTCAAGGGCTTGTTTTTCAGTCATGTTAATTTTTCCTTGTAACTGAGTTCTTGAATAGTTATTAGCTCCACCATTCCAAGATCCTTCATTTTTACCTTCAGTATCTCCATACCATCTGTATTGAAGGTCAACATAACCGTTAGGTCTGAACCCTACTTCTTTGTCTCTGTAAACTATAACTTCTTTTTCAATTACTTGAACAGGAGCTTCCTCAACTACAACTGGAGCTGGAACAACTTCTTTTGCAGATGCAGATGCTACAACAAGTAAAGAACCTAGTAAAAGTGCTAATTTTCTCATAATTATCTCCCCTTTAAAAGATTTTTTTATACCTCCCCTTGTTTCCAAGAGTAGATATTTCCCATTACCAATGTTATACATTATTTTTCAAGATTTGTAAATACCTTTTTTAAAATTTATTCACAAAACTTTCATATTTCAATCATAAATCTCCTAATTATGATACTTAAAACTTTTTTCCAAAAAGAGGATAGAGAAAGGATAGACATACCCCCTTAAAGTAGACAACTTTTTATTCAAAAAATAAAAGAAGCCTGCCATAAAGACAAACTTCTATTTAGATATATTTAATTATATTTTCTAACCATTTAGGAATATTTTCACTCCATATAATATTTCCATTTTCTACAAGAAGGCATTCTTTTATATAATCACTATTATCGTAAACCGTTATTTTATCACATATTTTAAAAATCTTTTTTAAATTTTCAAATGATTCAATATATCTCTTTTCTATATCTTTATCTGGTATTCCATGACCACCATTTTTTACTCTTATTCTTACCCTTTCTTTAGCAATTTCTACATCTTTTACTCCAATATAATGTAAATATATTTTAAATCCTCTTTCTTTAGCTTTTAAAATTCCTTTTAAAACAGTATTTCCTGTCAAAGTTGTTTCCTGATTAAAAGAAATACCTTTTTCTATATACTCATTTCTCCATTTAATTCCAATTCTGGCAGCTTTTATCTGATCTGATGAGTTTTTCCATTCTCCAATCTCTTTGACTATTTCATCAGTATTAATTCTTTTTCCTAAATCATTATTCTTTATTATTTCAATATTATATAAAGTTGATTTCCCTGCTCCATTTACTCCAGCAAAAATAGTATATATCTTCATATTAATATATTCCTTCTTCAATAATTTTCTTTTGCTCTTCCTGTAATAAAAAATTTCTTGCATTAAAATAAAATTCTTTTTCTTCTTTAGTTTTTGCTGATTTTATCAATTCAAAATATTCATCTATTTTTAAAGTTTTAAAATATTCATATATATTTACATCTCTTATTTCCATATTTTGACCTCCATGATTATCTTAATCTTATTATATATGTTAACCTTTTTTTCAAATAAAATCAATGAATATTTATGTAGATACAAAAAAAGTGCCCACAAAAGTGAGCACTAAAAATTTTTTATTTAATTTTTTAAATTAGACTAGAATGTAGTTTTGAATCCTGCTATAACAGTTGGTTGCCATCTCCAGTTAGTTGCAGAAGCTTCAGATTCCACAGCCCAGTTTCTATATTCAGCACCAGCTTCTACATATACTTTTACAGCTGGAGTTGCTTGATAATTAAACTTAATTGTTGGTAATGCATATAAAGAATATGCTGCATTTTTAGTTCCTACACCTTCTCCTTTTGGATTTAAAGCTGTATATTTACCACTATATTTTCCTTCTTTTTGTGCAGTTCCGAATTTCTTTTCTTGAGACCAGTTATATTGGTCATATCCACCTTCAAAGTTGAAATCTATCGATACTTTTCCATTTGTATATAGGTTAGTTGTATTACGTAAATATGCTTCTACATCTACTGTAAAGTTTTTATCTTCCATTTTATTAGTTCCATCGAAGAATTGGTCTTTTCCATAAAAATGTTGAGTTGTATATACATTAAACTCAAATGAAAAACCGTATGGTAAATTTGTCCATGAATATAAATCTACACCTAACTGATTATCATAGTTATCGTTATTTTTATTCCATACATAAGCATATCTAGGAGCTATTGTAAAGTCAGTAGTTTTTGCAAAATCATTGTTGAACATATATTCAGCAAAATTAAACATTGCCATATATTCTACATCTTGAGCTCCAGAATTTTTATCTCTGTATTGAACTCTTGAAGTAAAATCTACTTTAGAATCTCCAAGATTTCCATGATCATAAAAATATCTTAATCTTGTTTCTGTTCCTTCTTTTGCAGAATCAGAGTATTCATTAGAACTATCTACATCATTCCAATCTCTAATTCTATATTCTAATCTTTGCTTTTCAGTCATATTGATAGCACCAGACAATTGAAGTCTTGAATAGTTATTTGCTCCTTCATGCCATCCATCTTTTCTTTCTTCTTTTTTATCTCCTTGCCCTTCAGTTTTTCCATACCATCTGTATTGAAGGTCAACATAACCGTTAGGTCTGAACCCTACTTCTTTGTCTCTGTAAACTATAACTTCTTTTTCAATTACTTGAACAGGAGCTTCCTCAACTACAACTGGAGCTGGAACAACTTCTTTTGCAGATGCAGATGCTACAACAAGTAAAGAACCTAGTAAAAGTGCTAATTTTCTCATAATTATCTCCCCTTTAAAAAGATTTTTTTATACCTCCCCTTGTTTCCAAGAGTAGATATTTCCCATTACCAATGTGGGGAGGGGTTCACAAATCTTAATTAACTTTTTTCCAAAAAGAGGATAGAGAAAGGATAGACATACCCCCTTAAAGTAGACAACTTTTTTATTATATTAATTTATATATAATAAAAAAAGAGACTGATCCTTTTAGAACAGCCTCAACCTCGGGGAGAGATTTTTTATATAAAATTTTATTATTAGCGTTTCCCTCTTGTTGGGAGGGTTCATAAGATTTCTGGGAAAAATCTTTTTTTAATGGGGTATTAACATTTTTACTAGATTCTTTATTATTTTTATATTATTTAGACTTTTATTTTTCTTAAAAAGTTTAAATATTTTTTATTTTTTTGTTCTCTCCCCTCTTTTTTATCAGAGGGGAGATTATTTTTCTGGGGGAGAAAAAATCTTTATTATTTGTTGTTTTATTTCTATGATATTTAGACTCTTAGTTGTTAAAAAAAGTTTAAAAGTTTTTTAATATTTTATTTTTTATATAATTTCTACAATTATTCAGATTAATTTCCTCCTAATGTCCCATTGAGAATCTTATCAATAAAATCTCCTGTAAAATCCTCATACACTGGTTTTACAAACTTTTTCTTAACTTCATTCTTTTGGTTATTTTTTTTATCCTTAAAGTTTCCATTAAGAGCTTTTTTCAAATTCTCTATTTTAAAAATTGCATTTATACTCATATTATTTTTTACAAACTCAGATTGGCTCATCAAGGTTAAGGATTCAAAAAGTTTCTCAGTTCCCAGTTCTCTATATGCTTTTAAAAGAATATAGTTTTCAGGTCTATAGTTAAAAACTGGAAGTTCTAATTCATTGTATTTTTTCAATATCTCTTGTATTTCTACAGGAGCATTATTTAAGTTCCCTTTTCTCCATTCTTCTTTCTCCTCAATTTCCTCTTTCATCTCTCCTATGAGGCTATTATCTATTTTTTCTTACTATTTCTATCAGTACTTTTTACATCTTCTTCTGATATTTTCGTTGATTCTGTACATAGTACCATATTTATAGTGTATAAATTTCTGGTAAATTTCCCTTTTTCTTTATGTTGTACTACTGTTATGTAACTACTATCTTTTAATTCTTTTATATATTTTCCCAAAGTATTTTTGCTTATCACCAAATCTTCACACAGTAATTTTTGTGATGGAAAAGCATCTTTTCCTTTTCCTGCATAGCTGCATATATAGGCATAAATAGCTTTAGATACTACATTCAAATTTCTATCCCTCATTACTTTTTTTGCTATAATTCCATATCCTCTCTCAAGTATTCCTTCCATTTTTACTTTATCTGCCATTTTTCTCTCCTATCTGATTTTATTTTTATGTTTAAATGGTACTATATTAAAAAAATTTAACCAGTGATGATTTATGACGATTTGTGACGATTTGTGAAATCTAATTAAAATAATATTTTTGCCCTATGCTTTTATGGGATTCTTTCATTTTCCTTAGGATATAAATATCTGTATTCTCATTAAATTTTTTTAGGAAATTTGTACTATTTTATTTACACCCCCTGTGTGTATATTTTATTATTTATCTTTCTTGTTATTATTAATCTTTATGTTATTATTTAATACTGTTATTATTAGTGTCTATCTGATGGTATCCCAAGATTTGAGTGTTGGTTATTTTGGTATATGGAGAAATGGTATACAGAGTAATATTATTTTAGGAAATTATTTTGTTTGAGATATTAATTTTTAACAAAAAAAGTGCCCACAAAAGTGAGCACTAAAAATTTTTTATTTAATTTTTTAAACCAAACTAGAATGTAGTTTTCATACCTACAGTTGCAAGAGGTTGCCATCTAAAATCTCTAGATGAGTTTTCATTTGAATATTTAAAGTTTGCATATTCTGCTTCTAAATGTACAAATGCATTCATAGTTGGAGTTACACTATAAGTATATTTAACTCCTGGTCTTGCATATAGTTTATATTCTACATCATCTTCACTTTTTACTCTATCTATTTTTCCACCATATACTTTATCATTTTCAGACCAAGTATAAGGATCGTATCCCATGTCTACTGTAAAATCTATTGCATGTTTTCCATTTGTATATAAATTTACATTATTAGTTAAATATAATTCCATATCTATTTGGAAATTTTTATCATCTTTCTTTTTATCAAGTCCCCATTCTTTATCATTTCCATAGAAGAATTCTTGAGCATAGAAATTCAATTCCAAATTAAATCCTAAAGGTAATTTAGTATTAGTATATAACGCTAATCCTAATCTATTAGCATAATTAGAATCATTTGAGTCCCAATCATATCCATATCTAGGAGCTAATGTAAAATCAGTAGTTTTTACATAATCATTGTTGAACATGTAGTCAGCGAAATTAAATCTTGCCTCATAATGTGATTTTTGAACATCATCATAATCATGAATATATTCTACATGTGATGTAAAATCAACTTTTGAATCTCCTAGTAATCCATGATTATAGTAATATCTTAATCTGACTTGTGTGTCTTCTTTTCCAACTGTTTTAGGATCTCCTGATGTTGATTTATGATTCCAGTCATTATATGTTCTTGTTCTGTATTCCAAAGATTGTTTTTCTGTCATATTAATGTATCCCATTATTTCTGTTCTTCCATAGTTGCTCTTCATTCCATCATGTCTAAAATCTTGTTCTTCAATATCTCCATAATATTTGTACTTAAGACTTACATAACCGTTAGGTCTGAATCCTACTTCTTTGTCTCTGTAAACTATAACTTCTTTTTCAATTACTTGAACAGGAGCTTCCTCAACTACAACTGGAGCTGGAACAACTTCTTTTGCAGATGCAGATGCTACAACAAGTAAAGAACCTAGTAAAAGTGCTAATTTTCTCATAATTATCTCCCCTTTAAAAAGATTTTTTATACCTCCCCTTGTTTCCAAGAGTAGATATTTCCCATTACCAATGTGGGGAGGGGTTCACAAATCTTAATTAACTTTTTTCCAAAAAGAGGATAGAGAAAGGATAGACATACCCCCTTAAAGTAGACAACTTTTTTATTGGGAAAAAGTTATAAAGCACATAAAGAAACTTAGATTTTTATTTTATATTTTTTAACTTTGGAAACATTCAAATCTTGTGATATAATTACTTCGTACTAAAATTAATAGAATTATATTTTAATAGGGGTATAGTATGAAAATTACAATTGTTGGAGCAGGAAAAATAGGAGAACTTCTCTGCAAAGATCTTGCTATCGAAGGGAATGATATAACACTTATTGAGGAAGATCCGAAAATACTTGATAAAATTCTTTCATCTTCAGATATTATGGGATTAGTTGGAAATGGTGCCAATTGTGAAGTATTAAAAGAAGCTTCTGTGGAAACAGCTGATATTTTTATAGCTGTTACACATTCTGATGAAATAAATATTATTTCATCTGTAATAGCAAAAAAAATGGGAGCTAAATACACTATAGCCAGAGTTAGAAACCCTGAATATTCTTCACAAATGAAGTTTATGAGTGATTCTCTTGGAATAGATATAATGCTGAATCCCGAAGCAGAAGCTGCTTTTTTTATAGCTAGAAATCTAGAGTTTCCAAATGCTTTAAACGTTGAAACTTTTGCAGGAAATAAAGTAAATCTTGTAGAAGTACTTATTGAAAAAGATACTTATTTAGATGGAATAAAGCTGATGGAATTTAAAAATAAATATTTTGCAAGTTTACTTGTCTGTATTGTAAAAAGGGGGCAGGAAATATATATTCCAACTGGAAACTTTATCTTACAGGCTGGAGATAGAATATATGTAACTGGTATTCAAAGTGAACTCTCAAAATTCTATAAATCCCTTGGACATAAAGAAGAACGTATAAAATCTGTTATTATTATAGGGGGAGGTCGCATAACTTATTATTTAACAGATATACTTTTAGAAAGAATGATGGATGTAAAAATAATTGAAATCAATGAAAATAAAGCACAAGAATTGAGTGGTATATATGAGAATGCTGTCATAGTTCATGGAGATGGAACTGATAGTGATCTTCTTGATGAAGAAAGATTTGGAGAATATGATGCATGTGTATCTCTTACAGGTATAGATGAAGAAAATATAATCCTTTCTATGTATGCTAATAAATTAGGAATCAAAAAAACTATTACAAAAATAAATGGTGTATCTCTATTTAATGTCTTAGAACTGGTAGGGCTTCAGTCTATTGTTACACCAAAAAAAATAATTGCTGACTACATTGTAAGAATAGTCAGATCACTAGTAAGCTCACAGGGAGAAAATATTGAAACTCTTTACAGGTTAGTTGATAACAATGTTGAAGCAATTGAATTTAAAGTTCCTGAAAATAGTAGTGTTATCAATATTCCACTAAAAGATTTAAACATAAAAGATAATCTTTTGATTGCATATATTTTAAGAAATGATCAACTTATATTTCCAGGTGGACTTGATGTAATGAAACCTCAAGATAGAGTTATTATTGTTACTACTGAAAAATTCTTAGATGACATCAATAAAATATTAAAATAATGGGGAATGAATATGAATAATAAAATGGTAAGATATGTAATTGGGCATATCTTAAAACTAGAAACTGCTTTTATGCTGATTCCATTAGCATTAAGTTTTTTTTATCATGAAAGCTTCATTGTAAAAAAATCTTATATTTTTACCATAGTATTGCTTTTGATTTCCAGTCTTCTTATTTCTAAAAAAGTTCCTGAGAATCAAAAGATATATGCAAAAGAAGGTCTGGTTATAGTATCTATTTCTTGGATAGCATTGTCACTTTTTGGTGCACTTCCTTTTGTGTTCAGCAATAGGATTCCTTCTTTTATAGATGCTTTTTTTGAAACGGTAAGTGGATTTACTACAACTGGAGCCAGTATCCTATCAAATGTTGAAGCTTTGGAGCATTCTCTTTTATTTTGGAGAAGTTTTACACATTTAGTAGGTGGAATGGGTGTATTAGTTCTAGCCTTGGCTATACTTCCAAAAAACACTAACCAATCTCTACATATAATGAAAGCCGAAGTTCCTGGCCCTACATTTGGTAAATTGGTTGCAAAAATGTCTTATAATTCTAGAATTCTGTATATGATATATATTTTTATTACTATTATCATTATAATATTGTTAAAACTTGGTGGTATGCCTCTTTTTGATTCTGTTGTTCATGCTTTTGGTACAGTCGGAACAGGAGGATTTGGAATAAAGAACAGTAGTGTGTCTTATTATAACAGTTCATATATTGATTATGTATTGGGAATAGGTATGCTCCTCTGTGGAATGAATTTCAATCTTTTCTATGCTCTGCTTTTAAAAATTATAAGCAGGTATTCAAAAATGAAGAGCTAAAATATTATTGCAGTATAGTTGTTCTAGCTATCATTGCTATTGTTATAAATATTGCTCCAGCATATAAAAACAGCAATCGTTTGTTTAGAGATGTATTTTTTACTGTTTCATCAGTAATTACAACAACAGGTTACTCTACTGTAGATTTTGATGCATGGCCTGTATTTTCCAAAACTGTTCTTCTCTTTCTTATGTTTGTAGGAGGGTGTGCTGGTTCTACAGCTGGAGGACTAAAAGTTTCAAGAATAGCAATACTTTTTAAAACTGTAGTTGGTGAATTTAAAAAAATAGGTACTCCTAATAGAGTAATAAATATTAAAATGGATAAAAAAGTTATAACTAAAGAATTATCAAGTGGAATAAGCACTTACTTAATGCTTTACATCACTATATTTTTAATAGCTATACTATGTGTATCGTGGGATTCTCCTGATTTTATATCAGCTTTCAGTGCTGTTGCTGCTACATTTAATAATATTGGACCTGGTATGGGAATAGTTGGACCAACATCAAACTATGCCTCTTTTTCTAACATAAATAAACTAATATTATCTTTGGTTATGCTTTTAGGAAGATTAGAAATTTTTCCTATATTGATATTATTTTCACCTAGTTTATATAAAAAGTCTAATTAATATTTTCAATAATCTAACTGTAATAAAAAACTCTCTCAATCAATGACTAAGAGAGTTTTTTTATTATTCTTATATTTTATTTTTCTTTTTTATTTTTGTTAAAACATGATGTCCATTTGGTCTAAATATAAAGTTAGTTATATTTTTTCTCATTCCTACTAATTCATTTTTTCTAAGAATAGGTATTAATGGAAGATCTTCTTCTAGTATAGCCTGAGCCTTTCTATATATTTCATCTCTTTTTTCTATATCTGTTTCAAGTCTGCCTTGCTCTGCAAGTTTGTCATATTCTGGATTACTATAAAAACTTCTATTTCCAGCAGCCCCTCTTGCATCAGTATGATAAAGTGGATATAATACAATATCAGAGTCATTAGTTCCCGGGAACCATCCTCCCAATATCAATTCATGCTGTCCAATAGCACTTTTCTCAAGATAAGTTCCCCATTCAACTGGTTCTATTATCAAATCTATTCCCAATTCTTTTAAATTAGCCTGTATAATTTGAGCAGTTTGAATATTGGCAGGTGTAGAATCTGTCATTATTTTCATTTCTTTAGGGATATCTCCAACTTTACTTAAAAGTTCTTTTGCTTTATCCAAATTTATACTGATATCTCCAGTTGGTTTTCCTCCTATCATATTAGGGCTTACCATTGAAGTAGCAGGTTCTCCAGCATTATCATAAACAGCACTTAATATTCCTTCTCTGTCCAATACATAATTTACAGCCTGTCTAAATTCTTTTTTATTAAATGGAACTTTTTCAGTATTAAATCCTACATATTCTGTCCTCATAGATGGCTTATTTACTAGAGTAAGGTCTTTGTTTTCTTCTATAAATTTTATATCTGATGGACTAAGATTATATGCTATATCTACTTCTCCTGTTTCTAATGCTATAAGTCTGTTGTTTCCTTCTGGTATTACTTTAAATACAAGTTCATCTATTTCTGGTTTTCCCATAAAACTTTCTTCAAAAGGTTCAAATCTCAATACATCACCACTATTCCAATAAGTAAGTTTGAAAGGTCCTGTTCCATTTGGATTTACAGCTATCTCACTTTCGCCTCTTTTTAAAGTATCTTCTTTGTTTATTATTCCACAAAGAGAAAGAGTCATGTTATATAATAATGGTGAAAATTCACTTGATAAAAGTATCCTTACATGTGTATCATCTACTATTTCAACTCCACTTATTTTTTCCAGCAATATACGTGTACCTGCTTTTTCTCTCATTCTTTCCACAGAAAAAGCTACATCTTCTACTGTAAGTTCAGCACCATTATGAAATTTTATTCCTTTTTTTATAGTAAAAAGAATTGATTTTGGATTTTCAAATTCCCATTTTTCAGCTATTTCTGGAATAAGATTTCCTTCATCATCTACAGCCAAAAGAGTATTAAATACCTGTCTTGCTACTGTCATAGATGCTACTTGATTGGCAAGAGGAGGATCTAAAGTTTTAGGTTTTGCTGCCTGTGCTACTGTCACAATCACCTTTTCATTTTTTACTTCCTTTTTTTCCTCTCCCTTTCCTCCACATCCTAGTAAAAATGTTGATAATACTACAGCCACTATCTTTTTTATCATATGTTCCTCCCTAGATTACTTTAATATATCTAACTTCTACCATGTTTCTTAATTTCTGTCCATATTTTATTTTACACTCAATAATTCTAATATATCTTTTTTAGTCATAGAAATTATATTTTCTTGTTTTTCATCTAGTATTTCTCTTATTAATTTTTCTTTTTCATCTTTTATTATATTTATCTTTTCCTCAATTGTTCCTTTAGCTATCATTTTAAAAACATTAACATTCTTTGTTTGTCCCATTCTATAAGCTCTGTCAGTAGCTTGATTTTCAACAGAAGAATTCCACCAAGGATCAAAATGTATTACAGTATCTGCTCCAGTAAGATTAAGTCCACTTCCTCCAGCTTTCAAAGAAATGATAAATATATCCCCTTCTCCTGAATTAAATCTTTCTACCAATTCCATTCGGTGCTCAGATTTTGTTTTTCCATCTAAATAGAGATAAGTCATGTCCTTAGGTATATTCTCTTTAATTATACTTAACATTTCAGTAAATTGTGAAAATAAAAGAACCCTGTGTCCACCACTTTTACACTCTTCTAAAAGTTCTAATAAAGCTTCTAATTTAGAACTTTCTCCATCATAATCAGCTAAAAAGAGTTTTGGATGATTACACAGCTGTCTTAATCTTGTAAGCCAAACAAATATTTCCAATGAATTATTTTTTTCACGAAGTTCTTTTTTACATTTTTCCAAATAAGCTAAATACAACTTCTTTTCATCTTCTCCTAATTCAACTATAATATCAGTTTCAATTTTATCAGGAAGTTCCTTAAGTACTTCTCTTTTAAGCCTTCTTAGAATAAATGGAGCTATCATCTCTCTTAAATCTTTTAAATTTTCATTATATTTATTTAAAAATTTTGTATGTTTTCCCAAATACCCTGGAAAAACAAAGTCAAAAATACTCCATAGTTCTAAAGTATTATTTTCTATTGGAGTTCCTGTCAATGCTATTCTTATGCCTGCTTTTATTTTTTTTACTGAATCAGC
The DNA here is from genome assembly GCA_900637705.1 of Fusobacterium varium. Classification (NCBI taxonomy): domain Bacteria; kingdom Fusobacteriati; phylum Fusobacteriota; class Fusobacteriia; order Fusobacteriales; family Fusobacteriaceae; genus Fusobacterium; species Fusobacterium varium. Next base: position 2,314,930 of record LR134390.1, read on the forward strand.
AGTTCTAGACAGAAAGTTCTTTATATTTTGAGCTTCATCAATAATTAATGTGTCAATAAAAATATCTTTATAGAACTCTTCATCTTTGACTAAAAAGCCATATGTACTTATAAGGATATCTCCAGACTTAGAATTTTCAACAATTTCTTTTCTTATTGGCGCTTTTCCTTCCACTATATTTACATTAAGTTCTGGAGCAAACTTTTTAAATTCATTTCTCCAGTTATACATAAGAGTTTTAGGTACTATAATAAGTTTCAAACCTGTTTTTTCTTTTATTGCTGAAAGATAAGATATTATCTGTAAAGTCTTTCCAAGTCCCATATCATCTGCTAATATTCCTCCCATTCCTAATTTTCTTAGAAATAAAAGCCATTGTACTCCTATTTTTTGATATTCTCTTAACATTGGAAAATTTTTATTTATACTTATATCATCACTTTTTTCTTTACATTGCATAATTTTTTCAAATATATTCTCTAAATCCTTTGCTAATTCTATATTATTTAATTTTTCTAAAAAATTTGACAGAAAATATCCATAACTTTTCTCCCTTTTTATTACTCCAGAAAGTATCTCAGCTTTTTTAGCATCAGATTTAGCTAATAATTCTGAAAATTTTTGCATATTTTCATTTTCTCCTAAGAGAAGTATTTCTCCATTTTTTAAAATATAATATTTTTTTTCTTCCTTAATCGATTTCAACACTTCATAAACTTCCTCATTTGAAATTCCATCTACTTCAAAATTTATTTCAAGAAGGTCAGTGACTTTAGTTGAAACTCGATAGTTTAATGTTTCATATTTTTTTATTTTAAAATCTTTCGAGTAAAATATTTTATATTTTTCACTTAACTTTGGAATTTTCTCTTTTATAAAACTGTACACTTCTTCATGGTTATTTAAAATATATGTCCCATTATTTTCTAAAAAATGATATTCTCCTAGTATATCAAGAATATTTTTTTTATCTATCCTATTATTTCCAATAATAATTTTTTCTATATCTTTCTTTTCTTTTCCATCAAACATTTTCTTTATATTTAGAGTTATCCCTTCTCTCTTATATAAATCTATGAATATTACCGTTTCTATAACTTTAGGTTCATATATTTTTTCTTTCAGTTTTTTGTCTAAATTTATTTTGGCAAACTTTGATATTTTTTCTACAATATCTTTCATACTTACTTCATTTAAACTTATATTCCAATCCTTTAACTCCATTATACTTTCAAATTCCCTAAATTCTTCTAATTTTTCTGAAGATACTTTATATATTTTTGTATCAATAATATCTCTATATCCAATATAACTATTTCCAATACTCATATATTTTACATAATCAGGAGTAGTTATATGTATTTTTTCATTATAATAATCTAAATTAACTTTTATAAGTTTTTCCAATCTTTCTTCTTTTATATTTATTTTTTCATTTTTTTCCAATATATTGAAAAGTCTTTCAGCAGATCTCTTCCTTTTAAGTATCTCTTCAATAGAAAAATTTGAAGACCTAAAACTAAAAAATTCATACATTTCTTTTAAATAGTCTATAAATTCTTTCTCCCAGCCACTGAAATAATCTCTTTTAGGTTCATATGTATATTTTACTCCAAATTTCATTGGATTTTCTTCATAATTACTTAAAAATTCTGAAATTTTACTATTAAGTTTATATTTTTTCTTATCTACTAAAAATGATATATCCATATTAAGATTAGATTTGTTTGTTTCATTTTTATTTGCCATGCATAAGTCAACTTCTAAAATAATTCTATTTTTTTCAATTTCTTTCTTTTTAAAATACTCTATTATCTTCCTTTCTTCAGAGTCCTCCAACTCTTCAAGAAAATTATTCCCTTCAAATGCCAGAGCTACTACATGCTTACATATGCTTTTATTTAAACCAAAATAAACACAATTGCAATTAAAATCTATAAGCTCATTCCTTGTAAATTTTATTTTAGGTGTATATACCTCACCAATACCATTAACTCTTCCTTCCATTTCAAACATATTTTTAGTTTTTTCTATTTGATAATCAAAGAGCTGCCCATTATCATAACAATCTCTTCCTTTATCAAGTACTTTTTCATTCTTTATTTTTCTGAACACATTTGATAAAAATCTTGCCACTTTATTCTTAGAATCTGTAATTAAAACAAACTCTATCCTCCTTTATCCAATTTATCTACATAATCACAAAGAACAGAATCAAATAATTCAATTCTGTTCTTTAAGTTAATATTATCTATTTATTAATAAAAATATACCTTTTCAGAAAAATAATAGCTAATTTTAACATTAGTCTATGAAAGTATAAAAAAATAAATATAGCTCCCATTCCAAATAAATTCCTGTAACGCATCTTAGAATATTATTACTCTCTCTTTTTCCTAAAGCCTGTGTTCCTCCATCAACCATTAAAGGAATAAGAATTAAAACGGTTACCCAACCTCTTGGAACCTCTAATAAAATGCAGTATATTATTCCTATTATCCAGCCCAGCAATACTCCTGTACATCTCGCACATATTGGAAATTGTTTTCCATTGAAATAAAAACTTCTATCTGGTCTTGAGTGACACATAAATAATATTTTTAAAAATCTTCCTATTTTATCCATTAGCTTGTTGTAGCAATAGCCATTCCTACAATAAACACAATAGATATAAAATAGATAATAACAAATACTGCTCCTATAATAGCGCTAACCAAAGCTCCTATTCCCACTGCTTTTGCTGTTTTAGGTTTCTCATCTCTCCATACCAACCACAATATCAATCCAACTATGGGAATGCAAAAACCTAGACAACCCCAAGCAAATCCTCCTCTATCTGGATTCTTCTTTTGAATTTTTTCTTCTTCTAATGTTTTAAATTCTTCTTTTTCTTCATTCATTCTTATGTATCCCCCTTAATGTATATATGAGTATATTTTAACACAGCTATCTAAGTATTTCCAGAACATTTCCATATTTACTTTAAATTTAATACATTTTATTAAAGAATACTTCCTTAATCTCATTCATAAATGAGTTGTTTTATTTAATAAAAATAAAATAGTTATATAAGCAAATATAAAAAGCGATATAAAAATAATGGTACTGATTAATGCTCCTATTCCTAAAACTTTTGCTGTTTTAGGTTTTTCATCTCTCCATACCAGCCAAAGTATAAAACCAACCATTGGTACAAAAAAACCTAGACAACTCCACCAAAATCCACCTTTATCTTCTTTTGAATTTTCAGTAATTTCTTCTTTTTCTTCATTCATTATTATATCCTCCTACAAAATCATATCTTTTGCATTTTGAATATAAAATTCTAATTTACAAAATACATCAGCAGCTGCTCTTATATCATATTCAAAACTGTTTCTTCTTTGATTAAGTTTATCTCTAAGTTCCCTCATAAGTTCTTCAGCTTTGCTCATTCCAGTTTTTTGGCATAATTTTTCTATTTGTTCAAGTTTTTCAAAAGTTGCAGGTTGCACCATATGAAAACCACTTAAAAAAATATCATTCATAATATTTTCTGTATCATTTATTATTGTTTCTAAAATATTATTATCTTTCATTCTTTCACCTGCTTAAAAAAATATATTTTTTATCTTTCCATCTTGTATCCCACTTAAAAATTTTCCATTCATTATTCCATTTTTTTCAGTAATACTTCCAAGAATATATTCAAAATATGACCCAGTCTTATTTTTTTCAAAATATTTTATAGCGTTTTCTGATACAGAATTATATTTTATATCAAACACTATAGTATTTCCATTTGAATCTAATACATCAAATTTAAGTTTCTGTTCTATTTTATCATATTCTATATTTTTTATTTCCTCTGCTTTTATTAAAAAAATATTTTTAGTAGCTGAATATGGTTCAAAATATCTAAATTTATGTTTTCTCAATTCAGTTATGATAAGTGAATAATCTGAAACAGCCAATTCATTTATATCTTCTTCAGTTGTTTTTCCCTTTATATTACATATTGTAGATTTTGCAGAAGATATCTTTCCTGTAGAAAGTTTTGCATCTTTCAAAATCATTTTTGACACTGATACCTCTTTAAAAGAAAGCTCATTTGACCATACCTGCCCCATATTGTACAGAGTACTTATTTGTGAACTATTTTCATATGGTCTAAGAGTACTCATTGACAAAATACTATTTATATCTTTACAGTAAAAATATGCTGTTATAAGAAGATCATTTCTTTTTGTAATGCCTCCAGAAGCTCCTAATCCTATTAATTCAATGTTATCAAGGTTAAACTTTTCCTCCTGCCTCTGTCCTACCAGCATTATTTTTTTTCTATTATCTTTCACTATGAGCAGAGCAGATGTTCTGTTGTAAATAGAACATAATATGTGCATCAGCCTTTTATTAGAAAAAGATATATTTTTAGAAAAATAAAAGCCAAGTTCACTTGAAAGATTTTTTAATTCATCTGCTGATGCAAAAAGTTTTATTCCATAAATCTGTATATAAAATTTTTCTGCCTGACTTATCTCATTCCCTGTCAACCCTGATATCCCACGATCAAATATTGAACTTATAAAAATATGAAGATTTTCTATAATCTCTTTTTCCTTTTCTCCTATTTCTATTGTTTCATATTCTGTATCTTCCTCTGTTATTTTTCCTTCCTTTATCAAGTAAGATATCAGAGCATATATTTTATGTGAACATATCCCCTTCTCCTTACAAGAACACATTGCATTTTCAATAGATTTTTCTTTAGGAAAATATACTTTAGCATTTTGACTGGCAATGGTTACAGTAAGCATATCTCCATATTCAAAAATCGCTTCATTTCTTATAAAAATTGAATTTATAACAGAATTATAGGTTTTCTTCCCTACAATTTCCAGTATCTTATCCCCTGTGAGTTTTTTTAATTCTTCATAGAAATTTATTTCATCAATTTTTTCCTCTTTATCTTCTTCTATCTCTTTTTCTTCTTCATTTTGATTACTGTCATAAAATTCTTTCAAATAAAGAAGTGCCATTACAATATGTTTGCAGATACTTGAAGCTGGACATGTACATCTGCTTTTCTGTATATTCACATTTAATTCCACAACTACATCTTCTATTTTTACTTCTATAATTCCTGTATCCTTTACTGACAATAGAATATTTTCTCTGGCTTTTTCCAGGTCTTTTATAGAACGTTTATATATCCCTTTATTTGAAATACTAACTATAAACTCTTCATTTATGAAAGGGAGAAAAGGCTTTATTTCATTTATAACACTATTTTTGCTATCCATTGTGCCAACTCCTTTGGTGTTATAGCTGCTACATCTGCACCTAAATTTGCCATTTTTTGAGCAGCATTTTTGTCATAACTTCCTTGTGCACTATAATCCAAAGCAGGAAGTACAAACATTCTTGCACCTGTTTCTATGATATCAAAAACCCTCCTGTACATTTGTCTATAATCATAGCCGTCATAAAGATCACTTACTAGCACAACTATTGTTTTTTGAGGCTGAGTTATCTTAGAAGCAGCATAATCAAGAGCTTTTGATATATCTGTTCCTCCTCCCAGTTGCACACTTAAAAGTGTTTCTACTGGGTCGCTCACATAATCAGTTAGATCCACCACACTTGTATCAAACACTATCAGTTTTGTATCTATCATTGATAGTTTAGAAAATATTCCAGCCATAACAGCACTATAGATTACAGAAGATACCATACTTCCACTTTGATCTACTACTATTATTATATGATATTCATTTTGTTTTTTTATACGAGAAGAAAAATACAATCTTGAAGGGACAAGAACTTTTCTCTCTGCATCATAATTTTTTAAATTTCTTCTTACAGTTTTTTTAAAATCAAAGTTTCTCATTGTACGAAGTACACCACTTTTATATGGATTTTTCTTTCCATGAAAAGCTTCTACTATCTCTTTTCTTAATTGCTCCTCAATCTCTTTAACCACTTCTCCTATTATGTTCCTAGCTGTTTGAAGTACTTGAGGACTCATCATTTTTTTAAATGCCAATATATTTTTTAACAATTCCATATCAGGCTGCATCTGTTTAAGTATCTTTTCATCAGTAAGAAGCTCTGTCAGATTATATTTAGAAATTGCCTGCTTTTGCATTATTTCCACTGTTTCTGCTGGAAAAAGCTCCCTTACTTTTCCTATCCATTCTGGAACAGTAAGGCTTGAAGCTCCTCTCCCACCTTCTTTACGTATTCCCTGTTCTTCTGAATACTCCCTTGAATAAAGAAAATCAAGAACAGAATCCATAGTGGCATATTGAGGGTCCAGGCTCATATTTTCCTGAGCAAATTCCCCAAGAACAAGCCTCCACTTATTAAGTGTTTTTCTATCTTCCATTTTCTTCCCCCTTTATCAAAAGCCATTCATCCAGTTTTTCAGAACAATATCTATCTATATCTGCTGCTCTTTCCATCTGCTTTTGATCAAAAACATCTCCATATAGTAATTCTTCTCCTGACATATTATAAAATGAAGATACCTGTTTAGCTATTTTATCAGTTTCAAAGGGAAGAAAATATGTAAAGGCATATCTCAAATCTGGAAGTATTTCCAAAAATAAATCTCCATCAGTTTCTTTCAAGATTTCATCTAAAGAGTGAAGCATTCTGTCATCTACAAAAACTATGTCCTTAGCTATTTTAAAAAATCCCTTCAAAAAAGATGCTGACATTTTTTTTGAAATATCAGATCCATTAAGATAAGAATTAAATTTAACCATAGCCTCCTCTAAGGATATTCTGCCCTTTTTAAAAAGGACTGCACTTCCTGCTCCAGAAAGGGCAGTATTGGCCGAGTTGTTCTCATATATAGAAAACATACTTTGAATAAAGGCTTCTTCATCTTCTCTATTCTGACTATCTATAAAATAAGTATACAGAAGCTTTATTCCATCACAAATATTATCTTCATCTTCTTTTTTAGAACTTATAACAGTATAAATCAATGTAAGCATACGATTTAAATTTAACTCTATCACTTTATCCAGCAATGGTATATCTATTCCAGTAAAACTTGCATTATATGTTTTTACTTCACAAAGATTTTTAAAGCAGTCAGATACACTTAAAAAATCCATATCATTACCTATTATATCTATTAATTTTTCAAAAATAATACCATATACACTGTTTAATCCCATACGATTTGCCTGCAAAAGTTTTTCTGAAAGTTCTCTGGCATTACTGTGTTCAGCCGATATCCCTTTTATTATGAGAGAAAGACAGGCTTCCTCTACTGTTCCCCCATATGCAGAATTTGTAATAAGAGCCACCTGTACTCCCGGAAAGAAACGATATTCCCAAGTTTCTCTAAGAAGTATCCTTCCCTTTCCAGTATTTGAATCCTGCCCTTTCAAATAATTACAAAAATCTGTTTTTAAAAAGTTCATTTGATGAAAAAATCTGCTTTTCTCTCTATGGCTTTCATTATTAAATATATCTAATTTTGTTTCTTTTTTCATACTTACTGTTGTGGATATTTTAAATTTTTTACATTTCACAAAAAAATCATTCACCAAAGGAGGAACTCCACAATCTGGGTCTATACTTCCCATTTCCATTCCAGTAAGAAGCCTGTAGAGATTTTTTAATGCCGGCTGATGATATGAATTTATTTCCCCCTTTACAAAAGATGCCTTAACTCCATCTATCAGTTCAAATACTCCACATTCTTTCTTTTCTCTAAGTTCACCTAAACCTCTAGCCATATAGTATGACTGCATTTCATCAGAAATTAAAAGAGGCTGTTTTTTTCTTACTGCCCCTGCTGTATTGATAATAAAACGCAATACTGATTCCTCAAAAGGTCTTTTCCTATTTTTATTTATATTCTCCCATACCTTTTGATAAAAAAATGGAAATACCATTCCTGATTCATATCCTGAATTTCTATCAGATTCTTCAAAAGAATAAGGCATAAGGTAACTTGGGGAATCTTCCTCCTTTATATTTTCTATTTTAAATAAAGGAAGTTTTTCTGCTGTAATAAGATTTACAAGCTCTATTGTATGTATTCCACCAGTTACCACTAAAACTTTTTTATATTTTTTCATAGCTTCTCTAATATTTTCAGCCATATAATACTCTCTGATTATATCCCCATGATAAATTAATTCATCTTGAGGAGTATTCTCTCTGCTGTAATAACAATAGTAAAATAAGCTTTTTAAAAAACTTTCAGTTTCTGTATGAAATCCCTCTATTTCAAAAAGCATCTCCCATAGTTCATTAAAATTTTTACAGCCCATTTTCTCTACAAGCATTTTATAATAACTGCTCTGTAAAAATACTCTGTCATCTTCATAATTCTCTACATTTTTTTGCTCTGGGTTGGGTGTATTTAAAAGTTTTTCCCCATAACTAAGATCAATAAATTCACAATGTATCCCTTTCTCTGCTCCTTTTCTCAGTGCAGTCAGTTCAGGGGAGTAGTCAAGAAATGGATAAAAAGCTCTGTATTTTCCTTTTTCTTCAGTTATTTTTCCTAATTTATCATCATAGCTCAGATATATGCAGAAAGGTGTTTTTGTTTTATCTGATACTGCATATTCTATTAAATGTCCTGCATTTTTTGGTCCTTCTATCAATATAGCTTCTGGCTGATATTCTTTTATCACTTTTTCCAAATGAAAAGAACAGACTGGACTATGATGTCTTACTGGAAACAATATGAAATTTGAAGATAAATCATAACTTTTTTTGAAAAGTTCATCTATTTTTTTTATTTCTTCCTTTATTTCAGGTTGTTTCTCGCCTCGTAATAATCTATCCATAATGACCCCTCTTTTTCTGCTCTTTTTTTCACAACAGTTCCAAAATAATTTTTAAGTTTTGATAAATCATCTCTATTTTCCTTGATTACTGCTCCTTTTATATTTTGAACAAGTTTGTCAGCAGTTATTTTTCCATCACTGTAATAATATGAATCAATAGCAGTTTGGAAATACACTGATACTGCTTCTGCTGTACTCATAACTGATGATGGTATATCTACTTTTATATTTTCATAAGTTATACCTTCTCTCAATTCTCTGAAAGTCAAAGCAAGTACTTCAATAACATTATGATCTATTTTCATTTCTATATTAGCCTCATTGAACATTTTTTCACATTCCTGTTCTATTATTTTAGCCTCTATAGTTACACTGCTCACTGGCAGAACTGTTTCAAAATTAAATCTTCTTTTCAAAGCACTGCTCATCTCATTGATACCCTTATCTCTGGTATTAGCAGTAGCTATCACATTAAATCCCGGTCTTGCATACAGTACTGGTTCTTCTGCAAACTCTGGAATATTCAACATTTTATCACTCATAACACTTATCATGCTGTCCTGCATTTCCAATGGACATCTGGTTATTTCTTCAAAACGAGTTATTATTCCTTCTTTCATTCCAATATATAAAGGTGCTGGAACAAGAGCTTCCCTTACAGGCCCTTTTGCTAAAAGCATTGCATAGTTCCACGAATATTTTATCATATCTTCAGTAGTCCCTGCTGTTCCCTGAATAGTATTTGTACTTGTTCCACAGATAGCAGCAGATAAAAGTTCACTCAACATAGTTTTTGCTGTTCCGGGATCTCCCACAAGCATAAGTCCTCTATTTCCAGCAAGAGTGATTATACTTCTTTCTACAAGAGAATCATCTCCATAGAATTTTTTAGTTATTTTTACTTTCTTCCCGTTATATTCTACAGCCTTGTCACTTCCAAGGATAAATGTTCTCACTGCTTTGGGGGACATAAGCCAATTTTCTGGTTTTTTCCCAGTATCTGTATTTCTCAATGCCTCTAATTCCTCAGCATATTTCATCTCCATAGTAGGTTTTAAAATTTTTACTTCCACAACTATTCCTCCCTGTTTTCAATAGCTTTTTCTGTTATCATGTTTCCTGCAAGATATGCAAGGCTAATAAGTTTTTTAGGTACTTTTCTAAGAACTATTTCACTATTGCTTTCTCTTGAAATAAAACTTATTTTAAGTATGCTGATAATTGTACTATAATCCCCTGGATAGAAATTATTAGTAGATATAAACATCTTTATATTACTTGATTCATCTATAAAAGTACAGCCACAGCATTCTCCATATTCAGCAAATTCCATATTAAAGCCAAGTTTATTTGCTGCACTTTTAAAAGTTGAAGCATAAATTTTCTTTGTTTTAAATTCTGTTATATCTTTTTCCTCAAGCTCATCATCTTTTAAAGTATATACTGGTATATTCAATTGATCTACTGGCTGTACTATTTCATAATCTTCTAATTGTTCTGTCCATGCTGCCAGCTCTTCCTCATCTATATCAGCAGGGTGTAATGGAAGTATATATGTTCCATTTTCTAATTCATACTCTTCTTCATCTACTGTATTAAAAGTTCCATCTTCCATATATCTGAAAGTTTTTATAATATTTCCTTTATCATCTACCTCTTCCCATACAAGTTTTGTTGCAAAGCTGTTCATTATAGGATTTTCTATAAGCAGCTCCTTCCATTTATCTATACTCCATTTTCTTCCTATTATAACTGCTTTAGCCATCCTTAACTTTTGAGATTCTACAACAATTTTTATCTGTTTCTTTATATTTTTTAGTTCCTCTTTACATTCTGCTGCCATATCTTCATTGTCATTATTCTTAGCTGATGCCTTTGGAAGAGATTTTATTTGCTTTCCAGTATTATCAAAAAGTGTTATTTCCATCTTATCATCTAATACTGCTTTAAATTCCCTCTCTCCATAACTGAATATCCTAGTTCTGTCTTTTCCGAATCCTAAATCAGGAACTATTATATCATCTAATTCATCTCTAGACATTCCCATAGCTTCTGCTGCTATATCCATAGCTTCAAGAGCAGCTCTTTTTACTCTTTTATTTTTATGTTTTCTTGACATACTATCCACTGTAAGAAGTGCCATTTTGCTTCCATTCATACACAAAGATTGAATAGCAAAGGTTGCAAGTCCAGGTTTGCTGTTATCTGCCCAAAAGTCTATTTGTTTTTTAATCATAGGTATTTGAGCTTCACCAGCTGTAAGAGCCAAAGGCAGAAGCAGATTTCTGTATTTTGTAGTTGAACCTTCAGCAATCCACATATCAAAAATATTTTTCATTAAAAGCCTTAAATCATAAATATTTACAATTTCCTGTATTTTTTTGCATCCCTTAATTATATACAGATCTTTCAAAACTATATATTCAGACACAAAATATTTCATTACTTTTTCTGAAATTTTTTCCTCTGAATCCTTTATTCTCACATTTGCATAATCTATTTCTTTAGCATAAGGAGTATTTTTATCATTAGTTTTAGTGTATAGATTTTCTATATACTCTGTTATTTCATTAATATTCTGCATTGCTTTCAAATCCTTTTCTATTTTATCATTATCCCATATTCTTACAAGACGCATAGCAGTATCAGCAGTTATTTTGCTTTTAGCTCCAGCTAATTCCTCTACTTTAGAACGTACTTCATTTTCTTTAGATTTAAGCATATCTTCCACCATGCTTGTTATACTTTTTATTTTCTTTTCAAATACATTAGTAAGTTCCACATAATCAAATCCATTATTTTCCTTGTAAAGAATATTGATAAAGCTTTTTAAATAATCTATTTCAAAAGAATTATTTTTCAATAGTTCATATATCTCAGCTTCATATTTATGAGCAAATTCCAGAAATTCTTTTTTTTCTGCTTCTTCTTCCCTAAATCTATAGTCAAGATATCCTTGACATATGTCTTCAAATGAAATTCCCAATTTTTCATAAAGTCTTGCATAAATATTTTCATTTTTTGCAGGACATACACACTTATAATTTATTATAAAATGGAAAAGATATCTTATATATCCTTTCATTTTAAATACTACTCCCACAGCATTCCTTGCCACTGTAGAATATTCTATTAAAGAAAGAGCTGAAACATTTATTTTATTAGCTTTTATTCTATGTTTATATGCATTTCCATTTTCAGATATTTTTATTCCATCCAGCACAGCCTTTTCATTTCTCAAGAATTCAAAATCTTCCATTCCAACATCAGGAAATTCATATTCATATACTTCTTTGTTTGTATACATTTCACTGCATGATTTTATAAGTATATCCTCAATTTTATCTAGATACTCTTTTTTCTCTGCTCCATCAATGTAGTTATTTTTTATAAGAAGGCTGAGAAGTATTCCTCCCATAACGTCTTCTTCATCTATTTCTCTTTTCATTATAGACTTAACATACTCTGGTGACGACTTCATACTTTCTTCTATTACTTTATAAAAATATCTTTCATTATATCTATAACCATTTGAAATACATTCTAAACAAAAGTCTAATTTATATTTATCAGAAAGTTTTAATCCTTCTATATTTTTCATTGTCTGTTCATCATTATTAGGTATATAAAGAAAAGACACAGGTTCTGCCATTGCAGCTATCCTTACCCCTTGAAAAATAATATTTGAAGCCATTTTTACCTCTCTTATTATTTTATTAATTAAAATAACTTCATGCATTTCAGAAATAAAAAACAATTTTATCTGATCTAATTTATTATAGTACTTTTCTATTTGAACATCTTTTATATCATTTTCCAAAATACCTTTTACAGTTTTATCTTTTAATCTCTTCTTTAAAATGCTATAAAAAAATCTTTCCAGCTTTTCTACTATATTTTCTTTTTTTCCAAAGAAAATATTACCTATTTTTTCTATTGGACTGCTTTCATTTTCCTTTTTTAATTTTGCTATAAGTAGCATTCCTGCTGCAAAAGCTGCATTTCCGTTTACTTTATCATATTCATTTATATATTCATCAGCAATGTCCTTATAATTTTCAATAAATTTATTTACCAGTTCTTTTTCTGTCTGCCACCAATATCTTGTAGCATACAAAAGCATTTTTTGAAAATCCTCCTTTATAAATGCTTTGCTGAATCCCAATTTTTTATAAAGACTATACTTTCCAACAAAAACTTGAAACTGAGTACTCAATTTATCTGGACATTCTTTATACAACAACTCTGTATATCTTTTTAGTACTTCCCCATCCTCATTATCTATAAAATTTTTATTTTCATCAAAACACCCTAACTGGTCAAAACCATATGCCTGATATATAGAAATTTTCTTTCTCAAATCATTCCCTGATGGAGCTGTATTTGTTTCCCCCAATATATAACTTTCTAACTGATCTCTCAGTTGAGGTTCGTTATAAGAATATACATTTCTCATAATAATTTCTGCTGCTTCTTTTCTTGCCATGTTTATCCCCCTATGTTTTATAATAGTTTTATCACTTTACCAAAATAACCAAGTTTTAATTTTCTTGTTTTTATTATACTTCATAATTTTAAATAAATAAACATTCTCTTATATATATTTACAGATAATTTTTTTGCAACTATAAATAAACAGTTATTAATATTCTTTTATCCAACATTTCTTCAACTACCTGCACCTTCAGACTTTACAAAATAAAAAAGAAGCATTTATAAAGAAAGAACATATTTTAAAAATTTTTATAGAAATATCTGTTGTTTAATTTCCATTTTTAAATATTTTTCTATCTTAATTAACAAGCTTCTTCAAATTAAAATATTTAATTTAAATATAATGTCATCAATAAAATAAAGGAACTTATAATAGTGGTAGTCTTGCTCCCCCACAGCTTCCTATTATGAGGTCTAATCATCTCCCATATCTTTTACAGTAACCCTAGGTTCACCCCCCAGAAAAAATAACACCTCTTTCATATTTCTGTAGTTTCTCTATATTTTGCTCTCCTTAAAAATTATTCTGTCTATATTCAATTAAATCTTAACTAAATTTTATCTCATTAATACTTGCTCTACTATTTAAATTTCAACATAAAAAGAGAGGTGCTTAATACATCTCAGACACTCAATTAATTGTTCATATTTTTAGAAACTCTAAATTTCACTGTTTTTTTAGGGTGTATATTCATACATTCTCTTGTTAAAGGGAACTTTTAATTTTTTTATAGTTATTTTTAACTAATAAAAAAGCCCACTGATTAAATCAGTGAGCTTTTTTATTATTAAATTAATTTTTTTCTTTCATTGATTCAAGTATACTATCAACAAAAATATCCATCTCTTCAATTGTATTTTCATTCATAGCAGAAGTTAACGAAACTCTCTCATTCAATACTGTCATTTCTCTCATATCTTCTAAGAATTCCTGCATTAATTTTCCAGATTCACAAGCCCAAGAACCATTTTCCAGAATACCAAATGTTCTCTTTTGTAGATTTAAAGCTTTCATATCCATCAAATAATTATGCATCAATGGATAAATTCCTAAATTATATGTTACAGATGCCAATACTACATGGCTGTATTTAAATGTTTCAGATATAAGTTGAGAAACATGAGTTTTAGAAACATCATACATTACCACATTAGTCATTCCTTTTTCTACAAGTTTAGAAGCAAGTACAGACACAGCATTTTCTGTATTTCCATACATTGAAGCATATACAATCATTACACCTTTTTCTTCAGGCTCATATCTACTCCATTTATCATATTTCTCCAAGAAATATCCTAAATCACTACGCCAAACCGGACCATGTAAAGGACATATAATTTTTATATCTATTCCACCAGCTTTCTTTAAAAGTGACTGTACATGAGGTCCATATTTTCCAACTATATTTGTATAGTAACGTCTTGCATCATCAAGCCATTCTCTATCAAATTTTACTTCATCATTAAATAGTTTTCCATCTAAAGCTCCAAAAGATCCAAAAGCATCTGCACTGAATAAAACTCCGTTAGAAAGATCAAAACTTACCATAGCTTCTGGCCAGTGTACCATTGGAGCTGCAACGAATAAAATTTCATGCTTTCCAAAAGAGATCTTATCTCCCTCTTTTACTTCTTGTGTTTTTGAATTATCTATATGGAATCCAAATTGATTCATAAGATAAAATGCTTTTTCATTACTGATAACTTTAACTTTAGGATAACGAAGCATTACTTCTTCTATCATAGCAGCATGGTCAGGTTCCATATGATTGATAACCATATAGTCTAAAGGTCTTCCATCTAAAACTGCTTGTATATTTTCTATAAATTGACGTCCTATTGACCAGTCTACTGTATCAAATAGAACAGTTTTTTTATCTAATAAAAGATATGAATTGTATGATACTCCTCTAGGAATGGGGTGTATATTTTCAAATAGATGAAGACGATGATCATCTCCTCCTACCCAATATAAATCTTCAGTTACTTTTCTAACATTATGCATGAATTACTCCTCCTTTATGCTTAAAACAGCTTAAATTTTTTACTAATATCTTAAACCTCAATAAACATATCCTTACTTTCTCCACATATTGGACAGATCCATTCTTCAGGAAGAGCTTCAAAAAGTGTTCCTGATTTTATATCATTTTCTTCATCTCCTATAGCTGGATCATATTCATATCCACAACCATTACATACGTGACGCTTCCAAGTAGGTATTTCTTTTTTAGGTATAATTCTCTTCATTTTTTTCATTGGTGGAGCTTCTTTTTTAGGTTCTCCATTATCTAATGCAGCAGTAAGTAAAGGAAGTATTTCTTCAACTGTTCCAATTATTCCATAGTCAGCATTTTTAAATATTTGTGCATTTGGATTATTATTAATAGCAACTATTGTTGTAGCATCTTTTATTCCTTTTAAGTGCTGACCTGCTCCTGAAATTCCACAAGCTATATATAAGTTTCCATTAAATTTTTGTCCTGACATTCCAACATAACGATTTAATGGAAGATATCTTAAAGTTTCAGCCACTGGTCTAGATGATCCAATAGCAGCTCCTGCTTGTATAGCTAGCTTTTTGATAAGCTCCATATTTTCTTTTGGTCCTATTCCTTTTCCAGCACTTACTACACGATCAGCCTTTGATATAGGAGTATCTATATCTATTCCCACTGTAAAATCATATCCATCAGCTTTTAAAGCTTCTACTAGAGCTTCTACTCTTTCTTTTGCACTTCCTTCTTTTAATATTATATTTTTACGAATACCTGTTGCATGCCCTTTTGAAGATGGCTTTTTAGAACCTCCATCGCTTTTAGGCATTTTACCAATTAAGTGCGAAGCAATAACTACTCTTTGAATTTCATTTGTTCCTTCATATATAGTACAAATTTTTGCATCACGATAAGCACGCTCTACTTCCATACCTTTAAGATATCCAGTTCCTCCAAAAATTTGCAGTGCTTCATTTACAATTTCCAAACATACATCAGAAGCATATTGTTTCGCCATAGCAGATTCCATAGCATAATTTTCATGATTTTCCTTTAATTCAGCAGCACTATATACTAAAAATCTTGCTGCTCTTAATTTTGTTGCCATATCAGCTAATTTAAATGAAATTACCTGTTGGAAAGCAATTGGTTTTCCAAATTGTTCTCTTTCTTTTGCATATTCAAGAGCATTTTCAAAAGCACCTTGAGCAATTCCAAGGGCCTGAGAAGCTATTCCTATTCTTCCACCATCCAGTGTAGACATAGCAATTTTAAATCCTTCTCCTTCTTTCCCTAAAAGATTTTCCTTTGGTACTTTTACATTATTAAATATCAATTCGGCAGTAGAAGATGAACGAATACCCATTTTATCATAGTGATCTCCAAACGTGAATCCTTCCCAACCTTTTTCAACTATGAAAGCACTTATTCCTCTTGTTCCTATATCAGGAGTTGTAACTGCAAAAACTATATATGTTTCAGCCTTATCAGCATTTGTTATAAATATTTTTCCACCATTTAGAATATAGTAATCTCCTTCTAGTACTGCTGTTGTTTCAGTTCCTCCAGCATCACTTCCTGCATTTGGTTCTGTAAGTCCAAAAGCTCCTAACTTTTCTCCCTTTGCTAATGGTACTAAATATTTTTGTTTTTGTTCTTCAGTTCCATAAGCAAAAATAGGATACGAACCTAAAGAAACATGAGCTGATAAAATTACTCCTGTTCCTCCATCTACTCTTGACAATTCTTCAACAGCAATTGCATAACTAAGCATATCTAAACCGGCTCCACCATATTCTTTTGGAAATGGCGTTCCCAATATTCCCATTTCTCCTAATTTTTTTACAGCTTCAGTTGGAAATTCATTTTCCTTATCAAGCATAAAAGCTATGGGTTTTACCTCTGTTTCTGCAAATTCTCTTATTTTCATACGTAAATTTTCATGATCTTCTGTTGTTTTAAAAAACATATACTGCCTCCTTCTGTCTTAATATTCTAAATGACTCTTAAAACTTTTTTATAATGGATACAAAATTAAATTTAATGTTTTTTTACTATATATACATAATATCATTGTAGACCTTTAATGTCAACTATAATTTTTGTTTTTTATCTGAGTTTTTTTGCTCTAATTAGAACATTTTATAGCAATTTTCCATTATTTTTTATTAAAATTTTATAAAAATACCTCTAAATGCTTTCAATTTTTATAGATTTTATTCTAATAATATTCTAAATAATATAACTCTCAAAACTATAACCTTATAGAATTATTCGAGTCATTTTTCTATTTTCATTTTTTATTTACAATTATTTTAAAATAATAATAAAAAAACAGCCTTGTTATACTCAAAGCTGTTGAAAATAATTATTTTTTTATCCATAGATCAAGAGTTATTCCCTCAACTCCACTTACTTTATTTACTCCTCTTTTAATCAATACTTTGTTACAAAAATATGTATAATCTAACTTGCTTTCTATCCTATTCCACCATAAATAAGACCCAAAATTATTATTACTATTGTTCCTGGAATAAATATATATCTTCCAAACCATAATATTATACTACCTGTTTTAAAATTACTCCCCTTATTAATTTCAGTTATTACTTTATTTTTATCTACACAATAAAAATAAACTCCCAAAGATATAACTGCTCCTAGTGGAATAAGAATAACTGAAACAAAATCAGCAAATTTTCCAAAATAATTCATATTTAAATCTAAAACCAACCCTATAATAAGAGCTATTCCTCCTACTATTACAGCTGATTTTTTCCTTGAAAATCCAAATTTATCCATAAATGATTCCACTGGTACTTCAAGCTGGTTGATAGCAGATGAAAGAGCAGCAAATATAACACTTAGAAAAAATATTCCTCCAAGAAATGTTCCCCCTGGAATATGTGAAAATATTGCAGGTATTGTTATAAATAAAAGAGAAGGTCCTGCTCCTGCATCTAATCCAAAAGCAAATGCTGCTGGTATTATTATAAAACCAGCCATAAGAGCTGCTATTGTGTCTAGAAAGCAGGTCTGAATCACACTTTCAAATATATTTACATCATCACCAAGATAACTTCCATATACTAGAAGTGCTGAACCACTCAATCCAACTGTAAAAAATGCCTGTCCTAGTGCCATTATCCATGTTATTGGCTCCTTGAGCATATTCCAGTTAGGTTGAAGAAGAAAATTAACTCCTGATATGGCATTTGGTAGAGTAAGTGACCTTATCATAAGCCCCAAAAATATTACAAACATTAGAGGCATTATTATTTTATTTATCTTTTCTATCCCCTTTACAACTCCAAGAGATATAACTGTTACACTAAAAACTATTCCTACTACGTGCCATGGGATAGAAGCTGTCTGTCCTGCAAGCTGTCCAAAATATTCTCCATATTCAACATGATTTATAGCTCCTGTAAGATATGAAAAAAAATATTTTATTACCCAACCAAAAACTATAACATAAAATATAAACACTCCTGTTACTGATATTATAGGAATTACTGGAAGATATTTTTTTAATGGTAATTTCGTATTTTGTATTATTTCAGGTAAGCCAAATATACCTTTTTTCATCATTCTTCCAAATGATATTTCTCCTACAAGACCAACTACTGCAAACAATGCAATAAATATGAAATATGGTATAAGAAAAGCTGCTCCACCATATTTCCCTAATTTCCAGGAAAATAACCATATATTTCCAAGTCCAATAGCTGCTCCAACACATGAAAGCATGAATCCTATTTTACCTGTAAAACTTTCTCTTTTTTCACTCATAGTGTCCCCCATTAAAATAATTAGAAAAGAGGCAGGTCGAAAAATCCATCTGCCTCTTCAACTTTACTTCAATTAATATTTTTTCATTAATTCTCTTACTGTAGAAACTACATCATCTTTAGATAGCTCAATAGTTTCTCCAGTTCTTCTAATCTTAAGTTCTACAATTCCCTCTCCAGCTTTTTTACCAGAAACAACTTTAAATGGGAATCCAATAAGATCTGCATCTTTAAATTTAAATCCAGGTCTTTCATCTCTGTCATCTATCATAGCTTCTATTCCATCATTTAAAAGAGCTTCATATATTTCTTCAGCTACTTTTACTTGCTCTTCATTTTTTATATTAGCAGGAATAACATCTACAATATAAGGTGCCAAAGCTGTAGGCCAGATAATTCCAAATTCATCATTATTTTGTTCAATAGCAGATGCAAGAGTTCTTGATACTCCTATTCCATAACACCCCATAATCATAACTTTGCTTTCACCTTTATCATCAAGGAAAGTTGCATTCATAGCTTTTGAATATTTATCTCCAAGTTTAAAAATATGTCCTACTTCTATTCCTCTTGCACTATGAAGTTTTCCTCCACATCTTTCACATGTTTCTCCTGCTTTTACAGTTTTCACATCTGCAACTATATCAGCTTTATAATCTCTTCCATAATTTACATTTATGTAGTGAGTATCGGCCTTATTTCCACCAGCTGTATGATTATTAATTTCAGTTACAGTAGTATCTGCAACTATTTTTATATTTCCTAATTCTATTCCATATGGTCCAATAAATCCTTTTACAAGTCCATGTTTTTCAAGTTCTTCATCTGTAAGAAGAGCTACATCTACAGCATTGACTATATTTTTAAGTTTTGTTTCATTTACTTCATAATCTCCTCTTATTAAAACCATATACACCTGGTCATTTCCCATATCTCTGTACATCATGGCTTTTACTGTTTTACTGTAAGGAATATTAAGAAATTGAACTATGTCATCTATCTTAGCAACATTTGGAGTATCTATTAATTCTGCATTTTTTATTTCTTCTTTTGGTGCTGCTTCCACTTTGCTTACAGCAGTTTCTACATTTGCTGCATATGAACAAGAATCACAATATATGATTTCATCTTCTCCAGAATCTGCCAGTACATGAAACTCCTGAGAACCGCTTCCTCCTATTGCTCCAGAGTCTGCTTCTACTGGTCTGAATTTAAGTCCACATCTTGAGAATATTCTTGAATAAGTATCTCTCATATTTAAAAATTCTTCATCTAATGATTCAACTGTTGCATGAAAAGAATATCCATCTTTCATAACAAATTCTCTTCCTCTCATAAGTCCAAATCTTGGTCTTATTTCATCTCTAAACTTAGTTTGAATTTGATAAAGACTTAATGGTAGAGATTTATATGACGAGATGTCATTTCTTATTAAATCTGTAATAACTTCTTCATGAGTTGGTCCTAATACGAAATCTCTTTTGTTTCTATCTTGAAGCTTCATCATTAAAGGTCCCATTACATCCCATCTTCCGCTCTCTTTCCATAATTCAGCTGGTTGAAGTACTGGCATCAAGATTTCCTGTGAACCTGCTCTATTCATCTCTTCTCTTACTATATTCTCCACTTTTCTTAAAGCTTTATACCCTAATGGTAAATATGTATAAACTCCACTTGTAAGTTTTTTTATCATACCTGCTCTCAATAGAAGTTTATGACTTGCTGTTTCTGCTTCTTTTGGAGTTTCTTTAAGTGTTTTTATATAACTCTTACTAAATCTCATTTTACCCTCCGAATTTTCTATAATTTACTCTATATTCTATCATATTTTAATTTTTTTTTCTAACTTTCTTTAAACTTTTCTTCAATATCATATTTTAGATATCTGTTTTTTATTATTCCCTTATTTTCTTTAAGATAATCTGTGCATATATCCTTTACAAGCTTAATAGTTTTCACATCATGAACTATATCTGTAAATTTAAGGTCACTAAATCCACTTTGTTTTGTTCCAAATATCTCTCCTGATTTTCTAAGTTTTAAATCTTCTTCTGCTATTTTAAATCCATCCTGTGTTTCTTCCATTACTTGAAGTCTTGATTTAGAAACTGCATTCTCTGTTCTTGATACAAGAAAACAGTAAGATTGATATTCTCCTCTACCTACTCTTCCTCTCAACTGATGAAGGGCAGAAAGTCCAAACCTTTCAGCATTATTTATTACCATAACTGTGGCATTTGGTACATCTACTCCAACTTCAATGACAGTAGTTGATACCATTATATCCAGTTCCTTATTTTTAAAGCTGTTCATTATCTCATCTTTATCAGCATTTTTCATCCTTCCATGAAGCACACCTATCCTATATTCAGGAAGGTATTTGCTCACTTCTTCAAGAAGTTCTTCTGTAGATTTAGCAGCCAACTTTTCACTTTCCTCTATGAGAGGAGCTACAAAATATGCCTGTCTTCCTTGAGATAATTTTTTTCCAATAAACTCATACATAGTTTTCGTTTCATCTATTGTAGCTATCCACTTAGTTTTGATAGGTTTTCTCCCTGGAGGAAGTTCATCTATTACTGACACATCTAAATCTCCATAAATACTCAATGCCAGTGATCTCGGAATTGGTGTTGCACTCATTACCACCAGATTAGCAAGAACTCCCTTATCTCTCAATAATTTTCTCTGTACCACACCGAATCTATGCTGTTCATCTATAATTATTAAACCAAGTCTTTCAAATTCTACATTTTCTTCTATAAGAGCATGAGTTCCTATTACAATATCCACTTCTCCCTCTTTTATTGAATCCAGAAGCTTTTGTTTAGCCTTTCCTTTAAAACTTCCTGTAAGAAGCTCCACTCTCACTCCAAGTTTTTCAAACTTATCTTTTACTGAAAGATAATGCTGGACTGCAAGTATTTCTGTTGGTGCCATCAATACTCCCTGATATGAATTTTCTACCATATAGAGTAAAAGAACCATAGATACTATTGTTTTCCCACTTCCTACATCTCCCTGTATAAGTCTGTTTATTATTCTTCCATTTGAAAGATCTCTGTATATTTCTGTTATAACTTTTTTTTGAGCTTTTGTTAGTGAAAAAGTTAAATTTTCAAGATATTGCTTTACCAATGTTTTTTTATCTTCCAGCTCATACTTACTTGTGTTCTGACTATCCATTTCAAATCTTTTTTGAAGTATTCCCATTTCCAAAACTAATAATTCTTCTATAGCAAATCTTCTTTTTGCTTCTTCAAGATTTTTACTGTTAGTAGGAAAATGAATCTCCTTCATAGCCTGTTCTCTATTCATTACTTTATATTTTTTCAATATTTCCTCTGGAATATTTTCTTGAAAAATATACAATTTACTCTTTACAGCTTCTTTCATTAATTTTCTTAAAGTATTCTGTGGCATTTCCTTGCTTGTACTATATATAGGAAGTATTTCTCCAGCTTCAAGTTTCTGTTGATTGCTTCCCAATTTAAATTCTGGATTTACCAGCTGATATACATAACCTCTCTTTATTTGACCAATGAATATATATTCCTCTCCTATCTTTAAAGTTTTTCTAAGATAAGGCATTTGAAACCATACTAATTCTATTATTCCTGTATTGTCAGTAGCTGTAGCTTTAACCATTTTCAGCCCCGACCTAGTGGGAGGGGCACTCACAGTCAAAAGTGTTGCCTTGAGAACTACATACTCATCTCCACGAAGATCTCCTATCTTCATGATATTAGTCCTATCATCATATGCTCTTGGGAAATAATAGAATAAATCATACAAAGATTTTATCCCCAGTCTTTTCAGCTTATTTGTATTTTTTTCATCAAAATACTTTATTTCAGCATCTTCAATAGGCTGATATATATCTCTGTATTCTTCTTTTCTCATCTAAACTTTCCCTCCCTTTATATAAAAATTATGAGGCAGCTCAAAACCAAAATAAGTTTGAGCCCCCTCACTATACTTTTCTCTAATCTAATTGATCTAGTAATTCCTCTGCAATATCAAAGTTAGCATAAACCTCTTGAACATCATCAAGATCATCTAATGCGTCATAAAGAACCATTACTTTTTTAGCAGTTTCAAGATCAGTAATCTCAACTTTATTTTCTGGATTCATTGAAATCTCAGCTTCTTCATAAGAATATCCTGCTTCTTTTAAATTTTCAAGAACAGTTTGAAATTCAGTATAATTAGTAATAACTTCAAATACTCCATCTTCTTCAGATACATCTTCTGCTCCAGCTTCCAAAGCTGCCATCATAAACTCATCAGAATCTATTCCTTCAGATTTTACAGTAATTACTCCCTGTTTTTTAAACATCCATGCAACAGCACCATCAGTTCCTAAATTTCCACCTTTTCTAGTGAAAGTCATTCTTACTTCTGAAGCTGATCTATTTTTATTATCTGTAACTACATCAACTATAAAAGCAGTTCCTGCTGGTCCATAACCTTCATATCTAATTTCAGAAAACTCTACTCCTTCAAGTTCTCCAGTTCCTTTTTTAATAGCTCTTTCTAATATATCTTTAGGCATATTTCCAGCTTTTGCTTTCTCTATTGCCAGTCTAAGTCTAGGGTTGAAGTTTGGATCTCCTCCACCTTCTTTAGCTGCTATTGTTAATTCTCTTCCAAATTTAGTAAATAATTTTGCTCTCTTTCTATCTTGAGCACCTTTTCTATGCTGGATATTATTCCATTTACTATGTCCTGACACAAGAAACCTCCTAATTTTTTCTTAATAATATAAAATTTTATCACATTAGCTCAGATTTTTCAATATTTCTTAACTTCAATCATATTATTTTTTAAAAAAATGATATCCACTTTTTTATCGTGCTTCTCAGCTTCTATTTTTTCTACCAATTGAAAATCATAAGCAATGGATACTTTCACAGAATCTAGATAATTTTCTAAAAATCTATCATAATAACCTCTTCCAAATCCTATTCTATTACCAGCTTCATCAAAAACTATTCCTGGAACCACTATCAAATCTATTCTTCCATTGTATCTATCTCCAATAGGTTCTTCTATCCCCATAGCTCCTTTTTGAAACCCTTTTCCATATTCTACAGCTTCCATTTCATTTTTTCCTATTGTTCTTGGAAGCAGAAGTTTTTTTCCTGCTTTTAATATAGCTTCATTTATTTTATGAGTATCTATCTCATTTTTAAAGCTCATATAACTCATTATTATTTGTGCCTCTTGAAAATATCTACTTTCCAGCAAATTTTTCATTATTTTTTCACTAGTTTCTTTCACTTCAAAAGAAGAAAGCAATTCTCTTTTCTCTCTTATTTGATTTCTAATAATCCTCTTCTCCATACCCTTTTGACATCTCCTCTTTCAAAAGTTTAAGGTCGCTCCAGAATTCTATAGCTACTTTAGATTTTTTGCCACTATCATTTCTAGATTTTTTTACAAAATTTACATCATAAGTCAAGAGAAGTTTTATTCCTCCAACCCATTGAATAAATTTACCTCTTTCCTCTCCTATTTTTACTTCTCTTTTAAGAAGCGCTCTTGCTGCTTCAGACCCTAAAGCTACAACTATTTCAGGATTTATAAGAGCTATCTGCATATCCAACATTTCCAGAAGTTCATTCTGATCATCTTCCATATAATCTCTGAACTTGCAGTCTTTTTTAGCAAGTGTAGTTATATAATATTCATCTGGCAATATTCCTTCTATATCACATAGTTTTATGAGGAATTCTCCACTAGAACCAGAAGCAACTTTTAAATCTTCATTTTGATAAAGCTCTGGATCATCTCCTATAAAAAGTACAGAAGCTTCTTTATTTCCACTTCCTATAAGAAGTTTTCTAGCAGCTCCTTCTCCATAGTTACTCCCAAGACCTCCAACTTCAAATTTTATAGTTTCCCAAAGTTCTCCTACTTCTTCATTTTTCATCATATCTACACCTCCTTACAGTTCAAAGACATCTGTTACCTTATCCTGCATAGCTATTTCAAAATCAAGTTTTATATTGTTAGTTAAAAGTTCTTCTTTTACAGTATTTCTTACGATATCATAATTATTACTGTCTTTGCTGATATGGGCAAGATACACCTTTCTTAATCTTTCAGTATACATATCCTTTATAAATCTGGCTGCATCATTATTAGAAAGATGCCCGTTTCTACTTTTTACTCTTGCTTTTAAATCCCATGGATAACTGCATTTCATAAGCATATTATAATCATAGTTGCATTCAATAACCATAATATCCACTTCTTTAAAATACTCTCTTACAGTATTACTTACATATCCTATGTCTGTTGATATTGCCATTCTTTTTCCACACTCAGTTTCCAATCTATACCCTATAGTTCTTTCAGCGTCATGCATTACATCAAAAGGACGTACTTTTATTCCATCTTTCAAGAAAAAATCCTTTGTTATAAGTTTTAGATTTTTATCAGCAATCTTTCCAAGTTTATTCTCACCAGCAGCATAACTTTCAGGGGTTATGTATATTGGAATATCATATTTTCTTGATATTATCCCAGCTCCCTGTATGTGATCTGTGTGTTCATGTGTTATCAGTAACGCATCTATTTCATTTATATCCCTATCTATACATTTTAATTTTTCCTCTATTTTTTTACAGCTAAATCCTGCATCAATTAAAAGCTTGATACCATCATTCTCTATAAAAATAGAGTTTCCACTACTTCCACTTCCTAAAATTGAAACTTTCATCTATTATTTCCCTTCTAAAATAAAAAATTATTAACATGTAAATTATATCGTAAATTACTTTTTTATACAACTGTTATTCTTTTTATGAAAATTTAGGATTGAATATTTTTGTTTTTGAAATTTATTTTTTTCTTTGTAACAATTTTGTCACAATTACTTGATATATTAAACATATAAAATCTTTCCCCAAGATGTTTTATATATAGATGAAAATAGCAGAGCAAACTTCCCCGTTTGTTCTGCTATTTTTATTTTTTTTATTTACTTACTGGATAAAGATTATGTTGATTTTCAGGATCAAGTTCAAACCCTTTTATATTTTTTTGCATTCCTACATTATTATCTGGATAAACTAGTGGAATTAATGGAACTTCTTCCATTATTATATTCTGTGCCTCTTTATAACTTTCTAATCTATCTGCTTCTACAGTAGTTTCTCTTCCTTTATCAAGAAGCTCATCTACTCTTGCATTTGTATAATAAGTTCTATTTCCAGCACTTCCATGATTTTTAGAATGGAAAACTGCATATAACGCTGAATCGGCGTCTGGACTTGGTGTCCATCCTAATAAAAACATATCATGTTCTTTTCTTATTAATCTATCTAAATAAGAACCCCATTCCAAAATCTCTATTGAAGCGTCTATTCCTATTTGTTTTAATTGATCTTGCAAAATAACAGCAGTATCTTTTCTTATTCCATTATCATTAGTCCAAATTTTTGCTTTAAATCCATTAGGATATCCTGCTTGTGCCAAAAGTTCTTTAGCTTTGGCTACATTGTATTCATAACCTTTAGTATCTTTATTATATCCAAATACATCTGGAGATACAGGTGAATTTGCTTTAGAGGCTGCTCCTAAATATACTGCTCCAATCATACTGTTCATATCTATTGCATATGCTATTGCCTGTCTTACTTCTTTTTTATCAAAAGGAGCTTTCTCAGTATTAAATCCGAGATAATTCATTGTTAAAGCCGGCTTTTGAAGAAGAGCAAGATTAGAATGATTTTTTACCATATCATGGTCAATAGGATCAATATCATAAGCAATATCTGCTTCTTTTGTTTCTAAAGCTATTGTTCTGTTTACTCCCTCTGGAATAACCCTAAATATTAATGTATCTATTGCTGGTTTTCCTTTATAATAATCAGGATTTGCTTTTAAAACTATTCTGTCAGCTGATACCCAAGAATCAAACATAAATGGACCTGTTCCAACTGGGTGCTGTCCATAATTATCTCCAGCAGCTTTTACTACTTTTTCACTCATTATTCCTGCTCCCTTATGAGCAAGATAATTAACAAGTGGTCCAAAAGGTTTTTTAGTTGTTATTCTTACTGTTTCATCATCAATAGCCTCTATTTTATCTATATCAGAATAGAAACTCATCATACTTGGAGCATCTTTAGCTTTTTGAAGACTAAATACAACATCTCCAACAGTCAATGGATCCCCATTATGAAATTTTATATTTTTTCTAATTTTTACATCTAATGTTAAGGGATCAACCTGTGTCCAACTCTCTGCCAATCCTGGAACAAGTTTTCCATGATCTCTTTCTACTAGAGTATCATAAATCTGAAGTGTTACTCTATGAGAAGGTACATCATTAGACGCTGTTGGGTCTAGTGTTTTTGCATCTGCATTTTGAGCAACTGTTACATTCATTTCAGCATAAATATTTACTGACAATAAGAGCATTGTTAATAAAAAAATATTATTGATAACTTTTTTTTCATGTTTTTCAACTCCTCCATTTCATTATAATCGTATTATACTACAAATTTTTCTAATTTTAAAGATTATTTACGAAAATAATACATTTTCATTTCACTCATGTTTTAAAAATATTTTTTCAAAAAATAAAAAAATAAAAACAGCCTAAATTATTTAAAATTTAAAGGCTGTCTATATATAAATCTTTCTTAAGCCTATTTAAAATAATAATTTCAAAATCTATTCTCTAAAATATTTATCAAGTAATCTCTAGCTACTTGAAGTTACTTAACAATATTCAAAGTGAGCGACTTCTTCCTCATTTAATTAAATAATCTCCTCCTGATATTTCCACTCTATAACAATATAAATATACCTTATTAATATCTAAAATCAAGATGATTTTTGAAATTTTATTTTTTTCTTTGTAACACTTTTGCCACAATTACTTGATATATTAAACATATAAAATCTTTCCCCAAGATATTTTAATATATAAAAATATAAAAATAGCAGGTCAGTTGTTCAACCTTCCTGCTATTTTTATATTTTCAATATCTTTATTTTTACATAACTACAATGAAAAAATTTTATTAAATTAAAGTAAAATATTTCTATTCTATTGTTGGATTTTCCAAAAATGTTATTGTTTTTTCTTCACAATTTAACTCTGCTATAATTCCATATGGAATTATTCCTATTGGTTTAGCATGTCCAAAATTTACATTATAAAAAATTGGAAGATTTACCAACTTCTCTTCATCAACCACAACATCTTTAATTACTGTTTTATATTCTTCATAAAATATTTCACCTTGTGGTTTCCCTATGATGATACCATTTATTACTTTCAGTATTCCTTGAGCAGCAAGATTTCTAAAAGTCCATTTGACAAACTCTGGTGATGGTTTATCTTCACTTGTTTCAATAAATAATATTGAGTTTTTCCACTCCTCTAAAGTTGGCCAAATTTTTGTACAATTGACTATCATAAACACATCAAGACACCCACCTAAAAGATGCCCCTTTATAATTCCAAAACCATTTATAACTTCATATCCATGTGTATCTTTTTTCATTCTATATGATGTATTTATATTGTTCTTTTCCCATAAAATACATTCCTCTGTCCATTCTGGGCTTGGGAGAAGAGAATATTTATTCCATTCTCCAAACAATATATCATTAACTGCATTTTTGGTGTAATCAAACATTTTTACATATTCACCAAACTCACACATTATAGAAGGTCCATAAAATGATATAAGTCCTGCTTTATACATCATAAAATGATTTATAGTACTATCTGAATATCCCATAAATATTTTAGGATTGTTTTTTATTATATCTAAATCAACATAAGGAAGTATACGTATTGTATCTTCTCCTCCAATAGCGCAAAAAATAGCTGAAATTGTTTTATCCAAAAATGCTTCCATTAAATCCTTAGCTCTCAACTCTGGATATTGTGCTATAAATTCACTGCCTTTTAGTGCATTAGGCATACAAATAACTTCTAATCCAAAATCTTTTTCCAATCTCTCTTTTGCAATATAAAATTTATGAATGAAGTTTTCATCTCCTAAACCACCCCATGAAAGGCTTACAATAGCAATTTTATCACCTTTTTTCAATCTCTTTGGTTTTATCATTCAGATGCCTTTCTCTTACAAAATAAATAATTTTTATTATGCTCTATATAAAAATATTTCAAAAATTCTATCTTAACTCTATTTTGCCATTCTTAGTCCTTACTTAAAATTCTATAAATTATTTAGTTTAAAACAAAATTAAGCCCTCATTTTACTTATATTTTTTGCATAATTCTTCAAAATCTTTTAAAAATTCATCTACATGCTCTTTTTTAGTTGCCCAAGATGTAACAAAACGTATAGCAGAATGTTTTTCATCTACTTTCTCCCAAAATTCATATCTATATTTTTTCCCTATTTCTTCTATCATTTCTATTGGAAATATTGGAAACTGTTGATTTGTATATGAATCTGTTTTTAATTTAAATCCTTTATCTAAAAATGCTTTTTTCAGTTTCATAGCCATTTCATTAGAATGCTTTCCTACTTGATAATAATTATCACCCTTAAATAATTCAACAAACTGTACTCCTAAAAGTCTTCCTTTAGCTAGAGTAGCTCCTTTTTGCTTTGTAATACGTATAAACTGGCTCTTTCTCAATTCTTCATTAATTATTACCAAAGCTTCTCCAAATAAAAGTCCACATTTTGTTCCTCCTATATAGAAAACATCAGAGTATTTTGGATAATCTTCAAGTTTCAAATCATTTTTTTCTGAAGCTAGAGCTGATGCAAGTCTTGCTCCATCAATATATAAATAAAGGTCTTTAGATTTGCAATATTCATAAAGATCAATAAGCTCTTGTTTGCTGTAAAGAGTACCTATTTCTGTAGGATTTGATATATATACCATTTTAGGCTGTACCATATGAGTATCTTCATGAAGATCAACAGATTTCCTTACAAGTTCTACATTTAATTTTCCATCTCCTGAAGTTTTCAATTCGATTACTTTATGACCAGTAGCTTCTATAGCTCCACCTTCATGTACACTTATATGTCCTGTATCTGCAGCTATTACTGCCTCATGAGGACGAAGAGAATGAGCAATTGTAAGTAGATTGGTTTGAGTTCCCCCAACTAAAAGACGTACATAACAATCATCACACTTAATACTTTTCTTTATTGCTTCTATAGCTTGAGAAGTATACTCATCTTCACCATATCCAACTGTTTGTTCCATATTTGTTTTCAGCAGAGCCTCCATTACATATGGTAATGCTCCTTCACTGTAATCATTTTTAAAACTTATCATCTTTTCCTCCTTATACAGCCTTTTATTTTCATAAAAATCATACCCTAATATAAGAAAATTATAATAAGTTTATTTCTATTTGTAAAGGTTTCTTTTATATATATTTATTCCTATACTTTGAAATTTTTACAAATTTTCTATGCATGATAAATTTTTTTCTAATTATTTTTAAATATATTTCCTAAAATAATTTGTTTTAAAATTCTTCTATCCTATGCTCAAATTCCATATTAAAAAAATTAAAATTTATATCATTACTTCAACCAATGCTAATTATTCAAACAAAATTCTTGAATTTTTAGTCAAAATGTGGTATTTTTCTTTATAATAAATAAGTTTTCTTTTTTTCTTCATTTTTTGAAAAAACTAATAGCAATTTAGAAAACTTATCAAAATCTTTTCACTAAAGATTATAAGGGGGAATTTATATGGTAATGAACAGTTTACAGGCTTTTATTGTACTGGCTATAGTATATTATGCTGGTGAATTTATCGGAACGAGAACTAAAGCATGGATACCTTCAGTATTCGTCACTGCTTGTTTATTCTTATTTGGATATTGGACTTTCTTTCCAAAGAATATAGTTGATATAGCTGGATTAGGAGCACCACTTGGAGGTTTACTTGCTATAATGCTTTGTATCACTCACATGGGTACAATCATCAGTATTGAGCAATTAAAATCTCAATGGAAAATTATATGTGTAACTCTTGCTGGACTATTAGGAATGGTAGTTTTCTGCTGGTTTATCTGTATCCCTTTAGTTGGTCGTGCTTATGTTATTGCTGGACTTCCATCTCTTACTGGTGGAATTGTTGCAGCTACAATGATGAATCAAGCTGCTGCTGCTAAAGGATTAAATGTAGCTGCTGTTCTTGCTATTGCTATGTATGCTATTCAAGGATTTGTTGGATATCCATTGACAGCTATTGTGTTAAAAAAAGAAGGAAAAATACTTCTTGAAAGATATCATAAAGGTGAAAGAGGAGTTCTTGGAAACGAAGGTGTAGATGCTGATACAGGTAATATGGCTGTAAAAGAAGAAACTAGAAAAACTCTTATTCCCCCTATGCCTGAAAAATATTCAACTACAGCATTTATATTATTGAAACTTATGCTTGTGTCTTATCTGTCTACAGTTATTTCTGGTTGGACAGGTGGAAAACTTAATGCTGCTGTTATTACATTGGTTTTAGGTATTGTATTTACTGAACTTGGATTTTTGGATAAAAATTCACTTCAAAAATCTGGTTCTTATGGATTCTTAATGTATGTTCTTATGATTTTTGTTTTCTCTGGTCTTAAAGATGCTACTCCTGAAATGCTTTTAGAGTGTATTGGACCTATGTTTGTAATCATAGTTGTTGGAGTTATAGGAATGGGAATACTTTCTATTGTTGTTGGAAAATTCCTTAAAGTTAGCTGGAGAATGGCTCTTGCTACTTCACTTACAGCTCTTTATGGATTCCCACCTAACTATATACTTACTGAAGAAGCTGCAAAAGCTCTAGCTCAAACACCAGAAGAAAAGCAATTCCTTATGGATAATACTCTTCCTCAAATGATTGTTGGAGGATTTGTAACAGTAACTATAACTTCAGTTATTATAGCTGGAATATTTGTAAACCTAATCTAAGATATTTCATATCACTTTTAATAAAAAGGAGATTTTTTCATGGATATAAAAAAACTTGCTGAAAAATATGATGATTATATCATTGAACAAAGAAGATATTTTCACCAAAACCCAGAATTATCTTTTGAAGAAAAAGAAACTACTCAAGCTCTGAAAAAACAGCTTGAAGATATGGGAATAGAAGTTACTACTTTTGATGATTATTATGGACTTGTAGGTATGATTCGTGGTGGAAAAAAATCAGGAAAAACTATAATGCTTAGAGCTGATATTGATGCTCTTCCTATTGAAGAACATGCTGATGTCCCTTTCGCTTCAAAAAATGGAAAAATGCATGCTTGTGGACATGACTGTCATATGGCTATGCTCCTTGGAGCAGTTAAAATTTTAAATGAAATCAAAGATGAACTTGATGGAGATGTAAAAATATTATTTCAATCAGCAGAAGAATCTTGCTATGGGGCTAAATACTATGTAGAAAAAGGAATCCTTGATGATGTCGATGCTGTATTTGGTATGCACATCTGGGGAACTCTTGATGCTCCATATTTCAATTTAGAAGCTGGTGGAAGAATGGCTTCTTGTGATAACTTTAAAATAACTGTAGAAGGTACAAGTGCTCATGGTTCTGCACCTCATCTGGGACATGACGCCATTGTAGCTGCTGCTTCAATGATAATGAATTTACAGACTTTCGTAAGTCGTATGAATGATCCTTTAAATACTCTTGTTCTTTCAATCGGTACTTTTAAAGGTGGTCAAAGATTCAATATAATTCCTAACCACGTAGAAATGGAAGGAACTATACGTACTTACTCAAGAGAATTAAGAAAAAAAATGGAAGCAAACATAAGAGCAATAATTGAAAATGTTGCCAATATTTTCGGCTGCAAAGTAAAATTAGAATATGATGCCTTCCCTAACCCTGTTATTAATGAACATAAGGATTTAAACAGACTAGCTCATGATGCTGCTGTAAAACTATATGGTGAAGAATCTCTTACTACTATGCCTAAACTTACTGGATCAGAAGATTTTGCATATTTCATGGATAAAGTTCCCGGATTCTTTGGATTCTTAGGGTGTGCAAATAAAGAAATAGGAGCTTGTTATTCTAACCACAATGACAAATTTAAAGTGGATGAAACTGTACTGCACAGAGGTTCTGCCCTATATGCTCAATTTGCAGTTGACTTCCTTGCTGAAAAATCTAAAAATGAGGGAGGGAATAAATAATGCTGATCAAAGAACTTTCTGAAAAATATAATGAATATATAATAGACCGTAGAAGATATTATCATCAATATCCTGAACTTACTCTACAAGAGATTGAAACTACAAAATCTATAATTAAAGACTTAAAAGAAATAGGAATAGAAGATATAAAAACATTTAAAGATTTTTATGGTTGTGTTGGAATATTAAAAGGTGGAAAACCAGGTAAAACTGTCCTTCTTCGTGCTGATATCGACGCTCTTCCTGTATTAGAAAAAACTGGACTTCCTTTTGCTTCAAAGATTGAAGGAAAAATGCATGCTTGTGGACATGATAATCATATAGCTATGTTGCTGGGAGCTGCTAAAATATTATTTGATATGAAAGATGAAATTGCTGGAACTGTTAAATTTTTATTCCAACCAGCAGAAGAATTAGCTGTAGGAGCAAAGGCTGTAGTTGAACAAGGAGTCATGGACGATGTTGATGCCTGCTATGGCATTCATATTTGGTCTATGGTGGATTCTCCAAAAATCAATATGGAAATAGGAGAAAGAATGGCTTCTTGTGATAATTTTAAAATAACCATTAAAGGATTTGGTTCTCATGGTTCTGCTCCTCATCTTGGACATGATGCTATTGTGGCAGCAAGTGGTGTTATAATGGGGCTTCAAACTATTGTAAGCCGTATTAATAATCCTTTAAATGCTGCTGTTATTACTATTGGAGTAGTTGATGCTGGACAAAGATTTAATATTATTGCTGATAAAGCTGTATTAGAAGGAACTGTACGTACTTTTAATAAAAAATTTAGAATGGAAATAGAAGGACTTATCAGACAAATATCTAATGATATTGCTGCTGGATATCAGTGTACTGCTGAAACTGAGTATTCATATCTGACAGGTGCTGTTATAAATGAAGATCAACATTTGGTCGATATAGCTCAAAATGCTGTTAAAAAACTATATGGTGAAGATGGTTTAACAGAACTAGAAAAAATGACTGGTTCAGAAGATTTTGCTTATCTTATGGAAAAAGCTCCTGGAGTATATGGTTTCATTGGTGCAAGAAACCCTGCTATTCCAGGTTCTGAAAAAAGCAATCATCATGAATGTTTTACAGTAGATGAAGAAGCTTTACGAAGAGGAGCAGCTGTTGCAGCTCAATTCGCTTTTGACTTTTTAACTGAAAAATAATTAAGTATAATTTAATAAGGGAGTTGAAATTTCAACTCCCTTATTCTTATTCTTCTATATTTTCTTTGCTGATACTAAAAGCATCATTGGACGACGTAGTTCATCTTCCATTGCTGGAATTGTTTCCAGCATTTCTGCTGATGGCTGTGCCTCTACTATCCCTGTTATTTCAAATCCTGTTTTTAAAAGTGTATTAAGATAAGTAGTCAATGTTTTGTGATATTTTACTACCTTTTCTCCTAAAAAGATTGATTCTCTCTTTCCCTCTAAATAATAGCTATCCACAGGCCAGTGAAGTATATTTCCATTTTCGTCATAATACCAATCTTCTTTTCCTTGGGCAGTAAAAACTGGGTGTTCTACAGAAAAATAAATTCTCCACCTTCTACTAAACATAGATTTACTTTTTTGCATATATCCTCAAAAGATTTTATATAATGAAAGGCTAAAGAACTCAATACAATATCAAAGGAATCTTTTTTAAAGTCTATATCCTCGATAGGCATTTGTATATATTCAACATTTGAGAACTTAGTTTTTTTCCTTGCTTCACTCAGCATTTTTGAAGATATATCTATTCCAACAGCAGATGCTGCTCCCTGTTCTACAGCATATATACAATGCCAGCCAAATCCACAACCTAAATCAAGAACCCTTTTTCTTTGAAATCAGGAAGCATCTTTTTCAATTCATGCCATTCCCCTGCTCCTGCCAAACCTTTTTTAGATCTGTCCATCTGACTATATTTCTCAAAAAATATTTTATCATCATATTTATTCTCTTTCATTTTCCCTCCAATTATATATTTCTTCATATTATACTTTACCTATCCAAAGGAGGCAAGATGAAATGTTTTTCTATTCTGAATTTTTCTATAAAGATTCTTTCTTTTTCACACTCCTCTTTATCTATTTTTTTCAATATTTTTTCTTCCCCTATGTTTATTATTTATATCTTCTAATAAAAAAATATTTTTTGATGTATAAAAAAAATCCCATATATTTTAGAGTTTTTATTTCTAAAATTATACGGACTTAACATCTCTATAATTTATTTATTCTTTCTTTAACTTTATCCAGTTTTTCCAGCAAAACCTCTCAAGCTGTCACCATGCTGTCCCCTTATTTTTTCAGTACTTCATCAAATTTCATATTATACCTCTCTTTAATTATATTCTTCCCTAAATATAAATTATTTTTTACTTTTAATAAAAATAAACATCATACTCGTATTTCTAAAATGATACTTATTTATATTTCATAAAAAATTAAAAACAATAAAATAGAAATATCAAAAAAAGGCTACCCAAACTAATGATTTTTAATCATTAATTTGCAGTAGCCTCAAATTTAACCTACTAAAGTTAAAAATTATTTACCAAAATATCTATTTAATAATCCTACAAATGCTTTTCCATGTCTAGCTTCATCTTTAGCCATTTCATGAACTGTATCGTGAATAGCGTCAAATCCTAACATTTTAGCTCTCTTAGCTAAATCAAATTTCCCTGATGTAGCTCCATATTCAGCTTCAACTCTTTTAGTTAAGTTTTCTTCTGAAGATGCACTTACACATTCTCCTAGTAATTCAGCAAATTTAGCTGCGTGCTCAGCTTCTTCAAAAGCTATTCTTTTATAAGCTTCAGCAATTTCTGGATATCCTTCTCTATCAGCAGCTCTAGACATTGCTAGGTACATTCCAACTTCTGTGCATTCTCCTTCAAAGTTAGCTCTTAGACCCATTATAATTTCTTCATCTCCACAAGCTAATCCTTCTCCGATTACATGTTCAGTAGCCCAAACTTTTTCAGTTCCTTCTACTACTAATTCCCATTTGTCTTTTCCTGCTTTACATACTGGACATTTGTCAATACTCTCATCAGTTATAATTTCTCCACATACTTTACATCTGTATTTTGCCATTTTACATTTCCTCCTTTAAAATTACTTCTCATTTCCTTTTTGTAACCATTACATTTTTATTACACTATTAATATACTACACTTTACATTTTATGTCAATAATTTTTTTTATTTTTTTTTATTTATTAAATGCCTCTGTGGCTGAAGAGTTATATCAGTTAAAACTGTTCCTTCTCTTTGAGATAATACCACTTCTACAGCTTCAGCTACACATTCAGGTGTAATGTAGCTATTTTCTTCATCTCCTTGACAAAAATTTAAATGGTCGTAAAATGGTGTCTTTGTAATATCAGGGTGAATTGTTATAACTTTTACTCCACTCTTTCTCACTTCATCAAAAAGCCCTTTTGAAAAATGAGATAATCCTGCTTTTGTAGCTGAATAAGCACAACCATATGTACTTGATTTCTTAGCTGTTATGGATGAAATATTTATTATAGTTCCTCTAATCTTCTTTAAATCTCTCAAAAAAAGCTGAGTAAGAATGAGAGGTGCTTCAAGATTTAGAGCCACCATATTATGTATCTTGTTTACATTTATTTCTTCATGAGGACCAAAATACCCCACTCCTGCACAATTTATCAATAGCTCTATTTCAGCTTCTTTTTTTATCTCTTTTACAATTTTCTCTATATCAAAAATCTTTGTAAGATCACACACTATTTTTTTAAATTTATCATTACTAGATGCTACTTTTTCAAATTCTCTTCCTATTCCATATACTGTATATCCCATATCTACCAGCTTATTTGTTATTGCCAATCCTATTCCAGATGTGGCTCCTGTTACAACAGCACTTTTCATATTCATTCTCCTGTTAAATAAATATTTTTTCATCTTCTATATATTTTTTTACTTCTTTTCTCATAAAATTCATCATTTTATTTATATGTTGTGGATAATAGCTGTATACCCCATTTTCACAAAAAAACGGATATGAAAGCACCTCTGAGCTACCTCTACTTTTTCTCATTCTTTTGAGATACTCTTTAGATATCCTAAATGTTCCTATACTGATATCTAAAATCTTTTCAGGAGATAATTCTTTAAAAGTTTTTTTTATAAGTTCTCCATACTCTTCTTCAAAATTTTTCATATATATTACTGGATCAAAACAAACCCTTACTTTCCAACCTTTTTCCAGCATTTCATTTGCAGCTTTTAATCTTTGTTCTAAAACAGCTGTTCCCTTTTCATATTGCATAGTAAATTCCTTTGGGGAAAGTGTCCATGCAAGTATAAAATTATCTGCTGGCTCTAAATTTTTTAAAACTTTTATATTGCTGCTTTTTGTTCTAAGTTCTATTTTTAATTTCTTATTTTTTCTTACAAACTCATACCATTGTTCTACCAATCCCGTTATTCCTTCTAATGCTAAAAGGTCAGTATCATAAGAAATACATATATACATTGACTTCTCTTGAAGAATTTTTTCTATCTCCCTAAAGCAATCTTCTATATTTACAAAAATAACTATATTAGCAGATGTATATACTCCCTGCAAGTAACAATATTCACAGTCATATACACAATTCATTACAGAAGATGTATAATAAAAATTATCATTTCCAAAACTTTCACATACCTTTGCTCCCTCATAGAGATAGCTTTCCTTTTTTACAGCCAATATGAGTTTAGGAGATTTTTTTTGTATAATAAAATTTTGATTTCCTTTAGAAAAAATTTCTTTATATATATCTACCTCTATAACATTTGAATTTGGGAACTTTTCTAATATTCTTTTTGCAAGAGGATAATTAACAGCTTCCTTTTCTATATATATGTGCGAAAAGCTAGAACTCAATAATTTCTTTTCTAATTCGTTCAAAAGTTATCTTCCCCTCCCTTTTATCCTTTATCTTTATGTCAGAATATTTTAAAATTATATTTTCTATGCTTTTATTTTGAATTTTATAATATTTTATAAGCTCTAAAAATTCATAATACATACTTTCTGTAAGTCTTAAATTCTCTTCTATTTTTTTATACTTTCTTTTTCTTTTAAGGTAAATATCTCTTTATTTCCAACGTTAAATTTTTTTCTCTCTACCAGCCAGTCTGCTATTTTATTAATCTTATTTTCTACCAGTTCCATAACTTTTTCTGCTGTTATTTTTGAAGTATTTAAATAATCTGATACTATTTTTATTATATTTATCTGATGTTGTGAAAAAAATAAAGAGGCTGCTTCACATACCCCAGCTCCTTCCATATCTACTATTTCACCTTTTATTTTCTCTTTTTCCATTCTCTCATCTACAACCTGAAAAAACGTTTCCAATGTTCCTTCTTTAAATTTGTGCTTAAACAACATATCTGGATAAAAATTTTTTTTACTGCAATTATTTATAATTTTATTGCAAAGAATTATATCTCCTATGGAAAAACTATCTTTTACAGCTCCACATATACCCAAATTAACAAAAATATCCTCTTCTCCTATATCTAAATTACCTAATACATATGTAACTGCTATAGCCCCTTGCATAATTCCTGAACCAGTTATTATCAAAGTTATTTCTTCATTTTTAAACACTTGATATTTTTTTATTTCATTATCCTTTTTTAATTTAAAATATGTTATTAATGGTTTTGCCTCTACTGTCAAAGCCACTGCTATATATATCATATTTTCCCTCTTCTTCACTTTATTTTATAAATATTTTATCATATATATTTAAATTTTTTTATCATAACAGTAGAATTCTTTTTCTTTTCCTAAGAAATTCATATTCCCTCTATGAATATATCCGAGCTTTAATAAAAGAGTATTCATCTTTTTATTAATTGAATAGGTATCAGTTTTAATATAATTTACTCCATTTTCTTTTGCTGTTTTTTCAGTAAATTTAATAAGCTTTGTTGCAGTTCCCTGATTTCTATACTTTGGATTTATAGACATTCTATGAAGTATCAGACATTTTTCATTTGATTCCCAGTTTATATCCTTATACTCATCAGGTTCTACAAAATTAGCACAGATAAATCCATATAATTCTCCATTTTCTTCACTTACATAAAGAGATTCACTTTCTACATCTCCAATAAAATCATTTTTTTGTGGATAATTTTCATCCCACTGTGTATTGCCATATGTTTTCATTTCCTCAATAGTAGCTTTTATTATTTCCATTATTCTATCTAAATCTCTTACTTCTGCTTTTCTTATCATTCTTTTCCTCCCTTTGCCTTCAACCAGTCTTTAGCTGCATTTTCACTCATCTTCTCCAATAAATTCTCCACTACTTCTCTTTCTTTTTTCGTTAACCCTTCCATACATATATCTATATTTCTATTTTCTTCTGTGATTATTAGATCATATACTTCTAAAGCTTTCTTAGTTGGATACAGCTTATATTCTCTCTTATCCTTTTCATCTTGTTCTTTGTTTATATATCCAGCTTCTATTAATTTTTTTACTGCTTTAGTTGTAGTACTCTTATCCACTGTAAGAATTTTAGATAACTCTATAAAGTTTATTCCTTTATTTTCACATATTCTTGTAAGAAATATAAACTGCCCTTTTTGTAAAGATAATTCTCTGTATTTCATATCACTTGTTGAATGTATAGCTCTTGAAAGAGTTCCTATTTTTCTTAATATTTGATTACTTAATTTTTCTATATCTTTTACCTCCTTATATTATTAGTTGAACTTTCAATTATATTTTATTCTAATATAGTTGAACTGTCAACTAAATTCTCAACTTATTATTTTTATTTAGCTCTTGTATTTCTTTAGTGAGAATACTAAGAAAAATAAAAAAAGGAGTGACATTATAATGAAAAATCTCCTCATTAAGTCACTCACTTTTATTTTATTTCCAAGAAATCTCTGCTTTTTTTCTGGGTACAGTCCTTCTAAACTTTATATCTGGATAACCCATAAGCATACATGAAATAATTTCCTTTTTATTTATTCCAAGTATCTTTCTAACTTTTTCACTATTTTTTAAAGCCATCTCGATAAATCCTGTAAATAAAACTCCTATTCCCTCTGCATTTGCCATAAGCTCAATATTAGATGAAGCTAATCCACCATTCAATGGAGAAAAGGCTGTTACTACTAAAAGTACTGGTGCTTCAAAAAATAGTATGTCATTTTTTGAGTCTTTTTTATAATCCTCATACATCTTTATCCATCTAGGAGCGTATATTCCCATAACATCTTTCTCATTTATGTTTTTTAATGCAAATTCATATAGACTTTCCCATATTAGTGGCTTTATTTCTTCTAAATTTTCCTGCACTACTATATATGATACGTCCTGCATATTTGATCCAGTAGCTGTATATCGACCTGCTTCAAGAATTCTTTCTAATTTTTCTTTCTCTACTGGTTTATTTTTATAATGACGCACACTTCTTCTAAATTTTATAAAATTTAATAGTCTATCAGGAGAAATATCAAATTTTTCTTTATCATATTCCTCTATTCCTTCCTGTGGATAATTAGTAATCGAAACTGCATCTACTGGGCATACTGCAATACAATGACCACACTGCATACATCTTCCTTTAATCTCTGCTTTGCCATTTTCTAAAAAAAGATTTTCTGGAAAACAATCCTTTACACAAGCTCCACAGCCTATACATTTCTCTTTATCAATACTTACCATGCTATTCTCCTTGCAATGATTTAATTTCTACTATTTTAATTATATACTTTTCTAAAAAAAATTTCTATTCTTATCATAATTTTTTATTTATTATAATTTTTTATAAATTCATATCCATTTCTAATGTGTTTTTCCATCAATTCAGACACTTTCTTCTCATCTCTTTTTTTCAAATACTTAAGAATATCCAAATGTTCCTGAACAATTTCCTGCCTTCTTATTGAATATCTTCCTGAAATATCTCTATCATAAAGAATAACCACCATAAGTTCATTGAGTAGTTTGCTCAATCTCTCATTCTTTGCTATTCTCAATAATTCATTATGAAATTCTGTATTTAATTCTATAAGTATTTCTGGAGTTTTTGCTTCATTACATTTTTCTAATATTCCTTCCAATATTTTTATATCTTCTTCAGTAATATTTCTAACAGCCAGCTTTCCTACCATACCTTCTAAAGCTTCCCTGCATTCATATATTTCTAATAAGTCTTTCTGTTCTATCCCCTTTACTATTACTCCTTTCCATGAAGCTACCTCTATAAGACCATCTGAAGCTAATTTTCTAAATGCCTCCCTCACAGGTGTAGGGCTTACATCAAACATTTTAGCTATAGAAGTTTCAGTTATTTTAGTTCCTCTTTCTAATTCTCCGTCCATTATAAGTTCTTTTAATCTGTCATAAACTTTTTCACTTAAAGTTTTTTTGTCATCTAATTTTATAAACTTCATTATTCCCTCCAATAAAAACTTTATTTTTCAAGAATATTTTACTATATAAAACTGATAAATACAATTTTAAAATAGAATATATTCTACAGAATAATTTGTATTCAATAAAAAAAGATACTCTATCATCAGAATATCTTTTTTAATCCTATTATTTTAAATACATTTTTACTTTTACCTATTTAAATACCCTTTTTCTTTCAATTCTTTTTCTATCAGCTCTAATACCTCTTCACTGTCTGAATGAACTGTATGAAAATGTTTTCCCGATGTTAGATTCTTTAAAGGAACTGATTCTCCACTCTTGATTCCTTTGATAAGCTCTTGAACTTTTCTTCTAGAATTTATTTCCAATTCAACTTTTAAATTTCCATAGACCTCATGGTTGACAAAAACATCATCTACTATTCCTCCCAAATCAACAATAGTATTGAGTTCATCTTCTATTTGATCATCAGAATGACATACGGAAAATACCCTGCTGAAAAGTTTTGGAGCTTTGTAGAGATATCCTCTTGTTGTGGAAAAAATATCATAATTCTCTGCTCGAAGAAGAGCTATATCCTGAACTATTACCTGACGGCTTACATTGTATTTTTTAGCAAGTTCTGTCCCTGATATAGGCTCCTTTACAGATTTAATTAATTTTAATATTTCATAACGTCTTTCTTTTCCAGTCACAACATTTCCTCTTTTCGCTAATTTTTTATAGGATACATAGATTCTTTAAGGACACATCAAGTATTGGTGCTGAATGAGTGAGTGCTCCACTAGAAATATAGTCAACTCCTGTTTCTATAACAGTTTTAATATTTTCTTTAGTAATATTTCCAGAACATTCTGTTTCAGCTTTTCCAGCAGCCATAAGCACAGCTTTCTTCATCATTTCAGGGGTCATATTATCAAGCATTATTATATCTGCTCCTGCATCTAATGCTTCCTGCATCATATCCAGATTTTCTACTTCTACTTCTATTTTTCTTACAAAAGAAGTGTATTCTTTTGCCATTTTTACAGCTTTAGTTATTCCACCAGCTGCATTTATATGATTATCTTTTAAAAGTACCCCATCTGAAAGATTATAACGATGATTATATCCACCACCTATTTTTACTGCATATTTTTCAAAGATACGCATATTAGGAGTAGTTTTTCTTGTATCCAAAAGTTTTACTGAACTTCCTTCCAACAATTTTACCACATTACTTGTATAAGTTGCAATACCACTCATACGTTGTAAAAAATTAAGTGCTGTTCTTTCCCCAGAAAGAAGTGCTCTCACATCACCTTCTATTTCTGCAATAATATTCCCATTTTTTACATTATCTCCATCTTTAAAATACATTTTAACAGAAATATTTTCATCTAGGAGTTCAAAAGTACGTTTAAACACATGAAGTCCAGCAATAATTCCATCTTGCTTACATATAAGCTGTACTTTTCCATTTTTCTTTTCCCTCACAACAGAATTAGTAGTGATATCTTCACTTGATATGTCCTCTCTAAGTGCCATTAAAATTAATTCATCTGCATTTAATTTTGTTGTTATGATATTCATGAGATTTTCTCCTTTTGATATTTATCTTTTTCTATTTCTTCAAAAATTATACTTTTATACTCTTTAAACAGATTATC
Organism: Fusobacterium varium; assembly: GCA_900637705.1. NCBI lineage: Bacteria > Fusobacteriati > Fusobacteriota > Fusobacteriia > Fusobacteriales > Fusobacteriaceae > Fusobacterium > Fusobacterium varium. Next base: position 2,358,261 of record LR134390.1, read on the forward strand.
TACATCTTTATATTTTTCTATACAAAACTCTAATTTCTTAAATGCTGTTTTATCCTGATGGAAGCATATATCTTCTGCTGCTCTTTTTCCAAAAACAAGAGTTTCAAGAAGTGAATTGCTTGCCAGACGATTTGCCCCATGAACCCCATTGCAGCTTGTTTCTCCCACTGCATAAAGATTTTCCATAGAGGTCTTGCTATTCAGATTTACTTCAATTCCTCCCATAAAATAATGTTGTGCCGGAACTACAGGAATACATTCTCTTGTTACATCAAATCCTTCTTCCAGACATTTTTTTACAATATTAGGAAATCTTTTTCTAATATCTATACCTTTTTTCATAATAGGCCTCATATCCAGCCATACATATTTAGTTCCATCTTTTTTCATTTGTTCTGATATTTTTTCAGTAAGCTTATCTCTTGGTATAAGTTCATCAGTAAACCGATTAAAATCTTTATCATATAACAAAGCTCCTTCTCCCCTTACAGATTCTGAAATCAAAAATTTTCTCTCGTGTTTTTCAGAATACAGCGTTGTTGGGTGAATTTGTATATAGCTTATATCTTTCAATTTTATATTATTTTTTACTGCTATTCCTAAAGAATCTCCAGTTAAATGAGGAAAGTTTGTAGAATTTTTATATATTCCTCCCAATCCTCCTGTTGCAAGTACCGTATTTTTTGAATAAACAGGGAATATTTTTCCCTGTTTATCCCTCAAAACAACTCCCCCGCATATATTATTTTTAGAAATAATATCAATCATCATAGTTTCTGTCAGAAGTGTAATATTCTTCCTTTTTTTTACTTTTTTTAATAATTTTTCCGTTATCTCTTTTCCTGTTATATCTTCATGATAAAGTATACGAGGCTTGGAATGAGCTCCCTCACGAGTATACAAAAATTCGCCATCTTTGTTTGCAAAATCAACTCCTAAATCTACCAATTCTTTTATTATATTTCCAGAAGAATTTATCATTAATTTTACAGCTTCTCTATTATTTTTATAATGCCCTGCTTTCAATGTATCTTCCAGAAAGCTTTCAAAATCCTCTTTATCTTTTAGAACACATATCCCCCCCTGTGCCAGAAAAGAATCGCTGTCTTCTAGTTCTGATTTTGTAACCATTAAAATCTTTTTACTCTCAGGAAAGTGAAGGGCTGTAAAGCACCCACCTGCACCTGTTCCAACAATAATAACATCATAATCATCTTTCATTTTCTGCCTCTCTATTTTCCTAATTCAAGCATATTTTTTAAAGTTTTATTTGCATTTTCTATGAATTCTAAATCAAGATGCACTTGAGGTTCATTAGCTTCCAATACTCTTATTATTTTTTCTAAACTTATTTTTTTCATATTTGAACATACCATTTCTTTCGCTGGAGAATAGAACTTTTTATCTGGATTATTTTTTTTCAGTTCATACATTATTCCTATCTCTGTGCATATTATAAATTCCTCTTTTTTACTTTCAGCTGCATATTTCAATATTCCTGAAGTGCTACCCACATAATCCCCCATATCAGAAATCTCTTTTCTACATTCTGGGTGAACTAAAATTTCTGCGTTTGGATATTTCTCTTTCATTTCTTCCACATCTTTTTTGTTACCTCAGCATGAACATAACAGCAGCCATTATTAAAAATAAAATTCTTTTCTGGAACTTTTGAGGCTACATATCTTCCTAAATGCTCATCTGGAATAAAATATATATTCTTATTAGAAAGTTTTTTTACTATTTTCAAAGCATTAGCTGATGTTACACATACATCTGAGGCTGCCTTTAACTCAGCCGTAGAATTTACATAACATACAACAGCTACATCTTCATACTTTTTTCTGACTTCTTTTATTTTTTCTATATCTGCCATATGTGCCATTGGACAGTCAGCCTTTTCATCAGGTATAAGTATAGTCTTTTCAGGATTTAAAATTTTTACACTTTCTCCCATAAAAAATACTCCACACATCACTATTACTTTTTCTTTTAATTTCTGAGCTATTTCACTTAAAAAATATGAATCTCCTACATAGTCTGCTATTTCCTGTACTTCTTCATTTGTATAGTAATGAGCTAAAATAACAGCTCCTTTTTCTTTCTTTAACTCAAGTATTTTTTTTATTTTACCCTCCATCTCTCCTCCTGCGTTTACACTTAATTTACAAGTGTCTTGTCATTGAAAAAGTATAACACAAGTTATCCCATCTTTCAAGAAGTTTTAAAAAAAGAATGTTCAAAAAAAAAATTAAGACAGCCAGCTTCTTAGTGAAGTAATTCTATTACATCTTTTTTTCTAAATACTGTGAAGTTTTGTCAGCCAAGTTAGAACTCTTATTCTTTCTCCTCAATATCCCAGCAAATAAGTTCTCATTTGAAAGTTTTCTCAAGTATAAAAGTAGGAAGTCTTGTCAAAAAAAATAGACTCAAAAGATAGATTGATTTTTAGTTAAAAAATATCATTTCTACTTTTGAGTCTATTTTTGTTTGAGGTTCATATATAGGATATCGCTTAAATCATCAGTTCTCCATCTTTTAATATTACTACACCATCAGCAGTAAGAGTTGGTTTTGTCATTATAAGATCATAGTGACAAGCTGCTTTAATTACTCCCCCTAGAGTTATACTTGTTCCAACTCCTATATGAAGTGAACCAAATACTCCTTCATCTTCAAGCATACTCCCTGTAAACTTACATGATGGGTTTAATCCCACTCCAACTTCTGCTATATTATATACTTGTGGATCTTTTTTATCTATCCAGTCAGCTGCAAGTTTTTTAGCTTCCTCTCCTCCTGAAATACTTTCAGGGATAATATATCCATCTTTTACTTCTGCTTTCACTGGAGTTTTTAATAATCCTATTCCAATGTATGGTATACTTGCATCTGCAACTATTACTCCATTTGCACTTCCTTCCACTGGTGATACATTGGCTTCTACAGTTGGTATAGGTCCAAATTTTCCAGGTTCTACCAATCCTGTCATAGCATTTCCTCTTCTTCCCTTTCCTGAAAGTTTTAAATTTGTTCCCATAGGAGTTGTTATAGTTATAACTTCTGCCCCTGCCATTGCAGCTGCTACTTTTTTACAATTTTCTGCTGCTTCATAGAAATTTGCATTTACTCCTCCAGTTATCATCTGATCTTCATTAAACTGCGTAAGCATTACTCCTCTTGAACCAGCAGCACATGCATCTTTTACTGCATGAGTATGAGTTATTGATGTAAATACTGCACCTATAAATGCATCAGATTCCTTCATTGCAGCTGCTATTGTTTTTGGTGGCTCTTGTCCATCTCTTTCTCTTGACATCATTATATGTATAGTTGGTTCTGCCCCTGCTGCTATTACTGCAGCTGCCAAAGCTTCTGCTATCCTCATTTGCTTAGGCTCTGTAACTATAACTACATTCTCTCCTGCCTTTACACCTAAATTTATTTCAACTATTGATCTTGCTCCTTTAGCCATTAATATTTTTTTCATATTTACCTCCTAGTATTTTATATACTTTCATGCTATTTCTTATTTATATATATTTATAAAGGCTACTATTATTGCTGAATTAAAAAAGTTTATAAATAAACTTCCTACTAATGGAAGAATAAAAAATGCTGTTGGAGCAGGTCCATATTTTTCTTCTATTGACTGCATATTCGCCATAGCTGTTGGCACAGCTCCAAGTCCAAATCCACAGTGCCCTACTGCCATCATTGCAGCTTCATAATTTTTACCCATAACTTTATAAGTCAAGAATACTGCACATAATCCCATTAATATAGTTTGAGCTATTAACAATATTATCATTGGAACAGCAAGATCTGTCAGCTGCCATAATTTCAAGCTCATCATTGAGAAGGCTAAAAATAGTATCAATGAAATATCACCTATTATTCTTATTTCATTCTCTTTTATTTTTAACCAAGTTGAGTAGTCTGCAATGTTTCTTATTATTGCTGCTGCAATCATTGCTCCAACTGAAGCTGGAAATGTTAGCCCTGTTTTCTTCAAAAGCATTGATATTATACTTCCAAGAGCCATAGATACTAAAAGCTGGTAAACAGCTGAATATATTCTCTTTTCATCAAGTTTTTCATTTCCTTTTTCAATATCTTCTATTCCTTCTACTTTTTCTGCTGCTTTTCCAGTTAAAAGTTTATATTTCTCAATAAGGAATTTTCCTATTGGTCCACCTGTCAAACTTCCTGCTACTAATCCAAATGTAGCTGCTGCTAAAGTTATAGTTAGTGCATTTTGAAGTCCTGCCTCTTCCAATACTGGAGCAAATGCTGCTGAAGTTCCATGTCCTCCTGTCATTGGTATAGAAGCTGTTGCTAATCCTACTAAAGGATTTAATCCTAAAAGTTTTGCAAGGTATACTCCTAATAAATTCTGAAGAATAACCACTATTATAGAAACTATAAGGAATTTTATAACCTTTGGTCCACCTTTTTTCAATAACTTATAACTTGCAGTAAAACCTATACTTGAATAAAATGCAAGCATAAATACATCACTGAGAGCAAAATTAAATTTAAAGGTAAATAATCCAGTACTGTACCCAATTGACACTAAAATAGTAAAAAGAAGTCCTCCAATAACTGGTATTGGTATGCAAAATTTTCTAAGTATTTCTGCTCTTTTCTTAACATAATCTCCAACTAATAAAACGATAACAGCCAACGCAGTTGTAAGAAATAAATTTAAGTCAATTACCATAATTTTCCTCCTTTATTCTCAGTTATTTTATCTATAGAACTGCTTTTGGCTTTTTTATAATGTCATAGTCATTTCCAATAAAAAAACATTATACATTCTATAGAATATATTATATTTTAAATTTACACTTTTTTATTCAAAAAGTCAATAGAAAATCTTATTTCCTTACATAAAAATAAACGACCTCAAAAGCTTAATCGCTTTTGAAGCCGTTTTGATAAAAATATTTTTTGTTAAATCTATTTCTTTGATTTTTTTAAATAACTCCCCTCTTGCCTATTATTATTTCTTTATTAATTCCAATATACTTTAACTTCTCATATTTTATAATGAAAACAGTCTTTCCATTTTCTATGATTAGAGGCTGCATCATTAGCTGTTTGTTTATTATTTAGAATAATTATCAAAAATTAATTTTCCAATTAAGCTGTTTATTTTAATACCATCTTCATTTTCTTCTAAATCCTTTGTAAGAACTACTATATCTACCCACCCGTTATCAAAAAATAATCTTCCTGCATCATGTTCTGTATACATAAGTTCCCCTGTTTTATGAGCAAAATCTACCTCTCTTGGATAATAAAGAGGTATCTTATTATTATATGCTTGATTTCTCAACATGTCCAAATCATCAGAATTTCCACATAATATTTCCAATACTTTCAAGACATCTTCAGGAGTAGTAAAATTATCTTTTCCAGCTTTTCTAGCTTCTGTGTCCATCATTTTTCTCCCTAAAACCGTTCCTCTAAATCCATTTGCCTTGATGCTTTCATTTATTTTATCCATTCCAATATAGTCTATAAGAATATTTGTTGCTGTATTATCACTAAGACATATCATAAGGTAGGCTACATCTTTTATAGTAAGAGGAAGTCCATCTTCCATCACTTTTAGGATTCCACACCCTCCAACTTTATCTTCTTTTTTTAATTCTATCTTTTTGTTGTACTCATCTTTATTCAGTGCCATAAGAATAAAAAGTTTTATTATACTTGCTGATGGAAATATCACTTCTTCATTTATCATAATTTTCTTTCCAAAAGAATCTCTTACTATTACTCCAGTGACACCACTATTTTCATTTATTATTTCCCTTATTCTTTTCTCCATTATTAAATTCCCCCATATTTCATTTTAAATTGAATAAATAACTGCTCTTACTATTACATATATTATCATTACTATAGTTATTGATATTCCATTTCTTATCATACTTTTTAAATCTTTTGAACGTGCCAGTCCCATTTGTCCTATCATATCTCCAGTTGGATAAGCAAAAGATGTTATTTGTGAACCTATTAAAAGCACAGTTCCCCATATGGTCATAGGTAGATTTATATCAGCAACTATATTTTTAAATAAGTCATTTAGTACAACTGATTGTGCTACTGCTGCTCCTGATACTCCAAATATTCCTACAAGTGTACTTATTATTATAAATCCTATATCTCCACTTACTTCTATTAATGGCTTTAACATATCTCCAAGTGTAGTAAATGCTCCTGTCATTGTTACAAATTTTAAGAATGGATCATACAATACAAACATGAAGAACAGCCAGAACATTCTTGTTGCCCCTTTTGTCAAGCTTCCAATAATATCCATCATACTTCTTCCTGCTGTTAATCCTGTTGTAAAAGCTACTGCAAGCATAACTACAATTGCATATGCTGCTCCTGCTTTTGCATATATACCATATGCCAGCATTCCTATCATTACTATGGCAAATACCATTGTTGCCTTATCTATTTCAGGTGTAGACCTAAATTCTTCATCTCTATCCATGTCTTCTGCTGAATATACTTCAATTCCTTCATACTGTTTCTGCACTTTTTTTCCAGTGTAATAAGTAGTTATAAGTACAAGAATAGTTACTGGTATACCTACATTAGCCAGATATGCCCCATATGTAAGTCCTGTTATTCCCATCAATGTAATCACTGGAGGAACAAATGGACCTAAAAATAATCCACATGCACCAGCACCATGAAGAATAACTGCCAATGCATTAGGTGTCAATCCAAAACTTGCAACTATTGGTATCAAAATTGGAGCTATCATAGCATTTGCTCCTGCTAATGTTCCTAAAAGAGAAACTAGCAAAGTTGAAGTCCCCATTGTAACTATTATAGCTTGATTCTGGCTTTTTATTCCTACTTTTTTTATTAGTATTTCTACTAGATTTCTAGCAACCTTTGTTTCTGTAAGAACTTCCCCCAATCCTGCTCCCATCATTATGATGAATCCAATAAGACCTAAAAATGATTTCAATCCATTTGCTATTTCATTGGATAAACTTACTGGAGTCTGTCCAGTTAAAACTGCTCCTACTAAAACGCAAATGATAACTGTAGAAAGTAGATTTTTCCCCTTAAATGCAAGATACAAATAGATAACTAGAGGTAAAAAACCTATTAATGCTGGTAACCCAAATATCATAAAACCCCTCCTTTTTATTTTTATAAAAATAAAAAAGACCTAAAATTCACGCATTCAAAAAGAAATGGTAGAATTTTAGACCTTACTTACTTAAATGTTTAACTGTAACCAAGTGTTTTAATTCTTAGACTTTATATATTTTTTTATTGCATCTTTATATGCCACTATTATTGATTTTTGAGAACTTCCTAAATAAGTTCTTTCAACTTCTGCTATTATTTTATCTTGATCTTTTATAAAATTTTTTCCTACAAATATCTCTCTCACAAAAGAATTGGTTATTTTTAAGATAGACGATACTTCTATTTCCAAAATTATGTCATCTTTCTCTGAAACTATAAATGCTAAAAAGAATTTGTTGTAATTTTTAGTTATAGGATTATCTAAATTAGTTTTCGCATTTCCTACAATATATTTTTTATCCATCTCATTGTACCCCAATAGCTATATTTTTAAATTTAAAAAACATTTTGTAATTTATTCTAACATACTAAATTTCAAAAATCAAACTTTTATCTTTATTCTATCATATATATTTTAAATATATTTATTATAATTTTAGGATAAATTATGTATATGTAATTTGAAATTTAAAAATTTTATCAGTTTTATAGATGAATTAAAAAAAGCTACAGACAAATTAAATTATCTATAGCCTTTCAAAATTTTTTATAAATTATTTGTATTCCATATTTTTTCAGCTAACTTGCAATATAGTTCAGTTCTTTCTTTTACTTCTTTTTTATTGAAGTCTTCTACTGAATGAAAATTTAAATTATTATTTTTTATGAAATTTGTGAAATTAGGGTTTGAAATATATGTTTCTTCACATAACGATTGAAGCAGCAAATTTTCACCTTTATATCTTATTTTTTTCTCTCTAAAATGTTTATCTCCTAAACTTTGATTAGTTCCATTTTGCAACAATACTAAATTTCCTATTGAACTTCTTGTCACTTGAAAATCTTCTTCTGAATCAAAGGAGTCTGAATAATCCTTAAAATTACTAGCTATTATATGTTCAATTTCATAATCTTTTCCCTTTGCTTTATTCAAGTATGAATCAATTTTTGAAGAATGTCCACTTGCTTCCTCAACATAAGAAGTTATTCTAGCCAAGAAATAATGTATTCTTCTTCTATTTTGCTTATTTAAATGATATTCCATTAGTCCTTCAAATTTATCTGATAAATTGTCTAAAAGATCTGTCAAACATTCTCTTAAAGTATTTAAATCTTTTGAATTTTCACGAATTTTTTTGACATAATTAAAAATTCTATATACTACTCCTGAATATCCTAAAAGTTTATAGTTCACAATACTTCTTACTATAAAAATATCTATAAAAGTAGAAACCATCTTTATTTTTTTATCTATAATCTCATTAGAATCTGATAACTCAATAGCTGATAAAATAAGCATAGATTGAAGTGTAAAATCCTGATTTGCATTACAATAAACTTCTTTAAAATCTAAATCCAATTTTGTTTCCAATTCTTTTATTCTTAAATATACTTCACTATATTTTTTTAAGTTCATCTCTATAAAGTTTTCAAAATCTTCTTTGCATCTTAGTCCCACTTTATTTCTATTTTCTTTAATCCATTTATGATAGGCATTTCCAACTCTTTCAAAATCTTCAGAAGTATACCCTCCATTTGCTTTTTTTGCTCTAGAACTATTTGCATATTTTGCTCTTATCCAGTTTTTAAAAAATATGCTATCTTCTTCTTTCCCTATACTTTTTAGTTTTATAATAATATCTTTCCAAATCTCATTTAGCCTACTTCTGTTATTTTCAGAAACATTAGCAATAAGATATCCTTTTAGCATTTCTGTACTATCAAGGCTAAGTCCTCTATCATTCATAGTTTCAAATATAGTATAAGCCTCATCATCAGATGAAGTAGTTATACTGACTAAAAATACATTATCTTTTAACCAATAAGAAAAATGCAATATATTCTCTGGTGACAATCCAATATCCTGAAAAAATTCTTCTATATCTCTATATCTTTCTAAAAGATTGAAACTAGAAGTATTTTCAGAAGCATTTGTAAATTCTTTATACTGATTATTAAATAAAGCTTCCATACATTTTTCTCTATCTGGAACTTGAATATTAAAAGTTTTTTTACCATAACTCAAAGAATAAATCAATTGTCCAAAATCATCTATTTCTTCCAGCAATCCCCATTCTTTCAAATGGATATATAGATATATTATAATCAATGATAAAGATGTAAGTCTTTGCTGCCCATCAACTAAATAAGAATTATTATCTTTCTCACTGATTAAAATAGAACCTAGAAAATATGAATTATATGTTTTTACTATTTCAACTTCATCACCAATTGTAAAACTATCATTAAATTTACTCCATAAATCATTTAATAAATCATCTATGTTTCTTTTTCCCCATCTATATTCTCTTTGATAATCATCTACAAAATATTTCTTTTTATTTAAAATATCACTAATACTATATTCTTTAGCTAAAATTTTGTTCATATATTTTTCCCCTATTATCTTTATATTTTTTATTTTAAATTATAATATTTTTTTTAAAAGTTCTATTGCAGGTTCATCATCTTTATTTTGAGTTCCTAATTTTCCTCTAAAAGCTTTATCTAAAATAGATTTTTCAAGTAACTCTATTGCTTCTTCCAATTCTACAAGCTCTTTTATTTTACTTTCTTTTTCTAATATTTCATCTAATATTCTTACAATTTCCTTTTGTTCTTCTAATGGAGGAAGAGGAAACATATATTCTTTTAAAAATTCTGTAGGAACTCTTCTAAAACCTACACTTCCTGTCATATTATATTTTGCTTCTTGTCGAAAACTTTCTTGCCTCAAAAAATTATGTAAAAATTTATTATTTAAAATGTAATTTGTTCTTAAAACATGAAATTCTGTAGTTCCATATCCTATTTCATTTTTTAAATTTTAGCTATAACACATTTCCCATTTTCCATACAAGGTGTTATTTTAGCGAAAAGAATATCATTCTCTAAAAATTGTGTATATCCTTTTTTTAATTTAGAATAACTTTCATATTCAATATTTGATATTTCTCCTGTTATATCTGAAATAGATCTCATTGGTAAAAATGATATTTTTTCATTCTCATCAATATTTAACATTTTTTTCTTAGGATTTATTTCAATAATATATTCTAATTTTACCCATTTCCATTTACTTGGTATCTCATATGGTTCTTCTTCTTTAGAAATTATCATATTTTGTATATCTTCAATTTTAGGTTTACTTGGCTTTTTCTTTCCATTTTTTTCAGCTTCAACACATTCTTGTTCCCAATTTTTTATTTTCTCATCATTAATACTTTTTAAAAGTTCTATTGCATCTTCAGTTTGATTATTTTTTCTCCATTCAACAGTTAATTCTCCCCTAAACGCTTTGTTTAAAATGGATTCTTTTCTGTTTTCAATATTTTCCTTTGCCTCTTGTATCAACTCTTTTGCTCTATTTATTTTTTCAAACATAGAATCTAATTTTTCTACTATTCTTTTTTGTTCTTCCAATGGAGGTAAAGGAAATCTTAAATTTTCTGTATTTGTTTTATTCAATATTGCTATTGTAGTAGCTACAGCTGAATTTAACATTTGCGATTGAAAAAAATTAGAATTAGCAACATAATAATTATATAATGAAAAAATTATTTCTTTTTTAGGTACTAAACTATTTATTTGTTGATTAGTAGATACTTCAACTTCTGAATATGCTACTTTTCCAATACTTCCTATGCAACAAATAAGTGTTGAATATTTAGGTAAAATTCTAACATTATCTCTAGCTCTTTCATCAATATATTCTTCTGAACTTTTTAAATTTCTTTTTTGATATAAATCACTTGGCTTAACAAAAAAAATATTTTTATTTTCCCAATATTTTTCATTTGCTTTAGATGGTGTACTCCCTGTAATTACATTATTTACCTTTCCAAGTTTTACCCACTCCCAATTCTCAGGTATCTCATATGGCTGTTCCTCTTTTGGAATAAGAGCCTCTTTGAGTTTTTCTTCAAAAGTTAATCCTTTTGTTTTAGCCATTGTTTGCCACCTCGCAAAGATTTAACTCTTTTATTACACTTTTAAGCAAATCTATTGCTTCTTCCAATTTGTCTATAGATTCTTGAGCACTTTCAACAGGATCAGGCAAATCATCAGAATCAATCATTGAGTCATCTCTTATTAGACCTAAATCCAATGAATAATCTTTTTTTATAACCTCTTCAAGAGTTATTAAATTCCATCTCTCTAATTTTTCTTTCTCTTCTACTGAATCAAATGTTTCTTCAAATTCTTCAAAATGACTGCTTGTAAGAGGAGTATTCTTTCCAAAATTTGGCATGTTAGTTCTTAAATCATAGTACCAGGTTTCTTTTGTATTATTTACATCAGTTCTCCCTCTTTCAAAAAATAATACATTTGTTTTTACACCTTGAGCATAAAATATTCCAGTTGGTAATCTTAATACAGTATGAAGATTACACTTATTTAATAAATCCATTCTTATATCTTTACCTACTCCGCCTTCAAACAATACATTATCAGGAATAATTACAGCTGCTCTAGCTTTTCCTGTTGTTTTCAGAGATCTATAGATGATCTGTAAAAAGTTTAATTGTTTATTTGAAGTTTCATGAACCAAATCATCTCTTGTTACCCTTTCTCCACCTTTTTTAGTTCCAAATGGTGGATTTGAAAGGATAAGATCAAAATTTCTAAGCTGTTTCCCTGTTTCTGACAAAGAATCTCCTTGAATAAAATTTCCATTTATTCCATGAAGCAATGCATTCATTATTCCTAATCTATGTGTATCTGGCACAAGTTCACAAGCAGAAAAAGCTTCTGTTGCTTGAAATTCTCTTTCTTCATCTGTTACTGGTCTTTCTTTAGTACCAAAATAGTCATCATATTTTCTTCTCAAATATTTATCTGCTTCTATTATAAACCCAAATGTTCCTGCTGCTGGGTCACATATTCTTTCCCCCAACTCTGGTTTTATGATTCTCACAATTGAATCAATAAGAACTCTAGGAGTAAAATATTGTCCTGCTCCTGATTTTTTTTCAGAAGCATTTTTTTCTAAAAGTCCTTCATATAAATCCCCTAAATCTTCTTTATCAACAGAATACCAATCAATTTTATTAATTTCATTAAAAATCTTTTTTAAATTTGCTGGTTCCTCAATTTTAGTTTGAGCATTTCTATATATAATTCCAAGTTTACCATCAATTTGCCCCAAATCTAACAAACATTTTTGATAATTATTTTTTAATTCTATTCCTTCTAACTTTGCTAATTCCTTCCACCTATATTTCAAAGGAATTCCTATTTTTTCTTCATTTTCTAATTCTGAAGACATTTTTAAAAACAGTATATATGTTAATTCAGTCACATATTCATGATATGTAATCCCATCATCTCTCAAAACATTACATAAATTCCATAACTTTTGCACTACTTCATTACTTGTCATTTTTATCTCCCTACTAGTTTAATATTATTTCCTTACTAATTACATTTAAAATTTCATCTAACATACCTTCTAAATTTTTATCAACTTTTGAATATCCCCCATATGTTTCTTTTAATATTCCACCTTCAAAGTCTTCCTTAGTTAGATATCCATCACTTCTTAAGAGACTCTCTATTCTTTCAAGAATAGTCTTTTGTTTTGGAGACCAATTTTTTAGTCTCTTTATTTTAATCATAACATCATTTATTTTTTCTTCTCTGTCTATAATAGGAGATCCATAAATTGCATTTTTAATAAAAGTCAGCATATCTGCTAAAATATCTTCATTTTTTACTTGCTTATATGCAGCATTTAAATTTGCTTTACTATATCCTTCAAGATCAAGAATTTTTGTAATCTCTTCTAAATCTGTTTTTTTGAAATCCTGAGGTGATTTTTTAAAATTTTAATTGCTTCTATCTTATCTGAAGAATTTAAAATATATTTTCTAAAACCTTCCAAATAGTCTTCTGGTCTCTCCGCTTTTCCAAAATCTTGTTTAATATATTTTATTTCGTCTGTATGTTCATAAATTACTTTTTCTTTTTCTGCTATTTTTAACCCATCTAAGTGTAAGAGGAATTTTTTTTCTTTCATCAATGTTTCATATATTTTTTCTTTAGGAGTATTCTTCAGATAATCTATATACTCATCAATATCAGATATTTCTTCTCCTCTCATATAGCCAGAAAAAGTTTTTAAGTGATCTGAACCAGCTTTTTTTATTCTATTTTTTTTCCTTTGAATTCTTCCTATTACCTCATCTAAAAGATATCCTATATTTTTATCATTTCCATCAATTTTATCCAAATCCCCAAGGAGTTTTTTCAAGTTTATTTTAGGATCTGCCACAACTGGTTTCATATCTGTATAATCTTTTAAATCTGAGTAAATATCAACTGCATCATAAATTTTAAAATATTCCTTATTTATTTCTTCACATAATCTTGTAGCTCTTCCTATCATTTGCTCATATAGAATTCTACTTCTTACTTTTCTTAAAAATACAAGATTACAAATTTTAGGAACATCTATTCCTGTAGTTAAAAGATCCACTGTAACTGCTATCGTTGGATAATTCTCATTTTTAAATTTTTTATAAGTTTATCAACATCTTTTACTGATCCTGTAATCTTTTCTATCATATCATTATTCATAGAATACATCTCAAGTTTATCAAATTCTTCTCTCAATATTCTAACCAACATATCAGCATGTTCATCAGTAGCTGCAAATACAAGAGTCTTTTCAGGTCCTTCTGGATTTATATAATTTACCAATGCTGAACAAACAGCTCTATTAAATCCTTCAGTTATGACTTTAGTATTAAACTTATCCACATCAAAATCAAGTTCATCTTTTAAATCTTTTATTACTTTTATCTCTTGTGTTTCTGAATCAAAAACTTTTATTTCACTTCCTTTTTCAAAGTGAATTCCATCACTGGATAATCTGGTAATAATTCTATATGGTGGTTCAAAATCAACAAGATTTCCATCTAAAACAGCTTGTCTATATGAATATTGATATACAGGTTCTCCAAATATCTCATAAGTATGAACTGCTGGTGTTGCTGTCAAAGCTATTTTATCTGCTTCAAAATAATCTATGACACTACGATATTTACTTTGATATTCTTTTTCATCATTAAAAAATGCTTCTTCCTCAGTTGGAATTCTGTCTAAAATGTATCCCCTGTGAGCTTCATCTATTACAATACAGTCATATTGTCCAACTGTAATTGCATCATCATTTGAATACAATACTCTTTTTATAAGCCCTTGAACAGTGGCTACATGTATTTTTGTAGTATCTTCCGGTTTTTTATCTTTTAATCCTTTAATATCATAGATTTCAGAAATTTTTAATTGCTGATCTACTTTAACATTATCAAAGGTATCTTTTGCCTGCTCTCCCAAACTTGCTCTATCTACTACAAATAATATTCTATTATATTTTTTACTTTTTAATAACCTGTATAAAATAGCTAGAGCTGTTCTTGTCTTTCCGGTTCCAGTAGCCATAGTTAAAAGAACTTTATTTTGTCCTTTTATAAGTGCTTCTTCCACAGCTTTTACTGCTTCTATTTGATAATTTCTAAGACCTAATCCACTTTTAGATTTCAGATATTCCATAGGTTCATCCTGTAAAAGTTTATTAGCTAGCATTTCATCTTTAGCTAATAATTCTTTTAGATCTCTTGGAGAATAAAATCCTTTTAAAGCCTTAGGAGCATTTTTTTGTCTTCTTCCATCTAAAAACCATATTCCTGACTTATCTATCAATTCTTTATTATATGCTCTTCCATTACTTGAGAACATAAAGGGAGCTTTATATTCACCCAAAAAAGGAGCTTCATCACAAAGCTTAATTCCATCTGGTATTATCACTCCTTTAGAATACATTCTGCTCTCTCTTTTTAAAGCATTTCCTACATCAACTTTTTTTCTTTTAGCTTCTAGAGTTCCATAGAGAGTATTTCCATAAAAAAGAGCATAATCAACATATCCATTTTTTCCATCCTCTTTTATACATGGCCATTCCGCTATTGCCATAAATCTACTCTTTTCAGGCATGGTTTTGTTAGATTTATAATTAAGTTTAATTGTATCTGCTTCCCACCCTGCGTCTCTTAACTGCTGATCTATTAAAGCTCTTGTTTCTTCTTCAGTTAATTCAACACTTTTTTTATTTTTTATCAACTTAATTCTTTCTTCTGATGTTCTAAAAGAAAGTTGCTCCGGCACTAACTCATCAAACTTTTTCTTTTCTTCTTGTACTTTTGATAAAAGTTTTTCATAAGCTTCCTTATAATCAACTCGCTCTGGTTTTTTATATTGAACTGATTCTGAATTAAAAGAATAATCACTTCCATAAATTTCATTAAACCAACCACAAAGTTTTACTACTAATGACAAAAGAGTCTCAGCTTCGCTTTCATTTCCAGACATATTATGTACAGCTGTATTTCCTTTTTTTCTAATAAGTTGTAGTATATTTTCTATATCTTCTGGAATTAAATCATATGTTTTTAAAATTTTTATTCTATCAAGTTGACTTCCACTTTCTGGTTCGTTTAATTTTTCAACCTTTAACATTGACTTTGCTATATATTCTCCAAGCTGCCTTATTTTTATAATTGCAGTATTAGGATCCTTATGAAGAGTATACTCTGCCATCTCTCCAATTTTAGCTAAAATATTCCAGTCTTTTTTTAAAAATTGAAAATTTGTATACATTCTTTTCCCCTCCATATTTTAAAATTCATATTTATTTTAAATATATGCTCTATTTTAATTTTTATTGTATATTTTTCTCCATTACTTTTAATTGTATCATTTTTTAAAAGGGATTAATAGTTCTTCTTTAATCTAATTTTAACTATTATTTCTCTAATTACAAAAAATACTACAGATTTCTCTGTAGCATTCATAATAATATTTTTTATAATATTCTATTTATAATCCACTAATAAATTTTTCTTATAAAAAGCTATTCCTATTTTAACTATGTCCTTTACTCCTCTTTCTTCTAATATAGCAGTATATTTTTTCTTCTCTATCTGCTCTAAAGCCTCTTTTACATGATATTCTAATTTTTCTTCTGATTCTATTTTAGATAATTTAAACTCAAATATATAACCAGTATGATTTTTATACCTAGGCTCTAATATTATATCTGCTCTTCCATCTCCTGTTTCTGTATTAGAAAGAACTATATATTCTTTTTCCAATATTACCATCATTCCTAATACAAATCCATGATAAAAAGCTTCTTTATTATCATAAGAACTCATTGCTACCTGTAATATTCTCCTCAAATTAGATTCAAAAGAATTTTCTCCTACAATTCTTTTTTTCTTTAAATTAGTGATCATATCTTCAAAGTACCTTGTATTCTTATTAGAAATTTTTTCTAAAAATACTTTTCTAAAAAATGAATATATTTCTCTATTAGGTATTTTCATAGAAATTTTTTCAGAAGTTATTATTTTATCAAGAGAAAGATATCCTGTGTACAGAAGCAAAGACCATAAACTATTTTGTACAGTTAAATCATCAAACAGTAAATTTTCATCTATATATTGTTCTACACTTTCTCCTGAAAATAATTTTTTCAAATCTTCAAAAATTTCATTGTCAGCTTCTTTTAAAACTTCATTTATTAAAAAATTATCTGAGCTATTCACCCAATATGATTTCAATAATCTACTTTCTATATAGTACAAAATTGACCATGGGTTATATATTTCTGTATTTCCAAACTTATATCCATTATACCAGTCTTTTACAGCTTCTAATTTATACTCGATTTGATAATATTTTAAAGCTGACTCGACTTCATCTTCCGTAAGTCCAAAATATTGTGAATAGTCATCATCCAATATACTGTAAACCATTAGATTATTTAATCCAGAAAATATTCCTTCTTTTGCTACTCTTAGTATCCCTGTCATCACTCCAATATAGAGGTATTTATTTCCTTTTAAAGTCGAACTGTACAATCCTCTAAAAAATTCCATAGCTTCTTTATAGTAATCATTTTCATATGCGGAAACAATAGCAGTATCATATTCATCAATCAGAACAACTACTTTTTTTCCATATTGATCATATAATAACTGTGACAAAAATTTTAAGGAATTAATTACTTCAACCTCATTTGCTTCTTTCTTTAAATATTTGATAAACACTTCTTTATCTATTGAATTCAAGCCTTCTAAAATATCTATATTTTCTCTGTATACTTCACTTATCAATATCTTAACCTGTTCAAACAGTTTTTCATATGTATTAAATTTAACTTCTTTAAAAGAAATAAATATGACTGGATATTGCCCTTGTTCAGCCATTATTGAAGTTTTTTCTATATTTAAATTTTTAAATAGTTCTCTATTTTTTTCATTTCCCTTTATATCATAAAAATATTTCACCATAGACATATTTAAGGTTTTTCCAAATCTTCTTGGCCTTGTAAATAATAATGTTTTCCCTATATTTTTAGATATCTCTTTGATAAACAGACTTTTATCTGCATAAAAATACTCATTATCTATTATATTTTTAAAATCATCTATTCCTATTGGCAGCTCTTTCACAAATATCCACCTCTCTTTCATCTCATTCTCTTATATTATATCATATCTCTTTCTGCTTTTATATTTAATCTCTAATTATATTCCTAATTTCTTTTCAAAATACTTTTCTTTAATACTTAATTAATGTAAAAAGACCATAGACAATTTTAATTGCCTATAGCCTTCCAAAATTTTTATTTTTTAATTATATGAAATATAGTCATCTTTATTCTTGCTTGAAGCAGTTTCACACTCTACTTTATTTACTTTATATCCTTTTTTTATCTCAAGTGCTCCCTTTAAGATAGGATCATCAGTTTGAATCTGTTTTTCAAGCAATACTTTTCTTAGATTTTCCAGAACCTCTTTGTATCCAGAATCATTTACAAGATTGTTTCTTTCTGTTGGATCATAATATAGATCAAAGAGCCCTTCACTATATTTAACTTTTTCTTTTAATCCATTATTCATAAGAAAATCTTTTGGCACAGACTCATCTATATTTGAAAGATTAATTTTATTCCAAGATTCATCATAATATTTTATATACTTGTAACGTTTTGTTCTCACACATCTTACAGGTTCATAAGATGTATGGAAATTTATTTCAGCAAATATATATTCATCAAGCAAAGCTTTATTATCAACAAAAGCTCTAGCAAAAGACTTCCCTTCTAAATAATCAGGTTTATTCAAGTTAAGAAGTTCACATAATGTAGGAAATACATCTATTTGTGAAACTAAACTATCTACAACTTTTCCATTAGAATCAGCATTAGGAACTTTCATTATCAATGAAACTCCTATTCCAGTATCTGTAAGATTGCATTTATTAAATGGAAGTGCCACTCCATGATCTGTTGTAAAAATTATAATAGAATTTTCATAAAGATTATTTCTTTTTAAAGCATCCATTATCATTTTTATATTTTCATCTGCATAGTGAGCAGTTGTCATATATTGAGCATGGTCATGTCTGTTTTCCTCATTATTAGTAATTGGATAAGGAGGAACTACATATCTTTCATCTATAATTTCAGCCACTTCTATAGGATAAGGTCTATGAGTGCTGTGCATTCCAAAAGACAACAGAAATGGTTTTTCATCATTATAGTTATCAAGCCATTTTACTACTTCAGCAGCATTATTTCTATCCCATAAATGTAACTCTTCTTTTTTAAATGGTTTAGAATCAGTTGTAATTATTTCCTTATATCCTAAATTATGCAATCCATTTTTTTCTAAATCCAGATACCACCCATATTCATGTTGTATTCCACACAAACAAGTATTATATCCATTATTTTTTAAAAAATTAGCTAAATGTTTTTCAGGATTATAAAGAGAAAATCCTCTTTGAGCTAATCCAAGCATTCCATTTTGATGTGGAAAAGTTCCTGTTAAAAGAGCAGCTCTGCTTGGAGAACAAGTTGGTCCTGCACAAAAAGCATTTGTAAAAACCACAGAATCTTCTGCCAGTTTCTTTAGATTTTCAGTTGGAATATCATACCCATAAGGACTCAACATTCTTCCACTGTCATGTGTATTTATATATATAACATTCATCTGTTGCTGATAGCCTCCTTTATTTTACAAATATAGGGGAACTCCATGCAGCTCCACCATCTTTCTGCCATACTCTCACTCTAACATTTGAAATGTTAGTAGTATCTATAGTTTTTTCTATTCTTCTTGTGTAGCCTGAAACAGGAACAGCTTTAGAAAGCTTTATTTTATAAGCATTATGCCACCAAGGATCAGTTCTGTAATACTCTGTAAAATTAAAGTTTTCTTTTAAAAGGTCTTCTGCTTCTTCCAATAATGGTATCAATCTAGAAGATTCAAATAATTCTTTTACCTCAAACTTATACTCTTTTCCATCAACTGTAAGAGTGATAAAACTATCAATAGGAGCTGATATTTCAAATATAAACCCTTCTGTTGTTACAGCACTAGGTCCCATCCATTTTCCTGTAGCTGTTGTTTTATATGAAGTTAAATCAAATTTACAACTGTTGTCTGTAACATCATATAGACGCTGTCCAAAATTACTCCAGCATTTTTCAATAGATAAAATTTTCCCTTCTGTTGAAAGAGAACCACTCCAGTTTCTTGATTTTATATCAGGAAATATCCTTCTGTCTGGTCCCCAGCCAAAGTCTGCTTTAAATTTAAATTGAACATTTTTATCAAGAGCTTTCTTTTCCCATGTTGAAGTATGAGGAATCATTTCAGTTGTTATATTATCTTCTATAATCTCTATTCTATCTATTGCATTTGAAGCTTCTACATTTAGTACAAGTTTAGAGTCTTTTTTTGGAGTTACACTCCCCCCCATGATAGTATCATCTATTGAAAAATCCAGTTTTATTCTATCTTTGCTTACTCCATAGACTCTTTTATTTATAAAGGCATCCCAAATACTTTCTTTTGTATTATCCTCAGCCAATACAGCAATGTATCCAAATCCATAAACTCCAGGAACAGAATGATTATCTCCAGAAGCTATCACTCCAAATTGATGTCCTTTCTCCCAACCTTTTCTACAGCTGTTACTCCTGTTCTAGGTCCCATATGAATATGTCTGTCCATTGTAAACTGACTTTCGTCATTTTCACTAGAACCATGTGATGAATAAATTTCTGCAAATGGTGAAAACTTATCATTGTGTGTTTCCCAGTTTTTTCCCCTATGACCAAGTTCATATGCCAGATGATGAGGAATAGCTATACAATCAACCTCTCTAAAGTTTTTTTCAAGCTCTGAATATCTAAGAGGAAAATATGGATTTTGATTATTCTTTAAAAAGAAAACATTATGATCTCCATCTTTTCCTGCTCCCTGCCATTCATATCCCATGAACATAGGGAAGCCCTCTTTATTAACTTTTTCAGTAAATTCTCTTATATATTCCCAATCAGCCTGTACTTTGTCCATAGAGTAAATATCCTCTACTCCCAGTCCACACTCATCTTTTCTCATATAATATGGATAATATGCAAAAGGCCAGAAATCAAAAATATCTTTCACCTGCTCAAACCATAAGGGTAATTTATTTATACTCTCATGATGTAGATTACTGTGCATATCACTCCATAGTATTTTATATTTGTTCATAATTTTTCACCAACCTCTCTAATATTTTAATGGAATTTTCCTTTTGTATTTATTCATAATACTTGTGAATCTCAATGTTGATAGATGAGGTCTTGTGATTGCGCTTCCAATTACAACAGCATGAGCTCCAAGATAAAGACTTTGAATTGCTTCTTCAGGAGAAGTAATTTTCCCTTCCATGATTACAAATCCTAGTCCTTCACAGGCTTCTACAATTCTTGCCAGTTCTTCAAAATCTGGTGAATCTGTAGATTTTGGATTATCATTGAATCTATATAGTGTAGGAGCAACCATATGTGCTCCTATTTTTAAAGCTTCTCTTGCCTCTTCAGCATTTCTGATATCAGCAAGTATTAATAAATCAGGATATTTTTCTTTTATTTCTGGAATAAGCTCATAAGCTTTTCTTCCATAACTATTTACTCTATTTGTAGCATCAACTGCCACAATATCAGCCCCAGCATTTACTATTTCATCTACCTCTTTCATACTTGGGGTGATAAAGACATCTTCTGTTTCCATATTTATCTTCCACAAACCAATAATGGGCTTGTTTGTAATTTTTCTTACTTTTATTATATTTTCAGGTGTATCTATTCTATATCCACAGGCATCTCCCCATTCACCACATGCTACCAGTTTTTCAATTATTTCTGGAAGATAAAGCGGATCAGTCTTTTTTACCTGACAAGATAAAATCAAACCATTTTTTATGTCCTCTATTATTTTTTATTTTTATTATTCATAAGAATCACTATCCTTATATTATATATTATACTCTATAATGTGGCAACATATTCGTCAATTTCTGTTCTAATAAGATTTACTGTTGGTCCATAAATGATTTGAAGATTTTTTCCTCTAGTAACAACATTATGTGCCCCTGTTTGTTTTAACATATCAATATTTACTTTATCAAGTTTTTTAACTGATACTCTTAATCTTGTAGCACAATTATCAAGATCAGCAATATTTTCCATTCCTCCTAAAGCTTCAATTATAGTTTTAGCTTCTCCAGAAGTATATTTTCCTTTTAAGCTCTTCTCTTGTTCCTCATCATCTTCTCTTCCTGGTGTTTTAGCATTCAATTTTTCTATAAGAAATTTGAATAGGAAATAATTTACTATAAATATAGGAATTCCTAAGATAAGTATCCAAATGTAATTAGTTTTAGAATTTCCTTGGAATACTCCAAATAGTAAAAATTCAACCAATCCAGCTGAGAAAGTAGACCCTATTGTAATTTTAGCTATTGCTGCAATAACAAAAGATATTGCAAAGGAAACTGCTTCTGCTACAAAAAGCAGAGGTGAAGCAAATAATAAAGCAAATGATATTGGTTCAGTAACTCCAGTTAAGAAACTTGTAAGTCCTATTGAAAATAAGAAACCGAATGTTGCTTTTCTTTTTGGTCCTTTTGGAATAGCTGTATACATAGCTAAACATATAGCTGGCATTGTAAATATCATATGGAAATATCTTCCACTGTTATATAAAGCTATATTTGAAAAATATCTAACTGTATTGTGATCAGCTAATTGTGCAAGAAATATATTCTGCCACCCTTCAATAACTTTTCCTCCAACCTCTAAAGTTCCTCCAGCAGCTGTAGTCCAGAATGGAAGATAGAATACATGGTGAAGACCTAAAACATAGAATCCTCTAAGAACAAGCCCATATATAAAAGCTCCAAATATTCCCAATCCCTGAGTAAGAACTCCAAAATAAGCAATCATAGCTGCTATTGCCGGCCAAACAAAAACCATGATTAAAGATATAATCATAAATACAATTGTATTAACTATTGGAACAAACCTTGATCCTCCAAAGAAAGCCAGCACATCAGGGAGTTTAGTTTTATAATATTTATTATGAACTACCCCAGTTACAATACCAGCTAAAACTCCTCCAAAAACATTCATATTAAGAGTTTTTATTCCAAACTGTACAGCTTGTCCATAAAGACGTATATCTGCACCAGCAGGAGCTCCTTTTCCAAAAATACTTATAAATGCTCCTGTTCCTGTCAAAAGAACAAAATAACCAACAACTGCTGAAAGACCAGCAGATCCTTTTTCATTTTTTGCTAATCCAGCAGCTATACCTACAGCAAAAATTAATGGCAATGCAGCAAAAACCCCATTTCCTACAGCATTCATTAATTTAAGCAACCCTTGCAATGCAGCATTATCTAAGACAGAATAAGCCTTTATAGCTGCTCCTGATGATAATGCAGCAGAAATCCCAAGTAAAAGTCCTGCTACTGGTAAAATAGAAATAGGCATCATGATAGCTTTACCTAACTGTTGTCCTAAGCTAAAAAGATTGTCTTTTAAACTAACTTTCCCTTCCATAATCAACCTCCACATTTAATTTATGTACTTTATTTCATTGATGTACTCCAACTAAGTTGATTATAATTCAAAAAAAAACACTTGTCAATACAAATTATTTGTTGTATTATACATTATATAAAACTTGTATTATTTTTTTAAAAGTTGTAAATATAAAATAAGGAGAGGATATTATGGAAGATAAAAAAGTTTCAAAGTATCAATTGATAGAAAGTTATATAGTCGAAGGAATACAAAGTAATCATTATAAAGTTAATGATATTCTTCCAACAGAAGCAGAACTGGCTGAAAAGTTCAACTGTTCCAGAGTTACTGTTCGTCAGGCATTAAGTAATCTGGCATATAAAGGTATTATCTATAGAATACAAGGGAAAGGATCTTTTGTATCAAAGGAAAATACTTTAAAACGTTCTCCACTCTTAAAAAGTTTTACAGAAGATATTCTTGATATGGGGAAAAAGCCATGGTCAATAGTAGAAACTTTTTACATAACAAAAGTTGGAGAGCATATTGGAAGGATAATGGGACTAAAGCCTAATGAAAAAATCTATTATATTGAAAGAATAAGATTTGCTGATAATGATCCTATTCTTTTTGAAAAAACATATATGGAAATATCTAAACACCCTGAAATATCAGTAAAAATATTAGAAGGCTCTAAATATGAATATGCTAAAAAACATGGAATGGAAATATCTATTTCTTATCAAAATATAACTCCTGTATTTCCTCCTGAAAATATAGCTGAAAAATTAAAAATTTCTTCTAAAACACCTATTTTAAAATTGTCAAATGTTACATATTTATCAAATGGAGAACTTTTTGATTACAACGAATTATATATGAATACTGAATTGTATCAACTGAATATAGTAAAAAAAGTTGAAAAATAATTTTTTAATATCATAAAATATACTGTTGAGGAACTCATATATTTTTAAATTTATTTTTCAGTAATATGGGTTCTTCTTTTTCCAAAATTTTATCTTAAAAAAAATCTCAACATTTCTCAATATTAGAAAAACTTATTTATATCAAAAATATAAATAAATTTTACTCAATAAAATAAATAAAATTACAAAAATAAAAAAAGATAATTAAAATTGAATTAACCTTGAAAGAATCAAAATTAAATAAGTTCAATGGTATCTGTAAATTATCTTTTTATATTTAAATATATATATAGAATTATATTTTTTTAAATATTGGTTCCATTTTTTTAAAAGAACAAATATATTTTTTCCCAGCATTTCTCAAAAAATCATAAACAATATCAAAGTCTTTAGCTACATCTTCTTTTTTATGAGCATCAGAACCTACTGTTATAATCTCTCCACCAAGTTCAAAATATCTATTTAATACTTTTATATGGGGATAAAATCTATCTTCCCTATATCTATAACCTGAAGTATTTATCTCTATTCCTTTTCCTTTGGAAATAATCTTTTTTAATATTTCATCAATAATATCTCTTTGAATTTCATAATTTAATCCTTTGGAGGCATCTCCACCATATCTTGTGATGAAATCAAGATGTCCATAAACATTGTACTCCTCATATACTTCAACATTTTTTAATACATTTTCAAAATACATGGTCTGTATCTCATCTTTCGTCTTTCCTTTATGTATCTCTCCAAAGGATATATCTTTTCCATTAATTGCATGGCTAGATGCAATTACAAAATCAAAAGGATACTTTTTTATTTTCTCCTCTAAATATTTCTTTGTATGAGGTTGTATTCCAACTTCCACCCCTAATTTTATTTCTATATCTTTTCTATATTTTTCTTTCATAATTCCTATCTTCTGAGTATAACTTTCTAAATCTAATATCCACTTTCCAGTTATGCCCTCCATATCATATTCCAAATGATCTGTTATTGCTATCTCTTCAATCCCCATACTTATAGCCTTTAATATTAATTCATCTATATTTTGAATTGAATCTCCTGAAAATTCACTATGTAAATGATAGTCACTTAAAATCATATTTACCTCTTTTTATTTTAAATTTTTCAATTCTTTTTTTAAAAACATAAGCTCAACTTCTGAGCCTACAGTATATATTTTATTCTCTCCACGATTAAGAAGATCTACAATTATATCTATTCCATTAATTTCAGTAAGATATCTTATTACATTTCCAAGTATATTTATATTTTTTATGAAAGCCTTTTTACAGATAAAATTAGACATTTCATAATTTCTGCCTCTCTCTTTTATATAGATTGCTTCTGGTCTAATAGCAAGATTATCATATTTCTCCTCTGGAAATAAAATTTCTATCTGTTTTCTGTCAAAAATATTATAATTTCCTATAAACTTAGCTAAAAAAATACTGCTTGGAGATGTATATACCTCTTCTGGAGTTCCCATTTGAACTATATTTCCTTTATCCATAACAAATATTCTATCAGATATAGTAAGAGCTTCTTCCTGATCATGTGTAACAAATATAGTCGTTATATTCAAATGTTTCTGTATTTTCTTTAATTCATCTCTTAATGTTTTTCTTACTTTTGCATCAAGAGCAGAAAGTGGCTCATCCAGCAAAAGTATTTTAGGTTCCATTATAACTGATCTGGCTATAGCTGTCCTCTGCTTCTGTCCTCCACTTAACTGGCTTGGAAAGTTATGTTCTTTTCCCTCCAGCTGTACAAGGGAAACAATATTTTTTACTTTTTTATCTATCTCTTCTTTATTCATTCCCTTTACTGAAAGCCCAAAAGCTATATTATCATAGACATCAAGATTTGGAAAAAGAGCATAATTTTGAAATACCATTCCTATTCCTCTGTCTTTAGGAGACTTACCTGTTATTTCTTCCCCATGAACATATATATTCCCCTCATCTATACTATTGAGCCCTGCCATACATCTTAAAAGAGTAGATTTACCACAGCCACTTGGTCCTAGTAAAGTTACAAACTCTCCCTTTTTACTTCAAAATTTATATTTTTAAATATATTTTCTTTCCCATAACTTTTTTTCAAATTTTTAACTGATATAAATTCCATCTATTTATCTCCTTTTTCTTTGTTCAAACCAAATGCCAGAAATGTTATTATAAATATCATTAGAAAATACACTGTTACAACAGCACTGGAAAAATGTCCGCTTGTTCCTGTTCTAATACTATTTATATACATCTGCATGGTTTGGTATTTTCCTCCTACCAACATATTTACCAGCAGAAATTCTCCAAATAATATGGAAAAAGTCAATAATACAGATACCATTATTCCTTTTTTATATTTGGTATAATTAATTTCACAAAAGCTTTTGTAGTAGAAACCCCTAAAATATTTGCACTTTCTATAATTTCCCTCATAGGAAGTCCATTCATATTATTCTTTATTCCTCTATACATAAATGGAAATGCTAGAACAAAATATACTCCAAGAAGAATATATAATGTCCCTGTAAGTTTCAATATCCCTCCTGAATATATTTTCATAAGTCCTACTACTGATACTGCTCCTGGAACTGAAAAACATATAAGAACCAAAAATTCCATCAATTTTTCTAATTTTGGAAAATAATAACTTGTTATAAATATTGAAGGAACCATTATTATTACTATAAAACCAAGAGAAAAAAAGCAAATGAATACAGTTCTCAATAGAGCTTTTACTAAAAATGGCGATTTCATAATTTCAAAATACCATCTTATTGTCAGTCCATCTGGAAAAATACTTCCACTCCATTTTGTACTCAAAGAATATAAAAATGTTCCTACTACTGGTGTAAATAATAAAAATAATATTATAACTGCTATAATTCCATGTTTTTTATTATTCATATTTTTTACCTCTTTTTACAAATATTTCGTTTATAGCAGTAGCTGTGATTAAAAATACTGCTAGAACTACTGCTAAAGCACTTGCTAAACCCGGTTCATATGAAGTTTCTCCTGCTATATAACTTGTTATTCTAATAGTCATTACATTATAATTTCCACTTGTAAGTGCTAAGGTACAAGCATATGCTCCCATAGCATTGGCAAAAAGTATCAGCATAGTTCCTGTAATTTCCAGAATAAGCATTGGAATTCCTATTCGCCTCCAGAAAATCATTTTGCCAGCTCCAAGTATATATGCCATTTCCTCCCATTCTTTCTGTAACTTTCCAAAACTTGGATAAAGCAGTAAAATACCTAAAGGTATTTGAAAATATGTATACATCAATATTAATCCTGATTTTGAAAAAAGATTAAAGTTTCCTAATAATCCCAACTGTCTTAGAATAATTGTAAGTACTCCATTTAGTCCGAAAAGAATTACAAATGAAAAGGCAAGAGGTATTCCATTGAAATTAGATATCATATTTATCAATAATATTATTATTTTTTTAGAACTATTTTTTAATCTATTAAGAGAGTAGGCCCCTTGGAAAGCTATGATTATTCCAAAAACAGTTGAATATAATGAAAGCTCAACAGAATTTTTAATTGCCTGTGTTAAAAATTTACTTCTGAAAACTACAGCATAATTATTTAAAGTAAATTCTCCACCAACTGTGTAGAAACTTCCAGCTATTACATTCAAAAAAGGAAGAAGTTGAAACATCAACATTATAAAGAAAAATGGAAGCAGTAATAATAAAGCACCTCTTTTTTCCTTATTTTTCAGTAGTTTCTTCATATTCTATATCCACCATCCTCTGAGATTTTTTAATATTCATCATTTCACAACACAGTGGAGCAATTATTTTTTGAGATATTTTTCCCTGCATATCTTTCTTCAATTTTCTTTTTCTAATTTTATCTCCTATCAACCACATAGGTACAAGAGTTTCATCTGGGGATATTCCTCCGTGATTTCCTAGTTTGCTCATTCCATGATCTGAAGTAATAATAATTTGATATCCTTCTTTTATCCAGTTTGGCACCAATGCTGAAAGTATGTCAGATATTTTTCTGGCACTATCTATATATTCACTGGAGGTTCCTCCAAATTTATGCCCTATGTCATCTACGTTCATAGAATGGATAAGAAGAATATCTGGATTGTATTTCTTTCTTAAGATTTCTCCTTGAACGAAAAGATGGGTATCTGGAAAGTTATCTTCCCAATAAAATCTTCCATAATTAATATTTGCCATTTCATTTTCTGTTTCACTATCTCTTATTCTATCAAATCCCCCAGTATTGTATAGTTCATTTACCCAGTAATATGCTGCTGCTGCTGTTTTTTTCCCATTTTTTACTGCCAATGAAAAGACACTCTCTTCTTTTGATAATCTTTTAATTTCATTATTTACTATTCCGCTATTAACAGGAGAAACCCCTGTAAGTATTTCTTCATACAAGGGTCTTGATAAACTGGGATATCCACTTTGAACTTTATAACTGTCTGTTAAATTTTCACTTTTCAAAGCTTCTAAAAATCCCATATATTTTTTTGTTCCATAACTAAGTCCATCTATTATAACTAATATTACCTTTTCCATTATTTTCTCCTGATTATTTTATCTTAGATACTAGTTTAAATTTACTAATACTTTTTCCTGCCACATTCCAGCTAAATCTTTAGAAGTATTATTCCAAGCTTCATGATCTGTCACTGGTCTAGCATTTTTATACTGCTCATCTGGAATTAATTTTTTAGCTACATCATCTGGAAGCTTTACATTTCTTATAGGTTTTGCATATCCTCTTGCTAAATTTATCTGTCCTGCATCACTTAAAATATATTCTCTAGCTGCCATCGCTGCAAATGGATGTTTAGCCCATTTATTGATTATAGTTGCATATCCACTTATCAATGTCCCATCTTGAGGAATCAATATTTCAAATCTATTTTTATCTATTGCATCTCTATAATTTAATCCATTAAAATCCCATACTATTCCAACTTGTACTTCTCCCTTTTCAAGATTTTGGATACCTGGATCAAGCAGCCCTAACCTTCCCTGTTTAGCAATATCAGCAAATAATTCTAAAGCTGGCTCAAGATTTTTTTCATTTCCTCCTAAAGCCAAAGCTGCTGCTAAAATTCCACTATTTGCCTGAGCAGCTATTCCTACTTCTCCTGCATTTACTATATATTTTCCATTTCTAAGATCTTTCCATGTTCTAGGAATATCTTTTTCTGCAACCTGTTGTTTATCTACAATAAAAGCTATTGTTCCTGTATATCCAAGTATCCATTTTCCTTCTTTATCCTTTGCCCATTCTGGTATTTCATTCCAGTAACTTGTTTTATATGGTAAAGTTACATCTTTAGCTATTGCTACTGGGGTGAACCCTACTCCTATATCTCCTATATCTGCTGAAGCATTTTCTTTTTCCATTTCAAATTTTGCTATTTCTTGAGCACTGCTCATATCTGTATCTGCATGGTCTATTCCATATTTATTTTTCAAATCGTCCCATGTTCCCTTCCAGTTTGCCCAACTGTCAGGCATTCCTACAGAATCCACCCTTCCTTCTTTTTTCGCTTCTTCAAATATCTGTTCTGCTGTCATTGAATTTATTTTCTCTGCAGTTAAAGTTTCTTTTTTTTCTTTACTTCCACACCCTATCAATAGAGCTGCCATTATTATTCCTAATGCTATTTTCTTCATCTTTTCTCCTTTTTATTCTATATATTATTTTTCTACAAATTAATTGTAATAAAAAGATGTAAAAGCAATATCAAATTTCAGTAAAAATTCTGTTAATACTCAGTTATAATTTTTATACAATTTAATACCTCATATTTAATTAATTTAAAATTAAATATATCAAGACTTTAAAATAAAAGTTTCTATTCAAAAAATAATTGTAATATTTCGCTTCTAAAAATTCTCTCAAAACACTCTTTAACTATTAATAATTTAACTTCGTATCCATACTCAAAATTATATCTCGTTTATCAAATATTATTATATTCAAAATATTTGTTAACAAAATAAAATAAAAATATTATTATAAAATAACTTAATTTCATTTTATAAATCCATATATAATTTTAGTTTGACCTACTAAATTTATAACAGATGTGTCTAAGAGGAAATTCAGCCTTACTTTATTCAAAGTAATAATTTACATCACAATTACAAAATTATCTATATTTCTATGGAAAGATGAGGAGAAACAAATGAATTTAAAAAAATTAGCTTTACATTCTTTATTAATTTCAACTACAATTTTTGCTAATTCGAATACTGAAAATACAGATGAAATAAATCTGGGTAATACAGTTATTTATTCCAGCACTGGTTTTGAAACTACAGTACGAGATGTAGCAAGTAATCCTACTATTATAGTAAGTGAAACAATAGAAGAAAAACATTATTCTTCTATTGAAGATGTTTTGAAAGATGTTCCAGCCGTCAATGTTCAGTACCAAATGGGAATGCCAGTAATAGATATGAGAGGACAGGGAACAAAAGCAATGACTAATGTCCAGCTTCTTGTTGATGGCATTCGTGCAAATGCTTCAGATACTTCCCATGTAGGTACTCCTGTTAATACAGTATCTATTGATCAAATAGAGAGAATAGAGGTAATTCCTGGAGGAGGAGCAGTTCTTTATGGAAGTGGAACTTCTGGTGGAGTAATTAATGTCATAACTAAAAAACAGACTGGACCAAGAGCTTCTGCAGGATATAGTTATGGAAACTATAGAGGAAATACTTATGAAGTTTCTGCTGGACATACAATTGGAAAACTTGATATAGATTTAGGCTATACAAGAAAAGAAATAAAAGGATATAGAAAGTATAATGAAGAGGATTCAGATTATTTCAGTGGTAAATTGAGATATGATATATCAGATGACCATTCCCTTACTTTTAGATATTCAAAATACAACAGTGATTCTGAAATTCCTAATTCTTTGACTAAAGCTCAACTGGGAGAAGATAGAAGGCAACATGGTAAAAAATCTGGAGATATTAATAAATGGGATAGAGATAAAGATGAATTTTCACTGGAATATGCTGGAAAATTAAATGATAATATAGAATTAAATTTAACAGGATATTTCCAAGATACTGATATGCACTATAAAATGTTTACTGCTGCAACTAATATGAATATGAAAGCTGCTTTTGATGATGAAAAAAAAGGAGCAACAGCAAAATTAAAATATAAATATGGAGATGGCAGCAGTGTTATCTTTGGAATTGAATACCTAGATAATGAACTTCATAGAAAACAAAATATGTATATGGAAAGAATGGGTACTACAATCCCTATGGCTAACATTGATTTAAAAGCTACTAAAGAATCTATTAGTGGTTTTGTATTAAACACATACAAATATCAAGATTTTGAATTCATTCAAGGATTCAGATATGAAAAAGCTGATTATGATATGAAGAGAAAAAGTTTTGGAAACAAGTTAAAGCTCGATGGTAATACAAAAGATGCAGACAATTTCGCAGTTGAGTTAGCAGTAAATTACCTGTATTCTGATACAGGAAATGTATATTTAAAATATGAGAGAGGATTTACTTCCCCTGCTCCTGCTTTAATCACAAATAGATATGCTACTACTCATCCAGATCCTACAAAAGCTGGTGTATACTACTTTAATGACCTTGATTCTGAAACTTACAATACTTTTGAATTAGGATTTAGGGATACTTTTGGAATTTCAGAATTAAACGGGGCTGTTTTCTATACTCTGACAAATGATGAAATAAGAAGTTCAGGACATGCTTCTAATACTCAACATTTAATAGAAAATATAAATCTGGATAAGACAGAAAGATATGGATTTGAACTTTCAGCTAAACAGGATATAGGAAAATTTACTTTTAATGAAAGTTACAATTATGTACATGCAAAAGTAAAAAAAGCTAATGACAATGGAGAGAAGCTTGATGGAAAAAGAATTGCTTATGTCCCTAATCATAAATTATCTTTAGGTGTATTATATTCTTTCAATGAAAGATTCAATATTGGTGGAGATGTTGTCTATAAAAGTGCAGTTTATCTTACAAACAATAATGAGGGTGGAAAGAAAAATGCACATGCTGTAGCAAATATCAGAGCTAACTTTAAGGCTACAGAAAGTCTTAATCTATATGCTGGAGTAAATAATGTATTTGATAAAAAATACTATGATTATGTTTCATATAGTTCTTCTACTAATGAATTTTTATATGACCCTGCATATGAGAGAAACTATTATGTAGGATTTAAATTCCAGTTTTAATAAAATTTTGCCCCTTTAACTATAAAATTCTTTGTTCATTAGTTAATTTAGCCATAAAAAAACTGCACCCTCATCTTAATTGTCTAAGATTTTGGGTGCAGTACATTCAACTTTCTATCCTTCTTATACATTTTTCTCTTTTTTATTATTTATATTTTCTTAACTGCTAAGAAAAATCTCCTATTAGTCAAGTATATAAAATACTAATTACCATCTTTAACATTAACTCATAAATTTAATATTCTTTTATTGTCATTTGTTTATTTTTAAATAAAAGAGTATAATAGATTAAGATTATTTTTATACTATAAATATATCACTTTTATTTTTTTAAGAAAATATTTAGAAAAGGAGTGAAAAATGAAAGAATTGTATTCCATAGGTGAAGTAGCTGAAATAATGGGAGTTTCTGTACAAACATTAAGACATTATAATAATATTAATTTACTTGCTCCAAAGTATATTAATCCTTCTACAGGATATCGTTATTACTCTGTTGATCAGTTTCATCTTATTGATAGAATAAAATATCTTCAAAAATTCAATCTGAGTCTTGAAGAAATAAGAGAAATTTTAGCTGAAAATAATATCAATACTCTTGTTAAATACTTGGATAAATGTAAAATTTCTTTGGAAGAAGAAATCAGTAAATTAAAAGATACCATTGATGGTATCCAATGGTATAAAGACTATTTTACTTATGTAGGTGAAGGAAGTATAGATGACCATTCTTATAGTCTTCATCTTGAAAAAAGATATATGGTTGCTGCAAAAGTTATAAAAAATGAACCAAAAGAAGATTTTCACATCAGACTTAATGAGATAAGAAATAGTAATGAATGCAAACATCTCAAATATATGAGGCAATTTTCATATATTCTTGATTATGATGCCTTAATAAATGGTGAATTAAAACCACATTATCTTGGAATGTTTATTAAAGAAGCTCCAAATATTAAATCAGAAAATATTATTGAAATTCCAGAAGGAAATTATTTATGTTTTAAAGCAAGAATTTTAAGCGACGGATGGAATCCATATTTTACAAAACTATTTTTTCAAGGAAAAAAGAAACCATCAATAGTTCTTGCAAATGAATATGAAAACAGTCTTTATGAATATTCTAGATCCGTTTATGAAGTTCAAATTTTAATTCCACAGGAATAATAATTTATTTGTTTTGGATATGTACTTAATCAATAGTTTATAAAATAAAGTAATAAAAAGTTTTATAGATTTTACAAATATAAAAATTTAAAATAAAAATATATGAATCAAATTTTATACAATAAAAAAGCAGAAGTGTGATTTTTAAATAAAACTATATTTCTGCCTTTTTAGTTAATTTTTTATTTTTTCTGCTCCCTAATTTTTTACAATTTTATTTATTTTTTCTCAAAACTCTCACTTAAATTTATCATACACACAGCTGCAATTACTAAAAATATTCCAAATAACTTTAATATCCCTGCTCCTTCTGAAAAAATAATTATTCCTATTATTGCTGCTACAACAGGTTCTATATTAGCAAGAATAGAAGCCTTGCTTGCTTCTATTTTTGAAAGACCTTTTGTATATAATATATATGGAACTGCTGCTGAAAAAGCAGCAAATGCTGTGATAAAAATCCAAGAGCTTGTATTATTTATTTTTTCAATTATTATAAAAGGAGAACCTAAAATACTAAATAAAAAACCAGACATTAAAAATGTATAAAACACTACTGTAACTGAAGAGTACTTTCTAAGAGCATACTTTCCAAAAATACTGTAAAGACCATACCCTATACCTGAAAGTATTCCATAAACAAATCCTCTGACAGATATTATATTTCCTCCTTCAAATATTCCTGTAACCATCATACATCCTACAAATGTTATTACAAGAGCTGCAAGTTTTACTTTAGTAATTTTTTCATTAAATAATATTGCTGAAAGTACCATTATAATAGATGGAGCTGTATATAGAAGGATAGCTGCAACCCCCATTGAAGTTTCTTTTATTGCTGCAATATAACTCCAATTATACAAAGAAAAACTTATTATTCCTGTTCCTATAAAATATTTTAAATCTTTTATACTTTCTAATTTAAAAATACTTCTATCTTTTATAAAAAAGAAAATTCCAAGAATAATTACTGAAAATACAGAACGTATAAAACATATATCTATAGGTGTAAATCCTATATTTCCAGCTGTTTTTGAAAAAAGTCCTATTCCTCCCCATAACACTGCGGCGAGAATAATTAATAAATATGATATTTTTTTCATTTTTCCCCTCACTAGAATATATTTTATTCAACTATAAATTTCACTATATTTTTTGCTTCTGTATATTCTTCCAAATATTTAAAAGATTTTTCTAAAACTTCTTCTAAGTTTTCATTTTTTGAAAAGCAATATATTAATGTTAATATTTTTGCTGACTCTAATGTAACCATAGCTTTTATTGAATCACTTGTAGGACTTCCAAAAGCTCCTTCATTATCAGCAAGAATAGGAAGATTTTCTATATTTATATCATCTTTCCCTATTCCTTTATATTTCTCTTCACTTTTTCCTTTTCTAAGTAAAATATCTCCTTTTATATTTTTCAAATCATAAGAACCTACAGAAAATCCTGTTTCTAATGATATTAAATTATTGGTATCTACAACTGTATTTATCTGATACAGTCCTTTTCCCTGCTTAATTCTTCTATAAAGGGCTTCTGAGGATACTCTGTAACGATTAGGATCTTTTCCTAAAGATTTATATGCTTTTTTTGATAAAAAATATTTTCTATATTATTTATTCCTTTGTCTTCCATAAGGGAAATTAGTGCTGGAAATATTTCTTTATCAAATTTTTTCCACAACTCTTCATTTTTTTCTTCAACCTTAACATCATAGATAAGGCATCCAAGTCTTATACTCTCCACTTCATTTTTAAGCATATTATCAATTTTTATCTTCATATTCCCTCCATAATTATTATTAATAAAAGGATGTATTTACACACCCTTTCTGCTTTTTTATGACTTCTTTATTAAGCTATTCTCCAAATACTTCAAGAGCTTGATTAAAGTCTGCAATTAAATCATCTACATCTTCTATACCTACAGAAAGTCTGAATAAACCTGGTGTAATTCCCATTGCTCTTCTTGCTTCATCTGGCATATGACTGTGAGAACTTGTTACTGGATGAACAAGGGTAGTACGTATTCCCCCTAAAGTCATTGCATAATGTGCAAAATTTAGTTTCAGCATAAATTTATCTATTTTTTCTGGATCTTCTGGAACAATAAAACTTATCATTCCACTCATTGTCTCATTTGAACCAAATAATTCGAGAGCCAGTTTATGATGTTTAAAACTTTCAAGACTTGGATGATTTACTTTAGATACATATTTATTCTCTTCTAATGCTTTTGCTAATTTAGATGCACTTGCCATTTGTTTTTTTAGACGAAGATCCATTGTTGCGAAACTTTTCATCATTGCATGTGCTGCATGAGGATCACCAGGTGTTCCACAAAGCATTCTTACTGGATGAATTGCATCTATAATTTCTTCTGTTGAAGTAATTGAACCAGCAATAGCATCACTATGCCCATTCATAAATTTTGTCATACTATTAATAACTATATCTGCACCAAATTTAATAGGTTTTATTGCTATTGGAGATGAAAATGTATTATCAATCATCAATAATGCTCCATTTTTATGAGCTATTTCTGCTAAAGCTGGAATATCTGCTATATTTAATGTAGGATTAGCAAAAACTTCTGAATATATTAATTTTGTTTCAGGTCTTACAGCTTTCTTACAATTCTCTATATCATCAAAATTAACTAAATCAGCATTAACTCCAAATTTAGGCATCAATTTTGTAAAGACATCAAATGTTTCTCCATATATATTTCTATTACATATTACATGATCTCCTGGTTTCAATATTGTCATTAAAGTAGTAGTAATTGCTCCCATTCCTGATGAAAATATCAATGATTTTTCTCCAGCTTCAAGAAATGTTACCATATCAGCAAGGGCATCTCTATTAGGATTACATGTTCTTATATATGTATATCTTTTTTCATATGCTTCTTTTACTTCTGTCAAACTATTCATTGTAAATGCTGTTGTTGTAAACAGTGGAAATGCCTCTGGTTTATTAAAATCCATTCCTTTTACTTTTCTTCCTCTGTAAAGTAATTCTGTAGCTTCTGAACATTTTCTTTCCATAATTATAATCCTCCTTAAAAGTTGTTTCAAATTTTATTTCTTTCTTATATTGTCAGTGTATTATATGTTGTAACAATAGAGTCAACAAATAAAATAAAATAATTTTTTTTAAATTTTTTATTGACTCTATTGTAAATATAGGTTTTATACTTTTATTATAGATATTTTAAGAAAATTTTGTTTTTATCAAAGACATTTTTATTTTTTTAAAACAAAATATAATTTTTAGGAGGATTACATATGTTTAAAGAATTTGATGAGTCTTTATCTTTTGAAACTAATATTTTGGAAGCTGGTGCATATTTTAGATTACCTACTTCAAATCCTGAAGCCCTTCCTATACATCTATCTACTGCACATAATGTTGAAGATCTAGATGATCTGCAAAAAAGATATGATGAAAAAGGATTTTGTTACAACAGAAATAGAAACCCAAATAGAACAGCTCTTATTGAATTGATGAATTATGTTGAAGGAGGAGAAGATTCTATTGGATGCTCTTCAGGAATGGCTGCTATTTCTTCCACTGTGATAGCTCATACTAAAGCAGGAGATCATATCTTGTCTGATAAAACTCTTTATGGTGAAACTTTAGAAATATTTACAAAGATATTAAAAAAATATGGAGTAGAAACTACATTTGTAGATTTCACAGACTTAGAAGAAGTAAAAGCTAATATAAAACCAACAACTGTTATGCTCTATACTGAAACTGTTTCAAATCCATTGATTGGAGTACCAAATCTAAAAATGCTAGCTGATATTGCTCATTCAAATAACGCCTTATTAGTTGTAGACAATACTTTTATGACAGGAG
The DNA here is from genome assembly GCA_900637705.1 of Fusobacterium varium. NCBI lineage: Bacteria > Fusobacteriati > Fusobacteriota > Fusobacteriia > Fusobacteriales > Fusobacteriaceae > Fusobacterium > Fusobacterium varium. The sequence goes on from LR134390.1 coordinate 2,395,709, forward strand.
CTTTGGTAAAACCTTTAAAATTTGGAGCAGATCTTGTTGTAAATTCTCTTACTAAATTTGCTAATGGACATAGTGACGCCGTATGTGGAGCTGTTACTGGTAAATCTGAACTTATTAAAAAAATATATGAATTGCAAGTTCTCCTTGGGACTCAAGCAGACCCTTTCTCAAGTTGGCTTATAATGCGTGGAATGAGAACTCTTGAATTAAGAATAAAAAAACAATGTGAAAATGCTTCTGCTCTGGCAGCAGCACTTGAAAAATCACCTTATATTCTAAAAGTAAATCACCCAAGTCTTGAAAGTAATCCTCAACATCTTTTAGCTCATGAACAATTTGGTGATTGTTATGGTGGAATGTTGAGTATTGAACTTCCTGAAGACTTAGAAAAAATGAATAAATTTATGAGAACTTTGAAGCTGGCTCATTATGCTATGACACTTGGTGGATATAGATCATCACTTGCTTATCCTGTTATGAGTTCACATAGTGACATGACTAGAGAAGAAAGACTTGCTATTGGAATTACTGATGGTCTCCTAAGAATATCAGTAGGAATAGAAAATACACAAGATTTAATTAATGATTTTACAAATGCTCTTGAGGCAGCTTATGGAAATAAATAATTGAAATTTTTATACGCGTATATGATTGTTTTACTAGCTCTGCAGGCTATATAAAATTAACTGGATATCCACTCAAACTTTGAAATAAAAAAATACTTTATCGTTTTTGGTTAAAGTTTATGAGGAGGAAAGTAGGTATGTTTGCAAGTATTTTAAACGGAATAAATGATTTTTTATGGGGAAAACCATTTACTTATTTTGTACTATTTATAGGGCTTTATTTTACTATTAGATCTGGATTTTTTTCAATCTTTCATTTCAAGCATATATTAAAAAATACTTTTGGAAGTATGTTTGGTGAAGAAGCTAACAAGAAGAAAAAAGGTTCTGTTACTCCTTTTGAAGCTGTTTGTGTTGCAATTGGTGGTTGTGTAGGATGCGGTAATATTGGCGGAGTTGCCAGTGCTGTTGCTGTTGGAGGACCTGGTGCTATTTTTTGGATGTGGGTGTGGGCATTCTTTGGAATGACTGTAAAATGTGTTGAAACTACTCTAGGTTGTCATTATCGTTCAAAAGATGAGACTGGAAGATTCTTTGGTGGATCTACTTACTTTATGGAAAAAGGAATTTCTAAACAACTTGGATTTACTAAATTTGGTATAGGTTTGGCAATTGCATTTGGAATTGGATTTCTTTCTCAATTCTTAGGTGGATCTCAAGCTTATACCATAGCAGAAGTTTTGAATCAATCATTTGGATTTAATATGATAGAAGTAACTATTATTTATTCTCTTATTCTTTTCTATGTTATTTGGAAAGGAACTCCAAGGGTTGCTGCATTTGCTGCAAAAGCAGTTCCATTTATGTGTACTATATTCATTTTAGGTGGTCTTGCTCTAGTTATAGCAAACTATCAAAATGTTCCTCATGCTTTTGCTATGATTTTTCATGATGCTTTTACTGGTACAGCAGCTGTTGGGGGATTTGTTGGTTCAACTGTTTCTCAAGTGATTTCAACTGGAGTTGCTCGTTCAATCAATTCAAATGAAGCTGGACAAGGATCTTCACCTTTAATTCATGGTTCTGCAAACACTATTCACCCTTTCCGTCAAGGTATATGGGGATCATTTGAAGTATTTATAGATACTCTTGTTGTTTGTTCTATAACTGCTCTTGCTGTTCTTTGCTCAGGTGTATGGGACGATGGTTATACTGGCGCTACTCTTACAATTAAAGCTTATGAAAGTGTATTTGGACACTTTGGTTCTGTGTACATTGGACTTATGTGTGCTTTATTTGGTCTCACTACAACAGCTGGTTGGTATACATATTATATTGCTGTTATGAGACATGGAACTAGATATAATCCTGTATTAGGAGATAGATTAGAATTATTATTCAAATTTATATTTCCTTTGCCAAATATTATAATTGTGTCTTCTATAGTTTTAACTGGAAATGGACCTGATTTATTCTGGACAATAGTTAATATCAGTCTTGTTGCTCCAGTGTTTACCAATCTTCTAGGATTATTTATGCTTAGAGAAAAGTTCTTTGCACTTCTTAAAGATTATAAAGCCCGTTATATGGGTATTGGTAAAGTAGATCCAAATTTCTATGTTTTTTATGAAGATGACCCTGTCATAGCAAGAGAAGAAGAAATTATCAGAAAGAAAATTAAAGCAGTAAGAGATGCTGCATATCAGTCTAAAGATATAGTCTTAGAAGATTAAATAAAATAATTTCATAGTGCAGAAAAAGAGGTGTTAAAAATAATTTTAATGCCTCTTTTTATACTAAAATTTAAATAGTAGAGCAAGTATTAATGAAATAAAATTTAGTTAAGATTTAGTTTTGTATAGATATAAATTTTTTGAAGGGAATAAAGATATGGAAAAATTACAGAAATATGAAAGAGGTGTTATTTTTTCTGGGGGGTGAACCTAGGGTTACTGTAAAAGATATGGGATATGATTAGACCTGTCATAGGAAGCTGTGAGGGAGCAATGGCTACCACTATTATAAGTTCCTTTATTTTATTGATGACATTATATTTAAATTAAATATTTTTACTTTAGAAAATGTTAAAAATATAAAAAAAGAGCTATTCAAATCAATGATTAAAAACCATCAATTTAGAATAGCGTCATTTTTAGATAAATAATACTTTTAATTACAAATTCTAATAATTAGAAAATTATCTTTTTTAAACTATTAATTTTTTATTTTTGATTTTCTTAGAATTATCTTTTTCTTTTATTTTTTGTAGTATAATTATTTAAATTTTATCTATCTAAAATTTCTATTTCTCTATCAATTAATTCTTTTAATTTTCTTAGTTCTTCTTCAGTTAATGTTATCCCTTTTCCCATTTTTTTATGTTCTGAATCCCAAGTTCTAATATCATATTTAGGTTCTTCAGCATTCCAACTTACACGAGTAAGTTCTTTTTTCCATCCTTTACTTCCTTCTGAAATAACACCTAATTCATTTAGTACTTCAAATTTTAATTCTTTCTTTTCCATTTTTCTTCCTCCATGATAGCTTTTACTCTCCAAGTGGCTCTATTATTTGTAGCTATTGTTCCTCTCTTCTCTAGTGAATACTTATAATCTTTTTCTTTTAAAAATCTCTCTATTACTTCTTCTTTTTCAGGTTTATATATTATCCATATTATCCCAGATAGTTCTCTATTATCAATATACTCTAATTTTTCTTCTTTTAAAAGAGAAAAAATATCTTTTTCATTTTTATTTTTTTCATTAAAAATATTTTTTGTTGTGATTCCATTTCATTTTTAATTTTAGAATTTTCTATTTTTAGAACTAATTCTGGAATTTTAATTTCTTTATCCTCTATATTATTTACTTCTTTAGTGATTTCTATTTCCTCTATATTTCCTTGTTCTTTCCAAAGTTCCATTATTTCAAAAGATCTACTTTTTATTTTATTTAACAGTTCTTCTTCTCTTATTTCATAATTTTCACTTTTAGTTTTTTCAGGATATATTCCCTTTTTTTCTAATTTTTCCAATACTTCTTTCATTGTATCCTCTGGGTTTCTAAAATATCTACTTCCTCTTATTCTAATAAAATCCCATCCACAACGTTCTAGTATGTCTTGACGTTCTATATCCTGTTTTACTTGTTCTTCTGTACTATGCCATCTCTCCCCATCACACTCTATAGCTACTCTTTTATTCTCAAAAAAGCTACCATATCTATTCGATAGGCTCCTACTTCCCATTGTTGTATTATATTATAACCTCTAGCATAAAGATATTTTGCTACTTCTTCTTCAAATACTGAATCTGAATTTTTCTTTACACTTTCTTCTATCATGAATGCTTTAGGATCTTCACTATATTCTAGTAAACCTCTTCTAATATCTCCTTTTTTTAAATCATTTGCCATATCTAAAGAATGTACTATCCAAAGTTGGTCTTTAGCACGACTAACAGCTACATTATATCTCTTTTTATTGCTATCTTCAATTCCTTCACCTTTCATTGCCAATGGTCCAACACCATCATTGCTATCTACCATACTCAAAAATACAACATCTCTTTCATCACCTTGAAAATGACTTGGGTTTCCACATAAAATACTATGTTTTTCTATATCTATTGCTGCTATTTTTTCAACAATTAATTTTTGAATAAGTTCTACTTGCTCATCACCTAAAAGAGATATAACTCCAAAAGAAGCATTTTCATATTCCTCTAGTTCCAAACAAGCTTTTATTAAACTCACTATTGTTTCAGCTTCTATTTCATTTATCTTCTTTTTCTTGTCATTTCTTTGTCCATTGACCCTATAGTTAATCACTGCTGGTTTTAATTTAGATGCACTTGATTCCCTCAAAGGTTTAATTTTAAAATCATAAGAGGTCTTATTACTATAACCAATTATTTCAGGAACACATCTAAAATGTTCTCTCAACATCAAAGGAACAAATGTTGTTGTTGCTATTGAATAAATTGAAGATCTTAATCCATATAAATCATCATTCGGAATTTTATCTTTGATATATTTTTCCCTAAGTGTATTTGTTTTATCAATTTTTTCTCCTACATCTGATGGACTTACCTGTTTATCATCTCCAACAATAATTACCTTTTTTCCCATATATAATAATATTAAGGAATTGATACCTGATTGGCTTGCCTCATCTATTATAACTATATCAAATTTATTTTCAGCAGGATTTAGAGTTTCTATTACTTTTCCCATTGGCATTATCCATATAGGTACAGCTTTTTGACAAGCAGCTATTTTCTCTTTAGCCTGCTTTCTATACAATGGAGCATTTTTTCCAGTTCCTTTTCCAATTTTTTGAATAGTTTGTCCCCATCCTCTAAGTGCCTGGTTAACTGAAAGATTTTCTTTTTTCTCCACAAAACATAAAACATGATACCATGCTTTTTTCTCTACTAATTCTAATGTTAATCTTCTTAAAGTTTCAACTTTTTTTATAACCTTTTTTTGAAGTTCTTCATAAGGTTCCTTAGCCAACCTCTCTATTTCTTGAGATAATTGTTTCCATTTCCAAACTTCATATATATCTTGTATCTCTCCAGTGACTTCTCCTTCTCTCAAAGATTTTGCCCATTCTTTAGCTACCTTTTCTATTTTTTGTAATATTTCTTCTTTTTTATTATAGCTCTTTTCTTTTTGTAACATTTCCTCTAAAGTTTTAAAACATATAAAATACTTGTCAATATCTTCCTCTTTTATTACGCTTTCAAACTCTTTATCAAAAAAAGATTTTTCCTTAGTTATTTTTTCTATTTTTCTTAAATATTCATCAAATATTTTCTGGATTTCTAATACTTCTAAAGCTTTTTCTCCAATTTCTATTTTTTCTTCTATTATAGGAATAGAATTCAATATCTTTCTTAATTCTTCCATTGGAATATCAATATTTTTAACTTCAAAAATACTTTCTTTCTTTATTCCACATTTTTCTATTTTATTTAAAAAACTACTTTTTTCTTGATTATTCCAGTTTAAAAAATATCTTATCTCTCCCAAATATTCATATGAATACTCTATAAAATTTTCTTCTGAAATATAGCTATTTATACCACCTTTATCCTCTATAAGTAATTTCCAACTTTTCATTAAGTCTTCTTTTTGTAATAACAGCTCTAAATACTCTAATACTAATTCACATTCTTCTATTGTCTCAATTATTTTTTTATCTAGAATTATTTTATTCCCTATATTTTCTTTGGCTTTTTTAAGTGCTGTTTTAAAAATGAATCCTGGATTTTCTATTCCTTTTTTTAATTCTATGACAAGATTCTTTCCAGCTTTTACATCAATTCCATCAAGTTTTATCTCTCTTTTAAAAAGTTTTAATTTTATTTCATCAGAATATTTATATAATTTCTCTATTTCTTCAATAAAATTTTCCCATTTTTTTCTGTCACTGTTATTTTTTATTCCTGCTATAGTTGCATCTATTTTCCATTCTCTAATATCTTTAAGTTCTCTAGAAATAATCTCTTTTCTATTTTCACATTCTCTAAATTTTTTTAAATCTATAATTTCTTGATTTTCAATATAGAGAACTTCATTTTTTAATGTATAACTTTGTCCATTTAATATCTTTTTTAACTTCTCTATACTTGCATTTTTCTTTTCAATTAAACTTTTAAATTCTTCTGGTTTAATAAAATTAGAAATATCATTTAATCCTAAACTTATTTCTTCCTCTTCATTTTTTTCTAATATCTTTTTATATTCTTTTTGTAAAAATTCTAATTCCTCATTAGTAATTGGGCAAGGAACCATTTTAGAAGTTTCTCCTGGAATTCTATTTAATTTATTCTCATTTTCTCTTAAATATATTCCAGCATCTTTTACAGAAATTCCTTCCCCATTATAAATAATTGATTGAGATTCTTTATATTTTATAGATAACATTTCTTCTTTTATTTTTTTAAATTCTTCATATATCATTACTCTATCTTTTTTCAAAATTTCTATATCTTTTTTTAAATCTTCAGAATTAAAGGAACTCATTTTTTCTGAAATACTTTCTATTGAACGTTTCATATCACTATTATCATCATCTAAAATTGAAATACAAAGCCCTTGAATATTTTTAGGAATTTTTTCTTTTAATACTTTTAAAGCTTTTTTGGTATGACTTGTAACTAAAACATTTTTTCCTTGGGCTAAAAAATGCCCAAGTAAATTAGCTATAGTATGAGTTTTTCCTGTTCCAGGCGGTCCTTGCACAACAACTGCATTATTTCTTTCTATTTTTTCTGCTATTTCTATTTGCTCTCCATTAGATTCTTTTGTAAATAAAATTTCTTCAGCTTGAATATTTCCTTCCATTCTTTCTTTTTCAGAAACACTTACTATTCCAACTAATTCTGATAATTGTTCTGGAATTTCTCCAAAATTTTCTATTTTTTCAATTATATTTTCTATTGCTCTTACTATTCCATCTTCTTTTTTTCTAATAAAGATTAATGGTCTATCTTCGATAATTATAGCTTCCTGATCAGGCATCTCCATATCTTCAGAAAACTGTCCTTTAGCACTTAATTTATGTATAAATTTTCTAAAAAAATTTTTTATATTGTTTTTATCTATTGGGTGTAAGTCCTTTTCTTGAACTTCTTCCTCTAATTCTAAAGTCCCCTCTAAGTTTATATCTTCTAACCCATTTAGGAAAGTAGTATAAAATTCTTGAGGAAAATTTCCATCTATATCTGTATCTAATACAGTTATTACATTACTTTCAGCATCAAATTTTATTTTTACCTTTTTTAGTAAAATTGGATAGTACACATTTTTATTTAAAATTTTTACTATTCCATTACCAACTAACATCTCAAATGTCTCTATAGATTTATTCAATTCTAAATATTGAATATAAAAATTATCAAATATATTTCGTATTCTATCTATAAGAGCTTGTTTTTCTCCCCATAATTTTCTTTTCTCTAATTCTCTATATATTTTTTCCTTAACTTCTTCAGAAATTATTTCTATTTCACTAACTTTTTCCTTCTCTCCCTGTTCGTTTATAATAATTGTTTCTATTACTCTTTTTTCTTTTATCTCTATTTTAGATTTATAATCTTTCCAGTCTCCAGTTATCCATTCCAATAATTCTCTTTCTATTGCTAAAGGTTTTATAAAATTAGGTTTTTTTATTCGTAATATTATATTGTCCTCTTGAATAGCCTCTTGATTTTCCAAATCTCTATATTTCAAAATAATATTTTCATGTTTAGGTAAATTATCTAAATAGTAACTCCATTTTTCTTCATTAATATTAATTTTCACTACTTTTGAGCTTTTAGCAACTTCTGAAATATAACGATACAGTGCTATTACTCTTTCCTTCTCTCCCACTTACTTCCCCCCATAATGCATATATATTATTCTAAATTTCTTATTTCATTATAACATCTACATTATTTGTTGTAAATAAATATTCATTAAATCAATTATATTTCAAATCTAAAAATCATGATATTAATTGAGAATAAAAATATCACAGATTTCTCTATACTATTGACAATAAGTTAGTGTTCTTTTTAATTTTTATCAAATTATCTTTTCTTAGTTAAAAAATAGCTATTTTAAAAAACTTTATTTTAGATTTTGTTCAAGTACTATGGTATAAATTTCAATTTTTTGTTTATTAATTACCTTATTTATAAAAAAAGCTGAGTAACATTTTAAAAAAATGTTTTACTCAGCTCTCTTTTTTGTATAATTTAGTTACCACGCTAATTATACAAAGGAGATATACATGCAAATCAAACATATAATCTCTAAAATCAATATAACAAATTTATTAGGTAAAATCAAGAAATATTTTAAAAATGACCATTTTGAGAACATTAAACAGACTTTCCAAAAATTCTTAGCCTGTTCTATTGACAATTCTTTTCTCTCTCTTCAATGTCCTAATTATCATTCTACGCATAAAATTAAAGTTACTTGTAAATCTAGATTTTGTCCTTCTTACAGAAAACGTTATTCTGCTCTTTGAACTGAAAATACTGTTGCTTCTCTTATTGATGTTAAGCACAGAAGTGTTCTTTTTACTATTCCTGAGGAACTTAGAATATTTTTCTTCTATGACAGAAACCTTTTAACTAAGCTTGCTTACGCTGTTAATGATGTTTTTAAATATCAATTTCATAACATTAAAGCGAAAAATCAAAGAGTTCATAAAATTTCAAAATATTCCCTTAAATACTTTACTAACTCTGATATCATTCATTATGGCTTGATTACCATTATTCATATTTTTGGACATAATCTTAAATGGAATCCTCATATTCATGCTATTGTTACTTTAGGTGCTTTCAATAAAAAATACAAATTTCTTCACAAAAAATATTTTCATGTCGATTCTATTGCTGGGCAATGGAAAAAATGGTTATTGATATTGTTAAATCTGGGAATTATGACAACCCTAAAATTAAAGATAAAGCTTATACTGTTGCTAACCAACTTTATCGTAAAAATATAAGATTATTTTTCAATGTCGCAAAAAACGATTTAAATAATAATCGCTATGCTATTAAATATTTTGATAGATATCTTTCTAGAGCTCCCATCGCTGAATATAAAATTATTGATTTCCATGATAATAAAGTTACTTTCTATTATGAAAGTCTTGCTGATAATAAACAAAGAATTGGACTTACTTTAGATGTAGAAACATTTCTTTCTAAATTAATTATTCACATTCCTCCTAAACATTTCAAAATGATTAGGTGCTTTGGAATCTATTCTAGAAACATTAAATCAGAGCCTAAAAATATCATAAAATCTATGAGAAAATACGTGTCTAAATATTCTAAATCAACTTTTTATCAACTTGAAATATGGAAAGCTTTTAATATAAATCCTTTTTTTTGATTAATATATCTAATATGAATGCGAAATAATTAATATTTTTTATTTTTTCAACAAATTTACCAAATTATAATTTCCTAAGAAATAAAAAACCCCACAAACATAAAGTTTGTGAGGTCTGTAAAATCCAACCAATTATCTTTTTGAGAATTGAGGACTTCTTCTTGCTTTTTTCTTTCCGTATTTCTTTCTTTCTACCATTCTTGAATCTCTAGTTAAGAATCCAGCTTCTCTTAAAGCTGCTTTTAAAGTTTCATCAGAAAGTAGTAAAGCTCTTGCTACACCATGTCTAATAGCTCCAGCTTGTCCAGAGTTTCCTCCTCCAACTACATTAACTTTTACTTCAAATTTATCTAAAGTTTCAGTTAATACTAATGGTTGTTCTACTATTCTAGAAAGAATTTGTCTTCCTCCAAAGTATTCAGCCATTGATTTTCCATTTATTTCAATTCCTTTTCCACCAGGAATTAGTCTTACTCTTGCTACAGAAGTTTTTCTTCTACCAGTTCCTCTATATTGAATCATTTCAGCCACTGTCATTTACCCCCTATTAAAATTCTACCTTTACTGGTTTTTGTGCTGTATGTGCATGTTCTGCACCTGCAAACACTCTTAATCTTGTTAGTTGTTCTCTTCCTAATTTATTTTTTGGAAGCATTCTTTTAACAGCTAGCATTAATAGTTCTTCTGGTTTTTTATCTAAGATTTCTCCTAGCTTTCTTTCTCTTAATCCACCTGGGAATCCAGAATGATTGTAATATGTTTTATCAGTTAACTTATTTCCAGTAACCATTATTTTAGCTACATTAGTAACTACTACAAAATCTCCTCCATCAATATGTGGAGTGAAAGTTAATTTGTCTTTACCCATTAATTTTTTAGCAACTTCAACTGCTAATCTACCTAATATTTGTCCTTCTGCGTCGTAATGATGCCATTCTCTAACAACATCTTCTTTTCTTTGCATAAAAGTATACTTTTTCACTTTGATTTTTCCTCCTCAAATGTTATATCTTCATAATATAACGCAACGGTCCTTTTGTGGGAAAGGTTTAATATACCTAACTATTATATTCATTTTCCCTTATTATGTCAAGCTTTTTCTTTATTTTCCCTCAGTTTTTTCAACATTTTCTTCTTCTTTTTTTTCTGTATCAGCTTCAGGCTGTTTAGGAATAGGATTTCCAAACATCCATTCAATTTGTCTTCTTATTCCTGTAAGATCAAATATTTTATCTCCAACAGTTATTCTGTCATTTTCTGGTATAGCAATATGTCCCTCTTCTAATGGAGCATTTTTATCAAGACTTATTTGAATTCTTACAGGCTCTGCATCTTCAACTGGTTTAAATTCAGTTTTAACAGTTTTTATTACTCCTTCAGCTGCTAGTATATGAGCTATTTCTTCATCAGAAAATCTTCTTTGAGGTGGATAATCAGCTATAAATAAATCTGCTGTTTGAATAAACTTTACTTTATCCTCTGCTACTTTTTCAAATATATCTATTGTATATTTTCCTCTTTCAGTTACAAGAAATTTTTCTAAATCAAGTATTTTTTTCCCTACTCCAAATGGATCTAAATATACTCCAAACTCACCTTTTGTAATTAATGTATCATCAGGTGCATTTAGTCTAACTTCAAACATTGTTGGTCTTTCTAAATCAGAAAAAGTTAGAACTATTGATAAGTTTGCCATTGGAAATGGAAACATTGGTTGAATTAAATTATCAAAAGCTCCAAATATATCAACCATTCCTGATACTTGTGGATTTACCTGTGCTTTATATGCTGTTACAATACTCTTTAATTTTGCCATTACTCTTACCCCTTTTTTTGCTTTTTATTTTACACTTAGCTTTAATATACCATATTTTTATTTATTTTGTAAATAGTTACAACTATATTTTAAAATATTCCTGAAATAAAAAAGAGAATCCTTTTAGTGATTCTCTCTTCCATTCTTAGCTATTTTATAAAATAATTTCGATTTTTATTATCTGAAATTTTCCATCTAAATCTTCAGATAATATTACTTTAGCAATATGTTCCATCTCATCATTTCCTTCTTGTGTTAGTTTACAAATAACAGCATGATTCGTTCCTCTTACAATTTGATATCCACAATATAATACAGGTATATATTTAGCTCCTACCATACCATTAAAAGCTTCCTTAAATCCTGCTGCTATTTTCTGAGGCAACTCGCATGCTTCTATATCTGCTATTTTCCAACCACCAACCATCATATAATCCTCCTATAAAAATTTATTTGCTTTTATACTGAACTACTTAGCTTTGCTAGTGTCTATACTTACTACATATCCATCTTCTTCAAACTCTACATCATCTAAATCTAATCCATACTCTTCTAAATATCCCTGCTCGATAGTCTGATCTAATCCACCATCCCAAAAATATGCCATAAAACGTTCTGCTAATTCATCTGCACGTTCTCCTCTAAATTTAAAAGTAAATGTTCTTTCTTTCATTTGAGTACCTCCTGAATTTTTATATTTACACAACTATTAATAATACACTATATACTACAAATTTAGAAAAAATCAATACTTTATTTTAACTTTCTCAAAAAGAAAAGAATTGAAATCTTTATTTACTAGTTTTTATTCTAAAATTTATTTTTTATCAATTTATCAACTATTAATTTTGCTTCTATATTCAGTTAAAAAAAATGAGAGTATGCCTCAGCAAAACTACCTTTTTATAAACAATTTTGCTTTTTGGCTACTCTCATACTATTTTTTATTTTTCTTTAGCTGCATTTTCTCCAGCTATTCTACCAAATACAGTTATATCTGCTAAAGCATTTCCTCCAAGTCTATTAGTTCCATGGATTCCTCCAGTAACTTCTCCAGCTGCATACAATCCTGGAATTGGATTTCCTTTAGTATTTATAACTTGAGCTTTTTCATTTATTTCTACTCCACCCATAGTATGATGTACAGTAGGAATACGTGGTCCAGCATAATAAGGTGCTTTATCAAACTTTATTCCAAAAAGTTTTCTTCCAAATGGATCTTTTTTAGTATCCACACTTTGGTTGTAGTCTGCAATAGTCTTTTTAAGATTATCAGCAGGAACTCCTATTTTTTCAGCAAGTTCATCTAAAGTATCTGCTTTTACAGCTCTACCAGCTTTTATTAAATCACCTATAGGTTCATTAAAGTTATTTTTAGTTTCCAATGTAGGATAAACTTTTGAATCTACTATTACCCACATAAAGGCATCTTTCTGTTTGAAAAGAGCATTTGTCATAACATCTCTTCTTTCATCTTCTGCTACAAAACGTTTTCCATCTTTATTTACAAATATTCTATCTTCAACAGTAGTTTCTATATTTCCACTCAAGCTTCCTGTTACAGGATCTCCCATAGGAAGAAGCTGTATATCTTCCATTCCTATTAATCTAGCTCCTATTTTTTCAGCCATTTTTATTCCTGTTCCATCTCCACCTGGGTGATTAGTTGTAAGAATATTTTCTGTTAAATTAGAATTAAATTTCTGTCTATATTCTACATCTCCTGCAAATCCACCAGTAGCAAGAACAACTGCTTTTTTAGCATTGAACACAATTTTATTTTTTGCATCTTCAGCTTTTACCCCAGTTACTTTTCCATTTTTTACAATAAAATCTTTTGCTTCTGTTTCATAAAAAATCATTATTCCATTTTTTTCAGCAAAATCTTTATGTGCAAGAATCATTCCAGTTCCTACAGGTGTAGTAGGTTTATGACTTCTTGGATAAAGAGCTCCCAACACTGTAAATACTTCATCTTTGAAAGTCATTCCTAAACTTTCCAACCATTCCAATGCTGGATAAGCATTTTCAACAAGTATTCTTACAAGTTTTGGATTTCCTTTTTTATCTCCACCCTCATATGTTTGCTGATAATGAAGTTCTATTGAGTCTTCTATTCCTTGTGGTATTTGTCTTTTAGGATCAACAGCATTATATGCTCCACCTGCTAATACAGTATTTCCTCCCAATCTAGGCATTTTCTCTATTAGAATAACACTTGCTCCATTTTGTTTAGCTGATGTAGCAGCAGCAAGTCCTGCTCCTCCTCCACCAATAACTACAACATCTGCAATATATTCTTTATTTCCCTTTTTTATTTCAGGAGCTGGAACTCTCTTTCTGAGTTCTTTTACATCTCCACCAGCTTCTTTTACTGCATTAGTTATTGCAGTAAGAACTCCTCTGCTGCTTACTGTTGCTCCTGCTACAGTATCTACACCAAGGCTCTGTTTTTTTAGTACCATTTCTGGTATTCTTTCAATTGCTACACTTGATATAAATGGTGTTTCTTTGTTAGGAAGAACTTTTATATCCTCTATCCTATCTTTTGATACAGTTACTTCTACCTCTATTTTCCCTCCATAACCAGCAGCTTCACCTTTATAGCTTCCTGGTTCATAAGAAAATGAAAAGGCAGAAAGAAACATCATTAAAACAACTAATAAAATATTTCTTATCTTTCCCATATTCCCTCCTAATATTTTAATATACTCTTCTAATATTATATTAGGTTTAAAATATTTGGTCAAGGATTATTATTGTTCACATTTTCATCATTTAGAAATATAAAACTCAAATGTTGTTCCTTTTCCTTCCTCTGAAATAACAGATATTTTTCCACCATATTTTTCTACAAGACTTTTTACAATTGCAAGACCTAATCCTGTTCCTCCAAGGTTACTTGTTCTCGCTCTGTCCACTCTATAAAACCTTTCAAAAATTTTATACTGTTCATCTGCTGGTATCCCTATTCCATTATCTGAAACTGAAAAGTTATACCTATCTAATCCTTCTGTTATTTTTACTTTTATTTTAGGATTCTCAGATTTATTGTATATAATTCCATTTTCAATAAGATTTTTCAATATCATTGTTATTTTATCAAAATCGACTCTGATATAGCTATTTTCATCTGTTACATCTATCTGATATTCAATAGAAGCATTTTTATTTTTAAGAAGTATTTCCATAGTTGTCTGAATATTATTCTTTATTTTTTCAATACTTACTTGTGTTACATTTAATATATTTGAATTCTCTATTTTTGATATATTCAAAAAATCCAAAACTATATTTTCTAATTTTTCTACATTTCCTTTGATTACATTCAAAAATTTTTCTCTCATTGGATCTGGTGCATCTTCAAGAGCTATGAGATATCCTTTTATATTTGTAAGAGGTGTTTTTAACTCATGACTTACATTACTGATAAAATTTTTCTGTACCTCCACAGCTTTCCTTGTACTTGTAATATCTTTTATAGTAATAAGAACTTGATTGCTAAATTCAAGCTGTTTTAAGGTTACTATAAAAAATCTTTTCAAGCCTTGAACATATATTTCCTCTTTTACATTTGTTTTTTCATTGACACCTTTTTTTATTATATCTATTATTTCAATATATTTGATGCACTCTAAATATTTCTCTCTAGTTGAATCTACAAGATAACTCAAAACATTATTTTTTACAACAAACTTTCCTTCACTGTTTAGTAATCCTATAAAAATATCAACAGAAGAAATTACTAAAGACAGTGTTTTTCTTTCTCTTTCCAATCGCTCAATATTTTTTAGATTTCTTCCCTGCCACTCTTTTAAAATATCCCAAAATTCGAAGAACCATTTTTCTTCTTTGAGATAGTTTATTTTTTCCTTTTCTCCAACTTCAAGAAATCTTTTCATTTTTTTATTTTATTATAGAAATCTCTTTTTATATAATTCTTATAGAAAAAATGAATAGCAAAATTTAATACTAAAAAAAACATTATCTGAACAAATAAAAATTCTCTTATCTGTCTAATTTCCTTTGAATAGTCGCTAGATGTTCTTATTATATATTTTTCACCAAAATCATTAGTAAAACTTGTTGTATAATAAGCAAGCTGATATCCCAAAGTTTTGCTTTTTCTAATAGCAAATCCCTCTTCTCCATTAATAGCTTCCTGTACTTCTGCTCTTTTCAGATGATTGTCCATATATTCTTCTCTATCTATATTTTTAGAATCAAAAACAACATTTCCATTATAATCTATTAATGTAAATCTAAGATCACTTTCTGAAAACACTTCTTTATATTTATCGTGTCTATAATCTTCTGCCAGCCTCTTAATTAAAATATTATCCTGTTTTAAATTCTGTTTTACTCTTTGTTGATAAAGATTTGAAAGAATAGTTGAATTGAGGCTGATAAATATCCCTT
The DNA here is from genome assembly GCA_900637705.1 of Fusobacterium varium. NCBI lineage: Bacteria > Fusobacteriati > Fusobacteriota > Fusobacteriia > Fusobacteriales > Fusobacteriaceae > Fusobacterium > Fusobacterium varium. The sequence continues at coordinate 2,411,413 of LR134390.1, forward strand.
CTATAATCAATATCATTATCAACGTGATTATCTCTTTTCTTCTAATTTGTATCCCACTCCTTTCACAGTTTTTATACATTCAGACAATTCAGGTATTTTATCTCTTAATTTTGATATATACACATCAACAGTTCTATCCCCTGTGTAATAATTGCTGTTCCAGACTTTGTCCAATATTCTTTCTCTTGTAATAACTAAATCTTTATTTTTAACAAGAAGAAGCAAAAGATCATACTCTTTTTTTGAAAGCTCCACCTCTTCTCCATTAGCTATCACTATATGTCTGCTTTCATCAATTTCTATATCCTTAAATCTATATCTTTCATTTTTAATTTCTCTATCTGTTGTTTTAAGAAATTTTTTTATTCTCAAAACAAGTTCTCTGGGATCAAAAGGTTTTTTCATATAATCATCTGCACCTATCTCAAGTCCATCTAATACATCTTCTATTTCTGTTTTTGCAGTAAGCATTATTATCACTGGCTCTCCATATTCAGAAGATATATCCCTCACAATTTTTGTGAAATTTTTTCCATCTAAATTAGGTAGCATCAAATCAAGAACAACCAACTCATTTTTATTTTCCTTAAGTAGTTTCAATCCTTCCAATCCATCAGAGGCTCTATCTACTTCATATCCTTCTTTTATTAGAAAATATGTTATTAATTCCTGTATCTCTTTATCATCTTCTACAACCAGAATTCTCATCTGAGTCCCCCTGTTTTATTTTTTATTTTTATTTTAATTATATCATAAAAAAGCCCACTTAAAAATCTCCTTTAAGTGAGCTTTGATAATAATCCCATTTTTCAGTCAATGCTATTTTACAGGTACAAATCCTTCATTTTTGATTATTTCTTGTCCCTTTGGAGATACTGCATAATCAACTAGCTCCTTAACAACTCCTTCTCTAGCACTGTCTGCATACCAGAAAACTTCTCTAGCTATTGGATATGTTTTATTTAATACATTTTCTGGAGTAGCTGCTACTCCATCTACTGTTACAGCTTCTACTGATGAATCCATATATCCCATACCTATGTAACCTATTGCATATTTATTAGCTTTTATTTCCTGTTTTATCGCTTCATTAGAAGGCATATATAGAGTTTTAGCCCCATACTCTTGAGTTCCTTTAGAGTTTCCTTCTCTGATTATATGCTCCTTAAAGAATTCATGTGTCCCTGATGAAGAATCTCTTGATAAAACAACTATTTCTGCATCATCTCCACCTAATTCCTTCCAGTTAGTAATTTCTCCTCTAAATACTTTTCCTAGAGTTTTATCATCAATATCTTTTATTGGATTTGTCTTATTAGCTATTATTGTAATTCCATCAAATCCAACTACAATTTCTTCTACATTTATTCCTTTAGCTTTAGCCTGTTCAATCTCTTTGTCCTTAATATTTCTTGATGCCATTGCTATATCAGTAGTTTTATTTATTAATGCTGATATTCCTACTCCCGATCCTCCACCAGTTACTGCTATTCTTGCACCTTTGTTCTCGCTCATAAATTTTTCAGCTATGGCTTGAGATGCATTCAATATAGTATCAGAACCTTTTACTTGAACAACACCTGATTTTGCCTCAGCTCTTTGCCCTAATCCTATCCCTCCCATAACTATCAATGCTGCTATTAACCCTTTTTTTAAAAAATTTTTTCTCATAGTTTTACCTCCTTGGTATATCTTAAATTAATTTTTTTCATCTTTACAATCCAACTATATATCTCTTTTGTTAATCGATTATTAAATTACTGTAAAATTACTGTAAAATTTTTTTTACATCATTTTTACATTGGTTTAATATTCATTTTACATAATGGCTTTAAGATTATTATAAATAGATAATATTAAATACATAAATGTTTATAAATTCTTTATTCATATAGGAGGTATCATGTTTTCTGTAAGAAAGGTTAAAGATTCAAGTATGAAATATACCTTATTTGGAATAGGAATATCAAATATAATAATCATATTCCTTATTTTTCTTTTTATATTTTTAAATGGAGTAAAATTTTTTAAACATTATTCCTTATTAGAATTTCTCTTTGGAACAAGATGGATATCACTTTCAGAATTTTATGGATTACTGCCATTATTAGCAGGGTCTTTCTGGGTGACAATTGTTGCTTTGTTTATTTCTATTCCAGTAGGTATTTCTACAGCAGTTTATATATCAGAATATGCTTCTCCTAAAGCAAGAAGTATATTAAAAATTACTATTGAAACAATGTCTGCTATACCATCAGTAGTTCTTGGATTCATAGGATTATATGTTCTGTCTGGTCCTATAAAAAATCTGTTTAATTTAAATAGTGGATTAACAGCTCTAACTGGAGGAATAATGCTTGCTTTTATGGCAATTCCTACAATAGTAAGCATTGCAGATGATTCGTTAAATGCTCTTGATAAATCATACAAAGAAGCCTCACTTGCTCTTGGAGCCAATAAAATTGAAACCATATTTAATATTCTTCTTCCAGCTGCTTTTCCAGGTATATTTGCTGGAATAATGCTGGGATTTGGAAGAATAATAGGAGAAACCCTAACAGTTTTAATGATTACTGGAAATTCTCCAATACTTGCACTTTCTCCTCTTTCTCCAGTAAGAACTCTTACAGCTACCATTGCAGCTGAAATGGGAGAAGTAGTTCAAGGAAGTACTCACTATTATGCTTTATTTGCAATAGGTATTATCCTGTTTCTAATAAGTTTTATAACTAACAGTATCGCAGATAACTTTATACAAAAATCTAGAAAAATGAATTAATAACAGAGGAGAAAATCATGCTTATAATAAAAAAAAGAGGAGAAAAAATATTTGAAAATGTAATAAAAGCAGTTGGAATAATTTCCATACTTCCTGTATTCCTAATCATTGGTTACATTATATACAAAGGTCTTCCTGCTATTTCATGGGAATTTCTTACTGAAATGCCTAAAAACGGAATGAGAGAAGGGGGAATATTTCCTGCCATTATAGGGACAATCTATTTGACTATTGGTACTATTGTTGTTTCAGTTCCATTTGGTATATTTACTGGAATATATCTTGTAGAATATGCAAAAGATAATCTCCTTACGAGAATAATAAATCTTACCATCATCAACCTTGCAGGGATACCAAGTATAATATATGGACTTTTTGGAATGGCTCTTTTCGTAATATTTTTGGGATTTGATGTTTCAATAGTATCTGGTTCTCTTACTTTGGGAATAATGTGTCTTCCTGTAATTATTACTTCTACAAGAGAATCTTTGCTGGCTATACCAAATCATTTAAGAGAGGCTTCTCTAGCTCTTGGAGCTACAAAATGGGAAACTATAACCAAAGTGGTTCTTCCAGCTGCACTTCCGGGAATTCTTACTGGAGTTATCCTCAGTATATCAAGAGCTGCTGGTGAAACGGCTCCAATAATGTTTACTGCAGTAGCATTCTATCTCCCGTTTCTTCCAGAAACACCTTGGGATCAGGTAATGGCTCTCCCATATCATTTATATGTAATATCTACACAAGTTCCTAATATGCCCATAAGCTATATGAATGGTACTCTTTTCGTTCTTGTGGTAATAACTATCAGCTTCAATCTCATTGGAGCTGTAATCAGACAAAAATTTAATAATAAATAATTAGCAAATAATATTTATGCAATTCATAAACTTAGGAGGAAAAATATAATATGAGTAATGAGCATATCAGAATATTAGTGAAAAACTTCAATTTCTATTATGGTAGTTTCCAAGCTTTAAAAAATATAAATATGGAAGTTAAAAGAAATAAAGTAACTGCTTTAATAGGTCCATCAGGGTGTGGTAAATCAACTTTTTTAAGATCAATAAATAGAATGAACGACCTTATTACAGGTGCAAAATATGAAGGGGAAATATTATTTGACGGAAAAAATATTTTTGGTAAAGATTATGATATTGTTGAACTTAGAAAAAATATTGGAATGGTATTCCAAAAACCAAATCCTTTTCCTAAAACAATATATGAAAATCTTGTGTATGCACCAAAACTTCATGGAGAAAAAGATAAAGATAAACTTGAAGAAATAGTTGAAAATTCTTTAAAGTCTGTTGCTCTATGGAACGAGGTAAAAGATAAGCTTCATCAGTCTTCTCTTGGTCTTTCAGGTGGACAGCAGCAGAGATTATGTATAGCCAGAGCTATATCAGTAAGTCCTGAAATACTATTGATGGACGAGCCTACATCAGCTCTTGATCCAATTTCTACAGCTAAAATAGAAGAACTTATAAGACAATTGGAAAAACAATACAGTATAATTATTGTTACACACAATATGCAGCAAGCATCTAGAATATCAGAGTATACAGGATTTTTCTATCAAGGTGTATTAGAAGAATTTGACAGAACAGAAATAATATTCACAGCTCCAAATAATAAAAAACAGAAGACTATATTACAGGAAAATTTGGATAAGATATTTTCTGACTCTAAATTTTTATTTTTCTATCATACATAAATCTAAACAGGAGGAATAAAATGAAAAATTTGCAAGAAAGTCTTGAAGGACTTAATCAGCATTACCTAGAACTTCTAAAAAATCTTAATAGAGTATTAGATGTAAATATAGAGATGTTATATAATCAAAAATTAGATTCTGCTCTATATGGGGAATGTGTAGTTGTAGAAGATGTTATAAATGCTTTTGAAGTAAAATTGAAAGAGGATTCTATCATTTCAATAGCTAGATTTCAACCTGCTGCTGGAAATTTAAGACTTTTAATTATGCTTATCAACAGCGCTCGTCTTTTAGAAAGAATGGGTGATCTTCTCAAAGCTAACTTTAAAATTATCAAAGATATTGAAAAAACTTCTCCACAAGTATCAAAGTATTTAAAAGAAATTCTTTACCCAATGGTAGTAAAAATTAAAGTTATTTATGAAACTTACATTTCAGCCTTCATAAATAGTGATGAAAAAGCACTCTATCTGCTTCTTACAAAAGATGAAGAAATTGATGAAATAGCTGAAAAAAATATGAAAATTCTTATGGATTTGATGAAAGCTTCTCCTGACAATGTAGAAGGTGGAACTTATTTAGTCCTTTTAAATAAAAAATATGAAAGATTCTCAGATCATGTGATGCATTTAGTTGTTGATCTTGTTTATATTCTAAAAGGAGAAAACCTCAGAAAACTTGAACTTCTTGAAGAAAAGAAAATAAAAAAATAAAAAATCATTGACAATTATATTTTCATATGATATACCTAAAACAACAAGAAATAAAAAAAGGGGGAAGTTCAGAATGTTATTTAACAAGCTAAGGATAAGGAACAGGAAAAACAATAAAAATATTGAATACCTTGTTTTCTTTGTCTGCTAAATGACATTATGGCTTTTTGATGAATAAATTTCAGATCATATCTTGATTTTTTTAAAGATTTGAGTTTATATTATTTTATATAACTCATGATCATACTTTTTTAATCAATGTCAGTGTAGCATTCAGATGTTATACTGACTTTTTATTTTACAAAAAATTATATAAATATAAAATATCAATGGAGGGAAAAATGGAAAATATGACAGCAAAACTTTCAAAACTTTTTTCAAAATATGCAGAGGAATTTAAAGAGTTAAATGAATATCTATACAATAATCCAGAGTTGGGGTTACAGGAGTTTAAAGCCTGTGCAGCTCATACTGAAATGCTTAAAAAACACGGATTTACAGTTGAAACAAACTTTGCAGGACTTCCTACATCTTTTATTGGAAAATACAGCACTGGTAAACCTGGACCAAAAGTAGCTATTCTTGCAGAATATGATGCTCTGCCTGGAATTGGACATGGTTGTGGGCACAACATATTCGGAGTTACAAGTGTAGCTGCTGGTATTCTTACTAAAGAAATAATGGGTGATGTTGCTGGAGAAATAATGGTAATTGGTACTCCTGCTGAGGAAACTAATGGTGCTAAAGTTCAAATGGCTGCTCTTGGTGTCTTTAATGATATTGATGTAGCTATGGCTGCTCATCCTACTGGTGAAGCTCATCATAGAAGTGGAACTTCTCAAGCTATGGAGGCTATTCAGTTTACTTTCAAAGGAAAAACTGCTCATGCTGCTGGAGCTCCTCATGAAGGCATAAATGCTTTAGATGGAGTATTAATTTTATTCAATTCCATTAATGCTCTTAGACAGCAAACTTTAGAAACTGCTAGAATCCATGGAATTATTACAAATGGAGGAAAAGCAGCTAATATAATACCTGATTTGGCAGTAGCTAATTTTTATGTAAGAGCAAAAACATTAGATTATTTAAAAGGACTTGTAGAAAGAGTTAAAAATTGTGCTAAAGGTGCTGCTCTTGCCAGTGGAACTACTTTAGAAATGATGAACTATGAAACTAGTTTTGCTGATTTAGTTACCAATGAAAAACTTTCTGCTGCTTATGAAAAGAATCTAAAATCTTTAGGTGTTACTGATATCAGAAGCAAAGAATCTGGTGGTTCTACAGATATGGGAGATGTAAGTCATTGTTGTCCTGCTATACACCCATATTTTCCACTTACTACAGCACACCTTACTGGACATAGTGTAGAATTCGCAAGTGCTTCCATAGCCCCTGAAGCTTACAAAGGAATGGAAGAAGCTGCTATATCAATGGCACTTACAGCTATGGATATCTTTACTGATGCTGAATTATTAAAAGAAATAAAAGATGAATTCAATAGAAATGTTAAAAAAATATAAAGAATAAAATTTAGATGTAACAAACTTGGAGGAAAATTTATGAAAAAACTTATATTATTATTAATGATAATTTTATCAACACTTTCATTTGCTGCTAAAAAACTTTATGTTGGAACTAATGCAGAATTTAAACCTTATGAATATCTTGAAGGAGATAAAATCACTGGATTTGATATTGATTTTATGAATGCTATTGGAAAAGAAATAGGATATGAAGTTCAATGGGTTAATATGGGATTTGATGGACTGCTTCCTGCTCTTCAAATGAATAAAGTAGATGCCGTTATTGCTGGTATGTCACAAACTCCTGAAAGACAAAAAGCTGTTGATTTTTCAATGCCATATATGTTTACAAAATCTGAGCACTATGTTATAGTCAATGAAAACAGCCCTATTGTCAAAAAAGAGGAGTTAAAAGATAAAAAAGTAGGAGTTCAGATTGGAACTATTCAGGAAGAATTTACCATTGCATTAGGTGGAATACCTCAAATATATAATGCATGGACTGGTGCTTTAATGGATCTTCAACAAGATAAAATATCTGCTGTTATCATTGCTGATGTATCTGGAAATGCATATCTTGCAAATATGAAAGGACTTAAAAAAGTTGATGTTGTAATAGATAATCAACCTGGTGCTTCTATAGCATTTAGAAAAGGTGAAACTGAACTTGTAAAATCTGTAAATGAAGCTATCTTAAAATTAAGAGATGATGGAACTTATCTTCAATTATTGGAAAAATATTTTCCAGAAAGAGCTGAAGATTTTAAAAAAGCATTCAAAAAATAGGAGGATAACAAATGAAAAAACTTATGTTAATATTTACATTATTTTTATCAACACTTTCTTTTGCAGCTAAAAAACTTTATGTAGGTACTAATGCTGAATTTAAGCCTTATGAATATCTTGAAGATGGTAAAATGATTGGATTCGATATTGGAGTTATGGATGAACTTGGAAAAAAATTGGGATATGAAATAGAATGGGTAAATATGTCTTTTGATGGACTGCTTCCTGCTCTTCAAATGAAAAAAATTGATGCTGTTATTGCTGGTATGTCACAAACTCCTGAAAGACAAAAAGCTGTTTCTTTTTCTATACCATATATTTTCTTTACTTCTGAACATTATGTTATAGTTAATGAAAACAGTACTTTTAAAACAAAGGAAGATTTAAAAGGAAAAACTGCTGGAGTTCAAATGGGAAGTATGCAAGAACAGTTTGCTATAAATAATGGTAGTATTCCTAAATTGTATAATACTTTTACAAATGCCCTTATGGATCTTCAAAATGGAAAAGTAGATTGTGTAATTATTGCAGATAACTCTGGAAAAGAATATCTTAAAACTATGGATAAAATTAAAAAAATAGATGCTATTATTGATCCTAAACCAGGTGCTTCTATAGCTTTTAGAAAATCTGATAAGGAACTTGCAGAAAAATTCAGCAACGCTATAGTAGAATTAAAGACTACTAAAGAGTATTCTGATCTTGTTGAAAAATATTTTCCTGAAAGATTTGAAGATTTTAAAGCGCAAAATTTGACAAAATAGGTTATAATATAATTATTGATACGCCTTATTCTAATTTTTGCTATCATATAAAAAACCCCTCAGCCCTAACTGAGGGGTTTTTTATTTACTCTATATCTAATAAAGTTTTTTATTACTCACTATTTCCATTTCTATATACCTACTCATATATTTTCAACTATTGTTTCTTCTTATAATATTATCTTTTTTCTCATATGCTTTCTTCTAAATTATTTTCAAATAATAAAAAGGGAGTGACTTATAAGCAGCATCTCTCTTAGTCACTCTTACTTTATTAATAATCTCCTCTTAGAAAAAATGCTCTCATAGCCTTCTCTCCAGCAAATTCCAACAATTCTTTTACATCATGAATAGCTCTTTCAAGCTTCATAGGTTCATTAATTATATCCATTACTAAATCTATTCCATTAGCATAAATATCATCAAGATTTCTAGTTGAACTTCCAACTATTGCAATAACAGGAATATTATACTTTTTAGCCATTTTTGCAATGCCCACTGGAGCTTTTCCATTGACAGATTGATTATCAATTCTTCCTTCTCCAGTAATTACAAGATCTGCATCTTTTATTAAATTCTCAAGTTCTATAAGTTCCATTATTTTGACAATACCCTCTTTAAATTCTGCTCCACATACACTCATAAGTGCATATCCAAGTCCCCCAGCAGCACCACTTCCAGGTTTTTCAGAAAAATTTTTTCCAACAGTATTATCAATAATATTTCCATAGTTTTCAAGAATTTTATCAAGAATTTTTACATCTTGAGGTGTTGCTCCTTTTTGAGGTCCATATATATATGAAGCCCCATTTATCCCATAAAGAGGATTAGATACATCTGACAATACTGTTATTTGAGCCTCTGATATTCTTGGATCTAATCTTGAAATATCCACCTTTACTATATTTTTTAATTCTTCTGGTGTATAACCTATTCTTTCCCCATTTAAATTATAAAATTTTACTCCTAATGATGAGAGCATTCCTGCTCCTCCATCATTAGTTGCACTTCCCCCTAAGCCTATATAGATATCTCTTATCCCCATGTCTAATATAGCTTTCAGCATTTCTCCTACACCATATGTGTTTGCTTTATATGGATTTAAATTTTCACGTTTTACCAAATTCAATCCAGAAGATTCAGCCATTTCAAGAACAGCAGTATTTCCTCGTATTACCCCAAATCTTGCTTTAACTTTATCTCCAAAAGGTCCAGATACTTCCACAAATTTATATTCCCCATTGACAGCTTCAACAATGGCTTCTACTGTTCCCTCTCCACCATCTGCAATAGAAACTTTTTTTGTAACAATATTACTTCTGCCAAATTTCTTTATCCCTTTTTCAATACTTTCTGCAACTTCTTTTGAAGATACACTTCCCTTAAAAGAATCAACTGCTATAACTACTTTTATCTCTTTCATAAATTACCTCTTTATTTAACCAGCTTCTGTTATTTTTCCTGCCATAAAAGCCACAACTGCAAATGAAACACTTAGTTTCATAAGCTTCCTTACATCATTTTAACAATATTCTTAATTAAATTTCACTTCTATTTTTACTTCTAATATTTAATATTATTTTTTCTCTATAACATATTTTAAAATTATCTACTTTAATAATAAATATTCTATAGATTAATTCTCCTAATAATTATTGCACAATTTGCTCATTTAGCTTTATTGATATAATGATACCATTTTTTTATCTAATATTCTATGTTATACAAAATATTATTTTTCTTATTTTTTGTTTTTTTATTGTTATATGTAACAATAAAATCTTTTAACTTATTCAATTTCAATGATATAATTAAATAAATTAAAGTTGCATAAAGAAAAAATTAATCTATAGTATCTTAATAAAATATGTCATAAAATTTTAGCAGAAGAACCATAATTCCATCTCATCTATAGATTATTATATAAATAGCAATTATTTGTAAAGAATAAAAAAATAAAACATTATAGACATTGAATTTATCTTAAAATAAAAAATTAACAAATAAGGAGATTAAAAATGAATATATCAGTAAGTCTGGCAACTAATATCCTAAATAAAATGAAAGAAATAATTCATCAGGACCTAAATTATATAGATAAAAGTGGAATTATTATAGCCAGCACTGCTCCAGACAGAACTGGTACTTTTCATGCTGCTGGTCTAAAATCTATTAAAGAAAAAACTCCTATTATTATCAACAGTGATGATGAATTTCATGGAAGCAGAAAAGGAATCAATATGCCTATTTATTTTAATGATACAATTGTGGGAGCGATAGGAATTTCAGGAGATAAAAATGAAGTAGAAAAATATGGTGAAATTATAAAAATGATGACTGAAATTCTTATAAAAGAAGCCTGGATAAAGGACTCAGACATAAGAGCAAAAGAAATTAACAGAACTTTTATAGAGCGTATTGTCTTAGGATATGATTATGATTTTTTTCCAACAACAGACTTTACATTTCCATATGCTGTAGTAGTTGGAAAACTCAATAAAAATAATAGTTTTCTAGTAAATGATAAAATTTATGATATTTTAAAAAATTCACTTTCACATAATAAAAATAATATATATACCATTTCAAGAAATGAGATAATTATCCTGTATCATTTTTATAAAGATGAAAATATATCTAAAACAATATTTCAACTGCAAGAAAAACTTTTAGAAAAAACAAAGTTGGATTTTAGATTTGGAATAGGTACAAAAGCTTTTGAATATAGCTCTTTAAAAGAATCATATAAAGCTGCAAAGGAAATTTTAAATTTCATGATTAAATTTTCTATAAAAAAATCTGTTTCTGAATATGAAAAAATGGATTTAGAATTTATCTTTTTAAATCTAAAAAAATCAGATATAGAGAATTTTACTAATAGAATATTAAAAAATTTCACACCAAAAGAGATAGAAGAGTTTTCTCTTTTAATGAATTCTTATGAAGAAAATAATGGAAGTATTCTTCACACTTCTGAAGCTCTTTTTATGCATAAAAATACACTTCAATATAAATTAAATAAAATAAAACAACTAAGTGGATATGATCCCCGACATCTTAAAGATTTTATTGTTTTAAGTCTGGCTTTTAAACTTCAAAGAAATATTTAACATTAAAGAGATAGAAATAAATATTTTTTAATGTGATTGATTAAATTTTCCCAATGATTTCTATATTTTCCATCCAGCACCAATCACATAATTTATAGGATAAACAAAAAAAGAAGTTGATTAAAAGTAAATAAGTTTTTGAAATTTGGAAATTAGAAGAATTTATGTAATTGATGAAGCAAATAAAACTTAAAAAATGGTGCTGTCTGAGTGAAACAAGTTTCCAGTAATTAAGCAGTTAGAATTTTAACTGCTATACTTGGAACTGTTGTAATCTTTTATCTATTTTTCTATGTTTTATGAGCAAAATCAATAATAAATACTTCTACTGGAAAATTTCAAAGACTATATTTCAATTTAATAATCAACTTCTTTTTATTTTAATTATTTATTTCTATTTCCAATATAATCAGCTAACTCTAAAAGAATATTACTTTTCTCTACACCAAATTTCTCTGCAACTATCATTTTAGCTTCAGCTATTGTTTCTTTTAAAAGAGTTTTGCTTTCTGCCATTCCTATCAATGATGGATATGTTGATTTTCCAAGTTCAATATCGCTGCCTACTGGTTTACCAAGAGTTGAAAAATCTCCTTCTATATCGAGAATATCATCTTTTATTTGAAATGCAAGTCCTATAAGTTCAGAAAATTTTACAAGAACTTCTCTTTCTTCTCTGTCTGCATCTCCTATTATACAAGCTAATTCTACAGGAAGTTTCATCAATTTACCTGTCTTATTAGAATGCATATATTTTAAAGTTTCTAAATCAATTTTTTTACCTTCACTTGCTATATCCACCATCTGTCCACCAATCATACCATTTATACCAGCATAACTTGATGTTAATCTGACGATTTCAACTATTTTTTCAGCTGGGAGATGTTTATTTTTTTCTGTAAGTATGTAGAATGCATGTGTTAGAAGAGCATCTCCTATTAATATACCTTCTGCTTCCCCAAACTTTTTATGAGTAGTAAGTTTGCCTCTTCTATAATCATCATTATCAAGAGCTGGAAGATCATCATGTACCAATGAATATGAATGTATCATTTCAATAGCTGCAGCTGAGGCAATTCCTTTTTCTTTATCACAATCAAGTATATCAAGTACCATAAAAAGTAAAATAGGTCTTAATCTTTTACCACCGTTTAAAACTGCATACTTCATTCCTTCAGCTATAACCTCTGGATAATTAAGTTCGTTTAAATATATATCTAAATTTGATTCTATTAACTTTTTGCTATTATCCAAATAATTTTTAAAAAACATCTTAAACCTCCTCAACTAGAATATTGTCGCTCTCTTCTGTAACTTTCAAAATTTTTCCTTCTGCTTTATTTAATAAATCTGAAGACTTTTTTAAAAGTTTCATAGCATTTTCATATTCTTTTATAGATTCAGTCAATGTAAGTTCGCCATTTTCAAGTTTTTCTATTATTTCATCTACTTCCAAAAGATTATCTTCAAAACTTCCGCTTCTCTTTACCATCTTATCACCCCAGAAATTTTCTAATTAAAACTATCTTGTATAAAAAGTTATACATTTTTTACCATATTTTCTCTCATCAGCTTTTTTAAATTCACCTATTTCATCTTCAAGCTCTTCAAAAACATGATGTTCACTGATAATAAGTCCACCCTCTGCAAGTATTTTATTTTTTTCTATTGCTTTTATTACTTTTGTACATACTTCTTCTTTATAGGGAGGATCCATAAATATTATATCAAATTTTTCACCTTTTCTCCCTAAAATTTCAACTGCTCTTAAAACATCATTTTTATATGCTCTGCACCTATCTTCATATCCAAGACTATTCACATTTTCTATTATATATTTTAAAGCTTCAGTGTCTTTTTCTATCATTACTGCTCTTTTTGCCCCTCTACTCAAAGCCTCAAGAGATATACTTCCACTTCCACTGAAAAGATCCAAAAATACACTATCAGGTACATATGGAGCTATGATAGAAAAAAGAGATTCTTTCATGCTTCCTAAAGTAGGTCTTGTATCTGTCCCTTTTCTGCTTTTTATTCTTTTATTTTTTGCATCACCTGCAATTATTTTCATCTATATCAACTCCTAATAGATAAACATAGCATCTCCGAAACTAAAGAAATGATACTCTTCCTTTACAGCTATATCGTATACTTTTAGCATAAATTCTCTTGAAGAAAGTGCTGAAACAAGCATCAGAAGTGTCGATTTAGGAAGATGGAAATTAGTAATAAGAGCATCTATCACCTTGAATTTATATCCAGGATAAATAAATATCTCTGTACTTCCTTTTTGAGCTTTTACCATTCCATTTTCATCTACAGCAGACTCAAGTGCCCTTGTACTTGTAGTTCCTACTGAAATTATTCTTCTTCCATTTCTTTTTCCTTCATTAATTATATCAGCTGCTTCTTGAGGTATTTCAAATACTTCTTCATGCATTTTATGCTCCAATACATTTTCAGTCTGTACAGGTCTGAATGTTCCCAAACCTACTTCTAAAAATATATCTACTATCTTTATCCCTTTTTTTTCTATTTTTTCTAAAAGTTCTTTTGTAAAATGAAGTCCAGCTGTTGGTGCTGCAACAGATTCCCCCTTGATAGCATAGACAGTCTGATATCTGTCTTTTTCTTTCAATGCTTCCACTATATATGGAGGAAGAGGCATTTTACCTAATCTGTCCAAAACTTCTTCAAAAGCTCCCTCATATGTAAATTTTATAATTCTGTTTCCATCATCTTTTATCTCTAAAAGTTCACCTATAAGCTCATTTCCATGTCCAATAAAAAGTTTTTGTCCTATTTTTAATTTTTTAGCTGGTTTTAAAAGACATTCCCATGTATCAAGATCTATTCTTTTTATGAGAAGTATCTCCAGCACTCCACCAGTTTCTTTATGACCAAAAAGTCTTGCAGGTATAACTTTTGTAGAATTTCTTACTAGAATATCCCCTTCATTCAGATAATCAATTATCTCATAAAACTTTTTATGTTCTATGCTTTCATTTTTTCTATTTACCAGCATAAGTCTTGCATGATCTCTAGGCTCTCTAGGCTGCTGACCTATTAATTCCTCTGGCAGATTATAATCATAATCACTTAATAATGTAGACACTATTTGTCACCACTCTTCTTTCCTATAACTACTCTATCTATTCCACCATAATCTTTTACTATAGCAAAAATATCAAATCCATTTTCTTCCATTAACTCTTTAACTGTTTCAGCTTGGTTATACCCTACTTCAAAAGCTAAAAATCCTCCTTTATTCAAATAATCAGAAGCCTCTTTAGATATTTTTGAATAAAAGTAGTACCCATTTCCATTATCTGTAAGAGCTGATGAAGGCTCATATTTCAACACCTCTGGCATTAATTTATTATATTCTTCCAATGGTATATATGGAGGATTTGAAATTATAAAATCAAACTTCATATCCTTAAATGATGAAAACACATCTGATTTCATAAATTTTACATTTTCTGCCTTATTCATTTCTCTGTTTGCTTCAGCCACTTCTAAGGCCCCTTCACTTATATCAGCTCCAATTATAACGCTGTTAGGGCATTCTTTTCCTAAAGTTACTGCTATTGCTCCACTTCCAGTTCCTATATCTAAAACTTTAGGATTTTCAAGTTCATTTAAAATAAATTTACATTGTTCTACTAATATTTCAGTATCACTTCTCGGTATGAGTACTCTTTCATCTACTTTGAAAGGATATCCATAAAACTCCCATTCTCCAAGAAGATATTGAAGAGGCTTTCTATTTTTACCTCTAAGTATCAAGTATTCTCTTATTTTTTCTTTATCTTTTTCCTCTATTTTCTTATTAAAATTTAAAGTTAATGTCAATCTATTTACACCTAATATATAGGCAAATATGTATTCAGCATCTAGTTTTGGACTGGCTACCCCATATTTTTTCAGATATTCTGCTGACTTATTTAAAAGCTCCAAATTTTCCTCTTTATAACTTACAGTTTCAACTTTGATATCTTTACTTTTTAAAAGTTCATCAAATCCTATTCTTTTTCTAGCCATTTCTTTAAGATATGTTTTCACTTTTTCTTTCTGTTCAGAAGAAAGCTCCATATCAAAATAGGCATATAATGTTATTCTATCCAGCTTTAAAACATTAGATATAACCTTCTCGCTTTCAAGACGAGGTTTTGAAAAAGAGTATTTTTGCAAATACTCTTTTGAAAAATTCAATATCTCCAGTAAATTCATAATTACTCTTCTGAAACACTTGAAAGCATTTCTGCCTGACTGAATGTAATTAATGCATCAATCATTTCATCAAGATCTCCATCTAAGAATGCTTCAAGCTGGTATACTGTAAATTTTATTCTGTGGTCTGTTATTCTTCCTTGTGGAAAATTGTAAGTTCTAATTTTTTCAGATCTATCTCCAGTTCCTACTTGAAGTCTTCTTTCACTTTCCACTTGACTTCTTTGTTTTTCACATTCCATTTCAAAAAGTTTAGAAGCTAGATGTTTCATTGCTTTTTCTCTATTTTTAAGCTGTGATCTTTCATCTTGACATTGAACAATGATACCAGTAGGCAGGTGAGTAATTCTAACTGCTGAGTCAGTCATATTTACGTGCTGTCCTCCAGCTCCCCCTGATCTGTATGTATCTATTTTAAGATCTCTTGGATCAATTTTTACTTCTTTTACATCTTCTACTTCTGGAAGTACAGCTACAGTAGCAGTAGAAGTATGTACTCTTCCAGCAGATTCAGTTTCAGGAACTCTCTGTACTCTATGTACTCCTGATTCAAATTTTAATCTAGAATAAGCTCCAAATCCATTTATACTGAATACTACTTCTTTTATTCCACCTATACCCATTTCCTGCTTTTCAATTATTTCTATTTTCCATTTTTTTCTTTCAGCATATCTTGAATACATTCTAAATAAATTTCCAGCAAAAAGGGCAGCTTCATCTCCTCCAGCTCCACCTCTTATTTCGATGATAACATTTTTATCATCATTTTCATCTTTAGGAAGTAAAAGCACTTTTAATTCTTTTTCAAGTTCTGGAATAGATTCTTCGAGTTCCTTTAACTCTTCATGCATCATCTCTTTCATTTCTTGATCTTTTTCAGTCTTAAGATTTTCTTTAATAAAGTCAAAATCTTCTATAACTCTTTTATATTCTTTATATTTTTCAACTATTGGAGTTATGTCACTTAATGATTTATTACATTCCATCATTTTCTTAGGGTCTGCCAGTACCTCTGGGGAACCAAGCAGTTCATTTAATTCATCGAATCTTTTTACTACTTCTTCTAATTTTCCGAACACTATTTCTCATCTCCTTCTTCACACTATAACTTTATAATTATATCATAAACATATAAAAAAATCAATTTTCCTTAGACTGTAACATAAAAAAGGACTGATTCTTTCTCAGTCCATCAATTTTTATCTAATTATTATTCGGGAAAATATCTTTTGTTGTTTCTTCATCATCATCATATTGAAATCTTACTACATCTCCATTATTTTTGTAGAATATTCTTTCCTTTATTCTTCCATTTTCATAAAACTTGAAAGCTACTCCGGTTTTTTTCCCGTCATTAAAATGTCCCAATTCTTGAAGTTTAGAATTTTCATCAAAAATTATGTAGTTTCCTTCTTCTTTATCATCTTTATATACAACTCGATATTTTAACTGTCCATTTTCATAAAAATAGAAATATTCTCCATTTTTTTTGTCATCTTTATATGAAATTTTTTCTTTCATATTTCCATTTTTATAAAATATAAACCAGTCCCCTAATTTTTTATTATTCTTATAAGTTCCTTTCTCATATATTTTTCCATCTGAATAATATGAAAAATATTCTCCTGTGGTTTTATCCCACGAAACATCATAAACTTCTTTTCCAAAAACAACGCTGCTCATAACAAATGTAACTGCAATGAGTATCGCACACATAATCCTTTTCACTGAATACACCTCATTTATTCTATCTATTTGTTGTTTATCAGCCTTTGTTCATCATTTATTCTTCTAATAGCTATATCTCTAGCTTTCATATATTGTTCCTGAGTTATATATTTCTGCATTTCTATTTGACTTCTTATTCTGTCTTTTAATATAGAAGCTTCTATTTGACCCATTTTATCAAAAGTTTATCTATTTGTTCAAGATTACTCTCTGGTCCTTCTAACACATATTTATTTACTTCTAATTCAAGTTGTTTTTTTTCTAATAGTAACATTTTATAATTTGTACTTACTTTTCCTACCATTCCTTTTGCTTTTTCTATATTTTCTTGAGAAACTCCAACTTTTCTAAAATCTTCATCAGATACAATCCCTAATCCATCATTATTGGCAAATACTAGGGAAGAAAAGATAACTACAAATACGCTGCTTAAAAATTTCCTCATTCCTGTCCTCCACTAAATTTGTACTTCTAATCCAAATAAATCATCTGTGTTTAAATCTATTTTTTTGTCATCAAAAATTGAATTGTTAAAAATATGATCCAAAGTGATGTCTTCCTTTATAGCTTTACTATCAGCAAAACTTCTATTAATTACATACTTATCCATACCTGCCATAGGTACTTCTTTGAAAAGCATTTGATAAGTAGAACTTGTAAAAATCCCTAATACAAATAAAGATAATGAAAATACTCCCCTTCTCTTATTCTTCCTTTTCTCCTCTTCTAAAAGAGTTTTATATATATTAGCTCTTACTCTTTCTTTAGGTGTCATACTAATTTCCTCCCATATCTTTAATAGCTTTATAATATACCGATTTCACTGTGGATATATTCATATCCTTCATCTCAGCTATTTCCTTAAGCTTATAACCATATATGTCTTTTAAAACCACTATCTCCCGTTCCTGAAGAGAAAGTTCTTTTAACCGTTCCTCTAATATAAGAGGCGTGTCTACATCAGAGTTACATTCAAGAGCAAGTATCTCTTCATTTATATCAAGCTCTACTTTCCTTTTCCTAAAAAAATCATATATCTTGTTAATTGCTATTTTGTATATCCAAGTATAAATATTACTGTCAGCCCTAAATTTTTTCAAATTCTTATAAACACTCATAAAGACCTCCTGAGATATATCCTCGGCATCTTCAGGATTCTTTACCACACCTAATATTTTGTAATATATCCTATCAAAATACTGTTCAAAAATCTCATCAAAGTCCATTATATTTTTATCCCTCACAAACTGTTATATTTATTTAGACGATATAAGTTGGAAAAAAGTTTAGTTTTAAAAAGATTTTTTACTATTTATTCTTCCACCTACACTTATTTCAAATTTATTCCCTACTAAATCTACTACTGTATCATCTTGAACATTTATTATCTTTGTTGTAGTCATATTTCTTTCTAAATGACTTCTTCCTCCTCCATTGCCATTATCTCCTTTTCCTCTTTTAAAAGAAAAATCCATAATTCCTCTTATCATTGGTGTTTCAGTATATGAAAGTCTATATTCTCCAGGTTCTACATAATAAGGCACTCCTGAATCCAAAAATATATTTCTAACTTCTACACTTTGTATCTCATTTCTATTATAATTGACAATAAGAATTTTTCTTCCCTCTATTTTATCAAGAGATATTTCATGACTGCTTTTTATTGAAGTACACCCTGTTACAATTGTTACAATTAACAGACTAATCAGATATTTTACCCTCATTCTCTTCATCCTCCATTATCAATTTTTTTAATTCTATTAATATTTCAGATTCTTTTACTTTTTTTACAATCTGCCCTTTTTTAAAAAGTACTCCTTCTCCTTTTCCACCAGCTACACCATAATCAGCTTCTCTCGCTTCACCAGGTCCATTTACTACACAACCCATAACAGCTATCTTTATTTTACGGTTTTCCTTTTCAAATTCCTTTTCTACTTTTTTGGCAAGACCAATTAAATCTATTTCAGTTCTTCCACAAGTAGGACAAGAAACAATCTCCACTCCTGCTTCCCTTAGACCTAATACTTTAAGAATTTCTCTAGCTACTTTTATTTCTTCTACTGGATCTTCTGTTAAAGATACTCTTATAGTATCACCAATCCCATCTATAAGAAGAGCTCCTATTCCTATAGATGATTTTACTGTCCCTTGAAATGATGTTCCTGCTTCTGTAACTCCTAAATGAAGAGGATAATCTGTTTTTTGACTAATTTTTCTATATGCTTCTACCATCATTTTTACATTACTTGATTTTAAAGAGATAATTATATCATGAAAATTATTTTTTTCCAACAAACCAATATGATACATTGCACTTTCTACCATAGCATCAGCAGTTGGGCTTCCATATTTTTTTAATATCTCTTTTTCTAATGAGCCTGAATTTACTCCTATTCTTATTGGAATTTTTCTTTCTTTTGCTTTTTGAACTACTTTAGCTACATTTTCATCAGCACCTATATTTCCAGGATTTATTCTCAGTTTATCTATTCCATTTTCCATAGCAGCAATAGCAAGCTTATAATCAAAGTGTATATCAGCAGCTAAAGGGATTGAAACTCTTTTTTTTATCTCTTTTACAGCTTCTGCTGCCTCTATATTATTTATAGTCATTCTTACAAGTTGACACCCTGCAGCTTCTAATCTTTTTATTTGAGCTACTGTTGCTTCTACATCACTTGTTATAGTATTGGTCATAGACTGAATAATAATATCATTATCTCCACCTATTATTATATTCCCTACTCTTACTTCTCTCGTTTTTTTCATTTTTTCATCTCCTAAACAAAGAAGTCCTGTTGATAAACAGGACTTGTCTTATTCTTATTTTCTTGTTAAGTGACTCATAGGATTTTCTGTTTTTCCATTTTTTCTAACTTCAAAATGAAGATGAGGTCCTGTCACTCTTCCAGACATTCCTGTTTTTCCTATTAATTCACCTTTATTAACATTCTGCCCAACTTTTACACCAATTTTATCCAAATGAGCATATCTAGTTTCATAACCATTAGAATGTTTTATTATTATTATTTTTCCATATCCATTCATATATCCAGCATAGCTTACTTTTCCACTCTGAGCTGCACGTAAAGGTACATATCTTGCTTTTAAATCTACTCCAGCATGAAATATATATCTCTTTAAAACTGGATGAAACCTACTTCCATATGGGCTGTTTACTCCTTTATATTCAACAGGAAATCTAAATCCTGCACTTGCTACTGTTATTCCACCTTTTCCAGAATTAGCTAAAACCCTTATATCTGGATTTTTCAAAAATATATCCTGTCCAACTTTAAGATTTTTTGCGTCTATATCATTATATGCTGTTATATCATCAAGTTTCATTTTAAACTTTGAAGCTATTTTAGATAGGGAATCTCCTTTTTGAACTTTATAGAATATTCCATTCTCAGAAACGATAGTTAATTTTTGCCCTATCTTTAAATTTTTCACTGAAACATTAGGATTATTTGCAAGAAGCATATTCATTGTCATTCCATTTGCTTCAGCTATTTGAGAAATTGTATCTCCCTGTTTAACTATATATTCACTTTTTACAGGTAATTTTTTCTCAGTAGACATAATCTGATTTATAGCAGTTTCTCTAATTCCGTCCTTGTCTGTCCCTGTATTTCCAGTATCTTTTTTATCAAATCCTATTGGCTTATATTCATTGGCAAAATTATACTCCTTCTCAAAAGTATAAAAACTATCATTTAATAGAGTAACTCCACCATTTGTTTCTTCAGTTGTATCATAATAATCTGTAAATTTTTTTAAATCCACCACTTCTTCTTTAAAAGGATTGGCAAACTCTATTCCGAAATAAAAAACAACTGCTAATATTATAAAAACTTTTATTTTAGATTTCATTTTTAGTCTTCCTCTCCCCTTTTTCATAAAATTCTAGAAGCTTCTTATTACTTTCTGTATTAAGTATAGTATCTATAAGCTTTCTTGAAGCTGTTGCTCTATCATATTGTGCTAAATATCTTCTTATGCTCCAAATACTTTCTAATTCATTTTTAGGTATTAAAAGCTCTTCTTTTCTAGTTCCTGAACGTTGAATATCTATAGCTGGAAATATTCTCAATTCAGCTAAATTTCTATCTAAATGTATATCACAATTTCCTGTTGATTTAAATTCTTCATATATGATATCGTCCATTTTACTTCCTGTATCTACAAGAACAGTTGCTATAATAGTAAGGCTTCCTCCCTTTCTTATATTCCTAGCTGTTCCAAAGAAATTTTTAGGATAATATAAAGCTGTAGGATCAATCCCTCCAGATATCAACTTTCCACTTGATGGAATAACTATATTATATGCTCTTGCAAGTCTTGTAAGAGAATCCATAAGTATTACTATATCTTCTCCATTTTCAACTTTTCTTTTCGCTCTTTCTAATATCATTTCTGTTACTTTTATATGATTTCTTGGATCTTCATCAAATGTTGAGGCAAATACTTGGGCTCCTATTACTGATTCTTTTATGTCTGTAACCTCTTCTGGTCTTTCATCTATCAGAAGTATCCACACTTCTGCTTCTTTATTCTGCTCTATCATTGAGTTTGCTATACTGCTTATGAGCATAGTTTTCCCTGCTTTTGGTGGAGCTATTATCAAAGCTCTCTGACCTTTTCCAATTGGTGCAACAAGGTCTATTATCCTTCCTGAAACATTTTTTCTATCAGTTTCCAGAATAAATCTCTCAGTTGGATAAGCTGGTACAAGATCTTCAAAAGGTACTCTTGACTCAGCAGCTTCTAATGTTCCACTATTTACTAGTAAAACTCTTCTTAAAGCATAGTTTTTTTCATCTCCCGAAGGTTCTCTTACTTCTCCAACTACTATGTCTTCAGTTCTTAATTTAAACTTCCTCACTTGTGAAGCTGATACATAGACATCTTTTTCTACACTTGTATTTCTTAAAAAACCATAACCATCAGGTAATACTTCTAAGCTCCCCCAAGCAATATCCAATCCTTCTTTTTCTTCAATATCTTTTTCTATCAATTCTTTCAGTTCAGATTTTTTTATTCCATTTTTATATTCTATCCCCAACTGTTTTGCTATCTCTTGAAGTTCTTTTAAAAGAAATCTATCCAACTTATCCATATCCACCTCAGTTAATCTTAATCTACAATATCACCATATAAAGTCCATGTTTTACAATCATTTATTTTTACATTTACAAAAGTTCCTTCTAGGGATTTATCTCCTTTGAATAAAACTATTTTATTAGTTGATGTTCTTCCAGTAAGAACATCTTTGTTCTTTTTACTTTCTCCTTCTACTAATATTCTTACTATTTTTCCTCTATAAGTTTCACTTTCTGCTAATGAACAGCTATTTTGAACTTCTATCAGTCTTTGAAGTCTTTCTTTTTTTACTTCTGAATCTATTTGATTATCCATATCTGCTGCTTTTGTTCCTTGTCTTATTGAGTACATAAACATAAATGAATTTTCAAATTGTATTCTTTTTACTACATCTAAAGTATCTAAAAAATCTTCCTCTGTTTCTCCTGGAAATCCAACTATTATATCAGCAGTAAGAGCTACTCCTGGTATTTTTTCTTTTATCTTTTCAGCAAGAGCTATATACTGTTCTTTTGTATATCCTCTGTTCATCATTTTTAAAATCCTTGTAGATCCTGATTGTAATGGAAGATGTAATGATTTTGCTATCTTATCATTTTTAGCTATAACATCTATTACTTCATCAGAAAAATCTCTTGGGTGTGGAGAAATAAATCTTACTAAGAAATCCCCTTCAACTTTACATATTTCTTCTAAAAGTTTTGCAAAGTTATCTCCATTTTTAAAATCTTTCCCATAGGAATTTACATTTTGTCCCAAAAGTATTATTTCCTTATATCCCTTTTCTACATATTGTTTTACATCATGTATTATTTCATCTAAAGGTACTGATCTTTCTCTTCCTCTAACATATGGAACAATACAATAAGTACAAAAGTTATTACAACCATAAGTTATTGATATTGATGCTGTTTTTTTTGAATCAAAATCAGCATCTAACCTTGGAGGTAATTCATCTTCACAATCAGTATAGATAATATGTTTATTTGTTTTATGTTCTATATCATCTATTGCCTGAGGTATTCTTCCTATATTTTGGTTTCCCATTATTATATCTATCTGAGGAAATTTCTTTAAAAGTTCTTTCCCCTGCTCCTGAGCAAAGCAACCAGTAATCCCTATAATACTTCCTCTTTTTTCTTTTATATGTTTTAATTCTCCTAATTTTCCATATATTTGCGTTGCTGCTCCTTCTCTTACTGTACATGTATTAAGAAAAATTGCGTCTGATTCCTCTATATTTTCAGTTATTTCATATCCTATATTTTGAAAGATTTTCTTTATTTTAGCACTTTCATTTACATTCATCTGACATCCATATGTTATAATCGATGCTTTTTTCACTCTATTCCTCCTAAAACTATTGCTGCTTATGTCTATTTTTTATTATAACAATTTTTTTATTGTTTTACAAACAATAAAATAAAAAAAGTACCATCTTTTTATAATAATTCTTTAGAGTTTTTACGAACAAAAGGATAATAAACAACTTTTTAAATTTTATCATTTTTTTATGACCTAAGCATGTCAAAAAATTTTCTCCAGCATTGTCAGAAATATTATGAATGATATAATATAGAAAAAGGAGATGATAAAATATATGCTGTATCAGGGAAAAATATTTAAAAATCAAAAATTTATAATTAACCATTTATTAGCATATGGCTTTATTCAAAAAGATGACCAATATATTTATTCAGTAAATTTAATGAAAAATTCTTTCACTCTAAATATAAGTATAAAAATACCTAATGAAATAAAAATAAAAATTATTGATTTAGAAACTAATGAAGAATATATCCCTGCTTATATTCAAAATATAAATGGAGGATTTGTTGGAAAAATACAAAAAGAATGTGAATCAGTACTTACTGACATTGCTGAAAAATGCACAATAAAAGAAATATTTAAAAGTGATTATGCTAAAAAAATTATAAAATATATATCAGAAAAATATAAAACTGAGCCAGAATATCTATGGGATAAAACACCAAACAATGCTGTTTTCCGTGAAAAATCAAGTGGAAAATGGTATGTAGCTCTATTGGAAGTTGAAAAAAACAAAATTGGAATAAAAGAAGAAGGTAAAATTGAAATTATTGATTTAAAAGCTACCCCAGATAAAATATCCTCTATTGTAGATAATATTAATTATTTACCTGGTTATCACATGAATAAAAAACATTGGCTTACTATTAAATTAGATGGTTTAGTCCCAATTAAAACAATTTATTCATTGATAGATGAAAGTTTCAATATTATAAAGAAAAAAAGATAAACTTTCTATTTTTATTATTTCAAACTTTATAATATAAAAAAATCTCCCTTTTAAAATTATTCAAAAGGGAGATTGATATCAAGCTTATTCAATTAAAGTGATAATATTTTCACATCATCAGCAACTTTTAATTCTGCTCCTGTAGATGCTTTTATATCTTCAATTGAAGAATAAGGACTTACCTCAGTAAGAACTAATCCTTCTGGAGTTACTTTTATAACACCTTTTTCAGTAATTATTAAGTTTACTTGATTAGCAGCTGTTAATGGAAGATCACATTTTTCAAGGATTTTTACTGCTCCTTTAGCTGTATGTTCCATAGCAACTATAACTTCTTTAGCTCCAACTACAAGGTCCATAGCTCCCCCCATTCCAGGAACCATTTTTCCAGGAACCATCCAGTTTGCCAAATTTCCTTCTTTATCTACTTGAAGAGCTCCAAGAACAGTCACATCTACATGTCCTCCTCTTATAATTCCAAAAGAAGTACAAGAATCAAAGAATTGTGCTCCTGGAAGAACAGTCACAAATCCTGCCCCTGCATTTACTATATCTTTATCCTCTTTTCCAGGTTCTGGAGCTGGTCCTACTCCAATAATTCCATTTTCTGATTGGAATACAACATCTATTCCCTCTGGTACATAGTTAGCTACTAAAGTAGGAAGTCCTATTCCTAGGTTTACTACATATCCATCTTTAAATTCTTCTGCAACTCTTTTTGCAATATATTCTCTTACTAATTTTTTATCTAATTCCATTTCCTGATTCACCTCTCCTATTTAACTATGTAGTCTACGAATATTCTAGATGTCATTACATGATCTGGGTCAATTTCTCCCACTTTTACTAATTTTTCTGCAAAAACTATAACTGTATCTGCTGCTGTTGCCATCATTGGGTTAAAGTTTTTAGTTGTTTTAGCATAAATAACATTTCCTAGTTCATCAACTACAGAACCATTTAAAAGTGCTACATCAGCTCTTAGAGGTTTTTCTAAAATATATTTTTTTCCATCTACTGTAAGAACTTCTTTTCCTTCTTCAACAATAGTTCCTATTCCAGTTGGTGTTAAGATTCCTCCTAGTCCATTTCCTCCAGCTCTTACTCTTTCAGCTAATGTTCCTTGAGGTGCTAGTTCAACTTCCATTTCACCAGACTGCATTTTTCTTCCAGTTTCTGGGTTTGTTCCGATATGAGAAGCAATTACTTTTTTAACTTGGTTATTTACAACAAGTCTTCCAATTCCTTTGTCTGGAAATCCTGTATCATTAGCTATAACAGTAAGATCTTTTACACCTTTAGCTATTAAAGCATCTATTATTTTTTCAGGTGTTCCTACTCCTAGAAATCCCCCAATAAAAACTGTCATTCCATCTTTTACATGAGATACAGCTTCTTCCATTGAAACTAATTTGTTTTTCATTTTGCCCTCCTAACACTTATTTTATTTAAATATTTCTCCGGCTTCCTTGTACCATAGAAGTAAATCTAAACTATCCATAGATATATCTACATAATCACAATAAGCTTTCATCTTTTTTTCGATCTCTAAATACAATTTAGGAGTCAGAGATTTTGGAATTTCTTCCATCACTTCTAATTTTACTAAATTTTTCAGGATATGTCTATCTAAAATCGAAATTTTCTTTCCGAATCCGACATTTCTCAGAAAGTGACTAGCCTCTTTATAAGCCATTCCTTTAATATTTTTTACTATCCATTCTCTCTTTTCATTTACATCAGATATGCTTTTGAAAAAATCTTTTGTTATAATTTTTCCATTCTTATCTTTCATTTGCTCTCTAAGATTAACTAAATATTTTGCTTTATTATTCTTAAATCTCACTATATTTAAATACTCTACTATTTCTTCAGCAGTTCCATTGAATAAAAGCCCATTATCTCTGAGAGTACTAATAGCCTTCCATGCATTTACTGCTTTAGATTGAGGTGTTAGTATACAAAAAGATAATTCTGTATGAATATCTTCATTATTCCCCTTTTTCCATATGTCACTAAAATCATTTAATCTTTTTTCTATTTCTTCTTTTTTTTCTTCGTATATTTCTTTTATCTCATAAAAATAAGCATTTTTTTTCATTTATTTACCTAGAACAATAAGAATCCTGTTGAAATTACTACTCCTGAACAAAGAAGTACTATTAAACAGTATCCCATAATATCTTTAGCTCCCAATCCTGCAATACCTAATGCTGGTAATGCCCAGAACGGCTGTATCATATTTGTCCAAGCATCTCCCCAAGCAATAGCCATAGCTGATTTAGCTGTCATATATATAGCTGGTTTACCTGCATATTTAGCTATCTCAATTCCTGCTGGCATTACTATTGGAGCTTGAACTGCCCATTGTCCTCCTCCAGAAGGTACAAAGAAGTTTACTATTCCTGCACTTAAGAATGAAAATAGTGGGAATGTTTTTGGAGTAGAAATATTTACGAAGAAATTAGACATTAGTATAGCTAATGATACTCCATCAGCATTTGCTCCTGTCATGATACCCATAATTCCAGCATAAAATGGAAATTGTAGAAGTATTCCTGCTGCTCCTTTAGTTGCTTCACCAAAGGCATTTATAAATTTTCTAGGTGTTCCATGAAGAATAATTCCTGTAAATAAGAATATAAAGTTAACCAGATTAAGGTTAAGATTAAATCCTTTAGTTATAAAATATTGAAGAATATAAGACCAACCCATAACTCCTAAAATAATAGAAACTACTCTACTATTTTCTATTTTTTCAGCTGGAGTCATATTTTCATGAAGTAAAACTTTTTCTTCTGGCTCTTCCAACAATTTTGGATCAACAGTAACAACTTCATTTTCAGCTGGATACATAGCTCTATTTATTAATGGCAACATTATAATAAGTGCTCCAACAATAAATAAATTCATTGGTGAAAACAGAGTTAAACTTGTAGGTATATTTTCAGTTACAGCACCTGCAGTTTGTTTTGATAGAGCTGCTACACTGTCACTTGCAACCTGTAGAGGAATAGACCCAGATAATCCTCCATGCCACACTAAGAATCCTGTATAAGCTGATGCAATAAGAAGTCTATAATCTACCCCTTTTACTTTTTTAGCTATTTCTTTAGCAAAAATAGCTCCAATAACCAGTCCAAATCCCCAGTTTAATATACATGCTATAGTAGAAACTAATGTTACTACAACAATAGCCTGTTTAGGACTAGATAATTTAGATGCCATACTTGATAATATTTTTTTAAACACACTTGAACTAGCCATTGTATGACCTGTTACAAGTACCAATGCCATCTGCATTGAGAATGACAACAGTGACCAGAAACCATTTGTCCAATGCCCTATAATTCTCATTGGCGACTGTTTTGTAAAAATAACAGCTCCTATAAATACTATAAATGTCAGCATTGCACAGAAAATATATGGATCTGGCAAATACTTTTGCATTAAAGAAACACAAAAAGATGTGAATCTTTTAAATGCCCCTTGTTTAGTTTGTTGGTTATTCATTTCTTTCCTCCCTCACAATCCTTAAATTTGAAAAATCAAATTTCCTATTCTAAGTATATACTCAACACCATGTAAAGTCAATATATTTAATCACATACACCACACAACTAGTACACTTTATATAAAATACCTTTATTCGTAATTTATGCTTCTTCTATTTCAAATTCTTCCTCATCATAAATATCTTTTATGTCATCTGTTTTTTTTGCCAGCTCAAACCAGAAATTTACAATTTTTTCTTCAGAAAAATATACTCCAAATTTACTTTTATGATTTTCTAATATTCCTCTTACAATAGATAACCCTAAACCATGTCCATCTCTATCTCTAACTTTATCTAATCTATAGAAAGGTGTCCAGATGCTATCTAAGTCATTTTCTGTTAATCTATCTGTTTCATTGCTTACAGTTATTCTTTCCTTATTTCCAATATCTTCAGCACTTATAATTACATCTCTATCTCCAGAAGAATATTTTAAAGCATTTACTACAAGGTTATCAAGTACTCTTTCAATATATTTTTCATCACATAAAACAAAAATGTCTTTGCTTCCATTATAAACTATTCTCTTATATTTAGAAGAGTATTTATCTTTTATATCCTTTATTATAGGATAAAAATTTATTTCTTCAATATCCATTTTAAAATATCCTGATTCCATTTGTGATATTAGTAAGAGTTCTTTAACTAAGGAGTCCATTTTCAAACTTTCTTCCATAATAACTTCACAATAAAAATTTTTATCTTCTTCATTTGCTACATTCTCAACAAGTCCTTGAGCATATCCCTGTATTATGGATATAGGAGTTTTTAATTCATGACTGACACTTGCTATAAATTCTTTTCTCAATTTATCCAGTCTTTTTTCATTTTCAATATCCAGCATAAGTTTCCTGTTAAGTTCATTTAATTCATCTATACTTTTTTCTAAAGTTTCTCCCATTCTATTGATTGCATAACCCAATTCTCCTATTTCATCTTTACTATCTTTATCAAATTTTCTATTAAAATCAAGTTCCGAAATTTTTTGAGTTATTTCTTTTATTTCCAATATAGGATCAGTCATCTTTTTAGAAAATACAAATGACATAGAAGAACCTATTATCAAGGCTAACATTATTATTAGAAGATGATACCTTGTGGATATTTCTAATCCTTCCTGAATGAAACTAAGAGGAGTTATTATTTCAATATATCTATCACTCCTATAAGGCATAAAAAGTATTAAAACTTTTCCTCTATAATCAAGAAGAGTTATTTCTTCAAAAACATATTCATGTTCTTTAAGTTTATGTGCTATAGCATCTATCTCTCTTTTGGAAAGTATTGATTCTGTTTCAAGTCTGTATAACTCTTGATTTTTCTTTATAAGTATGGCAACATTTGAATGCATCTCAAGATTTTGAAAATCTATGACATATTTAGGATCGACAAGTATTTTTCCTAGTTCTACGAGTTTTTCTTTCTTATTTTTTATATAGAATTTTTCCAGATAAATGCTATTTGTTACTAGCAATCCTAAGACTATCATAACTACTACACTGAACATCAGGAAAAATATTTTCCACCTTATCTTCATTTATCTCCCTCGAATTTATATCCAAATCCTCTCACTGTCTGGATAAAATTATCTCCTATTTTTTTTCTTAATCTTTTTATATGCGTATCCACAGTTCTGGAATCACCAAAGTAATCCCAACCCCATACTGAATTTAAAATCTTTTCTCTAGATAGTGCTAATCCTTTATTTTCTATAAAGAAATATAAAAGGTCGTATTCTTTAGGGGTAAGCTCAAGTATTACATCTCCCAATTTTACCTCCCTTTTTGATGTATCTATAATTAAATCTCCAAATTCAAGATAAGTTTTATCAACTATTTTTCCATCTCTTCTCAGTAGGGCTTTTACTTTTGCTACTAATAATTTAGGATTAAAAGGCTTTATCATATATTCATCTGTTTCTAATTCAAATCCAAATAACTGATCGCTTTCATCAGCTCTAGCTGTAAGCATAATGATAGGCACCTGAGATTCTTCTCTTATTTTTCTGCACACACTCCAACCATCTATTTTTGGCATCATTATATCCAGGATAACAATATCATATGTAGTCTGAAAAAAAAGGTCTAATCCTTCTTCTCCATCTCCAGCTTCATCTACACTGTATCCTTCTCTCACAAGGTAATCCTTTATGAGTTTTCTTATTTTCCATTCATCATCTACTACAAGTATCTTTTTCATAAAGCCCCCTAATTATAAAATCTTTTCTCCTACTTAATCATTTTATTTAGAGTATATAAAAGTTCTGTTATTACTTTATCTTCATTTCCTGATTTTATATCTCTCACTATACAATTTTTAATATGTGATTCAAGTACCAATTTTGATACACCATCAAGTTCTCCTTTTACCAAAGATATTTCATTAAGAACTTCATTACAATGTTCCTCTTCTACAAGATCTTTTATTTTCCCTACCTGCATTTCTATTTTTTTTATCATTTCAGGTAAATCTTCTTTTATTTTCTTACTTGTTTTATCAATCATTTTATTTAATGTCTGCACAAGTTCAGAAATTATTTCATCTTCAGCCCCTGCTTTTATATCGTTAACTACACAGTTTCTTATATGAGATTCAAGTATCAATTTTGACACTCCATTTAAAGCAGATTTTACAGATGATATTTGGTTAAGAACATCATCACACCCGATTTTATTTATCAGCATTTTCCCTATTCCTCTTATCTGCCCTTCTATCCTATTTATTCTGGCTTCTAATTTTTTTTGAATGCTGGACATTCTTTGCTCATACACTCATTGGATATACAGGTTCTCTTTAACTTTTCCATCTTTGATCCCCCTTGTTACTGCTTTTTAAATTTTTTAAGTCTTAATGCATTAGTTACTACAGAAACAGAACTCATAGCCATTGCTCCTCCAGCTATCATAGGATTCAGAAGATGTCCAGTGAAAGGATAAAGTAATCCTGCTGCTATTGGTATTCCTAAAGTGTTGTATATAAAGGCCCAGAATAAATTCTGCTTTATATTTCTAATAGTGGCATTACTTAAATCCATTGCTGTAAGTACATCTCTTAAATCTCTCTTCATTAAAACTATGTCTGCACTTTCCATTGCAATATCTGTTCCTCCACCTATAGCAATTCCTACATCTGCCTGTACAAGAGCTGGCGAATCATTTATTCCATCTCCTACCATTGCCACATTATATCCTTCATTCTGTAATTCTTTTACCTTCAAATATTTATCTTCTGGTGTTACTTCAGCAAATATCATATCTATTCCAACCTGTTTTCCAATGGCTTCAGCTGTTATTTTATTATCTCCAGTTATCATTCCAATTTTATATCCTCTTGTTTTCAGTTCTTTAATTGTATCTACAGCCTCTTTTTTCATTACATCAGCAACTGCTATTATTCCTAAAAACTTTCCATCTATTGCCATATACATTGGAGTCTTTCCTTGTGATGCTAATTCATCTAATTCCTTTTCCATAGTTATCTCTATATTTTTTGCTTTCATGAGTTTAATATTTCCTATTAATACTTCACTTTCCTCTATTTTACCATATACTCCCTGCCCAGTTATAGAGATAAAATCAGTTACTTGTGGAAATACAAGTCCTCTCTCTTTTGCTTCTTCTACAATAGCTTCTCCTAAAGGGTGTTCTGAGTGCTGTTCAAGTGCTCCTGCTATTTGTAAAGTATCGTTTTCTTTATAACCTTCCATAGTTAATATATCAGTTACTCTTGGTTTTCCTTCTGTCAATGTTCCTGTTTTATCAAAAACTACTGCATTTACTTTATGAGCTTTTTCAAGAGCTTCTCCAGATTTTATTAATATTCCTAATTCTGCTCCTCTTCCTGTTCCTACCATTATAGCTGTAGGTGTAGCAAGCCCAAGTGAACATGGACAAGCAATTACCATTACAGAAATAAAAATAGTAAGAGCAAATATAGATGGAGTATTATTTATTTCTACAATACCACGACTTCCCAAAAAATACCAGATAATTCCTGCTGCTGTTGCTATAAGCATCACTATAGGAACAAAATACGCTGATACTTTATCTGCAATTTTGGCAATAGGAGCTTTTGAACCTTGAGCATTTTCTACTAATTTTATAATTTTTGAAATTACAGTATCTTTTCCAACTGCTGTTGCTTCTATTTTAAGGCTTCCATTTTTATTAATACTTGCACCATAAACTATATCCCCTGCTGCTTTATCCATTGGAATACTTTCTCCTGTAAGCATAGATTCATCAACAGTACTATTTCCATCTATTACTTTTCCATCAACTGGAATACTTTCTCCAGGTTTAACTAAAAGGACTTCGCCTTTCTCTACTTCCTCTATATCTACCTGTACTATTTCTCCATTTCTTACAAGATTAGCTTTTTTACTTTTCAAGCTCATAAGTTTTTTTATAGCTTCTGAAGTTTTTCCTTTACTTACTCCTTCCAGATATTTTCCCAAAAGTATAAGTGCAAGAATAACTACTGCTGATTCAAAATATAAAGAATGAACATAATGATAATCACCCTCTGCTATTTTAAAAGTTCCATATATACTATAAATTAAAGCTGATCCTGTTCCAGTAGCTATTAAGGAGTCCATACTTGGACTTTTCATAAATAATTGTTTAATTCCTATAATATAAAATCTTCTTCCTATATACACAACTGGGAGAGCAAGAATAAATTGTACTATTGCAAAATTCAGTGGATTCACATCTGGAGAAATAATAGCAGGAACTGGAAGTCCAATCATTGTTCCCATAGCTATATAGAAAACAATAGCAGAAAAAATAATTGCTATTTTAAATTCTAAAAACTCTCTTTTTAAATGTTCTTCTTTTTCTTTATCTCTTAAGTTTTCAGAAGATTCCTCATGTTTTGTTCCAGTATATCCCATTTTTTTCATTACTTCAAGGATTTCTGAAAGTTTAATAACATCTGAATCATAAACAATTTTTCCTCTGCTACTAGCTAAGTTTACTATTACAGATTTTACTCCATTAAGCTTTGAAACTTTCTTTTCTATTTTATTAACACAAACTTGACAGCTTATTCCATCAATATCTAATTCTACATCTTTTAACTCTGATTCTTCTTCTATCTCATATCCTAATTTTTTTACAGTTTCTATTATTGTTTCTTCCTTTAAAATTGTTTCATCATAATCAACTGAAAGTTTTTCAGTAGAAAGATTAACTACTGCTTCTTTCATTCCTTCTAATTTAGATAATTTTTTTTCTATTTTATTGACACAAACTTGGCAGCTTATGCCGCCAAGTTGATAGTTCTTTTTCATTATTCCTC
This sequence comes from Fusobacterium varium, assembly GCA_900637705.1. Lineage (NCBI taxonomy): Bacteria > Fusobacteriati > Fusobacteriota > Fusobacteriia > Fusobacteriales > Fusobacteriaceae > Fusobacterium > Fusobacterium varium. The sequence continues at coordinate 2,445,010 of LR134390.1, forward strand.
AACCTCATATCCTGCATCATCTAATGCTTCAACTATTTTCTTAAAATCATATCCTTCTGGAATATCCACAGATGCTTCTCCAATTTTTACCTCTAGTAAATCCACTCCATCTAAATTTTCCAAAGCCTCTTTCACATGTGCCACACATTTCTGACAACCCATACCATCTATTTTTATTATTTTTTTCATAAATTATACCTCCTAATTTTTCAATATAGGGTATACCCCTATATCATAGTAACTCAAATTTTCCCAAAAGTCAATATATTTTAGTATTTTTTAATCACATACCCCTATATTAAACTTTCAAGAATCAAATACTTTATTTTTAATCTTCTATATTAATTATTTGAATTTTTTTCTAATTATCCTCTTATTTTTTTCTTTTTCACAAAATTTTTATATTTTTATTTATAAACAAAATTTTAAAATTTTATTTTATTTCAAAAGTTTCTATAAACTTAATTTTCAAATTTGACAAAATTAGTTCTTTTTGATATAATTTCAATCGTTAAGCTTCAATTTAATATATTGGCGGAGAAAAGTGAAAGCTAAAGTATCTCTATGAAAAATCATAGATTTATTTTAGTTTATTTTTTTGTAAAAATATTGTAAAAAAACTGGTAAAAGTGTAAAAAATATATTATTATCTAAAAGAATGATTTTAAAAATTGGAGGAAAATAAAATGGCAAAAAATTTTGCTCATAGAGGGTTTAGTGGAAAATATCCTGAAAATACAATGCTTGCTTTTAAAAAAGCTATTGAATCTGGTGTTGATGGGATAGAACTTGATGTTCAGCTCACTAAAGATGGAGAAGTAGTCATTATTCATGATGAAACAATAGACAGAACTACTGATGGAAAGGGATTGGTGTCCAGTTATACTTATGAAGAATTATCTAAATTTGATGCTTCATTCATTTATCGTAATCAAATAGAATTTAATAAAATTCCTACTTTAAGAGAATATTTTGAACTTATTAAAAATAAAAAAATAATAACTAACATTGAACTTAAAACAGGAGTTTTTGAGTATGCTGGTATTGAAGAAAAAGTATGGAATCTTATACAGGAATATGAAATGGAGGAAAAAGTTATAATTTCAAGTTTCAATCATTACAGCATACTTCGTATGAAAAATATAGCTCCTAACTTGAAATATGGTCTTTTATCTGAAACTTGGCTCATTAATGCTGGTAAATATACTCATGATTTAGGCATTCAATGTTACCACCCTGTACATTACAATTTAGTCCCTGAAGTTATAGATGAAATTAAAAAATATGGAATAGAAATAAATACATACACAGTAAACAAAGAAAGTGATATTCGTTATCTCATTGAAAAAGGTATTGATATTATCATTGGAAATTTTCCTGATTTGACAGGAAAAATAATCAAAGAATATAAATAAAAAATAAATTTTATATAAAAACACTGGAGGAATTAATATGGACCAATTTGAATTTCTATTGGAAAGAATCAATGGAATAATATGGGGAAAATGGCTTGTTTTTATTTTATTAGGTCTTGGAATACTTTATACTTTTACAAATGGTTTTATACAAGTAAGATATTTTGGATTCATAATGAGAAAAACACTTGTAGAATCTTTTAAATCTAGAAATGATGAAAAAGGTGAAGGATCTATTCCTTCTTTTAAAGCAATGATGGTAACTCTGGCTGGAAATGTAGGTGGAGGAAATGTTGTTGGTATAGCTACTGCTATTACTGCTGGTGGTATGGGGGCCGTATTTTGGATGTGGGTTGCTGCATTTTTCGGAATGGCTTTAAAATATGGAGAAATTGTCCTTTCTCAGCTATATCGTGGAAAAGATTCAGATGGAAATATATTAAGTGGACCTATGTATTATATTAGAGATGGATTGAAAATGCCTTGGCTTGGTGTTGTCATCGCAGTACTTATGTGTACAAAAATGATGGGAGCAAACCTTGTTCAATCAAATACTATTGCTGGTATATTAAGTTCTAATTATAATATTCCTACGTATATTACTGGAATAATTTTAATCTGTCTTCTTATGGCTATCACACTTGGAGGTTTGAAAAGAGTTGCTAATATGGCAACAGCTCTTGTCCCTATAATGTCAATTTTCTACATCTGTGCTGGAATTTTAGTTATTTTATTAAATATTCACCAAGTTCCAATTATATTTGCAACTATTTTTAGAGAAGCTTTCTCTTTAAAAGCTGTTGCTGGTGGTACTGGAGGATATGTTATGGCAAGAGCTTTACAATATGGTATTACTCGTGGTATGTACTCTAATGAAGCTGGAGAAGGAACTGCCCCTTTTGCTCATGGTTCTGCAATAGTTGAACACCCTTGCAGAGAAGGTATCGCTGGAGTTACAGAAGTTTTTCTAGACACTATTATAGTTTGTACAATTACTGCTCTTATTGTTGGTGTTACTGGACTGTATAAGACAAACACTCCTGGTTCAGTAATGGCTATTGAAGCATTTGGTACTGTATGGTCACCATTAAAACATGCTGCTACTATATCCCTGTTAATATTCTGTTTTACTACTTTAATGGGACAATGGTTTAATGCTGCCAAAAGTTTCACATATGCTTTTGGACCTAAAGTAACTGCTAGATGCAGATATGTATTTCCTTTTTTATGTATTATTGGTTCAATAACTAAAATCAGTCTTGTTTGGACTATTCAGGATTTAGCTATGGGATTAGTTGTTATTCCTAATATGATAGCTCTTGTTGTTTTGTTTCCAAAAGTAAGAGAACAAACTAAAGATTATTTTTCAAATCCAAAATTTTATCCAGGAAATAAATAATTAGAAATAAAAATGGACTACTAAAAAGCTAGATTAAATTTTAGAAATTTGAAAATTAGAATAAGAAACCTTTCTATTCTACTGGAAAAATTCTAAAATTATGTTTCTGCTTATAAGTTGTCCATTTTTTTATTTTATATAACAATAATCATATTTCAATATAGAAAATATTAATTATTTTTATTTTCTATATACTTTACTGCTTTCTCTATTCGCTGTAACCCTTCTTCTACTTTTTTGATAGAACAACCAACATTAAGTCTGATAAAATATCTACCTTCCTCTCCATAAGTAAGTCCAGGCATTATTGCTACTCCACCAATATCAATAAGATTCCTTTGAAATTCCTCATTCGAGATACCTAATTCTGAAAAATCTATCCATGCAAAATATGCTCCCTGTGGAATTTCACATTTTAATATTGGAATATTTTTTTCTAAATATTCTTTTACATATTTTATATTGCTTTCTGTATATTTTACTAATTCATCTACCCAATACCCACATTCATTATAAGCTGTTATTGTTGCTATTACAGCAAGTATTGAAGGTGATGAAAGTGCATCTCTATTTTTTAATATTCTTAAAAACTCATCTTTATCTTTTTGATTTGTAATAAAAAGATAAGAGCCACATAGTGCTGGAATATTAAAAGTTTTTGAAGCAGATGTGCATAAAACTATATTTTCAATATAATCACCTGCTTGTGATAAAATAGGCTGATGCTTCCCATTGTATATTATATCCATATGTATTTCATCAGAAATTATAAACACATTATACTTTTTACATATTTCTATCATTCTTTTTAATTCTTCTTCAGTCCATACTTTTCCAGTTGGATTGTGAGGACTGCATAAAAGAAATATTTTTGCTTCCCTGCATTTTAATTCAAAATCATCAAAGTCTATTTCATAACTATTTTTAACTTTTTTTAATGAAGAAGTAAGTAATTTTCTATCATTATCTTCTATTACTTTAAAAAATCCGTCATATCCTGGAGTATTAATAAGTACTCCATCTCCTTTTTCAGATTTCATTTCAATAAACTTTGATACAGCATATATAACACTTGGACTATATACTATCCATTCCTTGTCTATTTGAAAATTAAATCTTCTATTATACCAACCTTCAATAGAATTTTTAAAATCATCATGATTCCATCTGCTATATCCAAATATTCTATGATTTATCCTTTTTATGAGTGCATCTACTATTTCTTTTGGAGATTCTAAATCCATGTCTGATATAGTGAAAGGAAGAAGATCATCCTTTCCGAATCTATCTTTCACATAATCCCACTGAGTACAGTAAGTACCTCTTCTATCCTTTACTTCATCAAATTTCATCTTTCTCACCATTCTGATTATTTTTTCATTAATTTTTCTAATTTATTTTTTACAACATGTACTTGAGGTCCTATTACTACCTGAAGATTTGTATCATCTAATTTTACTACTGCTATTGCTCCAGTTGCTTTTATCTCATCTGAATCTACAACAGACATATCTTTTACAACCATTCTAAGTCTTGTAATACAGTTATCTAAAGAAACAATATTATCTTTTCCACCTAAAGCTTTCAACATTCTTTCTTCGTCATATCCACCTAATTTTACATTATCTCCTTCAGTAATTACTTCTCTTCCTGGAGTTTTTAAATTAAATTTTAGGATTGCATATTTAAATACAGTATAATATACTGCAAACCATACAGCTCCAACTAGAAGAACTAAATACCATTTTGTTCTTGTTCCTTGTAATACTCCAAATACTAGAAAATCTATAAGATTTCCATCAGTATTCCCAATAGTTACTTTTAATATTCCCATCATCATAAATCCAAGTCCAACCATTATACAATGGAATATATATAAAACTGGTGATAGGAAAAGAAATATAAATTCTAATGGCTCTGTTATTCCACCAATTACACAAGCAACAAGTCCAGATGCAAGAAGTCCTTTTATTTTCTTTCTATTCTCAGGTCTTGCAGTGTTATATATTGCTAAAGCTATTGCTGGAAGTCCAAACATATATGATGGCATTTTTCCTTGAGAAAGGAATTTTGTTACATTAGGATCAAGTATTCCATCAGCAAACTGCTTATAGAATATTGTAAGTGCTCCTGAAACAGTTTCCCCATTTACTATTGCCTCTCCTCCAGCTGGTGTAAATCTTATCATAGCAACTAATATGTGATGAAGTCCAAATGGTCTTAATAATCCTTCTCCAGCTCCAAATAGGAATGGTCCAAATGCTCCTGCTTTCCCTATCATCTTTCCAACACCCATAATCATATTATTGAAGAAAGGCCAGATAAATGGAATTAATAGACTAACTACTCCAACTATTACTGCTGTAGCAATAGGTACAAATCTTGCTCCACCAAAGAATGCAAGTGCATCAGGAAGCTTTATTTCACAATATCTATCATGTATCTTATAAACAATTATACCAATTAAGACTCCTCCAAGAACTCCAATATCAATACTTTGGATACCAAGAACCATAGATTGTCCTGCTGCTTTCATATTTTCAGGTGTAGCTAAAGTTCCTGTAGCCTTTAAGAAGAAATTAACAGATAAACTTGACATAGCAAAACCAACATATCCTGAAAATGCTGCTACTCCTTTATCTTGTCTTGCAAGTCCTAAAGGTATAGCCATTGCAAACATTACTGGTAAATTTGAAAATGCAAATGAACCTATTGTAGCCATAAATTCAAAGAATACTTTTAAAATTGGATTCTTTAAAAATGGAAGTATTTCTGCTGTTACTGAACTTGCAAATGAACTTCCTATTCCAAGCATAATACCACAGGCTGCTAATAATGATACTGGCAGCATAAATGTTTTTCCTAATCCCTGAAAAAATTCCCAAAAACTAACTTTTTTATTCATCTTTTCCTCCGAAATATTTTTATTTTATTCTAAAATTATTATATATCAAGAATATATTAATGTTAATAAGCATACTTTTTCATCTTTTTTTGAAAAAAAGTTTTAGTGTAAATCTTCACAAAAATAAAAAACAGATACTCTAAATTTTTCAATTTATTTTATCTGTCTTTTATAACAATACTATTCTTCTAAAATACAACTATTCATTTTCCTGAATTATATAGCTACTTTTTCTGCCCTATGTAATAAAGTTTTTTAATAGTGCATTTTTATTCTTTTAAAAGATTTTTTATTTTATCTTTTATATCCTCAGGTTTTTTCAATTCAATTATTTCATTAAGAAAATTTTTCTTTTCTATCAATCTTATAAGTTCAGATATAACTTTTAAGTGTTCTATTTTATTTCGTGCTGTTAGAAGAAACAAGATATCAGCATCTTCTTCTTCATCTACTTTTATTCCTTCCTTTGAAACAACAAGAGTTATTCCAGGCTTTATACAATTTTCTTTCTCTTTATCATAGCAAAATAATATTCTTTTATCTATAAAAAGATATCTTCCAAATTTTTCTACCATATCTTTTAAATTATATATACTTTTCTCTTTTATACACTTATCTTTTAAAAGAATATTTAATCCAATCTCCAAAGCATTTCCAAAAGTTATTCTTTCATTAGAAACAAATATACGATTTTTTCCTAATAATTTTATCAAGCCATAATCAATTTCCTTTTCTCTGTCATCATCTATAAATATTCCAAATTTTTCTTTTATACTTTCAGCTAAAAGTTCATTATCTACATCTTTTGCATTTTGCTGTACTAATTTTAATAATTCTTTTAAAGAAATTTTTTTATTTCTTTTCTGCTCCATATATTCTTCAATGTATTTTGAAACATAAAATATTTCTTCATCTCTTAGAGGTTCCTTAAGATAATGACTGTTTTTTTCTATTATTTCCTTTACTTTATTAAATAACTCTATATCTATTTCACTAAAATCAAGCTTTTTATTCAAATAAAAATTATTTTTTATTCGATAAATAGCAGGTAGGAGATACTTCATAAATTTTTCTACTAATTCTCTGTCTTTTAATAAATGAGTTCCCATTTCTATATCCATATTTTCTAGTATCTTAGAAATAAATCTTTCCAGCATAAGAATATTTCAGAAAAAGTATCATTATAATATCCACTCAAAAAGTATTCTGTCAGATGAAGTATTTCATATTCTTGATTTTCATCTATTACTTTTTTTAAAATATTTTTATTTTTCTATATTCTTCAAGTTTTCTCAAAAAGTCACTATTATTTTTTTGAATAATTATATGACCATTTTTTATTCTCTCAAATGTAGCTATAAGATATATTCCCATTATATTTTTAAATTCTCCTGTAAAATGGGCATTAAGCTCTTCTTCTATTTCATCAATTACATCTGATATTTTTTTATATCATATTCTTTTATATACTCAGCAATTATTTTCTGCTCTTCTTTTTTATTAAAATATTTTTTCTTTATATAAACTATATTTTTATTTTTTATTTCTATATAATCAAGCATTTTTAATAGTTTTAAATGTCTTAATTTTTTTTCTTTCCCAGTTATATACATTCCATTTTCATCACGATAAAAAGATAATTCAAATTCTGCAAGATATTTCTCTAAATCTTTTAAGTCTTTCTTAATAGTAGTTCTACTTACTTTCAAGTCTTCTTCCATCTCTGAAATCTTTACATTTTCTCTAAAAAGATAATTTATAAGAATATAATCTTTTCTTTCCTCTTGAGAAAAAACATATATGTTCATATTTAAAGCTTCAATAAAACTATCAAGTTCTTTATCATTTATTGAAAACTCAAGATTCCCTTTTTTTATTACTATTTCTGGCAACTCCATCTTTCTTAGATAAAAATTGATATTGTCTATGCTGTATCTTATATTTCTTTCACTGACACTATATTTTTCTGCTAAAGAACTTATAGGGAAAATATTATTATTTATTTTTTCTAAAAGTTTTATATCTCTTCTATTTAAACTCATGTTTTCCCCTCCGTTATATAATTTACATTTATATATTAAAGCATTTTTTGGAACTTAGCAAGTACAAAAAAGAAAGAGATTGAACTCTAAAATACATTCAATCCCTTTTATATAATTATTTGATTTTATTTATTATATCAAAACTAGCAGATATTCTTGCTGTTATTTTCATTTCTTGTGCAGTTGAGAATGGTATATCTGTAGATTCCATTGCTTCTTCATTCATAAAATATGAAGCATTTATACTTCTTTGATTCATCATAACTGCTGGTGCTGGAAAAGGTATATAATCCCCACCATTTTGAGTTCTATCCCAGATAGTCACATCTCCAAGTTCATATCCTCTGTTTTTTATTATAATCTTTGCTTTTTCATATAAATTATTCATAGCTTTTTCATATGCTTCCATTGTAGTCTTAGTTCTTAATTCTTCTGAAATATCATATACCATACTTCCTGGATTTTTTATTCTTAAAGTTTCACATTTTTTTAATAATTTTCCCATATCCACCGATGACTTCATTTTTACTTTAAAAGCATGAGTTATTGTATAAGTTTTTTTCTTCTCAGTTTCCTTTGTTTCCTGTACATTATAGTTAAAAATGGATACTTCTTGAACTCCTAATTTTTTCAATGCTGATTCTATCCTGTCATATTTTTCTTTTGCTAATTTTCTTGAAGTTTCAATGTTTTTATCAAATGATTCTATCACAAAATAAAAATTTTTTCTATAATCACTATTCACATTTTTTAATTCTGTAATATTTTCTTTGTTCAATATATCTGTGACAGAATAAAACTTATCATTTTCCATAGTAATAATTACTTGAAAAGTTGTTTTGTATATATTTGATTTTTCATCTTTAAATTTTGCTTCTACCTTTTCTCCTTTGGAATATCTTGAAGTTTCAATGTCATTTTCTTTTACTCCTATTGAAAGTAGATATTTTTTCAGTTCATTCATAGATTTTGCATTCTCTTCTGAGGCTTTTTCCAATGTATCAGCTTCTGTCATAAGTTCAAAATTTGTAATTATTATATCTGGCTTCACTGTTACTTCTCCCACTCCAGATACATCATTTATCTTTCCAGTTACAATATATTCCTTTCCATACTGTAATCTCTCTCTTTCCAACACATTATCTTCTCCTGGAGCTGAATAAACAAAACTAGTTAAAAGAAGAGCAAATAATATTGTTAAAGTTTTTTTGTACATAGGCACCTCCTATTAAAATTCAAAATATAAGAAAAATTGTCCTAAGCATAGTTTTTAAATTCTATCTAAATTTTATCATCTTTATATACATATTACAAATACAATAAATATTATATATAAATAAAAAGGGAAACTGCAAAACAAATAAAATGTTTTTAGCTTCCCCAATATTTATTATTTTATATTTTTAAGTATATTTTCTCCATCTTTTACTTGATCATCAAGGTGTTTTCCAAACTTATAAAGCTTATAATATGTTCCAATAGTAGGAGTTCCTTTTCTTATGCTTCCTACATGAAATTCTATCATTTCTTTAGAATTTTTCATACCATTAACTTCAAAAGTTTTATACATTTCTGTTAATTCTATTATTTTATTTTTAGTTTCTTCTGGTACTTTTTCATCATTTAAAAGGGTATCAAATCTCTCTATATTATCTCCATAAAATATAAAATAATTTTTAAATGAGGATATATTTGCCTGTTTAAAATATGACACTCCTATAAAATTGATCATAGCCACTATTATGAAAATAAAAGCCAATGCAGAAATTATTTTTCTCATAAAATCACATCACGCAAACACAAAGAATAATACTATTATTCCCAATATTATTCTATATATTCCAAAAGAAACAAAATCTCTCTTTTTATGTACTGCATAAACCATCTTATAACAAGATATGCCACAACAAAAGAAACTACTGATCCTACTCCTAATAACTGCCATTCAATAGGAGAAAATTTAAGTCCATTTTTCATAAGTTTTAGCAATGTAGCTCCAAACATAGTAGGTATTGCAAGGAAAAAAGAAAACTCTGTTGCTACTCCTCTTGAAAGTCCTAAAAGTAAACTTCCTATAATTGTAGCTCCTGATCTTGAAGTCCCTGGAATCATAGCAAGGCATTGAAATAATCCTACTGTAAAAGCTGTCTTATACCCTAACTTTTGAAACGAGTCTATATGTGCTACACCATCATAACATTTTTCTACAACTATAAGAATAATTCCATAAAATATTAGTGTCATAGCCACTACAACTACATTTCCCATAAAATATTCAGAAATATAGTCATCTAAAAGAAGTCCTATAACAGCTGCTGGAAATACTCCTACAACCACTTTTGCCCAAAGTCTGAATCTTTGTACAAATACTTCTTTTTCTTTTACAAAGGGATTTATATCCTTCCAGAAATATATAACTACTGCAAGTATTGCTCCAAGCTGAACTATTATTAAAAAACTATCCATAAAACTTTTTGAAAAAAAACTGCTGTTTATAAATTTTTCTACTAATATCATATGCCCTGTACTACTTACAGGAAGAAATTCTGTCATACCTTCTACTATTCCTAAAATTATGACAATCAAAAATGGGTTCATCTAATTTTTTCCTCCTATAAGTATGGATCTTCTTTGGCCATATAATTTTGAACATAATCTTTTATTCCATCTTCTAATGAATGAAATTCTTTTGTATATCCTGCTCTTTTCAATTTTTCCATAGTTGCCTGTGTAAAATATTGGTATCTTCCTCTTAAATCTTCAGGCATAGGAATAAATTCAATTACATCTTCCTGAGCAAGTTTAGGATTGTTAGAGGCTGCTCTCATTGTTGCCATAGACAAATCTAAGAAACTTCTAGCTTCCCCTGTTCCTATATTATATACACCTGACTCTATTTTCTCTGTTAATAAAAAATATAAAACATCAACTACATCTTTTAAATAAACAAAATCTCTTAATTGTTCTCCATCTTTATATCCCTCTTTATGAGATTTAAAAAGTTTTACCCCACCATTTTCTTTATATTGGTTAAATGTATGAAATACCATTGAAGCCATTCTTCCTTTATGATATTCCTGTGGTCCATATACATTAAAAAATTTAGTTCCTGCCCATTGCTTTGGAGTTATTTTTTGTTTAAATGCCCAGTCATCAAATATTTTTTTAGAGTATCCATATTTGTTTAAAGGCATAAGTTTTTTTAATTCTTCAGGTGTTACATCATCATTATATCCAAGCTCTCCAGCACCATATGTTGCTGCTGATGAAGCATATACATAATTTATCTGTCTTGCAGCACAAAATTCCCATAATTTTTTACTGTACCCATAATTATTAGACATAAGATAATCTCCATCTTTCTCTGTAGTTGCAGAGCAAGCTCCCATATGTACAACCCCTGTTATTTTTTCAGCATTTGCAGGATTTGAAAGCCATTCAAAAAGATCATCTCTATCCACCCAATCAGCATAATCTCTTTTTCTTAAATTAAGCCATTTTTCTTCTGTTCTAAATTTATCAACTACTATGATATCATTAATTCCCATCTCGTTTAATTTCCAAACGAATGCGCTTCCTATCATTCCAGCTGCTCCAGTTACTATAATCATAAAAGTTCCTCCTGTATATTAAAAATTATCTGCTATTTCTCTCTTTTATTAATCTAAATTGTGAATATTCCAATCCAGTATCTCCTATATCTATTCCTTCCCTATTAGCTCCATGAAAATCTGAACCTCCAGTTACTAAAAGAGAATGCCTTTTTGCCATTTTTTTATATTTTCTTTTTTCTGAAGGAGTAAAAGTACTATATATTGCTTCTAACCCTCCAAGTCCAATTTTTTTTAACTCTGATATCATATTTTCTAATAATCCATCATTTTGAGTAATCAATTTGGGGTGAGCCATAGATATGAAAGCTCCATTTGCACGAAGCATTTTTACTGCTCTCTCTGGTGGAAAATTTTCTTTTGGTACATAGGCAGCACCTGTTTTTCCAAGATATCTTTCAAAAGCATCATTTTTAGAAGTAGCTGCCCCTATCTCCACAAGATAGTTTGCTATATGAACTCTGCTGATAATATTCCCAGGAGCCATATTTTTAACTTTTTCCATATCTACCACTATACCACATATTTTTAATTTTTCCATTACTTTTCTATTTCTATTTTCTCTTGCTCTTTTTAATTCCTCAAGTTCAGCAAGAAACTTTTCATCATTAAGGTTAAGAAAATACCCTAGTATATGCACTTCTAAATTATCAACATTACATGATATCTCTATTCCTTGTATAAATTCTATGCCAATTTCAGCAGCAGTTCTTTTTCCCTCTTCTAATCCATCTATTGTATCGTGATCTGTTATAGCAATACTTTTCATTCCAAGAGATTTTGCTCTTTTTACTATTTCTTCTGGTGTGAAAGTTCCATCAGAAGCTATAGTATGTATATGCATATCCACTTCCATAGACTTTCCCTCTTTCTTTAGTAAAGAAAGGCGTCCATTTTCCCACAGACGCCCCACCTTTTTGTTATATTATTCTTTATATATTATTAATTATCCCATTTCTCTAATTTTGAAAAATATTCAGGATAAGCGATATATAACGCTTTAGCATTTATATTATTTTTTTCAATAGCTGTTTTATTCTCTTTTGCATTGATGTTGGCTATTTTTATCATTCTTGCAGAAACTTCTCTATTATACCATACTTCTGTAGAGAAAAACTCATCTCTTTTTATAAACTTATTAAGAAGTTTTCTTAACTGCTTAGTATCTTTTTCACTTAAATCTGTTTGTTTTGAATATTCCACTATCTTATTCCACTCATCTTCAGTAGCAACTACATCTTTAATATGATTAGATGGATTTGGCATTCTAACAAATGATTCTCTTACCATTCTATCAACTAATCCTTTAGGGTCTTTAATATTTTCATTCTCTAAGAAAAACTTTCTAGGCATTTTTTTATTATACTTTGTTACTAAATCTAAAAATTTCCCATATTCATCATCTGTTATTTCTGTTACATCTTTTTTCTCTAAAGATAATAGAAATTGAAAATCTTTTTCACTCATTTTTCCTGTTTTTCTTAGATACATAATAGGATTTTCATCTCCATACCAGTCTTCAATAAGTGCTTCACCTTCAATAACATTAATTATAGTCTTATCCCACTCTTTAGCTGAAGCCTTTGTAATATTATACTTCTGTTCTAAAGAACTCCCTTTTTCCATAGAGCTACAAGAAATAAAAAGCATTGAAATCAACAAACCTAAAAATAACTTCTTCATTTAGTTCCTCCTAATTTTTGATTACATTCTTCCACAGCAGTTTTTATATTTTTTTCCACTTCCACAAGGACAAGGATCGTTTCTTCCTATTTTATCAGAAGTTCTTGGTTGATTACCGTCCTCTTCCTCTTCTGTATTATAACTTACTTCATCTAATGGTTCTTCTTTTACTTTTAATTCTTCCTCTTCTGGACTTTTAATTATTACTTTAAATAAGAATGATGTTGTTTGTTCTTTTATTGTTTCTAACATTTTTTCATAAAGCTCTCCTGAAAGAAGTTTATATTCTACTATTGGATCTCTTTGTCCATATGCTCTTAAATAAATTCCTTCTCTCAATCCATCTAATGATTTTAAATGTTCTCTCCATCTTGAGTCAACTACCTCAAATAATATATATTTTTCAAGTCTTCTCATCAAATCAGAACCTATTCTATTTTCTTTTTCATCATATTCTTTTACTATATCATTATACAATTTTTCTGCGTAATTTTCTATACTTGTAGATTTATACTCAGTCAAATCTTTTATTTCATATCCATATTTTTCATTTAAAAACTCAGCAAGTCCAGTAATATCCCAGTCATCTTTAAATTCTCCTACAAATCTTGCTGTTACCTCAGAATAAATAGTATCTCTAAGCATATGTAAAACTGTTTCTTTAAGATCATCTTTTACCATAGCTTCATTTCTACTTGCATAAATAGCTGTTCTTTGCTTATTCATAACATCATCAAATTCAAGAAGATTTTTTCTGATTCCAAAGTTTCTAGACTCAATTTTATTTTGAGCATTTGCTATTGCTTTATTAATCATTGAGTGAGTAATTGGTTCTCCCTCAGGGAGTCCTAATCTTTCCATAACATTTTTTACTCTGTCTGAACCAAATAATCTCATTAAGTCATCTTCAAGAGATAGATAGAATTCTGATTCTCCAGGATCTCCCTGTCTACCAGATCTTCCTCTCAACTGATTATCTATTCTTCTAGATTCATGTCTTTCAGTTCCAAGGATAAATAATCCTCCTTGCTCCATAACTTTTTCTCTTTCTTCTTCACATTGTACTTTATATTTTTCTAATACTTCATTATAATTTTCAGCATCTCTGCTTCCTACTTCTTCTATAGCAAGGAACTCAGGATTTCCTCCAAGCATAATATCAGTACCTCTACCTGCCATATTAGTAGCAATAGTCACAGTTCCAAATCTTCCAGCCTGTGCTACTATTTCAGCTTCTTGAGCATGGAATTTAGCATTCAATACATTATGAGGTATCTTTCTTGCTTTAAGAAGCTCAGAAAGATCTTCAGAACTTTTTATTGAAATAGTTCCTACAAGCACTGGTTGTCCTTTTTTATGTAATTCTTCTATTCTATTTATTATTGCATCTATTTTTTCTTTATGTGTTTTAAAAACTAAATCTGGGTGATCAATTCTCATTACTGGTTTATTTGTAGGAATAACCACAACTTCTAATCCATATGTATGTACAAACTCTGCTGCTTCTGTTTCAGCAGTACCAGTCATTCCTGATAATTTTTCATACATTCTGAAATAGTTTTGAAGTGTAATTGATGCAAGAGTTTGATTTTCTCCTGCTATGTTTACTCCCTCTTTTGCTTCAATAGCTTGATGAAGACCGTCTGAATATCTTCTTCCTTCCATAGCTCTTCCAGTAAATTCATCTATTATTATTACCTGTCCTTCTCTCACCAAGTAATCTCTATCTCTTTTAAAAAGTTCTTTTGCCTTTAAAGCTTGATTAAGATAATGAGTAAGTTCTACATTTTCTGGTGAATAAAGGTTGTCTATTTTCAATAGTTTCTCAACTTTTGTTACTCCTTTTTCAGTAAGAACAATATTTTTGGCTTTTTCATCAACTTCATAATCTCCCCATTTTTCAAGAGGGATATTCATTTCCTTTTTAGCTTTTATATCTTTAATTCCTTCAGTTTCATAACTTCTACTTAGCATTGAAACTATCTGATAGAATATTTTATACCATTTAATAGATTCAGTAGCAGCACCTGATATAATTAATGGTGTTCTTGCCTCATCAATAAGGATAGAGTCAACCTCGTCCACTATACAATAGTTAAGTTCCCTTTGAACTCTTTCTTCTATACTTCCTACCATATTATCTCTCAGATAGTCAAATCCAAACTCAGAATTTGTACCATATGTAATATCACTGTTATATGCTTCTTTTCTTTGATCTGTTGATATACCATTTAGTATTACTCCAGAAGAAAGTCCAAGAAAATCATAAACTCTTCCCATCATATCTCTATCTCTAGCAGCCAGATAATCATTTACTGTTATAATATGTACACCTTTTCCAGTAAGAGCATTTAAGTATACAGGACATGTAGCCACAAGAGTTTTTCCTTCTCCTGTTTTCATTTCAGTGATTTTTCCCTCATGAAGTACTATTCCTCCAATAAGCTGAACATCATAATGTCTAAGTCCTAATACTCTCTTAGATGTTTCTCTTACAGTTGCAAATGCTTCTGGTAAAATATCATCTAAAGTTTCTCCTTTGGCTAATCTTTCTTTGAAGTAAGCAGTTTTTTCTCTCAGCTGCTCATCAGTAAGTTTTTCAAAATCAGGTTCAAGCTGATTGATAACATCTACTATCTTCCTTATCCTCTTTATTTCTCTATCATTTTTAGTACCAAATATCTTTTTTAGCAAATCTCCTATCATCTACAATTTTCCTCTCTTTAAATTATTATTCTGACACTTTATCAAGATATATGCTACCATAAATCTTCTAGATAGTCAATTAAAGGTGCCTGTTTTTATATTAATTTTTATCATTATTCTTACATATCTCTATAAATTCTTCTTCTGTAAGAATTTTTACAGTTCCTAACTCCTGAGCTTTTTTCAATTTACTTCCAGCTTTTTCCCCTATGATAAGATAATCAAGGTTTTTACTTACTGCTGATAAGTTTTTACCTCCAAGTTTTTCTATTTCTTCTTTTATTTCTTCTCTTTTAAAATTTTTAAGTGTCCCTGTAAAAGAAAAGTTTTTCCAGAAAATATTTTATCAGATTGATCTTCTTCCTCTTTTTCCTCCATGGCAAACTGTAATCCATGTCCTCTTAATATATTTATAAGTTCGATATTTTCTTCATCTCTAAAAAAATCATATACAGCTTTTGCTCCCTTATCACCAATACCATCAATTTCCATTAACTCTTCTATTTCCATTTTCATTAAATTATCTATATTTCTGCTTGCTTCTGCCAAAATTTTCCCAGAATATTTCCCAATAAAAGGTATACCAAGAGCATAGATAACTTTTGAATAATCTCTTTTTTTGCTTGCCTCAATTGAATCTAAAAGATTTTCTACACTTCTTTTTCCCATTTTTTCTATATTTTCAAGATCTTCTTTGTGATCTTTCAAATCATATATATCTCCAACATTTTTTATAAATCCAAGTTCCAGCATTTTTTCTACCATTTTGCTTCCAAATCCACCTATGTTCATAGCATCTCTTGATACAAAATACTCAATTCTTCCCTTTACTTTTCCAGGACATACTGGGTTAGTACACTTTATATCTACCTGTCCCTCTTCTCTGGCAACTGGACTTCCACATACAGGACACTTATCAGGTTCAGTTATCATTTTTTCACTGCCATCTCTGAATTCTTTTATAGATTTTACTACCTGTGGTATTATCTCAGCAGCTTTTTCTATAAATACCTTATCTCCTATCCTTATATCTTTTCTTTCTATTTCATGAAAGTTATGAAGACTGGCTCTTTTTACTTTACTTCCTGATAATGACACCTCTTCAAGTTCAGCAACTGGAGTAACTTTACCTGTTCTTCCCACCTGCCATGTAATTCCTAGCAAAGTAGTAGTCACCTGTTTAGCAGGAAATTTATATGCTATAGCCCATCTTGGACTTTTAGTAGTATTTCCAAGTTTATCCCAAAAATCAAGATTATCTACTTTTATTACCATTCCATCTGTTTCATAATCCAGTTTTTCTTTTTCCTGTTCCCAATAATCTATTCTTTTTTTCAAAGCAGAAGCTGTACCTAAAACTTCACATACTCCTGTAGTTTTTATTCCTAAAGACTCCAGATATTTTATACTTTCGCTATGAGTTTGTATTCCATAATTTTTAGCATCTACTATAAAATAAAAATAGCAGTCTAAGCCTCTTTCTTTTATTATACTTGCATCAATTTGTCTAAGTGTTCCACTTGCAGCATTTCGAGGATTAGCAAATACTTCCTCTCCTGCTTCCATTCTTCTTTCATTTAAAGTTTCAAATTTACTTATAGGAAGAACTATTTCTCCCCTTATCTCTATATCCAATGGCTCTTTTAGTGTATGAGGAATAGTTTCAATCTCAAGAATATTTTCTGTAACATCTTCTCCTATTGCTCCATCTCCCCTAGTTACTCCTTTTACAAGTTTTCCCTTTTCATATTGAATGCTTATAGACAATCCATCTAATTTTAATTCAAGAGCATATTTTATATTATTTTCTTCTGGAAGAAGCTTTTTAATTCTATCTATAAAATCTCCTATCTCCTCTTCATTATATGTATTAGAAAGACTCAACATTGGTTTCCTATGAGTTACTTTCTGAAACTTATTCTCTCTAAGATTTGAAGCTCCTACTATAACAGTAGGTGAAGCTTCACTTTTATATTCTGGATATTTTTCCTCTAAATCTTTAAGTTCATTCATCAGCATATCGTATTCTACATCAGAAATAAGGCTCTCATTATTAGTGTAATAATACTGGTTGTACTTTAAGAGATCTGCTCTCAGCTTCTCTATTCTCTCCTTATCCGTTTTCATGTCATTCTCCTCAAAAAAATTTAATTTCATTTCTTTCATTATTTTTGCTCCAATTTTTAAATTTAATTATAATATTTTTATATTGACATTATATCATTTTTTCAAAGATTTTTTTAAAATATTATTTGTTGATATGATAAAAAATGTTAATATATTTGAAACAGCAATTTAAGAAAAATAAGGAGGTTTTTTCAAATGGAGCCTATTTTGATTTTTGGACATAGACATCCAGATACAGATTCTATCTGTTCTTCAATTGCCCTAGCCGAATTAAAAAAAGAGATGGGAATAAATGCTATTCCTTATAGACTTGGTGATATAAATAAAGAAACAGAATATGTATTAAAATATTTTGGTGTAAAAGTTCCTAAACTTTTAAAAACAGTAAGTGCCCAGATATCTGATTTAACCAGAGTAGAAAAAAAGACTTTATCCATAGACGATTCTTTAAGATCAGCTTTAGATATAATGACTGTGGAAAACTTTTCCAGTCTGCCTGTAGTAGATGATAAGAAGCAGCTTAAAGGTATGATTCATATCTCTGATATTGCTAATACTTACCTCAACCTTGAACACTCTGATCTTTTTGGAAAATATAAGACTACATATGAAAACCTCAAAGATGTTCTTGATGGAATAATTGTAAGTGGTACTTATCCAAGTGGAATTATCACAGGAAATCTAAAAGCAGTATCTGAATTGGAAAATGTTGCTCATGGGGATATAGTTGTAACTACCTCTATGGTAGATGGTATTGACAGGTCTATTAAAGCTGGAGCAAAGGTTATAATAGTTGCTTGTGATGAAGATGATTTTATTAGTCCAAGAGTAACTTCTGATTGTGCTATTATGAGAGTTCATGCTAACCTTTTCAAGACAATAAGCCTTGTAAGTCAGTCACTTTCATTATCATCTATAATGAACAACACAAAATTTTATTCTTTTAAAAAAGATGACTTTCTTCATGATATAAAAGATATAATGAAAGAAGCAACACAAACTAACTTCCCTGTTACTGAAAAAGATGGAACTGTATATGGAACTATCAGAACTAAAAACCTAATTAATTTTACAAGAAAACAGGTTATTTTAGTTGACCATAATGAAAGAGCTCATTCAGTGGAAGGATTACAGGACGCAAAAATATTACAGGTTATTGATCACCATAAATTTGGAAATTTTATTACAGATGAACCTGTAAAAATAAATGCTGAAATAGTTGGGTGTACTTGTACTATAATTTATGAGTTATTTAAGGAAGCAAGAATTACTCCATCTAAAAAGGCTGCTGGACTTATGATGAGTGCCATTCTTTCAGATACTCTTATGTTTAAATCTCCTACTTGCACTCAAAAAGATATAGACACAGTTAAAGAGCTTGCCCTTATTTGTGAAGAAATTGACTATGAAGAATATGGAATGAATATGCTTATAGCAGGAACTTCCCTCGCTAACAGATCTCCATATGAAATACTTACTACTGATATGAAAGAATTTTCAATGAATGGAATAAATATGGGAATAGCCCAAGTAAATACTGTTGATGTAGCTGGACTTTTAAATAAAAAAGCAGATTTAGAAAGGGCTATGAAAGAAATAAATAAAAATTCTGAATTCTCAATGTTTATCCTTATTATTACAGATATAATAAAATCTGGCTCATATGCTATGGTAGTAGGAGATTTCCCAGAACTTCTAGAAAGAGCTTTCAATGTTCAATTAGAAAATAATCTTACATGGTTGGAAGGTGTAGTTTCAAGAAAGAAACAAATAGTTCCTTTCCTTATGGCTGCAAGTCAGAGCTTAGATTAATATATTAAAATAGAGGCTGATTGCTAATATAGAAATACAATTTTAGAATTTTTCCATCAGCCTCTATATTTTTTTCTCCCCATCTAATGTATATTTTTTCATAAAATCTTTTTTAACTTCAAGAAATTCTTCTATATCATTAAAAAATTGCAATAATACTGCTCTGCTTTCAAATTCAACTCTGCTCTTTGGAAGAGGCATATTTTTAAATTTTTCTCTCAAAGCTTCTAATTCTGCTAATGCTTCAAGATAAAGCTTATCTACTCCAATTGAACTTCCCACTTTTCTTGTAAATTCTGAAATTATAAATGTATGTTCACTGCTTATAAAAAACTTATAGAAATGTCTTCTCATTCTCACTAAAATTTTATACTGAGCTCTCTTCATATTAAAAACTTCTATTTCATACCTTGAACCATAAAATAAAGCATTGTTGTAATCTTTATATGCTAAATCCCTTCCTATATCCAATTCTTTTCTCAACTCTTTAAATATTTTATCTTCATCAATAAATATTGCTCCAGTTATTAATTCATCACTCATATAACTGAGAATTTTCTTCATAAGATTATCTACATTTTCTTGAGTATATTTTATTTTTTTAGTCACATCAGGCATATATAGATTCAAAATTATAGCTATTAATGCTCCAAGAACTAATATTAATATTTCATTTGACAAAATCTTTAAAGATAGATTTTTCTCTGTAAGGATATGTGTTGCAAGTACCACTGTTACCAAAAAACCTTGAAACAGATTAAACCTTAAGCACACTGGCATAAATATCAAAATAAAAAGTCCGAACACAAATGGTGTATATCCAAAAAAATAAAAAAATATTGCTGCTATAAAAAGTCCTATAAGAGAAGCAATGAATCTTTCTACAGCTATTTTTACAGATTCTTTTTTAGTTGTCTGTATACTTATTATTGTAACTATACCTGCAGTTACTCCATAACTTATTCCCATAATTTGAGCTAAATATATAGCTAAAAACGTTCCAAATGCAGTTTTTATAACTCTATGATCAAAATAACTCAAAATATCCCTCCTTTAAACTTTTTCTATATATTTTTATACTTCTGAAAACTTACTTTTCTTTTTATATTTTACCATATTTTTAAATGAAAAGAACACTCTCAAAAGAGAGTGCCCTTGACATAGAAAAAATATGATTTATACTATTATTTTATTAGATTTTTTGATGCTCTAAATCTTACTACTTTCTTAGGATATATTTTCATTATCTCCCTAGTTGATGGATTACTAACTAATCTCGGCTTTCTTTCCAGTATTTCAAATATTCCGATGTTGACAAATGTTACTGAATCATATTTCATCAAGGCTTCCTGCAAGGTTTGGGTAAATATATTTATTTCTTCTAATGCTGCCTTTTGTGATATCTTTCCCTGACTTATTGTGTTATATATCCTTGCCAGCTCTCTCTTATTCATCAGCATCATCTCCATTGACAAGAGTTTTTAAGCCTGTTCCTGTTCTGAATTTTATCTTTTCCCCTGCTTTTGTCACTCTTTCTTTTTCCATTCGTGGTGTCATTATTTTTCTGGGAGATACCTCTTTTTTCTCAAATACTCCCCAGTCTTTTAATGATACTTTTCCATCTTCAGCTAAAGCCTTCAACACAACAGTCCAAAACAGGTCTATCTTTTCTTTTGCTTCCTTAATGTTCCTCAAACAATTTCTATCTCTATAGAACCTTATAAATTCCCCTTCTTTCATAACTTCCCCCATTGTTGTTATTAGAACTTGTATCCTATTCCTGCTCCTACTATCCATTCACCTTTTGCTCTATTTTTACCTGTTCCATTGTGTGAATCTCTTTCCACATTGTAGCTTCCTTTTACATCAAACAGGATTCCACTTTCAAGTTCAAGTGCATACTTAGCATTAAGTCCTATGCTTTGTTCATTTTTATGAGCTACTAGGATATCAAAGTCAGTTGCATTTTCTCCTTTAAATCTTCCTGTGATGTTCTCTTCATCTGCCCCAGTAAGAAGTCTTGTATAGCTTACCCCTGCTGATAGCGTACTTTTTCCCTTTTCATGAGGGATTACTTTTTTAAGGTCTACTCCCACTTTTGCTGCTGTATAGTCAAATGTTTTTGAATCTGTTTCTATTGCTAATACCTTGCTTCCTTCATCTGCGCTATCTTGCTTGATATATGTATATGACAGTGTTCCGTATGGTTCTAAGAACAGGTTTTCTCCTATGTTATGAGAATATCTTCCATTTAGATAAATATCATATGTCATATCTGAATATTTCTCACTGTAGCTGTGTCCTCCCAATGTTGCTCTATTAGCATCATATTCTGAATATTGAATTCCTGCTCCAGCTTTCAGTGTAAGGTTTCCTCTGTAGTTTTCTGCAAAAGCACCTATATATCCACTGTTTCCTTTTACCTTTGACATTGGAAGTTTAGCTTCGCTTCTGTTTCCACCTACTGTTACTCCCAATGATACATTTTCTGAATATCCATATTTACCCAGGGCATAAGCTCCAGTAAGCTTCATATCCACATCTACATCTGCTGTACCTGTATCAAAACCATGATAATTCTGTCCATAATAGCTGTCTTTAGTTCCTCCATCAGTATGAGTCAATCCACCCATTATCAACCACTGATTTAAATTTGGTTTGAACTGGTTCTCTGTGATTATATCTCTAAACATTCCAGCTGATTTTCTTGAAAGTTCGCTTGAAAATGAGTATGGAGTTTCTGTGTAGATACTTCCTAAATAGCTCAAAAGATTTTTAAGTTGCTCTTCATCACTCATGTTTTCATCATAATTATTTCCTAATTTTCCATTAGAAGAAATGAGTACTCTTAAAGCATTTAAGTTATCATCTGTACTACTGTATATCCCTTTGTAGATATTGTTTAATGCTTCATATCTATGACTTTTTCCCATATTTTCTGGTCTATATATTTCATTTAAATTTCCATATGCTCCTAATATAACACTTACTTTATCATTAACTTCATATCCATCTATTATAGAGCTAGTTTTAAAATATAGATTTCTTAATTCAATATTTTCCATATCAACATAGATTTTTTTCCCAATTCCATTTGTTATGAATCTCAAAGTTCCTGCTGTTCCTTCTCCCTGTATAACCATTTCATTTTTATTGCCTGAAAAAGCATGAGTAGCTTTTGGTATAAATTCTTCACCTACCTCTACAGTTTCTTCTGTGTTCTTAAGTCTAAGGTTTAAAGTTCCTGTTTCAGCTATTGTTACTTTTTCTGTACCAGTTACTTTTACATCTTCAAAGAATGTCACATTGTTATCTATATTCATATTTGTAAATCCTGTTATATTATGAAGTATATTCATGCTTGCAGCTTCAGATATGTTATTTGATTTATTCAAATTGCTGTTAACTTTTCCATATAGATTGAGAGTATTGTTCTCTCCTGTTGCTTTCATCTCTCCATTAACTTTTGCATTTCCTTCTAAAACAAGAACATTATTTTCCCCTTCAACTGTTATGGCTACATTATCTTTTCCCCCTGTATTTACTATTGATTCTCCCTTTAGAGTGAGAGTATTATTTTCTCCTTTAATCTCTATTGTTGCTACCTCTCCATCTTCTGCTGCTCCTCCATTTGCTATTGTGTTGTTGAGAATAAGGGCTGAATCTTTACTATCCATAACTACTGCTGTTTCATAGGCATTGATTATAGAGTCTGTTATTTGATTTCCTGTTCCTGAAACCTTTAAAGTTTCATCTTTTCCATTTAATATTGAATTATCATATTCTCCTGATTCTCCTTCAAGTACAAAACTTACTGTTGAAGTTGCACTTCCTGAATCTCCATTTAATGTAGCATTTTTTATTGTCATATCTTTAACTATTTCTTTTCCATCTTCAGTGTATCCTACTACTACTTTTATAGAATCATCACTTAATTTCTCGGTACCTACAGTTATTTTTCCATCTTTTCCAATGTATAAACCATAATTCTTTTCAGTACCTATAGTACCCTTAATTACTGAGTCCCCTTGTGTTGCAAGTATTCCATAGTTGTCTACTGTACCTATAGTTCCACTATTATTCTTTATAGCATTATCTTTTCCATAAATAACTCCTGTATTTGTTATATCTCCTATTTCCATTTTATACTTAGAACCCGACTTAGCATTATATATTCCAACACCAGAACCACTTATTATTCCTGTATTTGTTATATTTTCTATTTCCCCATCACTAGTAGTAGAAAAATCATTATTAACACTATATATTCCAGAACTAGAAGCAGAACCTGTACCAGAACCATAACCACTTATTACTCCTGTATTTGTTATATTTCCTATTTTAGCTAACTCATTATTATATATTCCATTATTATATATTCCATAACCATTACCCGAACCAATACTGCTAGTAGTATCATCACCATAACCACTTATTACTCCTATATTTATTATAGCTCCAATATTTGTTATGTCTTTTATTTCGGCTCTTGGATTGTTATATATTCCATAACCATTACTACCACGCCTACCAGTACCATAACCACTTATCAGTCCTGTATTTTTTATGTTTTGTATTTCTGCACCTGAATCGTTATATATTCCATGACCAGAAGCAGTACTGCCACTATCATTAACATCATCAGCAAAACCACTTATTGTTCCTGTATTTGTTATGTTTTGTATTTCTGCACCTGAATCGTTATATATTCCATGACCAGAAGCAGTACTGCCACTATCATTAACATCATCAGCAAAACCACTTATTGTTCCTGTATTTGTTATGTCTTTTATTTCAGCACTTGAATTGTTATATATTCCATAACCATAACTAGCAGCATTACCATTATAAATACCTGAGCCACTTATTACTCCTGTATTTTCTATATTGCTCATTTTAGCTGAATTATATATTCCATAACCAGAACTAGAACTAGAAGTATCCCTCATTATTCCTATTATTGAACCATTATTTACAAAATTCACATCAGTCAATTCACCACTTAATCTAAGTCCATAACTTAAATTCCTACCATAGTTCCCACCTTCCCCATTAGATAACAATATCATATTGTTTGTATAAGTTTTAGTATCCTTATCCCATTTATTATCGCTATATGGATTTTCTTTCTCCCACTTTCCATCATCATCAGTAGTTGCAGTTGTATTAAATTCTATTGCTCCACTATCTCCTTTTATCCAAAGATAATTATCCTCTCCCATTACTGCTGTACATGACAATAGAAATCCTACTACTGCCCCTATTGTTATATTTCTTCCTCTTCTTTTATTTCCCCTTTTTACTGCCTTCATAATCTTTTCAATCATATTTTTCCTCCCCAAGTTTGTTTTTATATATTTTTTATTTAAATTTTTCTTAAATTTTTTTCAATTTTTTCCTCCAAAATCCTAATTAAAATTGAAAATTTAAATGTAGAAATTTAGCCAATAACTGAGAAAAGTTCCTTTTTATACATAAAAGCGAACTTTTAGACGCTCTAACCTCCCAATTTTTAATACCTCATTTTTTGGACCCCATTCACCTCCCAAAATTTTTATATTGACTTTTACAAATTTAAAGAGTACAATGATAGGGAAAATATAGGGAATGTGTTCGCCTTTATGTATAAACAAGAACTTTTTAGCAAAAAGCTCGTTTTTTCAACCTTTTAATACTCTATTTTTTCTCCCTCTTAATGCTTCATCAGATACTCCTCTATCCTTGTCATTCTTTCTTCAATCCTGCTTATTCCCTCAGTTAATGTTTTTATATTTTCTATTCTGAATTTTTCTGCAAAGATTCTTTCTTTTTTGCACTCCCCTTTATCTATTTTTTTCTCAAACAATGATAATGTATACCTGTGGTATGCCAGAAAAAAAGTTCCCGTTGTAGTTATTATTTTAAAAAACAGTTCTGCATTATTTATCATTTTTCTCCTCCTCCAGTTTTCCAAATACTGCCTCGTATATCTTGTCATCTATTTTACTTTCTGTTCTCTTTACCAATTCTCCCAAAGCTGTTATCACTACTTTTTCCATTGCCTTTGTTCCAAACCATCTGCTGATAAAATATTTTAAAAATTTTATTATTATTGTTTTCATAAATTTTCCTCCATTTTTTTATTTTTGGGTAAAAAAAAGACTGCAGCTTCTGCCACAGCCTCTTTTCTTTAAGCTTCTGGTGTATTATTTTTTACATAAAACTGGTATGCTGCCAGTAGGCTTCTGTACTTGTCTATTGTTTCCAAAGAAGTTGTGTAAGATTTAATTTCCTTCTCTGCGCTTTCCTGCCAGTCTTTGTATGACTCATATGCTGAGTTTTCTGGGAACTCCTTTCCTGATTCCACCAATTCTGCTATATGCTCAAGAGTTACTGTTATATCGTCTATATTTTTTAATATAGCCTTTTCCCTCTTGATTGCATTTTCCACCTTCTCCATTTCTTTTTGAACCACTGCTAATATTACTTGATTTTCTCCTGCCATTTTACTGCCTCCTGTTTTATTTTTGCCATACGTATATGATACTCTCAATGCGCATAACAATCCAGTGCACCAATGTGGCTGTTTGTGTATGTATGTGTATTAGCATTTTATTCCATTGTTTTCTCAATCTTTTTTTCTTCCCCTGTGTGTATTATTTATATCTTTATATTCTTTTATTATCTTCTTAATAAATACTATCTTCTGATGTCTGCAAAAAACCAGCAATGGTTTTACCAGTAATGGTTTCTTCAGTACTGGCTTTCTCAGTAACGGCTTTCTTATCATCGGTTTTTTCTTCTTTTTCAATGTTTTCAGGAGTGAATATTAACCTTTTCCCTTTAAATTTTCCCTTGCTTCTTTCCTCCACCAGTTGTATCAATTTTAACTCCTCAAATATTTTTAATCCTTTAGGTATCCAGGCTTTACTTAATCCACTGTAATTAGCTATTGTTTCAACATAGCATTTTATATCTCGACCGTTAAAATCACTGTAGATTTCAGTGAGAGTCAGATGTAGATTTCTAAACCTGTCAAGTTCCTTTCCCTCATACCGACATCTAAATAATTGCAATACCTTTTCCTCCTGCTGACAAAATGGCTGATTCTCTGTTTTTCCCTTGTTTTCCATCTTTCACTCCTTCAAATTCGTAGTAATATCTACAAACTTTTTTATAGTTATTACTTTTTTTACAATCTTTTTTATAAGATTTTCTTTATGGTTAAAATTTTCACAAATGATATGGTTCATATATTAGCACAACATTCTATTTTGTATATATAAGATTTAAAATTTTAAAATAAAGAATAGAATAAAACATATTGCTATCATTTATAATATTTATACTAAACAACCTTATTTCATCAATATTTTTTAAAGGATTTTTTTTAATATTTTTCCATCTTTTATAAAAAAAAAATTCTTTGTTTTTATCTCTTTTCCTAAAGAAATGTGTGACTTCTTTCAATATTAAAATTATCTTTAATTACCCACCGTAAGCAAAAATAACCAACACGGTAAATTTAACTAACGGCTGATGATTTTTTTTACTAAAATATTTTTTTTATTTTTATAATCATGTTAAAAAATTCTACTTTTTTATATATTTAAATTATTAAAAATTATCTACCATAACAAAAATCACCCACAAGGTAAATTTACCTCATGGGTGATAATTTTTTACTAAAATATTTTTTATTTATAGTTATTTAGTCTATTTATTTTTGTTTCTTATGTCATTTATTTCTTCAGCTAATTTTTCAGCCTTCAATCCTATAATAATATGGATTTTAGTATCAGTAAGTTTTATAACTTTATGAGCTCCTAAGACAGTTATTCTCTTTTCATCTAATAGAGAACCATCTTTCATTATTACTCTTATTCTTGTCATACAGGGATCTACACTTACTATATTTTTTTCTCCACCTAAAGCTTTAATATACAACTTCCCCATTCCTGAAAATTTTTTTTCTTCAAGTTTATCTAAATCAACGCAATTTACTCTCTTCACTTTAGTGATTAGTTTATATTTTTTGATAATTATTACTGCTATAATTATTATAATTATCCCAATTATTTCATACAACCACTTGGTCGACTCCATAACTCCCTCCCTTATTAATTAATCATCACCTATAATATAACGATTTTAACAAAAGTTGTCAAGTTATGATATTATTCCACCACCTAGTACCAAATTTTTATAATATAATACCAAATGCTGTCCAGGAGCAGTTTGTGGAGTTTCTTCATCAAACTCAAAAAAAAGTTTTTCATTTTCAAATAAAACTTTTCCACTTGTACCAAAACTTGAAAATCTAGGTCTTCCAATAATATTTTTATTTAAAATATCAGTTATTTTTACAGCTAATTTATACTTTTTTAATTCTACTCTCTTTTTGTATAATTCCTCATATTCTCCAATAGTTATTTCATTTTTTTCTTTATCAATTTTTGTTATGAAGTATGCTCTTGGAAGTTTTAATCCCAATCCTCTTCTTTGACCAATTGTATATAATTGATATCCCTCATGTTCTCCAAGAATTTTTCCATTTTTATCTATATATTTGCCTTTTTTTATCTTATTACCTAAATTTCTTTTTAGAAATTCTATATACCCTTCTTTAGCAAAACATATTCCTTGACTGTCTTTTTTATTATATACTTCCAAACCAATATTTTTTGCTATATCTCTTATCTGTTTTTTTTCATAAGAATGAAGTGGAAATAAAAGTCTTGAGATTTTATCATTATCTAATCTATACAACATATAACTCTGGTCTTTTCTAGGATCATAAGAAACTTTCAAAAGACTTGTTTTAAATTCTTCTGAATATTCCACAGAACTATAATGTCCTGTAGCTACAAAATCTGCATTCTCTTTATCTGCTATTTCAAAAAGAATTTTCATTTTTACTTTTTCATCGCAAATCACACATGGAGAAGGAGTTATTCCTTGAGAATATCCCTCTAAAAAATCATCTATAACTTCTTTTTGAAACAACTCTTCAATATCTATTATTTTATGTTCTATTCCAAGAAAATGACATATTCTTTGAGCAGCTTTTATCTCATCTTTAAGAGATTCTTCTTTTTTATGATTTAATGTTACACCTATAACTCCATATCCCTCACTTTTCAAAAGATATGCTGCTACAGAAGAATCAACTCCTCCACTCATTCCTATTACTACTTTTTTTCTACTCATTATCCTTTTCTCCTAAATCATCTGCCTTCTTTGTTTTATCCTCATTATCTTTTTGATTTATTTGAAAACTCAATATTCCTGAACTTAAAGTTATTCCAAGGGAAAAATTTAAAAGAAATATTCCTGTAAGTGCTTCAATAATAACAAAAAACTGTCCTAAAAATTTCAACGGATATATATCACCGTATCCTAGTGTTGTTAATGTTACAAAACTAAAATATATATGTTTAAAATAAAAATATAAAGTAGTATTTACTCCTTCCATTCCATGAAAAGCTTGTCCATCATAATAAATATTTATTACAGAATAAAGTGCTCCAAAACTTATACCTAGAGTTATATACGTCATTAAAGTAATCATTACATCACTACTTTTAACTTTTCTTTTTCTAAGAATTATATCTGTTACACAATATTTTATCAGTACAATATGGCTGGTAAAAAGAAGCATAATATTTACAGCAAAAACTAAAAAGTACACATCTTCATATTCATTTCCTATCTTTTCTATGTTAAGTCCAAAAATAACTATAGTAATAGGAATACACACAATATAGTAAAGTATTAAAATTATTGCTTTTAATGCTCCATCTTTAAAAATAAGGTTTTTTCGTCCAATAACAATTATTGGAAATATACTCACAAAAAGCACTGGAATCTGTTTAAAAGTCTGGAAGTTTAATTTAAATATATTTAATGACTTCATACTGCATAACTGAGAGATTATAGGAAGAAAAACAGATATAGCTGCTGTCATTTTTATAAGAAAAATAATAAAATCATAATTCTCACTTTTTCTAGCTATATCCATTATCATTTTCATTTTGGATTTGAAATCAAGATTTTTCTTTACAATATCTACTACATATCCAAGATCCAAATCTTCAGTGAGCATTCTAAATAATTTTTCTTTTATATTATTCAGTTTCATTTTCCGTCCTATTTATATGTACTTCCCCTATGTCAAAAAATCTTTTTTTCCCTGATACTTCCACTTCTAATCTTCCATCTTGTGCTATTTTATCGACTTTTCCATTAATAACTTCATTTATTTTTACAATGTTTACTATTTTTCCTTTAAGATAATTTCTACTATTTATTTCACTCAATATATATTCCCATTCTCCATTACAAAATTTCTTATAATTTTTTTTGAATTCATCTATCACAGTAAATATGATATCCTCTATTATATAATTTTTTCCTGTTTTATTTTTCAAGGATACAGCTACTTCTTTAGCTGTTCCTAGTTCTTTATTATTTACATTTATTCCTATACCTATAATAAAAAATTCATTTACTTTTTCTACAAGTATCCCTGAAAGTTTTTTGTCATCTAAATAAACATCATTTGTCCATTTAAATTTCAAATCCAACTCCTCTATCCTTCTAATTCCTTTCAATACAGAAATTCCTGCAACAAGAGGAAGTTTAGAATACTCTTCCATTGAAATATTCTTATCAATTTTTAGTGAAAAACTAAAGAGAGCCATTCCTTTACTGGAAATCCAACTATTTCCTCGCCTTCCTCTCCCTTTAGTTTGAATTTCAGCTATTGCCAGATCAAATTCTTGAATATCTTCTTTATTTTTAAGATAATCACTTGTAGAATCTATACTTTCAAATCGGAATATTCGCATACTTCCTCCTTTTACTCTACATATATCTTACATAAAGATAAATAGTGGCCAATAGTAATGTTTGAAAAGCTATGAGTCCTCCAAATTTAAAAAACTTTAAAAAGTCTATTTTACATCCAGCTTTGGCAGCAGCTCCTACAGCAACGACATTTGTAGCAGATCCCAACATAGTAATGTTCCCACCTAAACATGATCCAAATGACAAAGCCCACCAGAAAGCTTTAGGGTCCCCTATCTTTTCAAATGTTGGAACCATTACTCCAAGTATTTTAGAAACAGTTGCTGCATTGGCAACATTTCCAATTATAGAAGTAAATCCAGCAGATAGCCAAGTAACTGCTATTACAGCAAGATCAAATTTACCTGAAGTTATTTTTATAAGTTTATCTCCAATTATATTGATTATATTTAAATTCTCTATTCCTTTTATCATCATAAACAATCCTATGAAAAAGAATAAAGTTTCCCATTCTACATTTTCAAATATCTCTTTTGGTTTTCTTTTAGCTATGACTACAAGAAATATTGCCCCTGACAATGAAATAATTGCAAGTCCCTTATTAATAAAATTATTTAAAACAAATCCTATCAATACTAATGAAAATATTATAGCTGCTTGTTTTAAAAGTTTAGGGTCTTTCAAACTTCTTGAAGAATCCAATTCCATTATTCTAGCCTTCAATTCATTAGGTACTATCATATGTCTTCCATATATAAAATAGACATTTGCAATGAGTAAAACCATAGAAAGTACAGCTACTGGTGCTGTATTGAAAAGAAATTCATTAAATCCAAGATTTCCCTCAGCTCCTATAATCAATTGTGTAGGGTCACCAATAAGTGTAGCAAGTCCTCCTATATTGGCAGACATAACCTCTGTTATTATGAAAGGAAAAGGATCTAATTTTAATTGTTTTGCCAACAATATTGACACTGGTGCCATCAAAAGAATTGTAGTAACATTATCCAAAAATGCTGAACATAGAGCTGTTACTATTGCCAATAAAACTATTAATCTAAAAGGTTCTCCTCTTACTAATTGAGCTACCTTTATGGCAAACCACTGGAATACACCTGTTTCAGATACAAGTAAAACAATTATCATCATTCCTATTAAAAGAAATAATATTTCCAATCTTTCAGAAACAGCAGTTAAAGCATCTTCTTCATTTATTATCCCAATAAGAGCCATTATAAGTCCACCTATCATTGTTGCCCAAGGCCCTGGTACTTTTTCTGTTATCATCAAATAGAATACTGTAAAGAATACAACTAATCCTATCAGCATATATATCATAATTTTTCCTCCTTATTCTAATTCTTTCCCCTAAGAATGAAAGTTTAAATATGAAGTACTTTTTTGATTATATCTGATCTTCTTATCATTCCATAATATTTTCCTTCATCTAGAACATATAATCTTGTAAGTCCTTTATTTACCATAATAAAACATATCTCCATAATAGGAGTTTTTCTATCTATTTTCACTCTTTCATCTACTCTGTATAATTTTTCAATTGTAGTTGTAGTTTCATTTACCAAATATTCCTCAAAAGGTTCTCCTACTGTCAAGAAATTAAGGTCTCCCATCAAAGAAAGATAATCAGGCATACCAAAATCAATAAGTTCTCTTTCAGTTATTTCTCCTAAGAAGATTCCATCTTTATCTACAACTGGAAGACCACTTATTTGCTCAAGTATTAGTCTTTTTGCTATCTCTTCCAAAGTATTTTCTGGTGTAGCAGGTTCTATATCTGGACTTAATACATCTTCTGCTATTATTCTATGATCTATTTCAATATTAGATTCTTGAATATATTCAACTATCTTATTAGGATTTTTTCCTCTTTTATCTTTTCTAAGAGATTTTTTCTTTTTAAAGCCATTTTTGAAACAGCACTCATTACTTTTAATATATTTTTATTTTTCAGAACATCTGAAATAATTAAAAATACCAGCTTTACTTTATCAGTTCTGTGTGTCGCTGCGATTTCTACTTCTATAGGTTCCTCTAAAACAGCAACTGATACAATAAAATCATTAAAATTTTCTATTCTAGCATGAGGTATTGCTATTCCATTTCCCATACCTGTTGAGATCTCTTTCTCTCTTTTTATTACTGATTTTACAATTACATCTTTTAACTCATTTATTTTCTTATCTTTCAAAGACAATCTTTCTATCATCTCTGTGATAATTTCTTCAGGATTTTTTCCCTTTAAATCAGTAAAAATAAACTGTGGATCTAAATAACTTGAAAACTTCATATATTCCTCCTTTAAAACTTTAATACCTTAGATTAATATAAATAACGCTTAAAATCATTGATTGAATAACAATCAGTATCCCCAATTTGAAGAAATCCATAAAACTTATTTTTACTCCTGCTTTTTCTGCGATAGATACTCCAACTATATTAGCTGGTGCCCCTACCAATGTCATATTACCTCCAAGACATGCCCCTAAAGATAATGCCCACCATAAAACATCTGTATGTCCTGTAAAATTTGGTGCTATGTTTGCTATGATTTTGGAGAAAGATAGAGTATACGGTACTGATCCCAGTATTGGAGATAATAGTGATGAAATTAATACCACTACTGTCCCAGTTTTTTCCAGATTTCCCTCTGTAAATTTAACTATTGCTTCCCCAAGCTGTGCAATCACTCCAAGTTTATCTACCCCTTCAACTAAAACAAATAACCCTCCAAAGAAGAATAAAGTTTCCCATTCTACTTTCTTGTATATCTCTTCTGGACTTTTCTTACTTATAGTAAGAAGAATAACTGATCCAGTTATAGAGATAACTGCAAGTCCTATATTTGTTACCATATTTGTTAGAAATCCAATAAGGATTATTCCAAATAAAGCACATGACTGCATTAAAAGTTTTTTGTTTTTTATACTTCTGTTAGGCTCCAAATCCATTATACTAGCTCTCAACTCTCTGGATACAGTAAACTTTTTTCCAAAAAGAAATTTAGCTGTAATTAAAAGTACTATCATATTTACTACTACAATAGGTGTCAGATTTATTAGAAATTCATTGAAATCTAAACCTCCAAGACTGGCTATGATAAGATTTGGTGGATCTCCTATCATCGTTGCCGTTCCTCCTATGTTACAGGCAAATATCTGTACCATTATAAATGGAAATGGATCTATCTTCAGCTTTTTAGCCAGTAAGATAGTTATAGGTACTATTAGAAGAATAGTTGTAACATTGTCCAGAAAAGCTGAACATATAGCAGTTACCACTGATAACATCATCAGTATCTTCATAGGCTCCCCTTTGGCCTGCTGAGCAACTTTTATTGCCACCCATTGAAAAATACCAGTTTCAGACATTATCTCCACTACCATCATTAGTCCCATTAAAAGTAACAAAATCTCTAAATTTCTTCCTATGGATTCCAAAGCCTCTTCCTGATCCATTACTCCTATCAGTACCATTAGACTTCCCCCAATGATAGCCGTAAGCGATTTTGGCTGTTTTCCAAAAAGAATAAAATAAAAAGATACCACGAAAATCAATAAACCTGCAGTAAGTTTGATATTTACCACCTTATGCCCCCTTATATATAAAAAATTTAAAAACTTTTTACATGGTTTATTTTACCATTTTCAATAATAGAAATATTTTATAAAAAGAAGGAAGGATTCTCTATATAGATATACCAACCTAATAAAGAATCCCCTGCTTTCAATTTTATCTTATTTTTGACATCATTCCAAAACCAAATACAGGACCTGAATGTGAACCTATAGTAGCTCCTATTTCAAATCTTCCTTTATATTCTACTTTTTTGAAATTATCACTCATATTTTTTATTGCATCAGCTTTTGAAAGTTCTTTATTTGTTCCTCCCCAAGCTGTATACAGGATTATGCTATTTTTCTTACTTTCTGCTTTTATTAATTTTTCTATATATGAGAATGCTCCTCTATCTCCAAAAGTTTTTGCCTCAATGGTTACTTCACCATTTTCTAATTTCAATATAGGTTTTACTTTTAAAAGACCTCCAATAACAGAAGATGCTCTTCCTATTCTTCCACCTTTTTCTAAGAATGAAAGATCATTGACAATAAAATACAATTTCATTTTTTCCTGCATTTCATCAAGTCTTTCAAGTATTTTTTCATAACTTGCTCCAGCTTGTACCATTCTTGCTGCCTCTAAAACTTGATGACCTAAAACAAGAGTTACTGCTTTTGAATCCACAATAGTTATATCATCTGCTCTATTCAACATACCTTTTGCTACTCTAGCAGCTTGTTGTGTTCCACTTAGTCTGCTTGAAATATGAATAGATATGATTTTTTTATATCCTTTATTAAAAAGTTTTTCATATAATTCCTTAAATTCAGCTGGTGAAGGCTGTGAAGTTTTAGGTGCTACATTTTCTGTAAGCAATCTTTTCCAAAATTCTCTTTTAGAAATATCTACTCCATCTTTATAATAATTATCATTTAATTTTATTTTAAGTGGAATAATATTTATAGATAAATCTCCTATAAACTCCTTAGTCAAATCTGATGTAGAATCAGTAACTATTGCTACTTCTGGCATATTTGGATCTCTATTTTCTATATAGATATAATATGGATAGTTTCCCTGATTTGCTTTAAATTCATTATATCTTATACCATTAGTTTCCTTTAATGCCTCATCAGCTTCCTGTGTTGCTCCCTCTCCAGTAACAGCAAATATATTTAGTGTATTTTCATTTATATACATTTCATAAATTTCTTTTATTAAAGAAACAAGGTTCTCTGATTTTATTTTTATTTTTCCATTTACAAGAGCAATATAATTACCTTCTTCTATTTGGATATCGTCAACTTTTGTATTTCTCACAGCTTTTGTTATTTCAATAGAAGAATTTCTTGCTGTCTGTTTTAAAATATCTTCAATTTTTTCATCTTTATTCTTTATAATATAATGTCCTTCCAACATTGATTTTGTTTCAAGAACCATAATTTTTTTATTAGATCTTTCTGCTGCCATTTTAGCTGCCGATATAATATTCTTATTATTTGGAAGAATAACTATTTCTTCAGCATTTATTCTCTTTAATCCCTCTTCTATATCTGCCACACTGGGATTTTGTGTCTGCCCTCCTATAAGCACAGCTGTAGCACCATCATCAAGAAATAAACTTCCAAGTTCTTTGTTATCTACAATAGCATAATATGCAATTGGTGTTGCATTTTCACTTCTAATAAATATTTTTTCTGTAGATTCTACTTGATAATTTGCATTTTCTGAAATAAGAAGATTTTGATGCTGTATTTCCATATTTTCTATTTTTATATTATTAAGATTTCCAAGTGTTCCTGCTATTTCTAAAACTTGTCCTGGGTGATTTGTATGTATATGTGTTTTTGTTTTTTTAGCAGTTTGTGCACATACAAGAGAATCTCCTAATGGACTTATTTTTGCTTTATATTCATTTAAATCAAAATCCCCTGACTCAATTATAAATTCTGTACAATATTTAAATTTTATATCTTCTAGTACTTGAGTTGTATTTTCAAGTCTTTCTTTTCTTTTTGCTCTCGACTGTACTATTCTTTCCAAGTCTTTCAACATTTCAGGATCAGTTACAGATTTTTCAAACCCCTCAAGAACATAGAATATTCCCTTTCCTCCAGCATCTACTACTCCTGCTTCCTTTAATTTAGGAAGTTGGTTAGGTGTATTTTCCACTGCTTCATAAGCTACATTTTTTAAATGCACAAGAAAAAGGATAAAATCATCTTTATCTCCTTTATAGGCCACTGCTTCTTCTGCTACTCTTCTAATTACAGTAAGCATTGTCCCCTCTACTGGTTCAGAAACAGCTTGATATGCTTTTTCTTTTGCCAAAACAAAAGCATTGATAGTATCATCTACTGTAATTTCTTCTTTATCCCTTACTCCATTCAAAAACCCTTGTATGATCTGAGAAAGAATAGTTCCTGAATTTCCTCTCGCTCCTAGCAATACTGCTTCTGATACTCTATCAGCTAGTTCTTTCATACTTGGCTCATGATTCATTTTTATCAATTCATTTTCCACTGCTTGAAGTGTCATGGACATATTTGTTCCTGTATCACCATCTGGCACTGGATAAACATTTAAATCATTTAAAACATCTGCATATTTTGAAAGCCATCTACTTGCAGCTATCAAAAGTTTAGTCAACCTTATAGAGTTAAGTACCTTTACCTCTATTTTCATATATAATTTACCTCCGAAATTTTCTTTTTATTTTTCACTAAAATGTTGGAGGATTTACAACCCATATAGCCTTTGTAAGTTTGTCAGTAGTATTTTTAAATCTATGTTTTTGACTAGATTTAAAATACAGGCTATCTCCCTCATTTAAACTATACACAGTTTCATCTATATATACATCTAGTTTTCCTTCGATAATAAAGATGAATTCCTCTCCATTATGAGTATAGAAACTTCTTCCACTTTCTCCCTTTGGTCCTATTTCATAAAGAATAGGTTCCATTGTCTTGTCAATGTTTGAAGTTGTGAGAAGAGCCATTTTAGTGTTAGAATCTATACTTTCTATATATTTTCTCTCATCTTTTTTTACAACTTCCATATTTCTAGTTTCTTCTTCGTCTTCAATAAGATAACTTACCTTTACATCTAATGAAGTAGCTATTTTTTTTAAATTTTCAATAGAAGGAGAAGCTTTTCCCTGCTCTATTTGAGATAAAAAACTGGCAGATAAGTCCACTTTGGAAGCTAACTCTCTTAAAGACAGCCCTTTCTCGTTTCTACTTTTCTTTATTCTTTCTCCTATACTACTCATCATACTCTCCTTTATCTAATATTTTTATCAGACTAAAAAGACTTTGAGAAACTGCTCTTTCTCTAATTTTCATTCTATCCCCATTGAAAAATTTTTTTTCTACATAGATATCATTTTTGACTCTTATTCCTATATAAACAAGTCCAACAGGTTTTTCAGGCGTTCCCCCATCAGGTCCTGCTATTCCTGTAGTAGCAATGGCTATATCTGAATCAAGTCCCATGACCATCTCCTTAGCAGTTTCCTTACTCACTGCTCCATATTTTTCCAATGTTTCTTTTTTAACTCCAAGTCTTTTCATCTTAGCATCATTACTATATGAAACTATTCCTTCTTTAAATATTTCTGATACCCCTGGCACATCTATCAAACGACTGGCAATCATACCCCCTGTGCATGATTCTGCTGTTGAAATATTCATTCCAAGTTTTTTTATAAGTTCCACTACTTTCTTTTCCAGTCTATCTGTATTCTCACCAAACACATAGTTACCTATTTTATTATATATCTTTTCTACTATTTTTTCTACTTTATTTTTATTACTCTCTTTACTTTGAAGTCTTACGATTGTTCCATAATTCTTTACAAGAAATTCGTAGTATATTCCATCTTCAGTAAAAAAATCCCTTATTTCTTGATCTAAAAGAGATTCTGCCAATCCAAAAGTAAGTATATCTCTTATATAAATTCCATCAGCATTAATATTTTTTTCTTTACTATACCACTTTAAAAATTTAGGAAGCATATTATATAATTCCTTAGGAACTCCAGGAAATGCTGCTATTCCATCTATATATATTGCTGGAGCCATACCTGCATCATTTCTAAAACTTATAGCTCCTTTTGGTTTTTCTACTTCTTTTACATTTATATCTACAAAGTTTATTTTAGCTCTTTCAAATTTTTCTTTTAATTCTTTTAATTCATTTTCTTCAACTATAAGTGGTCTGTTCAAATATTTTGCAATAGCTTCCTTTGTTATATCATCTATTGTAGGACCAAGTCCACCTGACATTATAATAAGATCTACATTTTTCTTCCCGTAGTCTACAGTTTTTATTATTTCATCCATAAAATCTCTGATTGTCACTTTAAATTCTATTTCTATTCCATATTTATTTAACTCTTCTGCTATATAAAGACTGTTGGTATCCAGCATTCCTCCATTCAAAAGTTCAGTACCTACAAGAATCAAACCTGCCTTCATTTATAATGCCCCCTATTTTTTAGAAAAATATGCTCCAAATACATACCATTAGAAAATTCCCAATTATACCTGCTAAAAAATCATCTAGTACTACACCTATACCCCTTTCAAAATGCTGTGATTTATCAATAGGTCCTAATTTTGTTATATCAAAAAATCTAAATATAATAAATGCAATAACCATAGCTTTTATATTTTGAGATACTCCTACTGGATTTATAAGAAAAAGAGTAGTTAAATAACCCAGCACTTCGTCTATTACTACATTTTGAGGATCTTTCTTTTTAAATATTTCTCTTTCACATATATCACTAACATATACTGCTACAGCAAAAAAAGTTATTAAGAACATAAAATAAAAAGAGTTATAAACCATATTATTTGGAAAAAATTTTCTTATATAGGAAAGAATCATAAACAATGGCACTCCACCCAATGTTCCAAATGTTCCTGGTGCTTTAGGCATATCTCCAAGCCCAAACCATGTTCCTAAATCTCTTACCCATTTTTTATTTTTATCCATAAAATTAATACACCCCTCTTTCATAGTTAAATGCTCTGTATATTCCTGATCTTGTTTTTATGTTATTAAGAACCTCTCTAACTTCTTCTGGTGTTTCAGTTGTAAATTCTATGACTATTTCATCAATACATAGTTTTTTCATTTTCTCCATATCATTCAAAATATTCAAAGGTCTTTCAAAAAATATTTCACTGTTTCCTATACTATTTTTAATAACAGTAAATCTATTTCCTTCACTATTTTCTAGTACTTCTCTATTTTTGTCAAAAAGAGCAATTTCAACATACATTCCCTTTAATTTTGAATATCCTAATATAGCTTTTCTTAAACTTGTCTTACCTATTTCCTTTATTTTTTCAAAACTTATTTCAGGAGAAAGTATTACAGTTTCAGCTTTTCCTAGTTTAGCTAACTCTTCAATAGTATATCTATTAGATATATTCAAATTCCAGTTTACAGTTACATCATTATTTTTATTTTTGATGAGTTGATATAGATTAGAGGCTAACTTGCTATCTAAATTCTGCTCTTTTAACATTCCTTCACGAGCTATATCATATCCTCTTCTATATATTTTTTCTATTCCATATTCTTTTACTATTTTTTCCTGTGCAGTATTTGAAGTTATTACAGATAAAATAATCTCTCTTTCTGTATCTTCTTCATAAGGAAGCTGATATCTTTTTCCTGATTTTCTTCTATAACTCTCTACAATAAATTTTTCTAATTCTGCTGTTGCTGCTCTTCTTAAAGATTTTATTACAGATACAGGAAGAAATATTCCTTCAGATATATGACATTCTATTTCAGTTATATTGAATGTACTCTCTCCAGATTCTTTCAATTTTTCTATTATTTCTTCTGGTGTTGCTGCTTTTTTAACTGCTGCTTCAACTTCATTTTCTCCAACTTTTTCCACTTGTATCTTTTTACCTTGATTATTTACAGCTTCTAGTTTTAATAAAGGTTTTTCACCTAAATTTCCAAAAAATTCTCCTGTTATATCAAGTTTTTGATCATATTTTTTTAATTTATTTTCGATATCATCATTCACTTCTTTAGCAAAACTTCTAAATATATATTTACTTCCCCTTGGAACATCTTTTAAAAAAATAGTTTCTCCAGCTTCAGCTGATTTTCTAAGTTCTTTTGACCCCTTCACTTCTATTTTATTCAGATATCCTCCACCAAGTTTTTCAAAATCTTTAGAAAGATATATTATTCCATCTCCTAAAACAACTCTATCTTTAAGTTTCAATTCTTTTCCAAATATCAATCCTATCTCTTTACCTAAATTATATGAGTAGTTTTTGTTGATAAGAGATGTATCAGCTCCATTAAAATATCCTTTGCTATACCCTCTATTAAATACTTCCGATACTCTCTCTTCTACTTCTTTTTCATTTATCATTTGATGATAATATTCAACAGTTTCAAATACATAATTAGGATCTTTCATTCTTCCTTCTATTTTTATACTTTCTATCCCTATCTCTTTTAACTTTTGAATTTCATCATACCCTAACAATTGATCTTTAGGACTTAAAAAATATCCCTTATTTCCCTTGCTGTCAGTATACTCTTTTCTACAAGGCTGTGCACACATACCTCTATTTCCACTTCTGCTTCCTATAAAGCTACTCATATAACAGTTTCCAGAATAACATATACATAATGCCCCTGATACAAATATTTCTAATTCTATACTTGTATTTTCTCTAATTTTTTTATCTCTTCAAATGTCATTTCTCTTGGAAGAACCACTCTTTTAAAACCTATTTTTCTTAGATACTCAGCTTCTATATGATTGCCTACTGTCATTTGAGTGCTTCCATGATACTCCATGTCTGGAAAATTCTCTTTCATATATCTAAAATATCCTAAATCTTGAACAATAACAGCATCAAGTCCATGTTCATACAACACTTTCAAATTTTCATAAAGAAAATCCATTTCTTTTTCCATCATTATTGTATTTAGTGTAAGGAATATCCTCACTCCTCTTTTATGAGCATAATCAAGAGCTTCCTTATATTCTTCCAGTGTGAAATTTTCAGCATTTCTTCTTGCTCCAAATCCTTTTAATCCCATATATATTTCTTGGGCTCCTGCTTTCACAGCAGCATAAAATCTCTCCATATTTCCTGCTGGAGCTACTATTTTCATAATTTACCTCACATTTTTTATTTTTTGCAAGTTACAGTATACCACATTTACATGATTTTTTAAATCTTCTAATGTACTATTATTATTTATTATGATATCTGCCCTTTCTACTTTATCTTCTAAAGGCATTTGAGCATCTATTATTTTTTCTGCCAATTCCCTGCTGTTTTTATCTCTTTCTATTACTCTTTTTACTTGTAATTCTCTTTTTATATATACTACAATTATCTTGTCACATAAATTTTCCATTTTTGCTTCGTATAATAGTGGAATATCAAAAATAACAATGGAATCCTGTGGAGTTTCCTTTTTCTTTTTTACAAATATTTCTATTACCTGTGGGTGTATTATCTCATTTAGCTTCTTTAATAGCTCTCTGTTCCCAAAAGCTTTTTCTCTCAATTTTTCCCTTATTATTTTTCCTTTACTGTCGAGAATATCTTTTCCAAAAACTTCTGCTATTCTGTTTATAGTCTCTTCTTTTTGACTGACCTCTTTCACAAGCTCATCAGCATCTAATACTTCTAATCCTAACTGTTTAAAAAATTTGCTTACTGTAGATTTTCCACTTGCTATTCCACCTGTCAGACCGACAATCATCATGTCCACCTCTTTTAAATTTCTATGTAAATAATACCATATTTTTCTTTTGAATTTAATTGAATATTAATTATTTTCAAAATGTCCTTCCGTTTATTATACTACATTTCATAAATTACAACAATTATAAAAAGGCAGAATGTATAACTCTGCCCTTTCACTGTTTTATTATATTTTTCACTCAAACCCTGTAGGGTTGAGGCTTAGTTTAGTAAACTAAGAGATAAATCCACATAACAGCAATAATAATGATCAAGAGAATATCTATAAAAGTACCTCCCTCAATCTTATTATTGTTAAAATGAAACTCCAGTTTAAACATACTAAACCTCCTTGTTAAGATAGATTCTACTACTAATAAGAAACGCTAATTACTTATTAGTATGAAAAAAGCTTCCACTAATGTGAAAGCTTATCTCATAGCGTTTTATCTATCTTAACAAGTACCCTTTCAGGTACTACTATTA
Source organism: Fusobacterium varium (assembly GCA_900637705.1). Taxonomy (NCBI): domain Bacteria; kingdom Fusobacteriati; phylum Fusobacteriota; class Fusobacteriia; order Fusobacteriales; family Fusobacteriaceae; genus Fusobacterium; species Fusobacterium varium. The sequence continues at coordinate 2,487,314 of LR134390.1, forward strand.
TACCATATTTTATAGAAAAGTCAATTTTATGCTCTTATAATCCCTAGACTAATCTAAAAAGTTTTCATTAAAATAAGCAAGCAACGATTTCATAACTTTTTCTGTTCCACCTACTGTATATAAATCTATTCCTGCTACCCCTTTTCTACACTTATACTCTAAACTTACTATCATCTGTTCATGATAATTCTGTGCCAATGAAAATTTTGAAAATGCTATATTTCTATCAGGATTATAATATACAACTTTCAATTTTTCTACATATGGAGAACATTTTAATGAATTAACTATATTTTCTAATTCATCTGTTACTTTTATACTTCCTTCCATTTCTTTATCTGATGGTGAATGTTTGCTTGTACTTAAAGGAAGATTGCTTGTTGATGTCATTCTTTTCATATAGAATTCTCCCATAGCAGAAAACTCAACATAACTTTCTCCATTTTCTTCATCAAATTCTATAAAATTTTTTAAACGAGGATTTTTATCAAGAATCTCTTTTATTTCAGATTCCTTAACTTTTTCTTTTCTGTCCAGTAATTTAAAGAACTCTTTATTTTCCAAATAGAAATCATAATCAATTTTCATAGGTAGAGGTGATATTTCTGTAACTTCATCAAACTCATCAAACATAAAATATGATTTTAAATGTAAAATTTGTGCCATAAGTCCTACTAAAAATATTTCAGCCTTATATCCTCCTACAGTACATACACACACATTTAAATTATTTCCTATCTTATTAACTATATTGCTTATCTCTTCTGTAAGTCCTTTAAGTCCAATAGTTTTAAATTCTTTATGATCCCTTTTATTTAAGCTATGAATAATTCTTTTCTCTACAACTTTTGCTATATTTTTTTTAAGTATAAATTCTTCAAGAACATCTCCAGCCAGTTTCCCATTTACAGTATCATGAATCACTAAAAATATCCTTTTCCCAGAAAAAATTTTTTTCTCCATAAGATTTTCAAGAGCTATTATCTCTGCTCCATACCTTCTATCTCTAAAATCTTCTATATTTTCTTTTTCATAATACCCAAGTATATCTTCTTTAGTTATATTTTCTTTTTTGGGATTATTAGCTATATAGTTCTCTACAAGACTGGTACCCACAGTCATAATAATATTGTCCATTATGAGTTCCTCCATTCTGAATGTTTTTCTATCTAATTTATTACCCTTTTAGAAGTAATTTGTCAATAGATATACCTATGTTTTTTTAATTTCATGAAATAGTGAACTCTTGTATTTTTTAATTTAATTAAAAAATGGAGAAAATCATAAAGATATTCTCCAAACTTTTTTATACTATAAGATTTACAACTTTTGATTCAGTTACATCAATAAGACCTTTATCAGTTATTTTTAATGCTGGAGATACTGGAAGAGATAAAGTACAAAAAGACATTATAGGATTATAATGCTTATATCCAAGAGTCTTCATAGCATTTCTTAATTCCTCTACTTCCTTTCCTAGTTCTTCTACACTTTTTTCAGATAATATTCCAGCTACTGGCAGTCTTACTTCACTTAAAATATTACCATCTTTCACAGCACATATTCCACCTTGAATTTCAATTATTCTATTAGCTGCTGCTACTATATCTTCTGCATTTTTTCCTATTACCATCAAATTATGATGATCATGAGCATATGTTGTGGCTATTGCTCCTTCTTTTATAGAATCTCCTGTTACCAAACCAAATCCTACATTTCCATTTTTACCATGTCTTTCAAAAACAGCTATCAGGCAATATTCACTATTTTCCCAATCAAGATAACCATCTTTGACAGGAACCGGTTTAATAAGCTCTTTAGTTCTTGTACTTCCATCACTTACTTCTATAACTCTGCACATCACTTCTTTTTCTCTGCTTTGCACAGGAATATTTAAATCTTCTTTTTTAATATTTTTCACATGGACACTCTTATAAAAATCTGATGGAAATTTATAAGAAGTAGGAATATATTTTTTTTCTTCTAAAGAATTATAAACCTCTTTACCATCTATAAAAGTATTTTTTATTTCAAAATTTTCCAAATCCTCTACAAATAAGAAATCTGCTTTTTTTCCAGGAGCCAGAACACCTCTATCTAAAAGATGCATTCTTCTGGCAGGAGTATAAGTTGCTGAATATATAGCATCTTCTATTCTAAGACCTTCTTTCACAGCTTTTTTCATTACAGCATTGAGATGCCCCTCATTAAGAAAAGTATCTGCCATTACATCATCAGTTACAAAAGAAAAATGCTCATAAAGATTATTTTCCTTAATGTAATCTATAAGTTCCTTCTCAATGGATTTTGCCTGTATCTCAACAAACATACCATTTTCAAATCTCTGTTTAAATTCTTCCATTGTATGCTCTGTATGATCACCATTTATTCCAAGATATAAAAACTTTGAAAGTTCAAGGTCAAGAAGTTTTGGACAGTGCCCCTCTATAGCATATGTAGGTTTTTCTTTTTTTACATACTCTATAAATTTGCATATTTCCAAAGTATTATCAACTATGACTTTTCTGTAGTTCATTACCTCTCCTACACAGATAACTTTTGGATTTTCAGCAATTTTTTTCATTCCTTCGCAATCTATAATAGCTCCAGTTGTTTCTAATTCTTCTGAAGTTGATGGAACACTGCTTGGTATTCCATAAAATATACTTGTATCTATATTATTTTCTGCTTCTATCATAGCATATATTCCTCTATCTCCAAAAACATTAGCTATCTCATGAGGCTCTGCTACAATAGTTGTAACTCCATTTTTTGCAAGCTGATGACAAAATGGTGCTGGTGTCATCATAGAACTTTCTATATGCATATGTATATCTATTAGTCCAGGTATCATATATTGATTTTTTCCATCTATTACTTTTTCAGCATGAAATTCTACTTCTTTTTTAATATCTACATGAAATATTTTTTATCCAAAATAGCTACATTTGCTTCTCTAAATTTTTTTAAATATGAGTTATAAACTTTTACATTTTTAATTAATAAATCTATTTTCATTCTTTTCTCCTATTTAATTACTATATTGTCAGTGTATAGAAGTAGTAGCAAAGAACTGCTGCAAATGGATACATAGTTGCTGGCACTTCCTTACTTCTTCCACTTGCTACTTTTAATATTACATAAACTATTATTGCTGCTGATATTCCATTTGCAACATTAAAAGTAAATATTGTTAAAGCTACTGACAAAAATGCTGGAATACATTCTGTTGCATCATCATAATTTATATTTCTCATTCCACTAAGCATTTTTACCCCAATAAGCATCAATGTTGGAGCAGTTGCTGCTGCTGGTATCATAAGTGCTAAAGGTGTAATCAGAAACATAAGTAAAAATACTACTGAAGTAGATAGAGAAGTAAGTCCAGTTTTTCCTCCTGCTTCTACTCCACTTGCAGATTCCAAGTATGTAGTCATACAAGGCATACAGAAAAAACTTCCTAATACAGTAGATATTGAATCTACATAAAAACATTTTTCTATTCCAGGAAGATTACCATTTTTATCTAAAAGACCAGCTTTCGCTCCTACACCTATAACAGTTCCAAATGTAGAGAAAAAATCAGGTATAAAAAGAGCAAATAAAAATGGAATATATTTTATATTTAATGCCCCTATTATATCAATATTAAAAGCCATTTCTGAAATACTTCCTGGTGCTGCAAAAATAGTAGCTGGTATTTTTGTAACTCCTAGAGGTATTCCTATAATAGTAGTAAGTATTATAGCAAGAATTACTCCTCCATTTATTTTTCTTATCTCAAGAATTAAAAGTATAATAAGCCCTATTACTGCGAGAATTGCTGTTGGGCTTGTTAGATCTCCAAATCCAAGTACATTTTTCTTTGCATTTGCAACTATTATTCCAGCATTTTTAAAACCGAGCAAAGATATAAATAATCCTATACCTGCACTAATAGATATTTTTATACTTAAAGGAATAAGTTTTACAATAATATCTCTAAGTCCTACAAAGGAAATAATAACAAAAAGTATCCCCTCCCAGAAAATAACTCCTGAAGCAACTGCTGGGGACATTTCCTCTCCAACTATCATTGTAATAGCATATACTCCTACACTTCCAAGACCTGGTCCCAATACAAATGGTCTGTTAGTTACAAATCCCATAACTGTAGATGTCACAGCACACAAAATTATAACCATAGTAAGAACTGCTGCCTTGCTAAATCCTGCTGCCCCCATCATAGATGGTACAGTTGCAAGTACATATGCCATTGTAGCAAAAGTTGTTATTCCAGCCAATACTTCAGTTTTTATATCTGTTCCATGTTCTTTCAACTTAAATTGCTTTTCTAAAAAATCCATTTTAAAAATTTCCCCCTTAAATTTAAAATTATAAATTAATAGAAGTAGTATAACATATATTCTTATTTTTTTAAACCATTTTATACCCCTATTCTATGCTGCTTATATATATATTTTATAGAATGTTTTTAATTATTTTTCCTTTCAAAAAATATTGACTTTTTTACTGAAGTATAGTATTCTTAAGTATAAAATACGTATAAAAAAATGATTCAAAGATATTTTACGGCAAAGTAATGGAAACATTATGACGCAAAGCTATAGGGCCTGTTAAATGGTAGCCAGTTGCAATTATAAATAAGGTAGAGAAATAAATTATCTACTTTTTTATAGTTGCATTTTTTTATCTAAATTTTAATTTAATCACTTATATATTTTGGAGGAAAATTTATGAAAAAAATATTAATTCCCTTAGGAATATTTATTTTTTCTCTTACCACTCTTGGAGTAGCTGACAATGAAGCAATAATAGATATCAGTGCTGAATTTTTAGCCCCTATTACCATCGAAACCACAGAAGCAAGTTTTGGAACTATAGTAGCAGAAACTGGTATAGAGCCAACTACTAATTCAGGGAGAGGCAATGCTAAAAATGGAACCCTATCAATTACAGGAAATGGAAAAGTTTTTATAAGTTGGAAAGACAAAAATTCTGGAAAAGACTTTGAACTTTCTCAAGATGATCTTGAAGTTATCTTAAAAAAAGATGGAGATACCTCAGGGAATCCTCCAAAATTAATTTCAAAGTTTAAAGTTAGTGATAATGCTAAACTTCATATTTTCTCTATCCTTGCTACTAAAAATAAACAAACTCTTCAAATTATAGGAACATTAACAGATGTGAATGATAAAACTGCAAGTGGAACTTATAGTGGTGCTATAACCTTTAGAATCACTTATGATGAACCAACTAATTAATAAATTACAAGATATTACTTTAAACTTTTTATCAATTATTATTTTAAATAAATCAAATATTATAAAACGGTGGTGCTAATGAAAAAATTTATTTCAATTTTCTTTATAGTCATAACTTCTTTTATTTTTGCAAAAGAACCATTGACTGTAAAGATTCCTATTAATCTTACTGATATGTACTTATATAAAAATTTAGAAACTGGAAAATATGAAGGTGTTTATGCTGAAGTATTTGAAAAAATTAATAATGAAAAATTAAATTCTGCCTATATTTTAAATTATAAGTTAGAAAATAAAAACCCTGAAATTATGATTAGAGTTGTAGATTCTTATGAAGATAAACATTATAATTATATTCCTACATCTATCACATATAAAGTATCAATTTTAGTAAAAAACAATAGCAAGATTAGAAAAGCTAGTGATCTTAATGGATTAAAAATAGCTTATATTCCTAATTCACGTGGATTAAAAGAATTTGAAGAAAGATTTTCAAATATAAAATTTGAAAAAGTCATTGTTCCTAATGAAGATAAAGGATTAGAAGCACTTGAAACTGGAGAAACAGATGCTTTTATTGTGATAGACTGGTCTGAAAGCAATTCTGTTGAAAGTCATATTAGAATAATAGAATCTCTTCAATACAAAGAACAGATTGCAGTAAGAGAAGATAAACCTGAATTGTACAATTCTATCAAAACTTATATAACTTCTCTATCAGCTTCTAACTTTAATAATATTACAAAAAGAAATAGAATAAATTATTATACATATCTTTTAAAGGATACTCCCAATCAAGAAATTGTAAAAAATAAATTTAAAGAAATAAAAGTGCAGCTTCCTGATATGAAATATGTACTCCCTATTTTTTATGAAAAAAATGGAAAATATAAGGGACTTCTTCCTGACATATTGAAAGATTTAGAAACTATCATTGGTGTTCCTTTTAAAATGACTAAAAGTGATGGAGATATAAATGCTTATATTATAAAGAATCAGAAAAAAATGGAAAAATATATTTTTAGTAGCCCATATTACTCTAGTGAGATTGCCATAGCAAATAAAAAACTTGATTCTTATGGAGCAAGTATCAGTGATTTAGACAACAAAAAAATACTTATTGTTCAAAATAGTTATTTTTCTGAATATCTCCCATCTGTAGTCAAAAATATCACTATAATTCCTACCAAATCAGTTCAAGAGGGACTTAAAAAATTAGCTGCTGGTGAAGGGGATTATTTTGTTGGATTTGCAAGTGTTATCAGAGGTGCTATAACTAATGAATTTTTAGATGATGAAGTTAAAATAGCTGGAACTATAAATGAAAATATGGCTATCAGCCTTGGAGTAAAAAGCAATGAAGAAGAACTAAGCCAGCTTGTTAATACTGTAATGAGAAGTTTTACAGTTGATAAAACTCTGTCTGATCCTGAGGCTAATAAAAATATTCTTGTAGAGAAAAATTATAAACTTATGATGAAAGTAGCTATTCCAACTATTATCTTTATAATTATATTAATTATAGTTCTTATAAAATCCGAAAAAAATAGAAAAAAAGCTGAAATTCTAGGTAATGCTCTAGTTGAAACATTGGAAATGATAAATCAATTAGACCAAGAAGAAGCTGGAGATCATGCAAAAAGATTATCTATGTACTCTGAACTACTTGCTGATAAATATGGTTTGGATAAAAAAGTAGTGTCTGAAATCAAAAAATTTGCTATTCTTCATGACTTAGGTAAAGTTATTGTTCCTAATGAAATTTTAAATAAACCTGGAAAATTAACTGCTGAAGAATTTAATAAAGTAAAAGAACATGCTGTTGTAGGGCATAAACTTGCTGAAAAATTAGGATTAGGAAGTGTCGCTGAAAATCTTATTAAATTCCATCATGAAAAATGGAATGGTTCTGGATATCCATTAGGATTAAAAGGAAATGAAATTCCAATAGAGGGAAGAATTGTATCTCTAGCTGATACTTATGATACATTAAGACAAGATAAAGCTTACAGAGCTGGATTTACACATGAAGAAGCTGTAAAAATTATAACTAAAGAAAGTAATATCAGTTTTGAACCTGAATTGGTAAATCTTTTTCTGGAAAATAGCGAACTATTCAAAAAAATCTATGAAGAAAATACAAAATCTATATACCTTGCTGATGAAATATACTCAGCTATAAAAAATAAATAAATACTGCAGAGGTGAATTTTTTGAGAAAATACTTATTGATGCTGATATTTAATTTTTCTTTAATATTTAGCTTTAGCAGTACTACTAATGAGGTAGAAAATATTTTTGCTGATGAATTTGGATATCAAAATATAAAAATTAGTGAAATACCTGAAACTTTAAATATTCTTCAAGGATTAAGAGTTTCAACAATTGATCCTGCAATGATAAAAGATAATTACTCTAAAAGAGCTATTCCTTTACTATATGATACTCTTTTTGTCTTTGATGAAAATAAAGTAATAAAACCTAATTTAGTAAAAGACTATAAATGGTTAAATGAAAAAGAACTATTTATAGAATTAAAAAATGATATAAAATTTCATGACAAAAGTATGCTTACTGCAAAAGATGTTAAAGATTCATTAAAATATCTAAAAGAATATGGAACATTAAAAAACTTTTACTCTGAGATAACAGATATAAAAGTTTTAAATACAAGAGAATTAATAATAAAAATTGCTGAAAAAGACAGTCTTTTTTTAATTTCGCTAACCTATGAAGTCAGTTCCATAGTTAAAAGAAATGAAAATGGAATAATTGGTTCTGGTCCTTTTGTTATCAAAAGCTTCAATGGAAAAACCTTGAAATTAGAAAGATTTCCTGACTATTTCAATGGAATTTCTAACATAAAAAAAGTAAATATTGGAGAAGAAGTAAATGAAAGCCAAAGACTTATAGCTTTATTTAATGATAAAGCAAATATTGCTTTAGATGTAACAGAAAAATCTTTAAATAATGCAAAAGAATATGGAATAATTGATGAAAATTTATTTATTGAAAAAAATGATGAAACAGAAAGTACAGTACTTATGTTTGGAAATCAAAAAGATTACTCTTTAGAATGCAGAAAAGCGATTGAAAGTGCTATTCAGAGAACAGCTGATTCTTTTTTTCCTAAAGAAATGTTCACTCCAAGACTTTCTAAAATAAACATTGATTATAGTACTTCAAAAGCCAAAGAAAATATAAACAAAGCTGGATTAAAAAATAAAGAAGTCAATATTATGGTGCTTAATACAAATAATAGTATGGAACAGGCAGAAAAAATAAAAGTTGCTCTTGAAAAAGCTGGAATGAAAGTAAATCTTATGCCTCACCAAATAGATTCATACTATATTAAATTCCAAAATAAAGATTTTGATCTTGCTATTTTTAATGTTACATTCAACAGTAATTATACTGTATTTAATTTAGGAAAAGTTCTTCTTTATGACATTGGAGATATGGAAATGTACAATGCTTTACAACCATTTCTTAAAATAATAAAAGAAGAAAAAGATAAAGAGAAAAGGGATCAAGTATTTGATAAAATAGTTCAACTTATCTATAATGATCTTCCATATATCCCAATTTCTCATGGTAAAACTCTCATAATTGGAGCTGAAAAATATAAATATATAAAAGTAAGGGGAGGGGATTAAAATATATAAAAGAGTAAAAATAATTGTAGTACTCACCTTTATGATATTTTCCTTTTCTTATTCAGATAATACTACATTTGATGTTTCAGCAAGAGGAATATATACAAAGGAAGAAATTATTTTAGGAGTAACAGGAAGAATTGATTTTGAAATTAGTGAAGTTACAATAAGAGCTAAGAATAATACTAATTATACTTATTTTGAAGTTGCAAATACAGAAATAGGAAATGAAAATTTTATCAAGGGGCAAAACTTAAAAATAGTAAATATTAACAAAGGTATTGGAAATGAAAAACATATTTATTTTAAAGATAATGAAGGTAATTCAATTGATACTATTAAATTTTCTTTAAAAGGTACTCTCCTTTTTAATTGGAATAAAACTAATAAAAACCCTAGTCTAATTATTGGTTATAGAGGCGAAGAAAATAATACTAGAATAGCCTCTAGTGCTAATAACTATATAACTGTTAATCTTAGTGACATAAAACCAATATCTTTACTAAAAATAAATGTCAAGAAAGACCTGTATCTTGGAAAAGGAATAGCTGGTACTAGCCTTGATACTTCTAAAGGCAGTGGTTATCCTGCAGAAATTGAAACTACTGGAGAATATGGTAAAAATGTAAAATTTGAAATTCTAAATCCTGAAAATATAAAAATTGTCAATGCTAATAATTCTCAAGACTCATTAAAAGTTGATGTTTGGTTTGAAGGCTCTACTGGAAATAGTACAACTATAAAAAGAAATTTAAATGAAAAATCTACTAATGAAACTACTTATACAGGGAAAATATCTAACATCAAAATTCATGGTAAATGTGAGTCAAATGTAAATAGCCATGGAAAATATAAAGGAAATTTTAGAGTAAGAGTGGAGTATGATGATTAAAAAGAGAAAGCTTCTGCCTTTCTTAATATTTTCAATGCTTATTTCTACACCTCTTTATTCAATAGAAGGTTATGAAAATTTTGAAGATTCATATATACAGATAAGTGCCAAAAAAATCAAAGATGATTTTTTTATGGTAAAATATGATTACGATAATGAAGAAGTTTACATAGGAATGAATGCTTTATTCTATTTTATGGAACTTTATGGACTTGAAGTAAATATTGGAAAAAAATCTATATCTGGAAAACTTGAGGGAAAAAATTTAAATGTTTCTTTTTCAGATGATGAAGCTTATGTCTTAGATGAAGAACTATTTGTTAATTCAAAAGCCTTAGAAAGAAAAATGAATTTTTCCTCAATAAAATATGACTTTTCATCTTTAAGATTAACTTTAGACCCAAATTTTATTCTTCCATATGAAGAAAGAGAAAAAGGAAAAGTAGAAAGATTGAGGCTAGACAGCAGAAAAGAAGAAGAAAAAAAAATTGATATTGAAGTGCCTAGGAAGTTTATAACTCCTGGATTATTAAAATTAGATTATTCTCAATCTGATATAAAAAAACCAGAGAATCATCTTTCATATGAGTATGCTTCACAATTTCTGTACGGAGAATTATACCTATCAGGTGGTATAAGACCTGAATCAGAACTTACCTATGGTAATCTTACTTATTCAGATATTGTAGGAGATAATGATCTTATATTGGGAAATTTCTCTCTTATAGCACCTAGTTTTTTAAATATAGATGGTAATATTCTAGGAGTAAGTTTCAATAATGAAGAAACATATGTAACAAAAGATGGAGCTATTACTGTTATCAAAGGAGAAGCATTTGATGCTGACATAATTGAATTATATAGAAATGGAATGCTTTTGAGCTATATATCTCCTCATACAAAAGATTTTGAATTTAGAATAGATGATGGCATACTTAGTTCTGATTATACATTAAAAATCTATTACAAAAATGGTGGAATAGAAGAAAGAACTGTATATTCTCTATCTGATTCTGAATTATTAAAAAAAGGAAGATATCGATTTTCAGCTCAAAGTGGTAAAAATGCTGATAATGGTGATCCACAAAGCATTATAAAAACTTTTTATGGAGTAGCTGACAATTTTACTATTGGAGTAAGTGGAAGTAACCTTACAAGTACTTCTGGAAGAAAGTACAAATTTTTAGAAAATACTTTCTTATTAAGTACAGGGTTTCACAATTTTCCAACTTTAATTAACTATAAAAATTTTTATGAAATAGAAAAGAAAGAAAACAGCTATAATCTATCTGTGGAGCAAAAATTATTTACATATAATTTAAAATTCACTGAAAATAAATATTCCCCATATGTCTATGAAGATACAAATCTAAAAAAATATAATTCAATATCTATAGGTAAAAATTTTAATAGAAATTCTTTTGAATTTGGTCTTAATAGATATGTTTATTATAATACCAACATAGAAAGTAAAAACATATACAGTACATGGTATTCTTCACTTTTTAATCCTGTATCATTCTCTTTAAGAATGGAAAAAGAATTAACAAAAGATAATGAAGGAATATCTTTTTATCCCTCTTTTGCTTATTCTGGATTTCAAAGCTTAAATATGATGTTAGATGGAGAAATAAGTAAGAAAAGAACTGATGATGAGTATAAGCAGAAATATTCTCTTAGAATAAATAAAAGAAACATGGAATTAATAAAAGATACTCTGTTTGTTGATTTTGGTGTAGAGGCAAAATATTCCAATGAAACAGAAAAATTTAGATATGGTATCACTTTCACTATAGAATTAGATGATTTTATTTACCTTGAAGCTCCTACCAATGTTGTGATAGATGAAAATAATAATCGTAAAACAACTACAGGTCTTCATGCTAGCAAAATCATTGATCTTAGCAATCCTATTAGAAAAATTAAAAATAATGTTTCCATCACTGGAGCTTGGATACATGGCAAGGTATTTCTTGATAAAAATGGAAATGGCATATTTGATGAAGGAGATATTCCAATCCCAGAAGCTGGTGTTATGGTAAACAATAAAACTTTCCTAGCTGATGAAGATGGAAATTATGTAGCTGAAGGAGTTGCTACCAACGAAATTATAGATCTTACAATTAACAGAAAAACTATTGACCCTATGATGAAAAATTCTAAGGGCGCTTTAAAAATAAAAACAAGAAAATCTTCTGGACTTAAAGTTGATATCCCTATTGAAGTCGTTTCAATGGTTACAGGAAATATCTGGAATACATCTGAATTTACAGAAAGGCAATTTATACAAGCTGTATCTATGACTACTATAGTCCTTGAAAAAGATGGACAAGTTCAATATGAAATTGATCCTGAATTTGATGGAATGTTCTTCTTTGAAGATATACCACCAGGACAATATAAAATGAAGTTCATATATCTTGGTCAGGAAAATTTTGGTTTCACTACTCCTGAACTAGATGTTGATGTTACTCTTGCAGATACAGAAACTGGAGAGTATTTTGAAGGTTATGATACTCAACTAATGAGAAAAGTTGATGAAGAAACAACTCAAGAAACAACAACTGATATGAATGAAGATGAAATAGATAACATCTTAAATAATTACTAAAAAATCAAAGGAGAAGGGTTATTTTGAAAAAATCAAAACTATTAATGATAATTATGATTTTATGTTTTAGTATATTCGGACTCTCATACTCTGATAATAAGAGAGTAGAGAAAATCGAAAATAAACAGATAAAAAATAATATTGTCTATTTCAAAAATGAATCTGTCCCTTTTACTGGTGAATTCAGAGGTACTGGTATCAATGAAGAATATAAATCAGGTATAAAAGATGGATTTTTCAAAGGCGTTATTTCAGATGAAGGAAAAAGCTTCATCTATGAGGGAAGATATGTAGAGGGAATAAAACATGGTCAGTGGGTTATTAAATATCTTACTGGAAGTAACAGAGCTATTCTTAGATATAATTATGATAAACCACATGGTCAATGGGCATATTTTTATGAAAATAATAAAATAGAAAGTTATGAAAATTTTGAAGATGGAATTCTTTCAGGAAAAGTAGTAAATTACGATTCAAAAGGAAATGTAAAAACACAAGTAACATATAAAAGTGGACTGCTAGATGGAGAAGCTGTTTTCTTCCATAGTCCTGGGGTATTAGATACTACAGCTATTTTCTCATATGGAAAACTTAATGGTCCCTTAAAAATGTTTTCTGCTGATAATATTCCTCTTGTAGAAGGAACTTATAAAAATAATAAAAGAGAAAATATTTGGAAATTTTTCTATAAAACTGGTGATATAAAAACAACTGTTACATATAAAAATGGATTAAAGAATGGTAAGGTCACAATTTATGATAAAGGTGGGGGAATTGTTCTGACATCTTTATTTGAAAATGGAGATGAAATTGATAATAATGGAAATATAATTGAAAAAAATCAGCCATTCAAAGATGGAATTGTAGAAAGATTTAAAAAATTCAATAGAAATCTAAAATTTGAAAAATATGACAAATTATTATCAGAACTTTAATCTAGAGGTGATTTAGTGAAAAAAATATTTGCATTTTTAATGACTTTTATTATTGGAATAAATTTGTATGCTCTTAATTTTTCTGTAGCTCCTACAAGCTTCAAAGTTGAATTAAAAAAAACTGTAACACAGGAAGTTTATATTATCAATAATACTTCTGCTCCTTTAAGAATAGAAACATACTTAGAGGCTGCTGAATCTTTTGAAAATTTTAATTTAAATGATAATATCACTGTTTTTCCTAAAATGATATCTATCAAACCTGGAGCTAAACAAACTATAAGATTTAGAGTAAAGCCAAATACAGAAATGGCTGATGGTGAATACAAAAGTTTATTAATATTTAAAGAAGTTCCCAAGGAAATAAAAACTACAATTGTTAGTGATGAAAATAATAAGGGCTTATCTACAGAACTTACTTTTATAACAGAAGTAGCAATAGGTGTATCTGGTATCAAAGGAACCCCTATTATTGATGGTACAATACAAAATACAAAAGTAGCTTATTCTGGCAAGCTTATTTCACTCCAATGTGATACTATTTCAAAAGGAAACACCCCTATGAGAATAGACTATATATTAGAGAGTGAAGATGGTAACCTTATTTCTAAAGGTCGTCTTGGAACAAGTGCAAGAACTGGCGAAAAAAGACTTTCTACAAATATAGAAATTCCTGAACTAAAAGGAAAAAAAATAAATCTTATATTAAAAGACCAAAACAAAAAAGTTATTTATAGTAGAATATATTCTCTATAATAGCAGTCAACCAAAGAAGGAGTTTATTTCTCCTTCTTTTTATTTTTATGTTCTATTTTATATCTCTGACTTTTTTAATACACTTTTTCACTTAGGTTTATAAAACACCTTTTAATCGTTGTTTTTTTGAATATTTTCGAAAATTATTTCATTGACATACGAAAATTAATAGTGTATAATTATATTACATAAGAAAAGTATATTTTAATTTCTTGGCAAAGTAATGGAAACATTATGACGCAAAGCTATAGGGCCTTTTAAATGGCAGCCAGTTGCAATTATTATTAAAAAGTATGATTGTCTAATCATGAGTTTTAATAATAATTGCATTTTTAGTATACAGGGGAATAAATAAAATATTAAAAATTTTAGGAGGGAAAGACTATGAAAAAATTATTATTATTAGCTGGATTATTGGTTGTAACTGGATCAGCTTTTGCTGCAGATATTAAAACAGAAGCAAGTGGAAATGTTGATATTTATGCTCAGGTTCTTACTAATTTGGAAATTGATTCAAAACCTTTAAATTTTGGTGTTCTTGGAATAAATGACAGTAAAACTATAGGAGCAAATGATGGTGGTGCTGGTAGTTTTACTATTACAGGAGCAACAAATACAAATATTACTTTAACAATAGCAGATACTGGAGATACAAGTAAGACATTTGTTAATGGAGAAGTTATAGCTAAATTAGTAAGAGAAGGTGGAAATAGTGCCACTGGTAATGATATATTAACTCCAAAAATATATGTATATGATAATGGTGATAAAATAACTAATACAACTTTTAATATTGCTTCTAAAAACCGACTACATGTAGCACAATCAAAAGAATTTAAAGTTGCAGGAGATATTGAAACTAGACCCGAACAAAATACTGGTAATTATAAGGGTACTATAAAAGTAACTGCTAAATATGATTCTTGGCCTGCTACTACTCCTACTAAATAACTAGTTCTATAAATCAATAATAAGTTTCAATGAAACAGCAGCAAATAAATGCTGCTGTTTTTTAACTAAATTCTTTGGAGGAACATACATGAAAAAACTATCTTTTTTTATCATTTTATTGGTACTTTCTACAGCTTCTTATTCTCTTAATTTTTCTGTTATGCCTACAGGATTTGTAGTAGATTTAGATAAGGTTTCTACTCAAGAAGTATACATCACTAATAACACTTCTGCCCCACTTAGATTGGAAGCATATTTTCAAAGTGATTCTGATTTTGGAGAAAATTTTAATCTTAATTCTAATTCTGTAATATTTCCTAAAATAATAGCTATTAAACCAGCAGCTAAACAGACTATAAGATTTAGAACAAAACCTGATGCTAATATGAAAGATGGAGAATATAAAAGTTATCTCACTTTTAAAGAAATTCCTCAAGAAATAAAAACTATTCCTGGCGAAGATAGTAGTAATAAAACTGCAATGTCAACTAATTTACAAATGATTACTGAAATTAGTATTAGTGTATTTGGACAGAGAGGAAAACAAGTATCAAAAGGAACTTTAAATAATTTAAAATTAAATTATAATGGTAGCTCAATATTTATTACTGCCAATGCTTTATCAGAAGGAAATGCTTCTATAAAATTCTACTATAATTTAAAAGTTTTAAATTCTGATGTTGAGTTAGAAGGAATGCTTGGAATGTCTGCCAGAGAGGGAAAAAAAGATATAAATATATCAATTGACCCTGAAATAAATTTAAAAGGAAAAAAAATAAAATTTACAGTAATAGACCAAGATGGAAAAATATATTATGATAAAAACCATAACTTGTAATAAATAATTTAAAATATTTAATTTCTTTTTATTCTATATAATATCTTTAATTCTTGCTTTTACACATTTTTTATATTGACATATGTTAATTACTAATATATAATATATTAAAGAAGTTATGTTAAAATTCGGCAAAGTAATGGAAACATTATGACGCAAAGCTATAGGGCCTGTAAAATGGTAGCCAGTTGCAATTATTATTAAAATATAAGGATAAGCCTATATTTTTAATAGTAGTTGCTTTTTTTATTTTACAGACTATTATTGTTATTAAATATTTTATATTTTAGGAGGAATATATATGAAAAAATTATTATTGCTAAGTAGCATATTAGCAATATCTACAACTATTTTTGGTGCTGGAATGTCTAGTAGTGATGATTTAAAAGTTACAGCTCAAATTATCAAGCCACTTAGTATAACTACAAAAGAAGTTAATTTTGGTATAATTACTGTTGGTCAAAAAAATATTTCAACAGAAGGTACATCTGGAGATGGTAAAATTGAAGTTAATGGTGAAGCAAATAGCAATGTTAGATTTCAGCTTGATGGTCTTAGTTCTTCTATCATATTAAAAACTAATGATAGTGCTAATACTTTAAGTGCAAATTTAAAAGGAGTTAATTCTTCTTCTTCTTCTGAATCTAGTACTAATTTAGCTGAGCTTTTTGACAGACAACATGCTTTAAATGAAAATGGTTCTATAGCCTTTATTATTCATGGAACAATACCAGATGTTCCTGAAGGCACAGCTTCTGGATTATATACAGGAACAGTTAAAATTACAGCTAAATATGATTTTAATTCTAACAAATAAAGTGTTAAAGTAAAAAACAGTAGCAATATTGCTACTGTTTTTCAACTTAAATCAATGGAGGACTTTTATGAAAAAATTTCTTTTTATCATATTATTATTGAGTTTTTCAGTGTTATCATATTCTCTTAATTTCTCTGTAGCTCCTACAGGATTTTCTGTAGAATTGGATAAAACTTCTACACAAGAAATAACTATTATAAATAATACTGCTGAACCATTGAGATTAGCAGCATCTTTTCAAAGTGATTCTGAATTTGGAGAAAAATATAATCTCAATTCTAACCTTACTATTTTTCCAAAGATAATATCTTTAAAACCAGCAGGAAAGCAAATAGTAAGATTCAGAGTAAAACCTGATTCATCTATAAAAGATGGAGAATATAAAAGTTTACTCACACTTACTGAATTACCTGGAGAAATAAAAACTATTCCTAATGAAAATAATTCACAAACTGTATCCTCTACTTTAAAAATGGTTACAGAAATTAATGTTGCAGTTTATGGATATAAAGGAAGTCTTATACATAAAGGAATATTATCTGATGTAAAATTAAACTACAATGGAAATTCTGCACTTATTACAGCTTCTTCATTTTCAGAGGGAAATACCTCTTTAAAATTTTCATATAGCTTAAAAGTTCAGAATTCCGATGCTGAAACATCTGGCTTACTTGGAGTATCTGCTAGAGAAGGTAAAAAAGACATACGTCTATCAACTCAATTAGGTAGTAATTTAAAGGGAAAAAAAGTAAAATTAGTAATTACTGATCAAAATGGAAAAGTATACTATGACAAAATTCATACTTTATAATTTAATATAAAACAAAAAGAAGCTGCTATTTTTAGCTTCTTTTTATTTAACTCAATTTTTTTAGATACATATATACTATTTGTTATATAAAATCTCCAAGGTTTTAGTGCATCTTCTTCTGCATAATCTATTCCTATTCTTGTTGTTTCAGTTATTTTCTCAGGAATATAACCATCACTCTCTATCCAGATATTTTTCTTCTTTGTTAAATCATCACCATTATCTTCTTTAGTTATCCCTAATGCCTTAGTTAATTTACCAGGTCCATTAGATATATCTTTTTCTTTTTTTACTTTTCTTTCAATCAACATTAATTCTTTATTATCGAGTGGTTCCACCCCTCTTATAAGAACAGCTTGAGGATTATTTTTTACAGATGCTGTCACATTAAAACAATTATACATACCATATATTAAAAATACATAGGAATATCCCCTTCTTTATACATAACTTCTGTTCTTTCGGTTCGCCTATTATTATATGAATGACTTGCTTTATCCTCTGCTCCCATATATGCTTCTACCTCTGTTATTCTTCCTTTAAAAAGATTTTTACCTCTTTTTTTAACCAATATTTTACCTAAAAGCTCTTTAGCTACTGTTACAGCATCTCTTGTGTAAAACTCTCTATTTAATATCATATATTTCACCTACTCTCTTTTTCTTAATTATAACAAAAAATTAATGATAAAAATATTTTCTTTTTAAAAATGGATATAATTTTATATTTATTACAATATCAATATATTTTATTTATATTAATTCTTGACTTTTAAATTTCTAAAAATACTTATGTGTCTAGCTTTTTCAAGCTTTTATATATTTTATTGTGTTCAAAATATTTTTAATAATTATATAAATTTTGTATTTTACATAACTTTCATTGATTTATTCTAGTTTTCTTTATATAATTTAAGTATAAACTATTCTAATTTCAATCAAGGAGGATATATGTTAAAAAAATCAATTTATACCCTTTTAGCTGGAAGTCTATTTCTAGGAATGAGTTTCAACCTTTCTGCTGAAACAAAAGTATATCAAGGTCTTGGGAAATCTGCTAATTTCCGTGTAGGTCCTGGTAAAGACAGTAAAGGAGTAGATGTATACAGTCTTAACTATGTAACTGCTTCTGGATTATTTGATGAAAATGGAAGAATAATTAATATTGTTGTAGATGCTCTTGAAGTAAGTACTCCAAATTATGATGGTGCCTCTATGCCACATTTTTCTGGTTGGCCTGGAACACCTGGATATAATGTTACTGACCATGAATCTGGAAAAGTTACTGGGACATCAGAAAATACAGTTGAAAATATCACTGCTGAGGTAAATGGTTGGAAAACTAAACGTGAGCGTGGAAAAGACTACGGAATGAATCCAAGAAACGAATGGGATAAACAAATGAATTTTTATCAAGAATTTTTTAAAGGTAAAACTGTTGATGAAATAGAAGCTTGGTTTAGTAAATCAACTTCTGATATAAATGGAAGACCTTTAAAAGAAAAAAGTAAGAATGAAAAAGATAAAGAGAAATTCAATAAATTATCTGATACTGAGAAAAAGGAACTTGTTGATGTTGTAGCTGGAGCTACTATGAGTATAAAAGACTCTCATGGAGATATTCTTGGAGCTATCAAAAATGCTTATGAAAATCGTGTGGAAGTTGCTCTTCCAGCCTCAAAATAATTACAAAAAAAGATGGTTTTTACACCATCTTTTTTATTTTCATATGCAGTATTGGAAAAGGATTTCCCATGCTGTCAAATTCATCTCTTGATACTACTTCAAAACCCATATATTGATAAAATTTTAAAGCTTTCTCATTCTGCTCATTTACATCTACTTCATCTATTCCTTTATTTTCTAAAACATATTTAACAAGAGATTTTCCTAAAGACTCTCTAAAATACTCTGGATCTATAAAAAGCATTTCTATTTTTTTCTCTGCTATTCCTATAAAACCAGTTATTTTTTCATCATTATTTTTTGTACAATATATTTCTACTCCATTAAAATAAAGGGGTATCTCTTTTTTTATACTTGCTATATCTTTTTCAGTAAGGAAATTATGGGTAGCTCTTACAGATCTTTCCCATATTTCTTCTAATTCTTCATAATGCATTTTGCCTGCTCTAAAAATCATTCTATACCTCTCTCCCCATTATATAGTTATCATAGTATACTCCATCAATAAACAAGCATTTTTTAATAGTTCCCTCTTTCTCAAATCCAAATTTTTCATATAGATGAATAGCCTTTTCATTGTCTATTCTTACATCAAGATTTACTTTAGTGAGTCCACCTTCTTTTGCTTTTTCCAAAGCATACTCCATTAGATATTTTCCTACACCTATTCCCCATGCCTTTTTTTGAACACATATTCCTAAATTTCCCATATGTTTCAATCTTATTCTTTCTTCTCTCGCTCCTATACTGCAGCTAGCAATTATTTCATCATCTATTACAGCTACAAGCATAAAGTTTTTAGGAGTAAATGACTTTATATATTTCTTTTCATCTTCAATATCTTTATCATATCCCTCTTTTCCAAAACCAAGAAAATCAGTTTCTCTCCCAGCATGATTTATATGTACCAAAAGTCCTTCTGCATCTTTTTCTTCAGCAAGTCTTATTACAAGTTTCTTCCCATTTTTTAGTATATATTCTTTCATAATCCATTCCTCCAAATATACAGTATAAATTAAGTCCATACTGAAACAGCATGGACTTAATTTATATTTCCTCAGATAATTTCCAGATAAGCTCATCTTTCATTTCTTGAAAATCTTTTAATAATGATATTTTCCAATTTTCACCATAAAGTTTTACTTCAAAATTTCTTATCTCTCTTTCAATATTTCCTTTAGTAACTGCTTTTTTATCAAATAAAAGAGCTCTTTTTTCTTCTTTTCCTTCTATATTTATAAGAAGCATTCCTTTATTATATCCTAATATAGCCACTTCAGATATTTTATCTACATTTTCTTTCTCAATAGCTCTTTCTTTTCTACTTTCAGCATTTTTTCTTTTATTTTCGGTCAATCTCTTAAATTTTTTTCTTCTTCAAGTCTTTTCGCCTTTTTTAATTTTTTATGTTTTGAATAGGCTAATCCTTTTGGCTTATCCTTGCTTATTATTTCCATTTCTATTCCTCTCTTTATACTTATATTACTGAATATTATAACATATCTGATAAAAAATAGAAATAAAAAGTATTATATCCTTTTCAAATACAAAAAGTTAAAATTTTATAATTTTCTCCTCTCACTTTTATGGAAATTAAAAATTTTATAGATTATTTTTCAGAAATGCTATAAAATACAATAATGTAATATACTATTAAAAAACAATGGGGAGATTTACAAATGGAAAAAATTAAAATTAAATCACTTATGTCCTTGACTGTTCCAATTTTTCTAGAACTTCTATTAGTTAATGTTGTAGGAAATATTGATACAATTATGCTTGGAAAATATAGTGATAAAGCTGTTGGAGCTGTTGGTGGCATCAGTCAGGTATTAAATATTCAAAATGTTATATTCGGATTTATATCTCTTGCTACAAGTATTCTTATAGCTCAATACATTGGTGCCAGAAATAAGAAAAAAATTAAAGAAGTTATCAGTGTATCTGTTTTGTTTAATATAGTATTGGGAATTCTTATGGGACTTATTTATTTTATATTTTGGAATCATATCCTTATAAAAATAAAACTTCCAACAGAACTTATAGGTATGGGAAAAACTTATTTTAAATTGGTTGGAGGATTATGTGTATTTCAGGCTATTACACTTACCTGTGGAGCAATTATGAAAAGTCATGGTAATCCTAAGCCTATGTTGTTTGTAAATATTGGAATCAATTTATTAAATATTCTTGGAAATGGTATGTTTATATTCGGTTGGTTTGGAATGCCCATTCTTGGGACTACTGGAGTTGGAATATCTACTGTTATTTCAAGAGGTCTTGGATGCATTGTTGGTCTTATAGTCATGATGAGATATTGTAAATTTAGATTTAGAAAAAAATATCTTTCTCCATTTCCATTTAATGTTATAAAAAATCTTCTTTCAATTGGAATACCAACAGCTGGTGAAAATCTCGCTTGGAATGTTGGTCAACTTATGATTTTGTCAATGGTAAATGCTCTTGGTACAAGTTATATAGCTTCTCGTACTTACCTTATGCTTGTTGCGACTTTTGTAATGACATTCTCTATTTCATTAGGACAGGGAACTGCTATACAGGTAGGTCAATTAGTAGGAGCTCACGAACCTGAAGAAGCCTATAAAAAATGTTTTAAGAGTTTAAAATTGTCGATAATCTTAGCTTTTATTGTTACTTCCATAGTTGTTCTTTTTAAAAGAAATATAATGGGAATTTTCACTACTGATCCTACAATATTGGAAATATCTTTAAAAGTATTTCCATTGATGATAATATTAGAAGTAGGAAGAGTATTCAATATTGTTATTATTAACTCTCTCCATGCTGCTGGTGATATAAAGTTTCCTATGTTTATGGGAATAATTTTTATTTTTATTGTTGCTGTACTTTTTTCATATATTTTGGGAATAAAATTAGGTTGGGGACTTGTTGGAATATGGATAGCCAATGCTGCTGATGAATGGTGCAGAGCTATTGCTATGCTACTTAGATGGAAAAGCAGAAAATGGGAAAGCAAACGTTTTGTATAGGGGGAAGATATGAAACTACTTTTTAGTGATTTTGACAGAACACTTTATGTAAATAAAAATATTACTCAGGAAAATCTTGATGCTATTAATAAATGGCAGGAAATGGGAAATCTTTTTATTATTACTACTGGCAGATACAAAAAATCTATCATTGAACAGATGAAAAACTTTTCATTAAAACCTGATTATTATATCTGTAACAATGGGGCTGTAATACTTGATAAAGAACAGAATACAATTTTTTTCAAATATATTCCAAATCAAGAAATAGAACAAATTATACAATACATATATAAAAATTATGAGAATTCTCTTGAAATAATAGAAAAAGAAAGAACAATAAAAATTATGAATGATGTGGGAATTGATAATCATCACTCTGTTGACATCATTTTAGATAAAGAACATATTTCATCAATAAAAGATGTTGTCCAAATTCACAAAAAATTTGATACAGAAGAAAGAGTAAATGACTTAATAAGTAATCTCAATATTAGATTTCGCGATTCACTTGTAGCCTATGCTAATGTCCTCAATGTAGATATTGTTGCTAAAGGTATTAATAAATCTACTGGAATAGATTTTATTTGCAAAGGAATAAAAATATAGAAGATATACTTGTTATTGGAGATTCATATAATGATATAGAAATGGTTGAAAAGTATAACGGATTTACTGTTGAACATGGAAATGAGGATATAAAAAAAATAGCCAGAGAAATACTTCCAGATGTTGCTTCTTTATTAAAAAAATATCTTTAATCTATATTTTTCTTTTTAATTATATTATTTTAAAATGGAGTTGGTAAAATGAAATTTAAGTGTCCTATGTTGGTAGTAAACGATATAGAGAAATCAAGAGAATTTTATAAAAAAGTTTTGGGATTAAGAGTCATTTCAGATTTTGGAGCAAACATAACTTTTACTGGAGGATTAGCACTTCAAACTAAAGAATCATGGATTGAATTTATTGGAAAACAGTCTAAAGATATAAAATATAAAGGTAATGATGCAGAAATGTATTTTGAAGAAGATGATTTTGATAATTTTATAAAAAAACTAAAATCTTTTTCTGAAATAGAATATGTTCATGATGTAATAGAACATTTTTGGGGACAGAGAGCTGTTAGATTTTATGATCCTGATTTTCATATTATTGAAGTTGGAGAAAATATGAAATTAGTCTGTAAAAGATTTTTGGAACAGGGAATGTCAATAGAAGAGGTAGCTAAAAAAACTCTTTTCTCTGAAAAATTCGTTCAATCTTGTCTTTAAATAAAATTAGGAGAGGGTGGTCTTAGACCACCCCTTTATATTATTTTGGTTGTGCAGACTATTTATCTAATTCTTCTCCACATCTTTTAAGAAGTCTTTCCCATTTCAAATCCACATCTTTTTGAATTCTATCTATGATGTGTCTGTTTTCTGGTTTAAATAGATGTTTAAATCTTCCCTGCTTTTTCAAAAATTCCTCTACTGGTAATTTTACTTTTGGTCTATAACTTAATTTCCATTCTCCATTTATTACTTCAAATAGTGGCCAATAGCAAGTTTCTACTGCTAATTTACACATTTCCATCAAGTCTTCTCCCTCATATCTCCATCCTCTTGGGCATGGGGCTAATATATTTAGGAATGCTGCTCCTTCTGTATAGATTGCTTTTTCTGCTTTCTCATGAAGGTCTTTAAAGTTTCCCATAAATGTTGTCTGAGCTACATATGGTACATTGTGAGCTGATATTACATCTGTAAGATCTTTTCTTCCTTGTGGCTTTCCTGCACTTTCTTTTCCTATTGGTGTTGTTGTTGTATCTGCTCCTATAGGTGTCGCTGATGATCTTTGGATACCTGTATTCATGTATGCTTCATTATCATAACATACATACACCATATCATGTCCTCTTTCCATTGCTCCTGATAATGATTGGAATCCTATATCATAAGTTCCTCCATCTCCTCCAAAAGCTATGAATTTATATGACTCATCTATTTTTCCTTTTTTCTTTAATACTTTATATGCAGTTTGTGCTCCACTTATTGTTGCTGCTGCATTTTCAAATGCTGAGTGAATAAATGAATCTTTCCATGCTGTATATGGATATAGGAAAGTTGATACTTCAAGACAGCTTGTTGCACTACATATTACTGCTTCATCTTCCTCTTTTAATGCTCTTAATACTCCTCTTACTGCTACTGGCGCTCCACACCCTGCACACATTCTGTGTCCTCCAGTAAGTCTTTCAGGTTTTTCCATTTCTTTTTTGAAATTATATGCCATATTCCTTTCCTCCTACTCTCTTACACCAAAATGTCTATATGTATCTTTAACTTCCTGATCTTTTTCTGCCAATAGAGTATTAAATATCTCTTTTATATGATTTACAGTTATATCTCTTCCTCCAAGTCCATATACATAGTTGATCATTTTTGGTCTTGGACTGCAGTCATAAAGGGCTGATCTTACCTCTGCAAACACTGGTCCTCCAGCAGCTGAGAATCCTTCACATTTATCCATTACTGCTACCATTTTGATATTTTTAAGCGCCTGTGCTATTTCTTCCATTGGGAATGGTCTGAATACTCTGATTTTTAGAAGTCCTACTTTTTTACCTTCTTTTCTCAATTCTTCTATTGCTGCTTTAGCTGTTCCAGCAGTTGAGTTGATAACTACTATTGCAACTTCTGCATCATCAAGTCTATATTCTTCAAATAATCCATATTTTCTTCCAGTAAGTTTTTCATATTCTGCTGCTACTTCAAGAATTACTTTTTTAGCATTCATCATAGCATAAGCTTGATTTACTTTATGCTCCATATAGTAAGAAACTATATCATAAGGTCCTACTGCTGTAGGTCTTTTAGCATTTAAAAGATAATCTTCTGGTTTATACTCTCCAACAAATGCTTTAGCTTTGTCATCTTCTAATAGTTCTATATTTTCTACAGCATGGCTTGTTATAAATCCATCTTGACATACCATTACTGGAAGCTGAACATCTGGGTGCTCTCCTATTCTGTTAGCTTGAAGCATATTATCATAAGCTTCCTGATTTGTTTCGCTATATAGTTGAATCCAACCAGTATCTCTTGCTCCCATAGAGTCACTATGATCTGCATTGATATTAATAGGTCCTGTAAGAGCTCTGTTTACACATGCTAAAGTTACAGGAAGTCTTGCAGAAGCTACAACATAAAGCATTTCCCACATCAATGCAAGTCCACATGATGAAGTAGCTGTCATAGTTCTCGCTCCAGCTGCCTGTGATCCCATTGCTGCTGACATAGCGCTGTGTTCTGATTCTACTGGAATAAATTCACTATCTACTGATCCATCTGCAACATATTGAGAGAAATATTGTGGTATCTCTGTTGATGGAGTGATTGGAAAAGCAGGTACTACATCTGGATTTATTTGTCTCATTGCTATTGCAACAGCTTCATTTCCTGACATTCTTTCTCTTATACTCATTAATTCTACCTCCGAACTACTCTTTTATAAATTCTATCGCTTTAAATGGACATGCTTTTACACAAATTCCACAACCTTTGCAATGATCCATATCAAAATCTAATCTCTTTCCATCTTTTACAGGTATTGCTGAATCTGGACAGCAAGGCACACATAAAAGACAGTCAACACATTTATCTCTCAACAATACTGGCTTCATTGATCTCCAATCTCCAGTTCTAAAATGTTGAGCACTTCCAGCTTCATAGACTACTCCACCAGGAGTTATATCTTTCCAGTTAATATCTTCAGTTATTAGTACACCAGCTTTATTTTTCATTATTCCTTCACCTCATTCATAGAACGTACTAATGCTGCCATATTTCCCTTTAGTACTTCTGGTTTACTTGCAAATTTATGCGCAAAAGAGTTTTCCATTGCTTCAAGAAAAGCTTTTTCTTCCATTACTCCACTTACTTTTACTACTGCTCCAAGCATAGGAGTATTAGGGAAGTTTTTACCAAGAGTTTCTTCAGAAATAGTTCTTGCATCACAAGTATAAACTCTTCCTTTGTACCCTTTTAAAAGAGCTTTAAATTCAGAAGCAGGTTTAGAACTATTGATGATGATAGCACCATCTTCCTTAAGTCCTTTAGTTACATCTACACTCTCAATAAGAGTTTCATCAACAACAACAACGAAATCAGGTTCATAAATATTAGAATGAACTGTAACTCTCTCTTTAGAGATACGATTGTAAGCAGTGATAGGAGCTCCCATTCTTTCAGGTCCATATTCTGGGAAACCTTGAACATACATTCCACCACTGAATGCTGCATCTGCTAAAAGTAAAGAAGCTGTTTTGGCTCCTTGACCGCCTCTTCCATGCCATCTTATTTCAAAAATTTCTTTCATAGACTACCTTCCTTTGCATATTTATTTATTAAGAGTTTATCATCACTCTTGATATCTTAAAATTTAACCATTTATAAATTTTCTAACAAAATCATTTTTGGGATTTTTAATAATATTTTCAGGAGTATCATACTGCATTATCTCTCCATTATTCATAAGGCATATTTTATCAGCTATTTTTATTGCTTCCTGAATATCATGAGTTACAAAAATAATTGTCTTCCCAAGTTTTTTTGAATATCTATCAATTCATCCTGCAGTTGCTTCCTGCTTATTGGGTCAACTGCACTAAAAGGCTCATCCATAAGTATTATTCCTGGATCAAGAGCAAAAGCTCTAGCTACCCCCACTCTCTGCTGTTGTCCTCCACTAAGTTCTAAAGGATATCTCTCGGAAAATGTTGCATAATCAAGATTTATCATTTTCATGAGCTCTTTTGTCCTCAAATTTATTTTATTTTTATCTATATTTTCTATTTTAGCAATAAGTTCTATATTTTCTTTTACAGTCATATGTGGAAAAAGTCCAGTCTGCTGTATAACATATCCTATATTTCTTCTTAGTTTAATAGTATCTTTTTGAGAAATATCTTCCCCATCTATATATATTTTTCCTGAAGTAGGAAGAATAAGTTTATTTATCATTTTTAAAGTTGTAGTCTTTCCACAGCCACTAGAACCTATTATAACTGTAATTTTACCTTTTTCTATCTTCAAAGAAAGGTTTTTTATTATATGATATTCTCCAAAATTTTTGTTTACATCAACAAATTCTATCATTTTATACTCCTTTCTATTTCAAAAGTTCATATTCCTCTATAAATTCCAGTGCTGCCTCATTTGGTTTCTTCCCAAGATTTTCTACTTTATGGTTAAGAGAAGATATTACTTTATCATTCAATACACTTTGTAATTTCTCTATTATTGGAACTATTTCTGGATATTTTTCTATTATTTCATCTCTTACAAGAGGAACAGCATAGTATGGTGGAAAGAAATGCCTATCATCTTCCAATACTACTAAATCAAGTTTTTGAAGAAGAGCATCTGTAGTATATACATCTATTACATCACTCTCTTTATTTGTCAAAGCAAGATATTTAGAACTTCCATCTATACCTATTACTTTTCTAAAATCTAATTTATATTTTTTACTTAATCCTATATAGCAATCTTCTCGATTAAGAAATTCAAGACTTGCTGATAGAGTAAGATTTTTTGCTATTTTTTCTAAATCACTTATTGTTTTCAGATTATACTTTTCAGCAGTATCCTTCCTTACAGCCAGTGCATAAGTATTATTAAAGCCAAGCTGCTGTAAAACATCTATACTATATTTTTCTTTCATATCTTTTTTCACTGTGTCATATACCTTTTCCATATCTTGAATAGGTGGATATTTTAATGTATCTCCATATACTGTTCCTGTATAATCAACATACATGTCTATTTCATTGCTCTTCAGAGCATTAAAACATACTTGCGTTCCTCCAAGAGCAAATCTTCTATCTATAGATATATCTGTTTTTTCCTCTATCATTATAGCCATTATATTTGCTAATATTTCTCCCTCTGTAAACTCCTTGCTTCCCATAACAATAACTTTTTCACTTCTAGGTTTATACATAGTTACCCTTCCACAAAAAATTACTGTGAAAATTATTCCTGCAAGCATTGTTGCTGCTAATATTCTTTTCTTTTTTCTATTATTGAAAATAGATCTCTTCTTATTAAGCTGTATACCTGTTGGAATAACAGCTTTTTCTAAAATTCCAGTAAGATAATCTATCAATAAAGCCAATATACATGCTGGTATGGCTCCTGCTAATATTTGATAATTATTTATTGTCCTTATTCCTGAAAACACAAGATAACCTAATCCCCCTGCTCCTACAAAAGCAGCAATAGTCATAAGTCCTACAGATGTTACCACAGCTATTCTTACTCCCCCCATTATCACTGGAAGAGCCAGTGGTAGTTGAACTTTCTGCAGTATTTGATATTTTGTCATTCCTATTCCTTCTGCAGCTTCAATAGTGAGAGGATTTATTCCATCTAAACCTATATATGTATTTTTAACTATTGGAAGAAGTGAATAAAGAACAACAATTATTATGGCTGGAAGTTTTCCTATCCCAATGATTGGAATTAAAAAACCAAAAAGAGCCATACTTGGGACTGCTTGTATAATATTTATTCCTCCAAGTATTGTTTTTCTTGCTTTTCCATAATAAGTTATAATTATCCCTGTTGGTATTCCTATAATTACTGCCATTATAATGGACATAAAAGATAAGAATATATGTTCACAGGAAAAGAAGAAGATTTCCCTATGTATTTTTAAAATATACTCTAAAAACTCCATAATTTACCTCCTTCTTTTCCTTTACAAATAATGTTGTTAATTTATAATTTCTTCTTTTCTTTCTCTACTCACTATTCTCAACAGTGTATAAGATGCTATTATTCCTAAAATACTACAAGCTAAAGAAAGTGAAAAACATATTTATAAGCCATATTTCCATATTTATCCAACCAGCTTCCAACCAATGTATAATAGAAAGCATCTGGAAGGAATCCAATAACAGATACAAATCCCACTACTATTCCTGTTACATTAATAGGAATATTAGATTCATCTACTGTTGCAAAATAAATACCTCTAAAAGCAAACATTAATATTGTCAGAACAAGCATATTTACAAGAGCTACATATACTAATGATGGATTTCCTGGTGTGATTAGGAATACTGCTTGTGTTATTGTTACTAAAATAAATCCTCCAAAAAGACATTTTGTTGACGAACCTATTTTATCTGCTATTACTCCTGCTAGTGGAGAAGCTATAAACTTAATAACATATGTTCTGCATATAGCAACAAATGAAACCAATGCCATAGACATCTTAAATATCTCTGTCATATATGGATTAAGATAAGTAAGGCTTGAAAATACCATGTAAGCTGAGAAAATAATTGCACTTATCAGCCATGCCTTTGGCATTTTTACAGCTTGTATTAAACTTGTAAATTTTACCTGCTCTTTTTTCTCTACTTCTCTTTCTTTTATCACTATAAACAGAATTATTCCACATACTATTGAACAAACTGAATACATTATAGTTGCAGCTTTAAATCCTTCTACTATATTCTCAAATTTTGAAAAGAAATATAATCCTCCAAATGAAAGTACAGTTCCTGCCACTCCTCCGAAACCTTCATAAAGTCCGAATAATCTTCCTTGTTCTGAACTATCTCCAAGCATTCTGATTACTTTGATTATAGCAGCAAAATACGTAAGAATGGTAGTTATTCCAAAAAGAAAGAAAATCATACAAAGAATAGAATAGCTTGGTGCCATTGCCATCCACATACCTAAAATTCCTGATGATACTAGTGAAAAAGAAACAAGTTTTTTAGCTGAATACTTATCTGCAAGCCACCCACCTGGGAAGTAAGAAACTGTTGCTACTATTCCATATATACTTAATAGATTCCCTAATTGTTTATGATTTAAACTTAAAGCTTCTCTCATTGGATCATAAAACACTGATTTCATATAAGGTAAGCTGTACATAGCTGTAGTTGCAAATCCTATCATAAATACTATTATAAATTTTTTCAATCTATCATTCATAATTATCTCTCCCCCTCATTTATTTCATTTAATGCATTTCTCAAATCTGCTATGAGATCAGCATCTTTTTCCAGCCCCACTGCTATTCTAACAAGTCCACCATCATATAAAGATATAAGAGTATGTCCCTCTCCAAGACTTGTAGCTATTGTAATTAATTTTACTTTATTTATAAATTTTTTTGTCATAGCAACTCTTTCTTCATCAGTTCCAGTCTTTTTCAAAGTGAATGAAAGCATTCCTCCACCCATTCCATTCATCTGTTTCTGACACAATTCATAATCTGGACTGGACTTTAATCCTGGATAATTTACATTTTCAACAAGAGGATGACTTTCTAAAAATTCAGCTATTGCTAAAGCATTTTTACAATGTCTTTCTACTCTCATATCAAGTGTTCTTATCCCTCTAAGAATAAGCCATGCTGTCATTGGTGCAAGACATGCTCCTGTAAAACAAGGCATAGAAGGCCATTTTATCTTATGAATAAGTTCTCTTTTTCCAAGAACTGCACCTCCTATTGCATCTCCATGACCATTGAGAAATTTTGTAAGACTATGAACAACAAGGTCTGCTCCTAATTTTGTTGGATATTGTATAGGATTTGGTGCAAATGTAGAATCTACCACAAATATAAAATCTTGTTTCTCTTTTAAACTGGCAATTTTTTCTATATCGACCAATCTTAATGAGGGATTTAAAGGTGATTCTATATACACTATTTTTGTATTTGGTTTTAAACATTTTTCTATATTTCTATAGTCTGTAGCATCTACGAAATCTGCTTCCACTCCAAAATTCATAAGACACTCTTTTACAAAAAGTGTTGTGTGAGAAAACATTCCATTTGCACAAATTATATGATCTCCACTTTTTACCTGACTGAAAAACATAGAAGTTACTGCTCCCATTCCAGAAGAAGTTACTACCCCAGTTTCACATCCTTCTATCAAAGCAAGAGTTCTTGCAAGTTCATCAGTTGTAGGGTTTGATTCTCTAGCATATACATGTCCCCAGTTATAACACAGATCCTCAAAATGTTCTTGAGTAACAGCTCCATATGTTGCTGTCTGATATATAGGTGAAGTAAGTGACCTTGCTTCACTATCTGGAGTATGACATCCATGAGCTAGTTTTGTTTCTAATTCCATTTCCTTTATAGACATATAACCATCTCCCATGATACTTTTATTTATCTTTGAAATAATTATATATCAATTCAACTCCAATAATATCAAAAAAGAACAAAAACAACTATTTATTTCCCGAAAACTTTATTTTTTTTCCCAAAATTTATTTTTTATTACAATCTATAAAAATTTTCAAAATAATTCTCACTTATTTTTTTCAGTATACTTCTTCCAAGATATATCTTCTGCCCACTATTTGTCATTACGTATTCTTCTTTATAATCTATTTCCTTTATCTTCTTTATATTGAGAATTATTCCTCTTTCAATTCTTATAAAGTCAGAATCCTCCATAAATTTTTCAATTTCTGTTAGAGATTTTTTTAAAAAATAAGAATTTCCATCAACAATAGCAAAAGATTTTTTCTGATTCCTGTCATATGAAAAATATTCAATATCTTCCATAGGAATTATTACATCTTTAAAGCTGTCAGATAATATGACTTTATTTCGTTTATCTAACTTTACTCTCTCTTGTTTTTCTATAAGTAATTTCTCAAGAAATATATATTCATCTCTTCCCTGAAAAGATATTTTATTTATAAAATTACTATATCTCTTCAAAAATTTTGTTTCTACTCTATCTGAATAAATATACATTTTCTTTAAATTATCAAAATGAATATTCTCAATGTTAAAAATATTATTATCAGTTATCAGAATAATCTCTTCTATAAAACACATCTCAAAATTTTCTACTCTTTCAATATCAAAAGTAAAAGTTTCTTTTAAAAGGTAAAAAAACAAATCATCTCCATAAAATAGAAATTTCATTATTTTTCACCTCCACTGTTTCCAGCAAGTTTTTCTCTTATTATTCCTATTATCTCTATTTTTTTCCTGTCATCAACTTTTTCTATAAGACCAGCTAACTCTTTTATATAAAATAAATCTTTTTCCAAAATCTCTATTTTTTATTAAGCTCTTTTTCTATTTTTTTATAATGATGTATCTGTAGATTCTTAAGCAAAAGATTTTCAATTACAGGAGCTGTTTCCAGAGTAAGCTTTTTAAAGTTTTTAAGTTTTCTTCTATATAACAACATACGTGGATCTTTTATATAAATAAAACCTAAAAGTTTATTTCTATTTTGTATTTTTATTCTTATATCATATTTTTTCCCTTCAAAAATTGGAGAAAAAGTTATCAATGGTTCATCTTCATATTTGCTGGAATCAAAATCAAGATCAAATACTGTCATTTTAAACTCTATTAGTCTGAACATTTTTATATATCCATCTTCAAGAAAAATATAAAATTCATTTAAAGATTCAATCCCTTTTAATTTATTTAAAAAATTATCAAAATTTACCTCTTCCTGTTCTGAAAAAAATAAAAAAACAAAAGAAATAATTTCTACAGATATGATTATTGCAAGCATTCCAGTAACATATCCAGTAAGTATATTTTTCTTTATAAAATAACTTATAGTTATAAAGGTTATTAATATCCTTGTTACATTAAAATTTATAGTTCTAAAAAACTGATTATCTGTTGTTAGTTTAATATCTTCAAGCTGTACATGAACAAAAAGTATATTCAACATAAAATGAGCCATAAATTCAAAATTTCCATATAAATTAAGCTCATTGTAAATATATATACTACATAAAAGCTGAATCGAAAAAAGTATAAAATAATAAAGAGATTCTTTCTTCTTATTTTTATTCTTATTATAAAAAATTGAAATAAAACTGAATATCATTATTATGACAATAAACCCATTTTTAAAATAATCAAAAAATATCTGCAACCCTAAAGTAGGACTCATGAAATCTTCTGTAAAGTATATAGTATGAAACTCTTTAATAGCAAGTGAAAGGGGAAAAACTGTCACAACTATCAGAATAAGATTTATTATATCTATTATTTTTGACTGTTTATTAAAAAGTAATTCCCAAAAATATTTTATAAATCTTACATATCCACAAAATACAAATATCCAACTTAAAATAGTAAGAAATACTTTACAATTATCAAAAGGAAGTACATAGCTTAAAATCTCTGTTCCTATTGCAAAAGAAAAATAAAGAGAACCAATATATAATATACTCTCTTTACAAGTTTTATGAAAAAGTATAGTAAGAAGTATCAGATATGTTAGATATCCACTACCTAAAAATAGTATTATATATCTCTTATAAGCATAGATAAGGGACATATTTACATTTTCAGTAACTACTTCCACTTTCAAAAGCTGAATCAAATCTGATATTCTTGAATAATCTGTAAATTTTTCTTTTATAGGTATATCTCCCATAAAATTTAAACATATAAATGATAAAAAAAGAAAAAATATTATCAATATTATCTCAGATACATGATTTTTCTTTACTGTTTCTATTATTTTCATCTTCCACCAACCCTTATAAGCCTTATTTTCTTTTCCATTATAGCATTTTTTATTAAAAAGTATTCTAAATTTTAAGACCTTTCCTTCTATATATTTCTAGAAACTTTTCAAAATTTCTACAGTTCATTATATATTTTATGAGTTATTTTTATAATTTCCTAAATATCATGAGTTACAAAAATAATTGTTTTTTCAAGATTTTTTTGAATAATTATTAATTCACTCTGCAATTATTTTATTTTTAAAATTATTTTATTTAAAAATATCTTGATTTTCAAAATAAAATGTTTTATAATTCTATTAGCAGAAAAAATAAAATGAAAAAAGGAGAGTTATAATTATGAAAACTGGAATTTTTTATGGAAGTACAACTGGAGTTACTCAAGATATTTCTGAAAGAGTAGGAAAACTATTAAATGCAGATGTTATGCCAGCATCTGATATTGATAAAATAAAAGATTATGATTTAGCTATTCTGGCTACATCTACATGGGGTATGGGAGATCTTCAAGATGACTGGATTGATCCTCTAGATAAATTAAAAACAATGAATCTTGCTGGAAAAAAAATAGCCTTGATAGGTGTAGGAGATCAAGAAGGATTTGGAGATACTTTTGTTGATGGAATAGGAATAATCTATGATGAAATAAAAGGAAAAGGAATCACTCTTGTGGGAAAAACTTCTACTGATGGTTACTCATTCTCAGATTCAAAAGGTGCAGATGATGGTGAATTTTTAGGGCTTGTTATTGATGAAAATAACCAAAGTAATCTTACTGATGAAAGAATAGCTGCTTGGGTTGAAAAATTAAAATAATTATATAAATAAAAAAGAGAATGAATCTAAAACTTATTTAAAATTTTAGCCATTCTCTTTTTTATTTTATTTATCTTCTATTTTGTACTTCAAAATCTCCAACAGCTATACCCTCTGCTATCATAAAGTTTCCAGAAATATCTAAATTAAATGCCCTGTCATTATATTCAATGCAGCTTATTGAAGCAATTTTAGATTTATCTCCATAAACTATTGATATCTCATCATCTTCATTTATCTCATTTGCTCTTTTTATTCCTGTTGCAGTTTTTATGGGGTGATTATCTGTAAGTATAATTTTTGAGCCATTTTTTAATTCTATACACATCATGTGTTCTTCTCTTCCCTGCCATACATTTCTTACTATTTTAGGTTCTCCTAAATCACACATTACCATATCTCCTATTCTTATCTCCCTAACAGGTTTTTGTGATCCATCAGCCATAAGTATTCTAGTATTTTCTTCTAAGCACATCTGCATCATCCTCCATAAATAATAATATAACCCCTTTTTCCTTACTACAATTATAGCTTATTTTTTATTATTTTCAAAAGAATAATACTATTTTTTACAGGTATCTGAATTTCAGTAACATATTCATTTACATTATCTGTAATATGTATCTCTATATGATATATTTCAATTATATCTCCCACTACAGTAAGGTTATTTGTTTTTATATATTCCTTTAAAAAAGCATAGTGTTCTCTCACTTTTTCATAGCTTCCTTTAAATACAAAAGTTAAATACAGCCCTTTTTCTATTGTATTTTCTGCTTTATCAGTAGTTATTACAAATGTACTACTATAATCAAGATATTTATTATTTTCCCAGTTTTCTTTAAGAATAGTAGTTCCAACTTCACTTTCAGTAAAAATAAAATCATTATCATCTGGAAGTTTCTTTTTTAATTTTTTAAGTTCAAAGTCAATTTCCCATTCTTCATGAAAATTTCCTTTCTTATATAAAATATATCTTTTATCTATCTCCTTTAATACAGGTTTTTCATATTCCTCAAATTTTTCAAAATACTCTATATTTTTTTCTTGTCCTTAAGTTCTTTTTTTAATTCAGATAACTTCTTCAATTTTTCTTCTATTTTTATCAGTTGAAAATCTATTACTTCCTTTGTTTTTATTAAATTTCTATCTTCCATGAATTCTGTTATTTCTTTTAATCCAACTCCTAAATTTCTCAAATTTCTTATATTATTTAATTTCCATATTTGTTTTTGAGAATA
This sequence comes from Fusobacterium varium, assembly GCA_900637705.1. Classification (NCBI taxonomy): domain Bacteria; kingdom Fusobacteriati; phylum Fusobacteriota; class Fusobacteriia; order Fusobacteriales; family Fusobacteriaceae; genus Fusobacterium; species Fusobacterium varium. Next base: position 2,523,138 of record LR134390.1, read on the forward strand.
ATATCTATATCCATTTTCATCTCTCACATCAGGAATAATCAATCCTATTTTTTCATAATGCCTTAATATATCACTGCTTATATTATAAAGTTTACTTATCTCACCAATTTTATATAATTTTTTCATAATATCTCCTTGATAAACTCTGTAAATTAGATTTTTTTAATTATAACACATTTTCCTTGACCTTGGAATGGTTCTAAGGTTTAAAATATAATTAAATACTAAAAGGAGTGATTTATATGAAAGAAAAAAATTCATTAATAAGGACCATACTGAGGTATAGTATACCTTCTGTAATCTCTATGTGGATGTTCACTATTTATACTATGGTAGATGGTATATTCATTGGAAAATATGTTGGGCCTTTAGGTCTTGCAGGAGTAAATATTACTATGCCTCTTATCAATTTTACATTTGCTGTTGGAATAATGATAGCTGTTGGAAGTTCAACAATGATAGCTATACATTTTGGTGAAGGTGACTGAACAGCTGGGAATAAAATATTTACTACAGCAACTTTATCTTTAGCTACTTTTGGAATAATTCTTTCTGTCCTTATAACAATATTTATAGAACCTATTATTCATTTTTTAGGTGGCAGTGGAGTATTATTTCCATATGTAAAAGATTATATGAGTGTTGTTATTTTATTCTGTACTTGTTATATGGTAGGTTATGCTCTTGAAATATATATAAAAGTAGATGGTAACCCTGTTTATCCAGCTATTTGTGTCATGACTGGAGGTATTGTAAATATATTTTTAGACTATCTTTTTGTTGCAGTATACCCTTACGGAATAAAAGGAGCTGCTTTTGCTACAGGAATGTCACAGCTTACATCTACTTCTATGCTTCTTTTTTATATATTATTCAAAACTAAAAAAATAAAATTTATAAAATTAAAATATTCCTTTAAAGACTTATTAAAAATTTCTAAAATAGGCTTTGCTGAATTTCTTGCAGAAGTTTCTACTGGTATTGCTATATTTATTTTCAATATTGTTTTAATAAAGGAGCTAGGAGAAAAAGGAGTATCTGCTTTTGGTATAATTGGTTACATTTCCTCTTTTGTAGTTATGACTATGATAGGATTTAGTCAAGGAATACAACCTATTGTCAGTTTTAATCTAGGAGCAAAAAAATATACAAATGTAATAAAAACTTTAAAAATAAGTCTATTGATGATAATAACCACAGGAATAGTTTTTTATGGAAGTATAAATATTTTCTCTGAAAAAATAATATCAACTTTCCTGAATGATATAGAAACATTTAAAATGACAAAATATGCTCTTGCTGTTTATAGTTTTGCTTATATAATCAATGGACTAAACATAGTTACAGCTGGTTACTTTACAGCTGTAAAAAAAGTTAAAATATCTACTACAATAACTATCTTAAGAGGTGTTATTCTTATAGGAATATTCCTTATAGTTCTTCCTAGATTATTTGGTACTGTAGGCATATGGTGGTCTGTTCCTGCTGCTGAATTAGTTACTCTTATTTCATCTATTTATTTTATTAAAAAATATATGCATAAATATGAGAATATTAGAGCTTAACTATTCTCTATATACATTCTACTCAAAATATAAACCTTTAGTTCTCAAAACATTCAAAAAAAATTAAATTTTCTCCATATATCAAAATTTTTCCAACTTTTTTCTTTAATGTGATAAAATAAAGAAAAATTGCATGGAAAGGTAGAAACAGATGATAAAACTGATTATTACAGATATGGACGGAACTTTACTTGATGATAACAATCACATAGATGAAGAATTCTGGGAACTTGAAAAAAAGCTTAATGAAAAAGGTATTATCTTTGCTGCAGCAAGTGGAAGACAATACTATAACCTTCTTCACAGATTTTCTCCAATTAAAGATGATATGCTTTTTATAGCCGAAAATGGAACTTATGTTATGTATAAAAATAAAGAATTATACATTAATACAATCCCAAAAGAAGAAGCAATAAAACTTATTGAAGTTTCCAGAGAGATAGAAGAAGCTCATGTAGTACTTTGTGGAAAAAAATCTGCATATATAGAACCTTGTAATGAAAAATTTATGGAAGAGTTTAAAAAATATTACACTGAATTAGAAATAGTTGATGACCTTACTAAAGTAAAAGATGATATTTTAAAACTAGCTATATGTGATTTCATAGGTTCTGAAAAAAATAGCTATACACATTTTAAAAAATTTGAAGATAAATATAAAGTAGTTATTTCAGGCAAAATATGGCTTGATATAATGATGTCTGATGCCAATAAAGGAAAAGCTGTTGAAATGATTCAGAAAAAACTTGGTATATCATATGATGAAACAATGGTATTCGGAGATTACTTAAATGATCTTGAAATGATGTCTACAGGAAAATACAGTTTTGCTATGGAAAATGCACACCCTCTTTTAAAAAATCATAGCAATTTCACAGCTGAAAGTAATAATGATAATGGAGTAATAAAAGCTATAAAGAAGTATGCTTTATAAATATTATTATTTCTTTTATCTGTAACAGAATTGCCATAAAACAATGGTATATTTTAAACATAAATAAATCTTTCCCCAAGATGTTTTATATATAGATAATAAAGAAAGCAGTTCTATTGAACTACTTTCTTTATTTTTTGATATTAGTAATCAAACTGTCTATAGTATCTTCTAATATCAAGACTATGTTTAGTATTGTCTTCAAAATGGAATGCCATACGGTCTACTAATACAGTAGAAGCTATAGTTGGAGCTATTATCCAACGATATTTTTCATCTATTCCATTAAGCTCAAAATCTTTAGTATCTATTACTATAAGTTTATCTGTATAGCTCTTTAAAAATCTTTCTGCTCTTTCATCCAAAATACGAGTTTTTCCAGCTCCTTTTACAAGAAATACACATACATCTTTTTCTACTATCTCTAGAGTTCCATGAAAAAATTCAGCACTTGTTACTGATTTAGTTCTTATCCACTGCATTTCTTCCAACAAACACATAGAAAATAGGTAAGTTTCTCCCCATACTTCTCCTCCACCTACCCATATCATATATGGTTCTTTATAGTATTTTTTTCCAACTTCCTTTGCCACTGGATCAAATTTATATTTTGCCTCCAATAAATTTTCAGGAAGATTCATCAACTGATCTGCAAACTTATCATAATCATTAAAATCTCCATTGTTTTTCATCAATCTGAAAAATAGCCAGAATAACAATATATATTCATACTCTACCCCGTTTTCATGTCTCATAGGAATAACATAATCTGAATTTTGAGCTAAAGGTGACTCTTGATTTTTAGTACAACTAATAACAGTTATCCTATTTTCTTTGCACCATTTAGCTATTGCCACTGTTTCTTTAGTGTCTCCAGATTTAGATAAAGTAATAACTATTGAATCTTTTGACAGTGATTTATGTCCTCTTACTAGAAGCTCTGCTGCCTGTTCTACAAAGACAGGTTTTTCTGTTACTTGTTTTGCTATCTCTCCCATAGCCATCATAGGAGCCAAACTTCCTCCCACTGCTGTAAAGAATATATTCTTATATCCTCTTACTGACAATTCATCTGCTACTTTCTCTGCATAAGGACGAGCTTCTCTTATCAACTCTGCACTTTTTCTGTATTCTTCCTCATTAAACTTTAACATTTCGCCATATTTTGACATTACTTATTCCTCCCACATTTATTAATTTTTTACCAATCAAATTTTGCTTTTTAATATTGCATCAAAATCTTTAAATATTTTAATCCCCAAATTTATTCCTTTAAATTCTGCTATTGTACAGCTCATAAGTTGTATTGGGATTACTAAAAGTAGAGCTGCTAGATGTTCATTAAGTTTTTTGCCTACTTTAATATTTATATCCCCATGATTAAGTCCTATGATTACACTCTTGCCTACATATGGATTCATATAATCTTTTAACGCCTTAAGCCTTTCACTTAATTTTCCTTCATTATCCAAATAGAATAGCACATGGCTTTTATCAGCTTCAAGATAGGGCCCATGCATATATGCTTCCAATTCAAATCCCTGTGAAGGACATCTAACTGTTTCTGTAAATTTAGTTTCAAATTCTTTTACAGTTCCATAACATGAACCGTATCCTACAGCATTGAACCTTGCTGCTTTTTTAAAATCTTCTCTATTTTCTAACAAATATATATCTGTAGCATTTATTGCTTGAGGTATTGCTTTTATTATATCTTCTATTTCTACTAGATATATTTTCTCTTCATTTCTGGAAATTAAACTCTTTTCTGCTCCTACTGACACTGCTAGCAAGAAAAGATTTAATACTGTTGCAGAAAATCCTTTAGTCACAAATCCTACCTGTTCTATCCCAAAGTTAAGATTCAGCACCATGTCTGCATATTTTCTTATTGGACTTTCTGAATTTGAAGTTACTGCAAGAGTCTTTACATCAGAACTATTTTTTACATACTCAAGAGCATATATAGTTGAAGCACTTTTCCCACTTTGAGATATAGCTATTACCAAATCTAAATTTTTATTAACTTTTTCATAATTATAATAATTAAAAGGTTCTTTTATATCTATATTTATATCCAATAGATTTTCCATAAAATATTTACCTAACTGTGCTGCATTCATTGATGAACCAGTAGCTAAAATCAATACATTTTTTATCTCCAGTTTTTTCAGTTTTTCAATAATCATAGAATTTTTATTTTTAAATTCTGCAAATATTTTTTTTAATACTTTCTCTTCTTCAAGAATATTGCCCCTCATTGTTTCTTTTTCTTTTTCTGTTTCAACTTTCATAATCTCACCTTCCTCTTGAAATAATCTAATTAAAACAATCCAATGAATGAGCCAACTATTCCTACTACTGCCATTCCTAATAAAATAACCAAAGGCTTTACTTTTTTTCCAAGAAGATAGTATACTACTCCAAAAGTTCCAAGTTGTAACAATCCTGGCATTATATCATTCAATATCCCCTGAACTGTTATTGCACTATCTCCACTTCCAAAGCTCAATGGAATTGTTATTTCTATCATTCTGGCTGCCATAGCTCCTATTACTATCAGTCCCAATATAGAAGCTCCAAAAGTAAGTTTTTCCATAGCTCCTGTTTTTTCTAACTTAGTAAGAAATTCTATACCCAGTTTATATCCCAGTTTTACTAAAATATATCTTATAATGATATGAGGTACATTGAATATCAAAAGAAACATAATAGGTCCCAATATATTTCCTCTTAACGAAAGTGCAGTTCCTATTCCTGTAGCTATAAGTCTTAGTGTTCCCCAAAAAAATGAATCCCCTATTCCAGATAAAGGTCCCATTAAAGCAGTTTTAATATTATTTATAGAATTATCATCAAAATCTTCTGATTCAGAATTTTCTTGTTCCATAGCAGTAGATATTCCCAACATAAGAGTCACTATATGAGGTGTCATATTAAAAAATTCAAGATGTCTTTTAAGAGCTTTTTTTAGTTCTTCTTTATTATTAGCATATAATTTCTGTAAAACAGGTATCATAGCATATATATATCCAAGATTCATTTGTCTTTCATAATTCCATGAAAATTCCATTTGAAAAGATCTCCAAAACACCCTATTCAGCTCTTTTTCTGTTATCTTATTTTCATTAGAAGTCTTCATCTTCTTCCACCTCACCTTCATTATTTTTATCTGTATTACGCAACTTTATTCCACTTGTCATGTTTACTGTAATTACAGCTAGTATTGCCCCAAGTATTGCTATCCCTGTCAATGGAATCTCAGTATATACTGCTACTGCAAATCCAAGAAAAAGATATGGTATTACCGTCTTATTCAGAAGAAGTCTAGCAAGCATTGCAAACCCTAAAGCAGGGATTATTCCAGTGGCTACAGCCAATCCTTGCTGTACAAAATTAGGTATAGCTTTTAATACAGCTGATATAGCATTACTTCCCAGCAAATAAGAAAGAAATACTATCATTGCCAACATGAAAGATAATCCAAATCCAGATAACAATTGCATTCTTTCTATCCCTTTATAGTTTCCTTCTTCTGCATAGGTATCAGCTTTATGACATAGAACAGGAATTAGAATTCCCAAATATATATTTTTTAGCACTAATACAAATGTTGCAATTGGCAGAGCCAAAAGGAGTACTGCCTCTACTCCTGAGTTTGAAGCTATAGCAAAAGCAACTCCAAGTATTCCTCCTGTTACTACATCTGGTGGAATTGCTCCCCCTACTGAAAATGATCCTATAAAAGCAAGTTCTAAGGTAGCTCCCATAATTAGTCCTGTTTTTACATCTCCCATAACAAGTCCTGTAAAAAGTCCTGTAACTATTGGTCTAGATATCAAACTGGTTCCTAGAGCAAATTCACTTTGTGCTATAAAAGCAATTACTCCTAATAATAATGCCTGTAACATAATTCAACCTCCTCCAATATTATTTATATATAATTTTACTATCTGCTGGCAACTGTCTGATTTCTATTTCTATTCCTTTTTCAGTCAGTTTCCTTAACATTTTTTCTTCTTCTTCTGTCAAATTTATTGTTTTAGAAATATTTCTACTTCCTTCTCTACTTTTTATTCCACCTAAATTTATCTCTTGTATAGATTTTACTTTTGAAGCGATTTTATAAGCGTCTTCTACAGATTCCACTACTATAAAGAGTTTATATTTATCAGTTACTCCTGAATTTAAAGCTATTATTCCATCTTCTACATTTTTATTACTAATTTTACCCCTTGTGGTTTTGCTAATTTCATTGTGGTTTTTCTCAATTCATCTGATGCTACAGCATCATTTGCTATTAGAATACAGTCAGCTCCCAAATTCTGTGTCCATGAAAATGCTACCTGTCCATGCATCATTCTGTGATCTACTCTTAATAAAAGTACCATAATTTTCTCCTCCTATTTCTTTCACTAACTTTTTAAAAGTCCTCATCTTCTATTTTTTCATTTTTTCTAATTCAAGATTGCAATATTTTACAGCATCTGATGAGTTAGCTATAGCATCTTTTATTAACTCATCTGCTGTTTCATATTCTTCATATTCTCCTAAAAGCGCCAACATCAATGAAAGATTTAACCCACACACTACATATAGATTAGGATTAAGTGCTGTTTTCTCCATAAAAGCATTATTTACACTTCCACCAAAAATATCTGTTATAGCTATTATCTGTTTATCCTTATGTTTCATTAATATTTTATCTATCTCTCTATCCAGATTAAAGTTTTCCTCTGTATAACATGATAAACACTCCAAATTTTTAAATTTCCCCAGTACTATTTCTATTGAATTCTTTATTCCTTCTGCAAATTTCCCATGTGTAACCATTACAAAATAAATCATTTCGTTCACCTCTAATATCTTTTCTCATAAATTAGCACATATGAAAATAGGTGTCAAATTTTTCAATTTTATCGTCAAAATATTATTACCTCTTTGAATAATATATGCTATACTACTCTTAAATCAAGTTTTTTTATAGAAATTAACGACTTATAACGGTTATTTTTTTCGTTAATTATAGTATATTTTTTTAATAAAAAGGGGACAAAAATGAAAGAAATAAATAAAATTTACAACAAAAATTTTAATTTTTCACCTTTCAGAAACACTGAAATACAATTTACAAAAAAATTCTCTAAAAATGATACTCTCTTCAAACAATATCTCATAAAAAAAATTATTATTACTGATGAAAAAGTTTTCCAAATTACACAAAAAGATATTGAAAAAATTATGACTTTTCCACATAAAGAAAATTTAGATTCTTTCTTAATAAAATTCTGTTCCAAAAGAATAATTATAAATTATAGAAAATCTAAATTGGATTCTTACGAACTTTCTTTAAATATAATATCTTCTTATTTAAAACATAATGATAATTATACAATAAAATTAAGTGATGATTTCTATAAAATTTTTAACTCTGAAAAAAATGATTTTAAACTTTTTAATTTAAATACTCTTCTAAGTTTTTCCAATACAATCAGTAGAGATTTATTTTCTCTCATAAAAGATACATATAATGAGTCTTCTATTGAAATAGCTCTAGAAGATTTAAAATCCTATCTGAATATAGATGATAGTTATGATAGATTTTTTGATTTTGAAAGAAAGATTCTTATTCCCTCTCTAAAAGAAATAGAAGAATTTGTTTCATATAAAATTGAATATTCAAAAATTAAAGATTCTCTAAGCAGAAATGGGAGGGTTAAAGGAGTACGTTTTGATATAATTCAAACACCTGACAATAAAAGAGAAAAAAATCTTTCTCTTTTATATGAGCTTATTATTCCTTTTGCTAAAAACAGTGAAATATTAAAGGAATTTATAAAAAATCAATCTGTATTTCATAGTTTTAATTATCTAAAAAATAATATTGAGTACTCCCTTCTTCACAGTGGGCAAAATTTTGATAGTTTCTTAATAGAAGCAATTAAAAATGACTATGTAAATACTAGATTTAAAAATAAGGTTAAGAACTATGCTGAAAAATATATTCTTATATCTAATATTAACCAAAATTTTACTACCCTAGATGATTTTAAAACTAGAGTTTTAAAAGAGATAAATGATAAAAAAATACATGAACTTTCCCTAATTTTAAAATTTTTTAAACATTCTCTAGATAAAATAGAGAATAATTTTTACCAAAATGAAGTTTTAATGAAAAGTGAAATTTATTCTATTTTTTACAAAGAATTAAAAGAGATAAATGAATGTACTTTTGAAAATAAAAAAATTATAATTATAGCTGAATTTAATGATACTTGCAGCAATAGTAATCTAGCTATTTTTAAAAAATAAATAAAAAAACTCTGACAATATTCTTTTAATTATCAGAGTTTTTTATCTATTTCTTTTTTCTATTACTCTTTTTTTAAAAATTTCTTATAACTATAATCTATTGCAAAGGCTCCCAATGGTGCAGTCACAAGTATAGAAAGAACTGCTATTGTCAAAGTAAGTTCTCCACATGCAAGTCCCATAGATAGAGGAATCCCTCCAATAGCTGCCTGTACAGTTGCTTTAGGTGTATAAGCCATCATTGTAAAAACTCTTTCTTTCATATTAAGCCTGCTTCCTAACAAGCAAAAATAAACTCCTGTCATTCTGAAGATTAATGCTCCAAATATCAATATTATTGCTAAAACTCCTGCTGCAACAGCATATTTTATATCTACAGTTGCTCCTACTAATACAAAGAGAAGTATTTCAGCAGCTACCCATAATTTTGAAAACTTTGCTGAAAGTCTTTTTGCAAGGACAGCATAATTTTTTAAAATTCCTATTCCAATACTCATTATTGCTATAAGAGCAGAAAATGGAATCTTTGCTCCTGCTTTTTTTTCAAATTCCAATAATAAAAATGATATACTTAATAAAATGACTACTTTTACAGAATCTCTCATATGGAACTTTTTGAAGAATTTTACCATTATATATCCAATTACTATTCCAGTTATTATTCCAATCACTATTGAAACAGGAACATTTATCAATTTTATAACTGATAATCCTCCCCCTTTTTCAAAACCTAAAAAAGAGGTAAATAATACAATAACAAAAACATCATCTACTGAAGCACCAGCCATTATCAACTGTGGAATACTTCTTCCTGTTCCTCTTTTTTCCTCTATCAATTTCAACATTCTTGGAACTACAACAGCTGGAGATACTGCTGCTATTACACTTCCTATTATAGCTGCTTCCAGTACTGTTATTCCTAAAAGTTTCGGAGCTATAAGAACAGTTCCTGTGATTTCAAACAGTGCTGGTAAAAAACACATAAGAAAGGCTGGTCTTCCTGCTCTTTTCAAATCATCTATATCCATTGCCAAACCTGCTCTAGTAAGTATTATAACCAAAGCCAACTGTCTGAGATTTGAAGATATTGAGAGTATAGAGTCATCTAAAAGATTCAGGGCAAATGGACCTAATATTACTCCTGTTATTATCATTCCTAAAAGAGCTGGAAGTTTTAATTTTGTAAATAATGTTCCTAATATCAAACCTGTTAAAAATATAAGTGCTAAGCTTGTTAACATTTTTTCCTCCTCATAATTAATAAAAAAAACTGATGTCCTGCATTAAAAATATGCAGAAGTCATCAGCTTATAAGCGGTTTTTGTGTTGTCACAAAGGGAGAACCTCATTCCCAAAGTATTAAATTTTCAATTTATCCTATCATTTTTATCTATTTTTGTCAATCATTCTTATCAAAGAACCATATGAGCCTGTAATATTCCCATAAGCCCACTGAAAAATATTCTTATACCTATAGACATAATAAATATCTGCATTACTCTGGATAAAATATACAATACAAGTGTTCCAACTATTTTTTCTAAATAATTTCCAAGAATAAAAGTTAGATATATAAGGATAAAAGCTATCAAAATAGAAAAACTTGTCATTATGATTCCTTTTTCTGCTTTTAATATCAGTACAGTAGTTAAACTTCCAGGTCCTACCATCATTGGAAATGACATTGGTATTACAGCTCTTTTTATCTGATCCTCTGGAGATATTTCATCCTGCTGGGTATCCTGCTTTCCTATTGAAAAAATAAGATTTCTAAAAGCCATTACAACAAGAATCATACCTCCTGCCATTTTTAATTCTTTCATATCTATTTTATAGAAATTTGTCATTAAAAATTCTCCCACTAAACTGAACAGCCACATTATAAAAAAACCAGTTACAGCTATAGTTTTAAAAAGTTTCTTCCTTGTTTCTTTTTCCATTTTCTCTGTCATTCCTACAAAAAGAGGAACATTTCCAAATGGGTTGAGTACTGCTACAAGCATTAAGGTTTCAGTAAATATTTGATAAATGTTCATTTTCCCTCCCTCTAATAAACTAGTTTCTATATAAGTCTTATATAATTTTTATCAATTTTCCTTTTTTAAATTTAACTTCAAATACTCTAATATTTAAGTTATAATTATAATAATTATAAAATGGAGGTAATTATGGGAATAGAAAATCTAAACATAAAAATAGGAAAACTTCCTTCTGGAAAAAATAATCTTATTAGTGATGTAAAAGGTATAAAAGTTGGCCATACTACTTTAAATGACGGAAAAATAAAAACAGGAGTCACAGCTTTGATTCCCCATACTGGAAATATATTTAAGGAAAAACTTATATGTTCTTCCTATGTAATAAATGGCTTTGGAAAAAGCTGTGGTCTGATGCAGATTGATGAATTAGGAACCCTTGAAACTCCTATCATTCTTACAAATACTTTAAGTGTGGGAACTGCTTCAAATGCTCTTATTAAATATATGATTAAAAATAATGAAGATATTGGAACAACTACTGGAACAGTAAATCCTATAGTATGTGAATGTAATGATGGTTTCTTAAATGATATAAAAGGATTTCATGTGAAAGAAGAACATGTTTTTCAAGCTCTGGAAAATGCTGAGGTAAAATTTCAAGAAGGAAGTATAGGAGCTGGTACAGGAATGAGCTGCTACCAACTGAAAGGTGGAATTGGTTCTGCTTCCAGAGTGATTAAATTAGATGAAAAAGAATATACTATTGGAGCTATGGTACTTTCAAATTTCGGTTTAAAAAAAGATCTTATAATAAACGGAAAGAAAGTAGGAGAAAAAATTATTACAATGGAAAATGAAGAACAACTGGAAAAAGGTTCCATTATAATCATTCTTGCAACTGATATTCCCATGAGTGAAAGACAATTAAAAAGAATTTCTAAAAGAGTTCCTGTTTCCCTTGCTAGAACTGGTTCCTATATTGGTAATGGAAGTGGTGATGTTGTCATTGCTTTTACTACTGCAAATAAAATTATGCATTATGAAGAAAAAGACATTATAAATATAAAAATAATTAATGAAAACAAGATAGATAGAATATTTCGTGCTGTTGTAGAAGCTGTAGAAGAATCTATTATCAGTTCTCTTCTTCATAGTATTACAACTACTGGCAGAGATGGAAATACAAGAGAATCATTAAATAAATATATTGATTTTATACTCAAATAATCTCTAGTAATTCTTTAATAAATATGTTAAAATATAAAGTCGTTTAAATTAAAATAATTAATTTTTTATTTTTTATAATTTTAAAGGAGAGATGAATGAAGATAGGATTTGATCATAATAAATATCTTGAAGAACAATCAAAGTATATTCTTGAAAGAGTAAATAATTTTGATAAATTATACCTTGAATTTGGAGGGAAACTTTTGTTTGACCTTCACGCTAAAAGAGTTCTTCCTGGTTTTGATGAAAATGCCAAAATAAAATTATTACACAAGTTAAAAGAAAAAGTAGAAATTGTTATTTGTGTATACTCTGGAGATATAGAAAGAAATAAAATTAGAGGAGATTTCGGTATAACTTATGATATGGACGTCTTCAGATTGATAGATGACCTTAGAGAATATCAATTGGCAGTAAATAGTGTAGTTATAACAAGATATGATGACCAGCCTGCTACAACTCTATTTATAAATAAATTAGAGCGTAGAGGGATTAAAGTATATAAACATAGAGCAACTAAGGGATATCCTACAGATATAGATACGATTGTCAGTGATGAGGGTTATGGAAAAAATCCTTATATAGAAACAACTAAGCCAATAGTTGTAGTAACTGCTCCTGGTCCTGGAAGTGGAAAACTTGCCACTTGTCTAAATCAGTTGTATCACGAATACAGAAGAGGAACTTTTGCAGGATATTCAAAGTTTGAAACTTTCCCTGTATGGAATGTACCTCTTAAACACCCATTGAACATTGCATATGAAGCAGCTACTGTAGATTTAAAAGATGTAAATATGATTGATCCTTTTCATTTAGAAGCTTATGGTGAAACAGCTATAAACTATAATCGTGATATTGAAGCTTTTCCTCTATTAAAAAGAATAATTGAGAAAATAACAGGAAAAGAATCTATGTATAAATCTCCTACAGATATGGGAGTAAATAGAGTTGGTTATGGAATAGTTGATGATGAAGTTGTAAAAGAAGCTTCTAAACAAGAAATAATAAGAAGATATTTTAAAACTGGATGTGAATATAAAAAAGGTTATGTAGATAAGGAAACTTTCCAGAGAACGCAAATGATAATGGAATCTTTAAACCTAAAAGAAGAAGATAGAAAAGTAGTATCTGTGGCTAGAGAAAGATTAACTAAATTAAAAACTGAACACAATGATAAAAATTGTATTTGTTCTGCTATAGCTTTAGAGCTTTCTGATGGTACTATTGTTACTGGAAAAAAATCAGCTTTAATGGATGCTGCTTCTGCTGCTATTCTTAATGCTATTAAACATTTTGCAAATATAAATGATGAGATACTTCTTATATCTCCAGTTATACTTGAACCAATTATCAATTTAAAATCTAAAACATTCCAAAGCAAAAATATAGCTCTTGATTGTGAAGAAATATTAATAGCTTTAAGTATTTCTGCTGCAACTAACCCAATGGCTCAAGTAGCTATGGATAAAATACATATGTTAAAAGGAGCTCAGGCCCACAGTACTAATATCCTTAGCAGAAATGATGAACAGACTTTAAGAAAATTAGGTATTGACCTTACTTGTGATCAAGTATTCCCAACAGAAAATCTTTATTACAATATTTAAATAAATTTAAGGAATAATTCAAATATGGTTATTCCTTTTTTTATTTTTTCTAATATAGTGCAACTATTCTATGACAAAATGCAAAGAAAGATTACTTGTAAGCAAATTCAGTCCATGCTATATTTATTATATATTACATACATCAGTAAATTACATGCTTCAAGGGGGAAAGGATGAATAAAGAAAAAGCATATTTTTTAGTAATAATTTTGGGAATTGTAACATTAACAATTATTTTCTTAATTTCAAAATTTATGTCTAAAATTTTTGAAAACAAAAATTATCCCAAAGATAATTTAGTAGAAATATTATTCACTTCTTCTACTAAAAAAAATATAGACAAAGGTATCCTAAAAAAATCTTATATTGGAAAAAATAATTCTATGCTGCAAATATATGAAAATGCTGTTGTTTTTTTAAGAAAAGATAAGGAAAAAATTCACTATTTTTCTGAAATTGCTCTAATTACCTCTTTTATAATAATGAACAGTTGGGGAAAGATATATGGTTATGGATATCATTTTTATAATGATAATGGAAGTCTTATTGAAACTATAACCAGCAGTGAAAAAAATATTGGTAGTGATACTTCTTCACATACTAGTTTTGAAAATCTAGATGATTTTGAAATAGAATTACTAAAAAATAATATCTGGGTGCTTGATATAAAATATTTAAAACCACATGATGGAAAGTTTAAACTTCCTTATGCTGCCATTGATAAGGCCTTTAAGCGCAGAAATGAATTGTTAAAAAATAATTAAAATTTAAAAGAAGCGAATAAATCGCTTCTTTATTTCTTTTAATTTTTATAAGATTACTTCTAATTTTTTTACTTCATTACACTTTTCTTTTATAAAGTGTAAAAACTCTGTATAATCTCCTGAATAAAACCCATTCTTTTTTAAAATAATTCCATCTGTTTTCCCAATCATTAAAATGCAAATGCCCTTTAGATTATATATTGAATTTATATCTCCATAGTCAAAATATTTTTTATTTTTACCAATTTTTACTATTATTCTATCAGTAAATTCCACCTCTGTTTCTAAAATTCCTTCTTCATCTAATGAATTTTTATACAAAATTTCACTCTCTAAAGTATAAAGAAAGTTTATCAGAAAAAGAAGAATAATCATTCCAATCATACAAAGAACAAATTTTATATTTACTAAATCAAATTTATTAGCTATAAAAAGGCAGAATACAGTACTTCCAATAAGAAATATTATTCCTGCATGAAGATATCTGTATTTATAATATTTTACAAATTCTCTAAACATCTGTTGGGTATAAATATATCTATTCTTAAATTCCATTTTTACCCCTCCTTCTGCTTTTATATAAAATGTTTATTTATATAATTATTCTAGAATAATTTGATATTTCTTCTTTTTTATAATTTTATAATATAAAAGAAGTTAACTTATAAGTAAAAGTATAATTTTAGAATTTTTTCAATAAAAAATTTGTTATTAATTTCTTGCTTTATTTTTTTAGCCTTTCTCCTTCCAAATTATAATTTCCTAATATATAAAAAAACTGACTCAGCATATAATTTAAATGCCTGTCAGTTTTTTATTTATTATTTAGTTGAAAACAATATTTTATCTCCAGCTTTTAATATTACATCTCCTTTTGGAGTTATATCTTCATCTCCACGTCTTATAGAAATAATATGCATACTTTTTGGTAGCTGAAGATCTTTTATCTTTTTATCTACATATTCTGAACGTTTATCAAGATAAAGTTTTTTAATAGAAAGTTCTTCTAATTCTTCTAAATCTATTTCATTAGCTTTATCATCTACAACTTCTTCTACAAGTCCCAAATATTTTGCAAGAGGCTTTAATGTCATTCCCTGTATCAATACTGAGAATACTACTAGGTAAAATACCATATTAAATATTCCTTGAGAATTATCTATTCCTGCTGTAATAGCTGTTGTAGAAAATATAATTGGTACTGCCCCTTTCAATCCTGCCCATGACATAAAAAATTTTTCTTTTTTACTATAATTAAATGGAGCCATTAAAGAAAATACAACTATTGTTCTTGCTACAATTGTTATCATTATTGCAAGAATACTTCCTGCTATCATAACCATTTTTAGCTGACTTGGAAAAACTAGAAGTCCAAGAATAATAAACATTGTTATCTGCATTAACCATGAAGCTACTCTCATATTTCTAATAGTATTCATTCTAAAATCAAATCTTTCATTCCCTACCATTATTCCCATAAGGTATATTGCAAGAAAACCATTTCCTCCAATAAGGTTAGTTGCTGAAAAACATATAAACAACACAGCAATCATATGTATAGTAAGAAATTCTTCTCTTTCTATATGAAGTATCCTTCCCATAGGAAGAGTTATTTTTCCAAATAATACTCCCATCAATGCTCCAACTATTATCTGCTGTATAAGAAATAAAATACTCATAAAGATATTTGAATCTCCAGCTTGAAACATTGATAAAACGAATAGAATAAGAGCATAAGCCATAGGGTCATTACTTCCTGATTCTATCTCTATTACTGTTCTTATCCTTTTTTTCAGGTTAGAGCCTCCCAGCATAGATATAACTGCTGCTGCATCAGTTGATGATACTATTGCTCCAAAAAGAAAAGCCTCTTTCAAAGTAAAGTCTGTTATCATATATGCTGCAAAAGCTGCTAATACTGCTGTAAGAAAAACTCCTGCTGTTGCTAATATCCCACTGGGGTAAAGTGCCATCATGGCATCTGATTTTTTTGTTTCCAAAGCTCCTGCAAAAAGAATAAATAACAACGCAAAATTTCCTATATTTTGAGTTAATTTTGCATCATCAAATTCTATTTTTCCAATTCCTTCTGATCCTGCTGCCATTCCTATAAAAAGAAACATTATAAGTAAAGGTATCTGTACTTTTTTCGTTACTCTTATTGAAAGCAGACTTATTAATAACAAAATACCACATACTAAAATTTTATAATCCATACTTCAACTCCTTTCGCTTAAAAGGTTTATACTATATTTTATAATATATTTAAAAAACATACAACTTAATTTCCTTTATAAACAAAATCATTTGAAAACAGTACGAAAAATGAACTTTATCACTTCTTTTTAAAGATAATACTAAAAATGACAGCAAATATTAAACTTGGCATTATCCATGCAAGTCCAAAGGTTTGTAATGGAAGCTTTACATATATTTTATTCAAAAATTGAAGATTTATTCCAAGAGTTTGAGTCATTTCAAAAAAACCTACTATTCCTGCTCCTATTACAGCTCCAAGATAAGTTTTGTCTGATGAAACATACTTTTTAAAACAATTAAGTAATATCAAAACTATTGCTATTGGATAAAGAAATGTTAGTATTGGAGCTGATACTTTTACTATTGCATCTACTCCAAATCCAGCAAAAATGAAACTCAATACAACTGTCCCAATAACTATTTTCTCATATGAAATTTTTAAAAGACTACTAAAATAATCTCCTACTGTTGCTGTAAGTCCTATTGCTGTTGTTAAACAAGCTCCTGCTACACAGATTCCCAAAGCCAAGTTTCCTTCTTTTCCTAACAACTTATTTACTATATCTGTTAAAAGCTGAGTAGTTCCTGTACTATGAAGTATTCCATAAGAAGTAGCTCCTATATATAGAAGTCCTCCATATACAACTGAAAGTCCACAAACAGCTATCATACTTGAGTTACTTAAAAAATTCATTTCCTGTTTTACAGTAAGATTTCTTCCACTTCTGATAGCTTTCAATATTATGCTTGAAAATATTATAGCTGCAAGAGTATCCATTGTCTGATATCCATTATAGAAACCATATCTAAATGTATTATTAATTTCTTTTTCTAATGGCTCTCCTATTGGAAAAAATATTCCTTTTATAATTATAACTGCCAATATTATTAATAATACTGGTGTAAGAATCTTTCCAATTCTTTCTATAACTACATTAGCTTTTATAGAAAATAAAAGTACAATTATAAAATAGCAAGCCAAAAAACCATACTTATATAAATTTTCATTTCCATTATTTATATGAGGAAGAAGCATCAATTCAAAAGCTGTAGCTCCAGTCCGAGGAATTGCAAGAAAAGGTCCAATAGCTAAAATTAAAACAATATTAAATATCTTACTGAAAAGGGGTGATACTTTATCAGCAAAATCATCTAATTCTTTTCCTGCTAATGCTGATGATAATATTGCCAAAAGAGGAAATCCTATTCCAGTTATAAAAAATCCTGCTGCAGCTGATATCCATTTATCACCTACTACATATCCTACCATAGGTGGAAATATCAGATTTCCAGCTCCAAATAACATTGCAAATAGGGCAAATCCTGTTAATATAACATCTTTTTTCTTATAAATATAAATCACTCCAATCTTAAAAATTACCTTATTCATAAAAATAGTATGCCTTAAAAGGAATATTTCTCTTTCCTTATTATTTTAAGGCATACTATTTATTTTTTAGTTATTAAATTGTAACATTTTTTCTAAAAAAATATCAATGTTTTTTAAAAAAACTAAATATTATTCCTCCTACTACTCCAGGAAGTACCCAAGATAAACCAAAACTTTCTAAAGGAAGCTTTGAATAAATAGTACTGAATAGTTCAATATTGATTCCCATTGCCTGCATAGCTTCATAAGCACTTACTATTCCAGTTCCTATAACAGTTCCTACATACACATTATCATTCTTTATCATATTTTTCATAAAATTCAAAAAAATTAAAGCTATAGATATTGGATAAATAAATACTAACACAGGTACTGCTAATTTTACTATAGCATCTACTCCAAAACTAGCAAAAATAAAACTGATTATTACTGTTACTATCACTACCTTCTCATATGCTATTTTCAAAAGCTCACTGAAATAATCCCCAACTGTTGCTGTAAGTCCAATAGCAGTAGTAAGACAAGCTCCAGCTACACATATTCCAAGTACAACTTTACCTATTTTTCCTAAAAGAAGAGTTACTACAGTAGAAAGAAGTTCTGTACTTCCTATTCCCTGTGTCAATACTCCAGTTGCAGTTCCACCAATATATACAAGCCCTCCATATACTATCGTAAGACCTCCAATAGCTATAAAACTTGCTTTTATTAAAAATGAAAATTCTGCCTTTTCACTGATATTTCTTCCTTTTCTTATTGACTTCAATATGATTTCTGAAAAGACTATTGCTGCAAGAGTATCCATTGTCTGATATCCATTGAGAAATCCATACTTAAATGGTGTTGCTGCTCCCATAATTTTAGGTTCTCCTATTGGAGAAAATACCCCTTTAAATATTATTATTGCCAAAACTATAAGAAGTATTGGAGTAAGAATTGCCCCTACTCTATCTACTACTTTGCTTGACTTTAGGGAAAATAGAATAGTTACTGCAAAAAATATTGTTAAAAAACCAAATTTATATATTTGGAAATTTTCTATATTTTGAGGAACCATCATTTCAAAAGCTGTAGCTCCTGTTCTTGGCAGAGCCAAAAGAGGCCCAATAGACAAAATAAGTGCTATATTAAATATTTTACTAAAAAGAGGTGAAACTCTTGTTGCAAAACTATCGAGATCTTTCCCTGCAACTGCTGCTGCTATTATTGCTAAAAGTGGAAATCCAGCTCCAGTTAATATAAATCCTATAGCTGAAACTATCCAATTATCTCCATTGGTAAATCCTACTACTGGTGGAAATATCAAGTTTCCAGCTCCAAACAGCATTGCAAATAAAGCAAATCCTGTTAATATGACATCTTTCTTTTTATACATCTTTTCCTCCTAAAAAAATTTATACCACTATACATAAAGCCTCTATATTAATACCTTTAAGTTTATATTTTATACTTAATGATTAATAAGTGTACTAACAAAAATTATATCAATATTTTTAGTACATGTCAATATAGTAATATTACAAGACTATTTTTTCAGTATAAAATTCATATATAATTTTTACTATTTTTAGATGGTTTCTTTAAATAATATCTATATAATAATATTAAATTTTATTGTATAATAGTAAATAAAATATATTTTTAAGGAGGAAAAATTATGTCAGTACTATTTATCAACTATCCTAAATGTAGCACTTGTATCAATGCTAGAAAGTGGCTTGAAGAAAATAATATAAAATTTACGAGTAGACATATTGTTGAGGATAATCCAAAAGAGGAAGAGTTAAAAAAATATATAAAGCTAAGTGGGCTTCCTGTAAAAAAATTCTTTAACACTAGTGGTATGCTCTATAGAGAAATGAATTTAAAAGAAAAAACTGCTTCAGCTACTGATGATGAAATGATTAAAATACTTGCTACAAATGGTCTGCTTGTAAAAAGACCTTTAGTTGTAACTGATGACGGAGTTTTAATTGGCTTTAAAGCTGATAAATGGAAGGAATTCTTTAACAAATAAAAATATGAACTTCTTGGGAGGAAGATTATGAAACTTAAAAAATTAGTATTTTCTTTTATAACCATTATTTTTTTATTGGCTGGCTGCAGTAATATTCAGTCTAATCCAAACAATAAATATGAACTTGTTGTTATTCATCTAAATGATGTTCATGGAAGAGCTGAAGAAGGAAAATATGATGGAATTGGGTATCCTAAAGTCGCTTCTATAATCAATAAATATAGAGAAGTCTTTGGAAAAGAAAATGTTCTTTATTTAGATGCAGGAGATAATATTCATGGAACTACTTTTGCTACACTTGAAAAAGGAGAATCTATGATAAATCTCTCAAATGAAATGGGTCTTGATGCGATAGCTTTAGGAAACCATGATTTTAATTATGGAATGGAGCAACTATTAAAACTAGAAAATATAGCAGATTTTAAATTTCTTACAACTAATGTATTAACCAAAGATGGAAACCCTATTGGAACAAAGTATATTATAAGAAAAATAAGAGGTGTCAAAGTAGGAATATTTGGTCTAACTACACCAGAAACTGTATATAAGGCTAATCCACAAATAGTTAAAAATCTAATTTTTGCAGACCCTATAGATACTGCAAAAAAAACAACTGAAGAATTAAAGAAGAAAGGTGTTCAATTTATTATTGCTGTCACACATCTTGGTGATGATCCTTCTACTAAATATGAATGGCAGAGTGTAGGATTAGCTGAATCTGTTCCAGAAATTAATCTTATTATTGATGGACATAGTCATACAGTTCTTAAAAACAAAACTGTAGTCAATGGTGTAACTATTGTACAAACTGGTGAGTATGATAAAAATATTGGTATTGTAAAAATAGATTTTGATGAGCTTGCTTATGGAGAAAAATCTATCTATCCTATTCTTTTATCAAAAGATGAAGTAAATAGTGGAAAAGATTTATCTGTAAAAATGGAATTAAATGAAAAATTTATAGTTAAAGAAGATAAGAAGATAGCAGAATTAATATCTAATATTAAAGCACAGCAACAAAAAATAATATCAGAAAAAATTGGCAAAACTCCTGTAGTCTTAGAAGCAAGCAGAGAGAAAGTAAGAACTAGTGAAACTAATCTGGGAAATCTTGTTACAGATGCCATACTTGAAAAAAGTCAGGCTGATATAGCTATCACAAGTGGAGGAAGTATAAGAAGCTCTATTGGTATAGGAGATATAACAATTGAAAATATTATCAGTGTTCTTCCTTTTGGAAACTATGTTGTGGTAAAAGAACTTACTGGAAAACAAATATGGGATATGTTTGAAAATGGCTTCAGCAAATATCCTGAAACTGATGGAAGATTTCCTCAATTTTCTGGAGCTACAGTTACTTTTAATCCTAAAAAACCAGCTGGGAAAAGAGTAGAAAATATAACATTAAAAAATGGAACTCCTCTTGATTTAAATAAAACATACAAAGTGGCTAGTGATGACTACATTGCTGTAGGTGGAGATGAATACAATATGTTTATCAATGCCAAAGAAGTAGCTAATTATCCTGCTCTTACAGAAATAGTTATAGAAAATATTAAGAAAAATGGCGTAACTAATCTAACAACAGATAATAGATTAATAAAAAAATAATACTTTAAAGAAAAAAGGATTGTTGCAAATTGATGATTTTTAATCATTTATTTGAACAGTCCTTTTTCTTTTCAGTATTTTTAGTTTAAGCCATTGGAAATACAACAGCCTCTTTTTTAATTCTTTTAAATAAATTTTTATATTTTATATAATTTTCTTAGAATGAGTGAAAATAAAATTTAATATTCAAATTTTAGAAAGCTGTTTTATCATTTCCTTTTACTTTCAATATTTCTCTAGCTTCATCTGGAGTAGCGATTTCTCTGCTTAACTCTTTTGCTATTCTTGCTATTTTTACTACCTGCTCTGCATTACTTTTAGCTTTTATACCTTTTCCTAGCCATATACTATCTTCCAATCCTACACGAACATTTCCTCCCATAGCTATTGCTACTGCTCCAAGAGGCATTTGGTGTTTTCCTGCTCCTCCAACTGACCATACAAAATTTTCTTTTCCTAAAGCTTTTTCTGTCATATCAACTAGATGTACAAGATTTTCAACTGATGCTGGAAGTCCTCCTAATACCCCTAAAATATATTGAATGCTTACAGGTTTTTTTATTTTTCCACTTTTCATTAAATAGCTTAAATTATTTATATGCCCTGTATCATATACTTCAAATTCAGGTTTACATTCACATTTTTCAAATACTTCCAAATATTCTCTCATAGACTTAAAAGTATTATTGTGAATATTATTTTCTGTATTAAGCAGATACTGCTTTTCCCAATCAAATTTATACTCTGTCAATTTTTCAGCTAAAGGATGAAGAGCAAAGTTAATAGATCCTGAATTAAAAGAAGCTATTTCAGGTTTTAAATCAATTACTGGCTTTAATCTCTGTTCAAGAGTCATAGTTGTTGGATCTCCCCCAGTTGTTAAACATAATATTATATTACATTCTTTTTTTACTTTTTCACATACTTCTTTAAATAGCTCTACATCTGGAGTAGGACTTCCATCTTTAGGATTCCTTACATGAATATGAGCTATTGATGCTCCAGCTTTATATGCTTCTATAGCTTCTTTTGCTATTTCTTCTGGAGTTATAGGAAGATACTCAGATTGTGTTGGTATATGAATTGCTCCTGTTATTGCTGCGTTGATTATAAGTTTATTGCTCATTTTTTAAGCCTCCTATTTTTTTATTGTTATACAAGTAAATATCCCCAAATCATAAACATTGAAAACAAAATTATTCCTGTCCATAAAAATATTACTACTAGATATCCCATGATATCTCTTACCCCAAGTTTTGCTATTCCAAGTGCTGGCAACGCCCAAAATGGCTGAATTAAGTTAGTCCAGTTATCTCCCCAGCATAATGACATAACTGTAAGTTCTGGTCGTACTCCAAGAGCTTGAGCTGCTGGGAACATAGCTGGTGCTTGAACTCCCCATTGACCTCCTGCTGAAGGAACAAACATATTAACCAATGCTGCACTGATGAATGAAAATAGTGGAAATGTTCCAGGAGTAGCAAATGATACAATTCCATCAGAAAGAATTTTTGCTAAAGATACTCCATCAGCATTTACTCCAGTCATTATACCCATTATACCTGCATAAAATGGAAATTGTATTACAATACCAGTAGCACTTTTTATAGCATTCATAACAGCATTTACAAAAGCTATTGGTGTTTTATGAAGCAGCATTCCTAAAGTAAAGAGAATAAGATTCATCAAATCTATTGTTAAATTAAATCCAGTCTTATGTATAATATTTCCTATATACACTACACTCAAGGCTACTATCAGCAATGTAATTATTCTGCTGTTTTCTATTTTTTCAGCTGGTGTCATTTTTGATCTGTCTGGTGCTACATATTTTGTATCTTCATCTAAAAGAGAAGCATCTATGCACACTGTTTTATCAGGATCTGGATGCATTGCTGCATTCAATAGAGGAATTGTTATCAGCATAATCAAACATGTGATAAGAGTTACTGGATTGTATGCTGTCAATGACATAGGAACAACATCTTTTAATACCCCAGCTGTTACAACTACTATTTCATTTGGATTGCTGGCAGCTTTTAAAGGAATTGTACTTGTAAGAACAGTCAAAATATAAACTGAATAAGAAGCTGCAATTAACAGTCTATAATCCACTCCCTTTACAGTTTTAGCTATTTTTTTAGCAAATACAGCACCTATTACTAATCCAAATGACCATTGAATTAGACATGCTATTCCAGCTACTAGAGAAGCAAAAGCTACAGCCTGTTTAGGTGTCTTTGGTATTCCAGCCAATTTACTCAGTACTTTATCAAAAAGTTCTGTATTTGCCAGACAATTTCCAAGCACAACAGCTAAAACCATTTGCATTGAGAATCCCAAATAATTCCATAAACCTCCTCCCCAGTGGTTTACCATTTCCAATGGTGTTTGGTTATTCAAAAAAATCCCCATGCAGAATATAATTCCTGTTAATAAAAGAGCAAATAAAAATGGATTCGGTAAATAATTATTGGCTATTTTTATACAAGCCGATGTAAATTTTTTCAACATAAATTAATCCTCCCTTTTAAAATTTTCTTCTAGATTCATTGTTTCAGGACAAAATATTCTTTCATCCATCAATTTTAAATTTTTACTTATTAATGGAGTAAAATCCATTTGATCCAGTATATCTTTTTTAAGATCTATTCCAGGAGCTATTTCTGTAAGATACAATCCATCTTTTTTTAATTCAAATACAGCTCTTTCTGTAATAAACATTACAGCTTGATCTTTCTTTTGAGCATATTCTCCACTGAATGTAATCTGCTCTGCTTTTTTTACAAATTTTTTCTTTTTCCCTTCTGTTAATATTGAAAGTTTTCCATTTTTAATTTCTGTTTTTAATCCCCCAGCAGTAAAAGTTCCACAAAAAAAGACTTTTTTTGCACTTTGTGTTATATTTATAAAGCCCCCACACCCTGCTATTAACTGCCCAAATTTACTTACATTAACATTTCCATTCATGTCCCCTTCAGCTAGTCCTAAATATGCCATATCAAGACCACCACCATCATAAAAATCAAATTGCAGCCTATGATCCATTATGGAGTCAGGATTTTTAGCAGTTCCAAATTGAATATCTTTCAGAGCTATTCCTCCTACTATTCCAGATTCTATAGTAAAAGTCAGATACTCATCTATTTCCTCTTCTACAGCAACATTTGATATATATTCAGGAGTCCCTATTCCCAAATTAATCACAGACCATTTCTTTAATTCAAGTGCAGCTCGTCTGGCTATTACTTTTTTACTATCAAGTTCAATGCTACTTTTTCTATCAATTACTACATTTTTTTCACCACATAATGATGGATCAAAAGGTATCCCAAGAGATTGGCAATTAGTTTTTTCATCTCCCAGTACTACTCCATCTACATAAATTCCAGGAACTTTTACAAGCTTAGGATCCAATGTATTATTTTTTACAATTTTTTCTACCTGTACTAATACTTTTCCTCCAGAAGCTTTGCATGCTTGAGCTAACGAAGTAGCATCAAGAACTAATGGCTCTTTTTCAAAACTGATATTCCCCTTTTCATCTGCATATGTTCCTTTCAAAAGACAGATATCAATAGGTACATGTTTATAAAGAAGCATTTCATTCCCCTCAATGTTTACCACTTTTACCATGTCCTCTGTTGTAACACTATTTAACTTTCCCCCTGATATTCTAGGATCTACAAATGTGTAAAGCCCTATCTTAGATAAAGTGAATTTCTGCTGAATACTTATATCCCTATACATCTGGCATATTACTCCCTGAGGAAAATTATATGCTTCAATCTCATTGTTATTAGCCATTTCTCCCATTTTTGGACATTTGGCCCAATGCCCCCCAATAACTCTTTTTATCAATCCTTTGTGAGCAAAGTGATCATTTCCATCTCCATTTTTACTTCCTTGTCCAGCAGCAAAAACAAGAGTCAAATCCTTTGGAAATCCACTTTTTTTATATTTTTCTTCTAAAGCTGATGATATAATTTCTGGAAGTCCTGTTCCTATAAAACCACCAGTTGCAACAACATCACCATCTTTTATAAGCTCTACAGCTTCTTCAGGTGACATCAATAACTTTTTCTTCAACTAAATCCTCCTCCTCCTTTCTTTATTATATTTTATATAAAGCAAGAAATGTGCCAAATCTCAATTTCCAATAAATCCCTTAATTCACGAAAATTTTAAGTAAAAAAAATGTAGCATTAACACTACAATTTCATACAATGTAGTGTTTTCGATACATTTTAATCATAAAACATTATTTTTGAACATATATCTTCTACATTTTAATGATATAATAACTTAAATTTATGTTGATTTTATAATAAAGGAGAAAAAAGTGAAAAAAGTGATTTTAGATAATTTACTACATTATGCTTTAGAAGCTATGCCCAACTGTGTAATCATTGATTTAGACCTTAATATTGTCTATATGAATAAAGTTTATACTGATTTAATAGGAGCTACCCAGGAAGAAGTAATAGGAAAAAATGTAAAAAAATATCTTCCCAATACTTTGCTAGATGAAATTATAGAAACAGGTAAAGAGCGTATTGGAGATATTTTTCTTGCAAAAAATTTAAAAACTGGCAAAACCTTTTCTCTTATAACAAATAAATTTCCAATATATGAAAACAATAAAATAATAGGTGCTCTAGGTATGTCCATTCCACATAGTTCATCATATGGAGTAGATACAAAAGATGAGATAGAAAATTTAATTCATAAGGCTAAACTTTACAAACAATACTTAGATAATAAAAAAAATCCTATGTATTCACTAGATCAAATAATAGGAAAATCAAATGCCATGATGCAAATAAAAGCAACTATTGAAAAATATGCAGATACTGATATCCCAGTATTAATAACTGGAGAAACTGGTACTGGAAAAGAAGTCATTGCAAATGCTTTTCATCAATTATGCCGTAGATATAATGAAAACTTTGTAAAAATAAATTGTGCTGCTATTCCAAAAGAACTTTTGGAGTCCGAATTATTTGGTTATGAACCTGGAGCATTTTCAGGAGCATTAAAAAATGGAAAAATAGGAAAATTTCAACTTGCTGATAATGGTACTATATTACTAGACGAGATTGGAGAAATGCCTTTGATTTTACAGTCTAAATTATTAAGAATACTGCAAGAAAAGGAAATTGAAAAAATAGGAGGGTTAAAGCCAATAAAAATAAGTACAAGAATTATAGGTTGTACAAATAAAAATATGATAGCTTTGGTTAATGAAAATAAATTTAGAAAAGATCTTTATTATAGAATGAATGCTTTAGAAATAAAAATTCCTCCTTTAAGAGAACGTGTGGAAGACATTCCTTTATTATGTGATTTCTTTAGAAAAAAAATAAATGATGAATATGGTTATGCCATATCAGAAATAAGTAAAGAGGTAATTGAAAAATTTATGGATTATTCATGGCCTGGAAATATAAGAGAATTACAACATGTTATGTATAGAGCTTCTATTTTAGCTCATTATGGTACTCTTACATTAAATGATTTTGATTTTTTCCTTGAAAATTTACAAAACAGTGACTTAGAAAAAATCTCATTTGACTCATTTTCAGAAGAAACTTCCTTAAAAAAACTTACAATGTCCAATGAAAAAAATGCTATTATTGAAGCTTTAAAAATTACAAAAGGAAATAAATCCAAAGCTGCAAAACTTCTTAAAATAGACAGAAGTCGTCTTTACGCAAAAATGAAAAAGCTAGATATTGAATATTAAAAAAATAGGTGTTGATACTCTAATATCAACACCAAATATAGCATAGCTTTAATTATTTTTTTATTTTTATTACTATACCTACAGTAATTTTAAGTTTATTTTTTCATCTACCAACAAATCTTTTTATTTAAGCTTAATTTTTATATTTTTCCACATATTCTTCTATTCTTTCTACTGCTTCTTTCAACTTAGATATATCTACTGTAAGAGATATTCTAAAACATTTCTCTGTTCCAAAAGATATTCCTGGTACTACTGCTGTTTGTACTTTTTTCAGCATATCCATTGCAAAATCAAAAGAATTTAATTTTGAAATTTTTGAATAATCTGCAAATATATAAAAAGCTCCTTTAGGCTCAACTACTTTAAATCCCAGTTCTGTCAGAGCATCTTTCATATATACAGCTCTTTTTTATATATATTCATAAGTTCTTTTCTATCTTCAAATTTTTCCAGTGCAATCTCTGCTGCTGCAATAGATAAAGCCATTGGAGAGCTCAGTGTATATAAAGTGGTATTCAAGAAATATCTTCTGTATTCTAAGGGAAAAATAGTATATCCTATTCTCCACCCTGTCATTGAATGAGATTTTGAAAATCCATTTATTATAATAACCTTATCTTTTATTTTCTCAAAGGAACTAAAAGAATAAAAATTATAAAATGAAAGTTCACTGTATATTTCATCTGCTATAAGAAATATATCTCTCTTCTCCACAAAATCTGCTATTATTTCCATTTCCTCCAAAGTTAATACATTCCCTGTAGGATTACATGGATTGCTTAAGAGAATAGCCTTAGTTTTATCAGAATAATTTTCCTCTAATAATTTTGATGTTATTTTAAAATCTGTTTTTGTTGTATCCATAAAAATACTCTTAGCATAACATAAATTTACCATTGAAGGATATCCAGGATAGAAAGGTGCTGGTATTATTACCTCATCTCCAGAATTTAAAATGGTTCTCAAACATGAAGATAAGGCTTCTGAGGCTCCAACATTTATAATAACATTATCCATTACATAACTAGAACCATATTTTCTATTATAATAATCTGCTACCAATGTTCTGATTTTTTCTCCACCACCAGTAGGAGGATATCTTAACTGATGCTCTGCCCCATATTTTAATGCTTCTGTTATAAGTTCTTTGGGAGAAGGTATATCTGGCTCTCCTATTGTGAGATCTATTGCATTTGAATATTTCCTTGATTCTTCATTAAGAGCTCTGATAAGAGAGTATTCAAGTTTTAACACTTCTCTGTTTATTTCCATTTTATCCTCCTATTTTCTCAAATCATCTACCAACTGTGTCTTTTCTAATGTTTTTTCATCTACATTTTTTACTATTCTGGCAGGATTTCCTATAACAACTGCACCTGCTGGAACATCTTCAATAACTACTGCTCCTGCTCCTACCACTGCTCCTGTACCTATTTTCACTCCTTCTATAATGACAGCATTAGCTCCTACAAGAACTCCATCTTCAACTACTACTGGCTTAGCTGATGGTGGTTCTACAACTCCAGCAAGAACTGCTCCTGCTCCTATATGACAGTTTTTTCCAACTGTAGCTCTACCTCCAAGAACTGCTCCCATATCTATCATAGTATTATCTCCAATTACTGCTCCTATATTTATTACTGCTCCCATCATAATGACAGCATTATTTCCTATAGTTACTTTATCTCTTATAATAGCTCCTGGCTCTATTCTTGCATTTATATTTCTATAATCTAAAGTTGGTACTCCTGAATTTCTTCTATCATTTTCTATATAGAAATCTGTTATATTATCTCTATATTTTTCCAATACTCTGTTTATTTCATCTGATTCTCCTATCAGTATATATGAACCATTTCCTCTAAAGATTTTAGCTGAAGTTTCAATGTTAGCCATATCTCCATTTATATATGCCTTTACAGGTGTTCTTTTTTGTGAATTTTTTATAAATGCTATTATTTCTTCTGCTGTATTTAAGTTTATCATATTTCCTCCTAATTTCCAAAAATATCTTTCATAGTATATAGCCCTGCTTCTTTTCCAATAAGAAATTCAGCTGCTTTTAATGCTCCAACAACAAATATCTTTTTAGACATTGCTGTATGTTTTATCTCTATAATTTCATCTTCTCCACAAAAAAGAACTGAGTGTTCTCCAACAATAGTTCCTCCCCTTAAAGAATGAATTCCTATTTCATATTTTTCTCTTTTGCTGTTTCCTTCTCTCCCATACTGCTCTCTCATATTTTCAGGACAACTTTTTTCTATAGTTTCAACTAAAGTTTTAGCCGTTCCACTTGGTGAATCCACTTTCTTATTATGATGTTTTTCTACTACTTCTATATCATAATTTTCATAAAGTACTGGAACTATTCTCTCAAGAATATCATTCAAAAGATTTACTCCCAAAGACATATTTGAAGAAAGAAGCACAGGAATCACTTCAGCTGTTTTTTTTATTTTCTTCAATGTTTCATCTGAATATCCAGTAGTTGCAATAACCAAAGGTATTTTTTTATTTTTGGAATAATCTAAAAGAGAATCCAGTCTTGAATAATGAGAAAAATCTATTATTACATCTCCAGTTTCAACAGTGAGTTCATCTGCAAAACCTGTTACTCTCATATCCTTATTGTTTTCTGCTGTTTCCTTTATCAATCTCCCCATTACTCCAGTTCCATGTATTATTATTTCCATCCTGTCACCTCATGAGCAATAAGTATATCTCTTAATTTTGCTCTATTTGATTCCTCCATCATTCCCAATGGAAGTCTGCAATTTCCTACTTCATATCCAAGAAAATTCATAGCTTCTTTTATTGGAACTGGATTTGTTTCAAGAAACAAAGCATTTACAAGATCATTATATTTCAGCTGCAATTCTCTGGCTTTCTCTATATCTCCATTTAAAAATGAAACTACCATTTCATGATTTATATCAGGAATTATATTTGCTGATACAGAAATTACTCCTTTTCCACCCAAAGAAAGAACTGGAACAACCATATCATCATTTCCTGAATAAATATCAAGTTCCGGCACCTCTCTTGCAACTTCTGCAACATATGATATATTTCCACTGGCTTCTTTTAAAGCTGTTATATTTTCTATTTGTGCCAATTTTTTCAAAAGTGAAATAGAGAGATTTACCCCTGTTCTTGAAGGAACATTATATAGAATGATAGGAATTTTTACTGCTTCTGCTATTGCTTTATAGTGCTCATATATTCCATTTTCATTCCCTTTATTATAGTATGGAGTAACTACTAAAAGTCCATTTACTCCAGTTCTTTCTGCTCTTTTACTAAACTCCACAGCATTTTTGGTATTATTTGAACCAGTTCCTGCTATCACAGGTATTCTATTATTTATTATTTCCACTGTAAACTCCATTAATGAAATTTTTTCTTCATCAGTAAGAGTGCTTCCTTCACCTGTAGTTCCTGACACGATTATTGCATCTGTATGGTTTATTACATGAAATTCAAGTATTTCTCTAAGTCTTGAATAATTTATTTCATTATTTTCATCAAACGGAGTTATAAGAGCAACTCCTGATCCTGTAAATAATCTCATTTATTTCCTCCTATGTTATATTTCTCTAAAAAGTTCTGCTATTTGAACAGCATTTGTTGCTGCCCCTTTTCTTATATTGTCAGCAACTACCCATAAATTTACCCCTTTTTCTGTACTAAAATCTCTTCTTACTCTTCCTACCAGTACTTTATCCTGACCAGTAGCATCAGTAGCCAGAGGATATTTATTGAAATTTATATCGTCTACAAGTATTATTCCATCAAAACTTCCTAAAACCTCTTTTATCTCTTTTAAAGTGAAATCTTTTTCTAATTCTACTGTAACAGAAACAGAATGTGAATTTATCACTGGTACTCTTACACATGTAGCTGTCACAGGAAGATCTGGAATCCCTAATATTTTTCTTGTTTCCTCTATCATTTTTATTTCTTCTTTTGTATATCCATTTTCTAAAAATTTATCAATATGAGGAAGACAGTTGTTAACTATTGAATGAGGATAAGTTTTCGGTTTTTCCCCTCTAAGTCCATTTTCCAAATCTTCAATTCCTTTATATCCACTTCCAGATACTGCTTGATAAGTACTATAAATAACTCTTTTCAACCCATATTTTTCTTCCAACGCTTTCAAAGGCAGCATACATTGAATAGTTGAACAATTAGGATTTGCTATTATCCCTCTATTTTTAAAAGCTATTTCTGAGTTCACTTCTGGCACTATAAGAGGAACTCCACTTTCCATTCTCCATGCAGATGAATTATCTATAACTAATACTCCTTTCTCCACTGCTATTGGAGCAAACTTTTTACTTACATCTCCACCAGCAGAAAATAATGCAATATCTATATCTCTATCAAAACTATTTTCTGTAAGTTCTTCCACTGTATACTCTTTATCTTTAAACCTTACTTTATTTCCTGCACTTCTCTTTGAAGCAAAAAGGAAAAGCTCTGTTAGATTGAAATTTCTTTCTTCCAGTACTTTTAAAAATGTTCTTCCTACTAATCCAGTAGCTCCCACTATGGCAATTTTCATTATTTCCTCCTAAAGTCCAAATTCTATAGCAGCTGACTCTACTGCTCTATTTATTAAATTTCTATCTACACTGCATGATATACTTATTTCAGAAGTAGTTACCTGATAAAATTCCACTCCAGCATTACTTAGTGCTGAAAAAAATCTTCCTGCAATTCCTGAATTATTTATCATTCCAATTCCTACAACTGATATCATACCTAGATTATCTTCATATTCTATTTCTATTTCTGGATATTTACTTTTTATTTGCTTCACTACCTGATCTAGCAGATATTTCTCCCCAAGAGTACAGCTGAATGATATATCTGTTTTTCTATTTCTGTTTATATTTTGTGTAATCATATTTATATTTAATCCACAACTGTTTATTGTTGAAAATATATCTGCTATTTTCTTTGATGAATATTCTATATTTGAAATTGTAGTCACAATTATTTCATTTGCTACACTCAAACCAGTTACTAATTTTTCTTCTAAAGCACTATCTCTCTCCATGATATATGTACCTCCTGCTTCACTTAAACTTCTTCCTACAAAAATTGGTATATTAAATTTCTTCCCTAATTCTACAGCTCTTGTTTCCATAACTCCTGCACCAAGATGTGCCATTTCCATCATCTCCTCATATGAAATCTTATCCAGTAATTTTGCATTTTTATATATTCTCGGATCTACACTATATATTCCCTCTACATCAGTATATATTCTACATTCACATTTTAAAGCAGCAGCTAATGCCACTGCACTTGTATCTGAGCCTCCTCTTCCCAATGTTGTTATATCTCCATTTTCATTAACTCCCTGAAATCCAGTTACTATAACTATCTTCCCCTCTTTTAGATAACTTTCTATTCTCTCTACCTCTATGCTTTTTATCTTGCTCTTTGTATGTATTCCCATTGTTTTTACATTAGCTTGTGTCCCAGTAAGAGATACTGCCTTTTCTCCCTTGGCATTTAATGCTATTGAAAGAAGTGCAACTGTCTGTTGTTCTCCAGTTGAAAGAAGAGAATCCAGTTCCCTCTGATTAGGACTAGAAGAAATTTCATTTGCCATCTTTATCAAAGTATCTGTTGTCTTTCCCATTGCTGAAGCAACAACAACAATTTCATCATACTTTTCCTTCTTCAACTTGCTAATATACCCAGAAATTGCTTTTATTTTTTCTATTGTTGCTACACTTGAACCACCATACTTTAATACTACTCTCATAAAAAAATCTCCTTTTGAAATATTTTGTAATAAAAAAACCAGCAGATTGCAGTCTGCTGGTCAATATTCATCACAAAAAATTAAAATAAAATTATTAAAATTTTCCATTAGAAAAAAGACTCACAGAAAGCACAACATTGAATATTCAATGACAGTTATACAGATGTTATCTGCATTCCCAAAATTGATTTGTCTGCCTCACAAAACCAAAATTTCGGCAATCTCCCCTTTTACTATATCTCATAGCTGGCTGGCTCCTTATAGTTACTCTTGTCAATTGCTCCTCAATCTGTTTATTTATTTAAGTGAAATTTTACAACACAATTTAAAAATTTAATAATTCAAAATATATATTTTTAAAATACAAAAAATATATTATTATTTTTTCATAAATTACTATATACTTTTTTAAATATAGTTTAAATAATTTTGATAGAGGTGCATGGAACATCAGTAAAAATACTTAGTCTGGCAGACTGCGAGGTATTTTGAAAGGGAACTTTGCCGAAATGGAGATATCGCCTGATATCTTTGTTGGCAGTATGAAGAATATTTATACTGCTGTCATTGGTTTTTATCAATGGAGTGCTGTCTGGAAATAGATTTTTTTTGATGTTTTTTATTGTCAGAAATTTTTATCACAGCTCTCATAGCTGTGATTTTTTTATTATATCAATATTGGAGGATAAAAATGAATTTACAAAATATTTTTTTAATGGCATAGAAAACTGTGAACAGTGGTTCATAAATGTGAGAAGAGAGCTTCATCAGCACCCTGAACTTGATTTTAATTTGCCTGAAACTACTGGAATAATATGCAAATATCTTGATGAAATAAAAATTCCATATAAGACAGGTATTGG
The DNA here is from genome assembly GCA_900637705.1 of Fusobacterium varium. NCBI lineage: Bacteria > Fusobacteriati > Fusobacteriota > Fusobacteriia > Fusobacteriales > Fusobacteriaceae > Fusobacterium > Fusobacterium varium. The sequence goes on from LR134390.1 coordinate 2,557,200, forward strand.
AAAAAGTGGAATAGTTGCTGATCTTAAAGGTAAAAACAGCAATATCACAATAGCATTAAGAGCTGATATTGACGCTCTTCCTATTCTCGAAAATACAGAATGTGAATATTCATCAAAAAATATAGGGAGAATGCATGCCTGTGGTCATGATGTTCATACTTCCATTCTTTTAGGTACAGCTAAGATTTTAGCTGCTAAAAAAGAAGAACTCCCATGCAATGTAAGATTTATATTTCAGCCTGCTGAAGAAACAACTGGTGGAGCTGTTCCCATGATAGAAGATGGAGTGCTTGAAGGTGTCAATTGTATATTTGGTTTACATGTAGACCCTTCTACAGAAGCAGGAAAAATAGCTGTTAAATATGGAGCAATGAATGCCTCAGCTACAGATGTAAATATAAAAATAACAGGAAAAAGCTGTCATGGAGCTTATCCCAGTGGGGGAGTTGATGCAGTTGTAACAGCTGCTTATGTCATCACAGCATTACAGACTATTGTCAGCAGAAACATTGATTCAAGAGATTCTCTTGTATTGACTTTTGGAACTATGCAAAGTGGTACAAAAGAAAATATAGTAGCACAGGAAGCTTTCTGCTGTGGTACCATGAGAAGTCTTTCCAATTCTGTTAGAGATAAGGCTAAAAAAAGAATTAATTCTATAGTTGAGATGGTAAGTGCTGCCTATGAAGCTAAAGGGGAAGTTTTTTATCGTGACAGCTACAATGCCCTTATAAATCATGATGAATATGTTGACTTAATCAAAACCAATGGAGAAAATATTTTAGGAGTGGATAAAGTAAAAATAAAAGCTCTTCCTGATATGGGAGTAGAAGATTTTGCTTATTTCCTTGAAAAAATACCTGGAGCTTTTTTCAATTTAGGAGTGGGAAACAAAGAAAAGAAAATAACAGCTCCTCTCCACAATGATAAATTTAATATTGATGAATCAGCTATTATTGTGGGAATAAAAATGCAGATAGCTAATATACTTTCAGCCTATGAAAAATTTTCCATTAAGTAAATATTTATCTTTTTTATATCTCTAACAAATAAAAAATACTCTAAAATCTTTTAAATGGTCTATACCCTGTCAAGTAGACAATTAAAAAAAAGAATGACTAAATGGTTTGAATTCGGTATTCTACTGGACTCAAACCATTTAATTTTTTTGGATCCTTTCATTGTTGTAAAAATCTATATAATTTTTCACTATTTCAATTGTTGTTTCCATATTTGATACCTTATTTAAATACAATGCTTCACTTTTAAGGTGACTAAAGAATGATTCAATAGGTGCATTATCCCAGCAGTTACCTCTTCTAGACATTGAAACTCTTATCCCATGGCTTTCTAATCTTTGAATATATTTTTCTCTAGTATATGTACTTCCTTGATCGGTATGGATTAAACAATTCTTAGCTAGTGAAAGTTTAAAAAGTTTTTCTAAAGTCTTATCTACAAGTTCAGCATTATTGCTTAAACTTAATTCATAAGCTACAATTTCTTTATTTGAAATATCTTTTACTGCATTTAAATACAAAAAATTTCTTGTTCCAAGTATTTCGATATATGTTGTATCCATAGTTAAAACCTTTAATGGTTGAGTTTCATTAAACTCACGATTTAAAATATTTTGAGCTACTCTAGCTGGTTGATAATGTCTATATCTATATTTCTTTCTAATGACGGATTTTATCCCATTTTCTTTCATAATTCTGTATATTCTTTTATGATTTACTTGATAATTTGTATTTTTATTTACATAAATTTGAAGTCTTCCAACGCCATAAATACCTTTTATCTTTTTATGACATTCAAGTATTAGCGCTGTTATTTCTATATTTTGTTCAGCTCTTTTAGAGAGAGTCCTAGTTCTATTTTTCCATTTGTAATATCCACTTCTTGAACACTCAGCAAAACGACATAATGAGCTTAAAGAATATTTTTTCCTCATCTCATCAATGATTTGAAATGTATTAATTTTTTTACTTTTTTGCTGAGCCCGTAACTTTTTTAAATACTCATTCTCCATTCTCAAATACTCAATCTCTTCTTCAAGAGAATTAAATTTAGTTCTTGGTCTTCCTTTGATGGGTCCTTTAACTTTACCACGAGTTTCAAAATCAAAGGCAGTTTCTCCAAGTAATTTAAACTTTTTAACCCAAGCAGCAACTTGGGAATCATTCTTAACATTCATTTCTTTAGCTACAGTCAGATATCCACCGTTTCCCTCAAGATATCGCTTAACTACAGCCAATTTAAATTCTTTAGAATATCTGTTATTAATTTTAGACATAAAAATCCCCCTTAGTTAGACCTTACAACACTATTATATATGTGTTTTTTTCAAATGTCTACCTAAAGGGGATTATACCAAAATAATATTTTATTTATAATTTTTTCATATTTATAAAGAGGTTTTTTTATATAAAATATTTATGTTATAATAGTAATAGAAATAATATTATTAAATATTTAAGGGAGAATTTTTATGAAGATACTTTTTATAGATACTGAAACTGGGGGAATAACTGAAAAATCTGCACTCATTCAACTTTCAGGAATTGTTCAAATTGGAAAAGAAGTGGCTGAAGAATTTAATTTTTATGTAAAACCTTTCCCTGGGTCTGAAGTTACAGATGAAGCTTTAAAAATTCAAGGAAGAACTAGAGAAGAAATTGAAAAATATGATTCTGAAGAGGTAGTCTTTAGAAAATTTATGAAAATTTTAAATAAGCATATTGATAAATACAATAAAGAAGATAAATTTCTTGTTGGAGGGTACAATGTCAGATTTGATATAGATGTTATAAACAAGTTTTTAAGAAGAAATGGAGAAAAATATCTTTTCAGCTATATTCAGGCAACAACACTGGATCCACTTCAATGGATTGCAGCACTGCAACTTTTAAAAAAAATCCCTGTACTTAAAGACAATAAACTTGAAACATGGTGTAATCACTTTGGAATAGAATTAAAAGCTCATGACTCTTTAGAAGATATTAAAGCAACTAAAGCACTTACTAAAAAAATGATGCTACTAATGAGAGAAAAATAAAAAAACAGATGATAAAGAATCTAGGCTAAATTTTAAAAGTTTGGAAATTAGAAAGGGCATATAATTAATGAAGTAAATAAAACGTAAAAAACAGTTCCATTGTTGTAAATCTTCATCTGTCTTCTATGTTTTATAAACAAAATTAATAACAACCCTTTCTACTGGAAAAATTCTAAAATTATATATCTACTCTATACTAATTTGTTTTTTATATTTTTTATTGTGGTAAATACTCTCACATAAATAGCTCTGTCATTGAATTTCATAGGCTCTTTATCTGGAAAATAAAGATACATTCTTATTACCCAAACAATTATAAAAATAATTCCTATTATATATATAAGTTTTTTATTTTTATATCCTAACAGAATAAGTGGCACACTCCAAAAAAGTGGGTGATAATAAAATGCTTTCTTTATATCTAAATGGACAAGAGAGATATATGCTCTTGTCATTCCACAAGCTGGACATGGCAGTCCAAATATATTAATAAAAAGACAGATACTTTTATTTAAAAAAATTACTGCTATAAAACTTATAACTGCACCAATTAATATTACTACTATAAGTTCTCTATTTTTGGACATAATTCATTTTCCTGATGCTGAATAAGAGCCATAGCTACTATTCCAAAACCAAAAAGGCTTAATAATAAATAAGCTATTCCTTCATTTTTTCCACCAGCTTTTTCTATTTCTTCCCCCATTCTGTATATCCATACAAAATAATAAATTCCACATGTGATTATACTCAAAAGTATCATCATCCATCCATTTTTTTCTTTCCCATTATGTTCTGCAAAATCATTGTTTAAGTTAACATTCCAAAATAAACTATAAATTCCACAAGTTACAAGTGTTAAGATTATGCATAAAGCTATGTTTCTGTTTTTCACTTTTCTCTCTCCTTTTTCTAGTTTTATATTCTAGTATATCGTGTCTTCTTAAGAATTGTCAAATTATTATTTATATGCTGAATAGCTTTTAAATACTATAATTATTCCTATTATCACTTAGAGGCATCTATAGAAAAAATAGCCTAAATAATTTTTTATTGATAGTTTGTTCATAAAATTAGAAAAAATTTGTTATAATATCTAAGGTTAAATATACCAAATAAGTAATTTTTCCTATACTGTAGCAATTTTTTTACACAAACAAAAAAGAGAACCATTCATTCAATAATTCTCTTTTTAGAATTTTTATTTCTAAAGTTATATAGGCTCAATATTTCCTATAAATCTATTTATCTTTTTTGCTCATTTCCTTAGATTTATTTATAGTTTCAATAACTGCTTTTATTACAGCACCTCTAAATCCATTTTCTTCCAATGATTTTACTCCAACTATTGTTGTTCCACCTGGAGAACAAACATTATCTTTTAATTCTCCTGGGTGTTTTCCACTTTCAAGGAAAAGTTTTCCACAGCCTATAAGAGTCTGTCCCACTAATTTATAAGCTGCTGCTCTAGGAAGTCCTTCTAAAACTACTGCATCTGCAAGAGCTTCTATAAACATAAACATAAAAGCTGGCGATGAACCTGAAGCTCCTATTACTGCATCAAAAAGTTCTTCTTTAATCTCTATTGCCATACCAATTTTTTCAAAAAGTTCTTTAAAAAAAACTTTTTCTTCATCTTCAAGATTTTCATTAAATGAATAAGCAATACATCCTTCCTGCACCATCAAAGGAAGATTAGGCATAGTTCTAACTATTTTACTGTTTCTATTTTCAGTTTCTTCAAGAATATCTTCCATAGTTATCCCAGGTGCCATTGCTACTAATATCTTGCTGCTATTGATACTGTCTTTGATTTTATCAATTACATCGAAATAAATATTAGGCTTCACTGCTAAAAATATTATATCACTATTATGAACTAAATCTAGTTCCCCTTCAAGAGCCTTAACTCCATACTTACTTTCTATTTCCTTTCCTTTTGCCAAATCATAAACACTTATGTTGCTTATTTCTACCATAAGAGAATTGATTATTCCTTTTAGAAAAGCTTCTCCCATATTTCCACAGCCAATAAATCCTACTCTTTTCATTTTCACTCTCCTATATCTGTATAAGTTCCAAGTTCAATTTCTTTCTCTGGTATCAAAAGAATATCCTTTAATGTATTTTTTCTACTTGAAGTGTTTTTCCTGCTCTCGTTTCAAGCTTAGTAGATTTAGTTATTTAATCATATCTACTACTTATCTATATATATATTAAATCTGTCAGTTATTTCCTTTAATTTATCGAATCTATCCATAACATTTTCTTTATCTTCCATTCCAAGTTTTACTAAAAGTGCATTAATCAGAACTATACCTGGAACAAAAGTATATGCTTTTTCCCCATTCTTTGTTGTTAAAACAAGATCTGATATATTTCCCAGTGTAGAATCCTTTTTATCTGTCACTGTTATTACTTTATTTCCATGCTCTTTAAAAAATTCTGTTACTTGGCAAGTAAAGTTTGTATATGGGTGAAAAGATATTGTAAATAATAAATCTTCTTTTTGTGAATAGAGAAGTTTATCTGTAAAATCTGAAGCACCTGATATCATCAATTCTACACCTTCTCTAAATTCTTTCAGCATAAAATAAAGATAATATGCAAGAGCATATGATCCTCTAGCTCCTAATACATACAATTTTCTGCTGTTTTTTATCCACTCAACAGCTTGATCCAAAGATTTTTCTAATTCAACTATATCCATTTCCTGAAGAAGTTCTATATTAGTATCTATAATATCTTTAATTATATTACTTCCTGTAGCAGCCTCTCCTATACTATTTTTAAGACCTTTCATATATGATGTTTCTTTTTCTACTTCTTTTTGAAATATTTTTTGAAAATCTGGATATCCTTTAAATCCAAGATTTTTTGAAAATCTTGTGATTGTTGCTGGACTTGTTTCAGTTTCTATAGCTAATTGATTTATTGAAATAAAAGATATTATACTTTGATTATATTTAATATAATCAGCTATTTTTTTAAAACTTTTACTGAAGCTTTCATAATTTCCATCCAAATAATTTAGTATTTTTTTCTTCATAGTTTTCCCCTCTTATTTAAATGATTTTATTTTAATTATAAACTATAATTTATATAAAAGCAAAGTAAAATATTATAATTTTCACAAATTTAGGTAATTTACCTTTCATTTTTTTTATTTTTTTCACCTACTTCAGTCTAATATCAAGGAAATTAGAAAAACCTATGCTGCCTTAATTTTTATCTTAAAGTACATAGGTTATAGTTTTTTATATTATTGCTTTTTTATATGCTCCATCGGAACCAAATACATCAACAATTTTTGTTTTATAGTAAACTTTCATTTCTTCCCTAGCTGCACCTAAATATTTTTTCAAGTCAAATTCTTCAGGTTTTTCTGCTAAAGCTTTTCTCAATGCTCCTGTAAAAGCAAGAGAACCATCTGTACTGACATTAATTTTTGCAACTGTTGACTTTGTAGCTTTTCTTAATTCTAAGTCTGGTATCCCTACAGCATCTTTTATCATTCCTCCATATTGTCTTATCATTTCAATATATTGTTTTGGAACTGCTGAAGAACCATGAAGTACTATTGGAAAACCTGATATTCTTCTTTCTATCTCTGCCAATACGTCCAATTTTAATTTAGGGTTATCCCCTGGCTTAAATTTATGAGCTCCATGAGAAGTTCCAATAGCAATTGCAAGAGAATCAACTCCTGTCTGTTTAATAAAATCTTCTGCTTCATCTGGAGAGGTAAATTCATGTTTTTCTACTTTTTTCCCTTCCTCTACCCCTGCTAATACTCCAAGTTCAGCTTCTACTGTTACATTTTTTCCATGGGCATATTCTACAATTTCTTTAGTTTTTATTACATTTTCAGCAAAAGGATAATGTGATCCATCAAACATTACAGAAGAAAAACCATTATCTATACACTTTCTAATAATTTCAAAGTTTGAACCATGGTCTAATTGCAGTGCTACTGGAATCTCTGCTCCTGATGCCTTTACATAATCAACTGCTCCTTTTGCAATCAAAGGTATCATATTAATTCCTAAATATTCTATAACTTCTTTTGAACATTGAAGTATTACTGGTGACCCCATTTCTGCACAAGCTTCCATTATTGCCAAAACCTGTTCTAAGTTGTTAAAATTAAAAGCTGGAACTGCATATCCGTTCTCGTTAGCTTTTTTAAACATTTCTTTAGTATTTACCAAGCCTAATTCTTTATAATTATAAGGCATTTCATCCTCCTACTCATTATTTAATAAAATTTCTACTGCCTCTTTTAATGTTGAAACTTCTCCTACATTTCCTGGAAAAATAATATATGGTATCATTGGAAATTTACTTTCTTCTCCTGTCTGCCATACTGGTATGCCTGGACAAATCTGTCCTAACACATTTGCCCTTTTTACTTTAAGAGCCTTTGTCCCAACATCACTGGAAGTTATTCCTCCCTTAGCTATCACAAAAGCTGGTATTACTTGAAGCTTTCCAACTAAAGACTGAACTGCATCTGAAATTTTCACAGAACGAAGAAGCGCTTCTTCTTTAGTATCGTTTTCTATGACTAACAATTTTCTTTTTGTATATACTACAACTGTTTTTCCAGAAGTAATTAATTCCTCTTCCATTTTCAAGGTGTTTTCTATCTCTTTTTGAAAAGCTTCTTCATTAAGTACCAAATCAGAATTAAATTCTATAAAAACAAGATCTTTTAATTTTTTCAATTCCTCTACCTGACTTGTTGTCTTTTGTGTATGTGAACCTACTACAATAATTCCACCATTTTTTGTTTCTTTTACTACCATCTTTTTTCTTGTAAGAAGTGGCTGCTCAGAAATTCCTCCAATAATTTTTACAATTGCTGCTGCTACACGAAACATGAAATTTTTTCCCTGTTCCATTGCTTTATAAAGAGCTATTACAAATACTTTCAAATCACAATAGTCTATTGCATTTACTACAATTTTTTCAAAATTTTCTACCTGCATTAATTTTTTTGTTATTTCATCAATTTTAACTTCACGAAGTTCTTCTAAAGAAATAGTGATTACTTTTTCAGCTGAATATTTTCCATTTGTTTTTTCTTCTATATAATCACATAAATTAGAAGAGGTATATCCAAATGTTTTATCTTTTGCAAATTCTGTCTGCCCTGCTGGTACAAGAACATTTCCAGTTTTTACATAGTGAATATTCCCAATAGTAAATCTTCCTCCTTCTTTAAAAAATGGACATATAACTTCTCCATCCAGATGTTTTTTCCCATCAGCTTCAAATCCTTCACGAAGTAATTGAGTTTCAAGAGGATAGTGACCTCTTAAAGTAGAATCTCCTCTGCTTATAATCATATATTCTTTGCCAGTTTCTTTAGAAATTTTATTTACTCTTTGAATTATCTCTTTATGACATTTTATTGTCTGATCTACAGTAAACCCTCTTGAATTAGTTAATATATAAAAAAGATTCCCCTCCTCTGTAAATCCTTCACGAATACTATCTTCCGACCAGTCTGTATATACAAATACATCATGAACAGTTTGAACTCCAGTAGGATCATCATCTAAAACAATGATCTTTTTTTTATTTTTCTTTACACAAGCTAAAAGCTGTTCATCTAATTTTTTTTCATCTATAGGCTTATATGAATTTAATACTTCAATTCCTAATGCAGTTTCTCCCATTACTTTCCCCCTATATATTTAACATTTTTCTTGCTTCATATGGTGTCATTGCTTCCTTATCCATTGCATGAAGAAGTTTTACTACTTTTTCTACCAATGGAACATTAGTGTCTACTCTAGTTTCTGAATCCAAATAATCACTATCTTCAAATCCTATACGTACTGTCTTTGCTCCTAATCCTAATGCTCCTGCTATAATTCCAAAATCTTTTCTATGAGCATGTGTAATCCCCCATATTGTATCTTTTGGAATAAAATTTACCATAGCCATCAAAGCTTCTGGTGTTGCAGGAGCTTCACCTGGATGTCCAAGTACAATACTGAATAAAATCGGCAGCTTCATATTATATTCTTTACGCAGTTCAGCTGTCTGATGTATATGCCCTATTTCAAATACTTCTATCTCTGGAGTTTTTCCTGTTTTTATAATTTCTTCTATACAGTATTTTACCTCAGGAATAGGATTACAATAAACTGCATTTCCAAGATTTGTAGACCCTACATTTAAGGAACAAGTTTCTACTTTATCATAATACAAGGGAGTGCAACGCTCTTTTATAGTTAAATTTGATACTCCCCCAGTAGATACTTGAATAATAATATCTGATTCAGCTCTTATCAATTCTACTGTTTCTTTTAATCCAGATAAGTCTGTTGTTAAGTTTCCATATTTATCACGCACATGGAGGTGAACCATTGACGCACCTGCCTTTGCACATTCAATTACATCTCTTGCTATTTTCTTTGGATCTATATATTTATCAGCAGCAGAAACTGGTGCTACAGAAATTAATACTTTATTTTCCATCATTTCCTCCTAAATTAATTTTTATTCATATAATACTTGAGCTATAACTACTAATGGTTCTTCCCCTTCGCAAGCTATACTATGAGTATCCCCAGGCATTGCTCCTATAATATCCCCTTTTTTCAAATGTTGAACCTCTCCATTAATAATATGCTTTGCTTTTCCTGCTATTAAAACCATTGTTTCCATTTCTTTCTCATGGGTATGCATTCCTATACTGACACCTGGATTTAATGTATGACGTACATATGCTCTTCCTTTTCCAAGCATTTCCTCTGGAGCATTTAAAAGCTTTTCCATCATTACAACTCCTTCTCCTCCCATACAATGTTCCAATGGAATAGGTTTTAACTCCTCCAATTTTCTATAAATCATAATTACTCTCCTTTTTTCTAAAAAATAAAAACGGACTTAAAATTAAAGCCCGTTTTCCAGGCCGCATTATCTTTCGCGGCTATTTTTCTATTTTTCCCAATATTTATAGTGCTTTTCAATAATTTCACTGATTTTTTCAGTTTGTTTCTTTCTGAATATTTCAATTATCTCTCTATGGAGTGATATAAAATCATCTTGATGTCCATGTTCCAAAATATATTCATTTGCAACTATACGACTTGATTTTGTGATTTTATCTATATAATATCCAATACTTTCTAAAAGACGATTATCTAAAATTTCCACAATAACTGCATGAAATTTTACATCAGCCTCAAACATTTCCTGCGGTGATGGAATTTTTTTATTAATTTTTTCTTCCATTCTTAGCAATTCCTCTTCCAGCTGCTTAAAATCTTCCTCTGTCATTCTTTTTATAGCTTCTTGAAAAATTCCTACATCAATTACTTTTCTCAATTCCACTATTTGCTCTTTAGAATCTTTTTGCAGAATAATTCCATATAGTATTGGATACAGCATTTTATCATCATACTCTTGGCGTATATATGTTCCATCTGCACGTTTAATTTCTAAAACTCCATAGGCTTCCAAAATCTTTATTGCTTCCCGAACAGAATTTCTTCCTACACCAAATGATTCACATAATTCCACTTCAGTTGGAATTTTATCCCCTGGTTTTAATTCTCCATTAATAATTGCATTTGTAATTTGATCTGTTATTCGTTCCACAACTGACTTATTAGCCAATGAAACTGACATAAATTTATTTTCTTTCATTAATTACTACCCCTTCTATGTAACATACCTATATTTAAGTATATAACAAACTGAAATTTTCTGCAATTATTATATTAAACATGTTGTCAGCCAAGGAACAAATGTAATAATTAAAAGTGCTACTAAAGACATTATCAGTAATGGAACCATTTTACGACAAATCACTTCAAATTTGACTTTACCTATATCAGCCGCGACATAAAGGTTTGGTCCTACTGGAGGTGTAACTTGCCCTATTGAAAGGTTTAATACTAAAATTACTCCTAAATGAACTAAATTTATATCCAATGCTTTTGCTATTGGAAGAATAATTGGAACAATGATATAAAGGGCACTTGTGTTATCCATAACACATCCTGCTAATAAAAATACAACATTGATTATCAATAACATTACATACTTATTTGTAGTAAATCCAATTGCCATCTCTGTCAACTGAGTTGCAATTCCTTGTTGTGTCAATATCCATGAAAAAATTCCTGCATTCATAATAATTAATAAAATAATTCCTGTAGTTTTTGCTGTACTGAATAATGTTTCTCTTAAAGCTTCAAAAGTCAGTTCTTTATATATAAATTTTCCTACAACAAAACTGTATATTACAGCCACTGCTGCTGCTTCTGTTGGTGTAAAGAATCCTGAATAAATCCCCCCTAACACTATAACTGGACTCAAGAATCCCGGAAGTGTTCCCCAAAAAATTTTCATTATTTCTTTTTTAGTTGCTTTAGGTTTATCTCCTTTCCATCCATACTTTTTAGAGTAGATAAACACAGTCAAACAGAGGATACTTGCAAATATGATTCCCGGAACAATTCCAGAAAGGAACAAATCGCTAATAGATTGTCCTGTAATCATTCCATATATGATGAAAGTAATGCTTGGAGGAATGACAGTTCCCAATGAACCTGATATTGCAGATAGTGCACTGGAAAATCCTTTATCATATCCTTGCTTTACCATTGCTGGTATCAATATAGATCCCATTGCTGCCACTGTAGCTGTTCCTGATCCTGATATTGCTGCAAAGAATAAAGCACTTATAACTGCTACATACCCAAGTCCCCCATGAATAGGCCCCATCATACTGTCCGCCAGATTAATAAGTCTTTTTGAAATTCCTCCCTTATCCATCAATACTCCTGCCAGTACAAATAATGGAATTGTCAGTAAAGAAAATTTCTGTACAGTTGCCTGCATCATTGAAGGAATTACACCCAATGGTGATCCTGTTGCTACAAGAGTCAAGGCACTTGATAATCCTAAAGAAATAGAAATAGGAATATTTAAAAATATAAAAACTGCTAATGATATAAATAATATTGCTGATGCCATTTATTTATTCCCCCTTTCTTTTAGCCTGTTCTTCAGGATCTTTATTTATAGCCAATTCATATTGAATCATCCTAATGATAGAAAATACAGCTGATAACGGAATTGCTAAACCTATCAACCAGCTTGGCATTTCTAAAACTCCAGTAAGTAATCCATATTTATATTGTCTATATACCATGACAGTTCCCCAAATAACCCAAATTCCATAATTTGCACAACATACAGCCAGACGAAACCATGCATGTATTACTCTTGTATTTCCTCTAAATTTATCTGTTATGTATGCAAATCCCATATGAGAATCTGTTTTAAAAGCACTTGCTGCTGCTAAACAGCATACCCATACAAACATTGTTGTTACTAATTCTTGACTAAATGACATATTAAACCAAGTAATTTTACGTGAAAATACATTCATAAATGTTACCACTGCCATTACTACCAGAGCTATGGAACATAAATATTCTTCGAAATTATCCCAAAATTCTTTTAAGAAACCTTGTGATTTACTCATAATAATATCCCCTCCTAATTATTTGCCCTGAAACAGATTGATAACATCCTGTCCTACTACATCTACATATTTAACAAAAATTCCTGCACATGCTTCTTTAAATTTCTCTCTTTCCTCATCTGTCAATCTTGCAAATTTTGTTCCATTTTTTTCTAAGTTTTCAATAATTGAAGATTCATTTGCTGCAAGGTAATCATTTCCCCATTGAAGAGCCTCTGCTGCACTTTCTTTAATAATTTTTACATCTTCAGGGGATAATTTTGCCAATGTCTTATTGCTTATTACCCAAATATTTGTATCACGAACTCCATCCCAAAGCAAAACATTAGATTGTACTTCTGCAAATTTAGAAGAATTAAAAACTGCAATTGGATTTTCCTGTCCATCAATAGTTCTCTGTTGAAGTGAAGTATATACTTCCGAGAAATCCATAGCAGTAGGATTTGCTTTAAAATAATCCCTGTAAAGATCTATAAACACATTTGCTCCTGGAACACGAATATTCATTCCTTTCAAATCTTCAGGTGAATGTATTTCTTTGTTACTTGAAATCTGTCTAGACCCAGCATTATTTATTCCAAGCATTGTCATTTCCAAATCATTGCACCATTTATTGATTTCAGTTTTAGCTCTATCACTATTAACAAATCTGACTAAATCTTCAGTTGAATCAAATAAAAATGGAAGCCAGAATGCATAGAATTTAGGATTATAATTTGCTATATTTGCTGGAGCACAAGCATGGATATCTATATTCCCTGCTTGGACTAGCTCTATTGCTTTTGTTAAATCTCCTCCAGATAACCCACAATTCTGATAAACTTCAACCCGTATTCTCCCATTAGATTTTTCATCCACATATTTCTGAAATTTTTTTGCTGTTAAATCACTGATAGATTCTGGTTGTTGTGTATGAGTCATACGGATGATTATTTTTTCATTCTGAGAATTATCACCACATCCTGCTAAAGTAAAGAGCATTATTCCTGTTACTGTTATTGAGAAAATCTTTGTTAATTTTTCTTTAAACATTCTTATTTCCTCCTCTTCTTTATCTTCCCTATTTTACCATTCCTTTTGCTATCAAAGCATCTCTTAATGCTAGAGCTCCATATCTAGGACTTGATGCAACCATTTTTCCATATTTTTCTCTGATTATATCCTCACAATATGCCATAGAACCTTGTGCAAATAATATTACATCTGCTTTCTCTGCCACTTTCCCTGCATATTCTGTCATCAATGCTTTAAATTGTTCTTGATCTAATCCAAATGCTCCATCTACTAAGCAATCTATTAATTCAACATGTTTATTCATTTCTCTAGCTACACGTTTTATAGTATTCTTTGTTGGTTCAAGAGTTGTGGGAAGTGTTGCCATAACTACAATCTTATTTCCATTTCTAACTGCATCTCTGCACATTTCTTCGTCTATTCTTACAATTGGAATTCCTGTATATCTAGCAACATCCTGTGCAGAATCTGCTACTTCTCCCACTGAAGAGCAAATATTTAAAATTGCGTCTGCCCCTGCACTTACAGCCTCCATATACATTCCTATCAAACGAGCTGCTGGTGCTGGAGTTACATAGCCAGCTGTTCTTACATCTGCAAGTATGCTTGGATCTTGATATGATAAAATTTCTGTTCCTTCTGGAAGTGCTCTCCCTACTTCTTTTTCTACTAATTCTATTAATTCTGGTGTTGTACTTGTATAAACTAATGCTACTTTCATATAACCCCCCTGATTTTCATCCTTTGTATAACGTAGGATGTTTTACTGATTGTATTATACTACCTTTTTTTATTTTTGTAAATAGTGTTTTAAAAAAAATATAAATGCTATATTTTAATTCAAAAAAAGTCATATTCAAATATATTTTATATTTCATTATCTCTATTTTTTCAAAAAAAAATGAAAATGATTCATAAGTACAAATACTTATTACCATTTTCACTCCATTTTTATTCATTCCCACTTCTGTATTTAACTTTTTCAAGAACAAGCTTTATCCCTTCTATTCTCAAAATTTTGACTTTATCTCCAATTTCTAATTCTTCATCAGATTTTCCTACCCAATGTTTTCCATCAAAATAAATTTCATAATTCCCATTTGGAGCAATCCCTTTTACTTCAACAATGCTCCCAGTTATCCTGTCTACACTGCCATCTTTTCTTTCAAGCATCTTCTTAGAAAATTTTCTAGTTGATGCAAGAAGTACGGCTGACAATATCACAAAGAAATATCCTTGATACAATACACTATCTACTGCCATAGAAAAGAAAATAGTAATAGCTGCTGCCAAAGCAAACCAAATAGAAATAAGTCCAGGAACTATAAGTTCCACCACTGCAAAAAATACTGCTCCTACCAGCCAATATACTGCCATACATATCCCTCCTATTCAGCTTTTTGTTGTTCAATATCTATGTTTTCAGCATTTTTTTCTTCTATATCTTTTTTAACTCCTTGATCTTTAGTCAAAATCTTTTCTATTTTCTTTACTTTTCTATCTACTTCATTGATCCTATACTCTAATGAATTCAATATCCAAAATTGAAAATGACTTGCTCTTTGTGCTTCATAAAACATCCATATAAGTTTGAATATTCCTAAAAGCACAGCCACTTCTAAAGTTAAAAACAGTGTAATTTTTTGAAGTACTACCCCTAAAATAAGAAGAGCTATTATTAACACAACAAATAAAAGATTAATCATCTTATGCTGTGAATTATTCGCTCCACCAATCTGTCCTACAATACTTCTAATTCTTTCCTTTTCTTTCTGAAATTCATCTAATTCTTCTCTTAAGTGTTCTTCTCTTTTTGGCAATAAAATCACTCCCTCTGTATACAAGATAATTTGCTATACTCCCCAATCTCTAGGATATCTAAATTCCATTCCCATAGTTCTTTTTGACACCTTAGCTATTGTTGGTAGTTTTCTTTTATATTGTGAAAGTTTTATTTTTTTTATTATTTTTTCTACAGTATCTTTTGAGAATCCCTCTCTGATTATCTCTTCTGAAGTCATTCTTTCATCTATAAGTCTATATAATATTTCATCTGCCATTTTATAAGAAAATCCAAGTTCCTGTTCATCTGTCTGTCCTTCCCATAAATCAGCACTTGGTTTTTTTTCAACAAGTTCTCTAGGTACTCCCATATGCCTTGATAAATTCCATACATGAGTTTTGTATAAGTCACCTATTGGATTTACAGCTGAAGCTGAATCTCCAAATTGAGTACTATATCCCAACATTATTTCAGTTTTATTAGAAGTTCCAAGTACTAAAGCTCTTTCTTTAGCTGAATGATCAAAAAGTATAGACATTCTTTCTCTTGCCATTTTATTTCCTTTTCTAAGGCTATCCATATCCTGTTCTAAATTGAAATAAGCTTCTACCATTGGTGTTATCTCTATTTTTTTACTTCTTATTCCTAGAGCTTTTATTACAAGTTCTGCATGTTCAACACTTTCCTTGCTTGAAGTCTTATATGGCATCATTATCCCCAAGACATTTTCAGGACCAAATGCTTTAGCTGCAAGAAAAGCTACAAGAGCTGAATCTATCCCTCCAGATAATCCCAGCACCACTTTGCTAAATCCTACTTTTCCTACCTCTTCCTTCAAAAAATTCACTAATGTTTCTTCTAAAACATTCAAGTCTATATTTAGCTTTTCCATTGCTCCTCCATTACTTATCCAAACCAAATTTACCTAATCTGCAATTTCTGTAATCTCTAAGGACTGTATAAGCTGCCTGTTGGATATTGAGATTTTCTCCTTTATTAAACATTTTATTTCTAAGTGCTATCTTTTCAAGAATTTCTCCTATGACTTCACTTTTATCCTCATCTAAAAGTTTATATCTCTCTTTTAGAATATCCCATAATCCATATTTAATCATTTTTGAAATCAAAATACAAGAAATATCTTCTATTGGAAGTATTTCATCTCTAATAGCTCCAGTTATTGCCAGATTTTGTCCAACTTCATCACTTTCAAATTTTGGCCATAAAATTCCTGGTGTATCCAACAGTTCCAATCCCTCTTTTATTCTTACCCATTGTTTCCCTCTAGTAAATCCTGGTTTATTTCCTACTCCAGCACTACTTTTTCCTACAATTCTATTGATAAGTCTTGATTTTCCTACGTTTGGTATACCTACAACCATCAATCTTGTATTTACTTTTCTTAAACCTTTAGCTTTCATTTTTTCTTTTTTTCAGCAGATACTTTATCTATAATAGAATAAAGAGCCCTTATGTTAAATCCAGTTTCTGCACTTATTTCAAGAACTTCATCAGCCATATTATTTTCTTTGAAATATTTTTTCCAGTACAATATTTCTGACTTCTCTACAAGATCAGATTTATTTAAAACTATAACTCTTTTTTTATTTTTAGCAAAAACTGTAATATCAGGATTTTTGCTGGATAGAGGTATTCTTGCATCTACTACCTCTAGAACTATATCTATCAGCTGCATGTTTTCTTTTATCAGATCTTTTGTTTTTTTCATATGACCTGGATACCAATTTATTTTTGTCATTGACATGATTTACACTACTCCCTTAAATTAATCTTCTTGCCCCTTGATAAGAAGAACTATCTCACCTTTTATTGGATTCTTAGCAAGTTTTTCTATAAGCTCTGTAGTTGTTCCTCTCAATATTTCTTCATATATTTTTGTAATTTCTCTAATAATTACTACTTCTTTTACTCCCATAAACTGTTCTATATCCCTTAAAGTTTTTTCTATTCTAAAAGGTGATTCGTATATTACTATTGTTCTTTCTTCATCAGCCAAAGCTTTTAAAAGTGTCTGTCTTCCTTTTTTCTTAGGAAGAAATCCTTCAAAACAAAATCTTCTCATAGTTATTCCAGCTGCTGAAGCTGCTGCTGTTAAAGCACTTGCTCCAGGTATTGGTACAACTCTTATTCCTTCATTATGAGCAGCATCTACCAACTCATATCCGGGATCTGATATACATGGTGTTCCTGCATCTGTTACCAATGCAATATCTTTTCCTTCTTTTAAAAGATTTATTATATTTGCAATTTGATGCATCTTTGTATGTTCATCATATCTATACACTGTATTTTCTATTTCATAATGATTTAAAAGCTTTCTTGTAACCCTTGTATCTTCAGCAAAGATATAATTTACCTCTTTTAAAGTACGAACAGCTCTGAAAGTCATATCCTCAAGATTTCCTATTGGAGTTGCTACTATATAAAGCATATTTTTCACCTTTCTATTTACTATTTTCTTTGTTTAGAAGAAGTCCTTTAAGTATTCCTACAGCTGTATCCAACTGTATATCTTTATGATGCTCATATTTTTCTGCTGCTTCTTCACCTTTAATCTCTTTTATTATTTCTTTTTTATTTTCTTTTGTTTCAGTTTCATCTATATTAGTTACCATACTGTCAAAAAGCATATATCCTTCTTTTTCTTCTACTAATACATCTGGATCTATTCCTTTTCCATGGATAGATATTCCACTTGGAGTATAATATTTAGCAATAGTAAGTTTCATTCCATCTCCATCTGGCAATGGAATAAGAGTTTGAACACTTCCTTTTCCAAAAGATTTTTCTCCTACAAGAATTCCTCTTTTATTATCTTTTATTGCTCCAGCTACAATCTCAGATGCAGAAGCACTTCCTCCATTAATAAGAATAACAAGAGGAAAATCTCCATAATATTTCCCTTCTCTATTCGATACCTGCTCTGCTCCTTCTTTAGATTTCACACTTACTACTCTTCCTTCTTTTAGGAACATAGATGATATTTTTATAGCTTGATCCAATGCTCCTCCTGGATTGCTTCTTAAATCAAACACAAGAGCTTTCATATTATTTTTTTGTAAATCTTCCATAGCTTTTTTTACATCTGGGTATACATTTTCTCCAAATTGAGTAAGTCTTAAATATCCAATTTTATCATCAATCATTCTATGTTTTACATATTTAAGTTCAACTACTGCTCTTTCTATTTCTATATCCTTTGTTTCTTTTGTAGATTCTCTATATACTGTTACTTTTACTTTTGTATTAGGTTCCCCTTTAAGTTTTTTTACACTTTCTTCACTTGTAAGCTTATATGTTGCTTCACCATCAATAGCTATTATTTTATCTTTTGGTTTTACTCCAACTTTAAAAGCTGGTCCATCTTCTATAGGAGATACCACTGTAAGAGGTTCGTTAACTCTTTTTTGTACTACCATTCCCACTCCTACATAAGTTCCTTTTAAATCTTCTTTAAAGCTTTCTAATTCAGCTTTAGTAAAATAGTTTGAGTGAGGATCATCTAATGATTCTACCATTCCCTTTACTGCACCTTGAAGGAGGATTTTTTTATCTATTTTCTTTTCACCTACATAATTTTCATTGAGTATATCCATAATATCAGAAAGTTCTTTCAATTCCCTTATATTTGAAAGAAATCCACTTTTATCTTCATTTGCTGAAAAACAATTAGAAAAAATAATCATTGAAAATAATAGCACTATTGCTTTGTTCTTAAATAACTTTTTCATACAGCTCCTCCTAAATTTTTACCATTTTTGACAATCCCATCTATATCTATATTTTTTTTATTTTCAACTTTAAGTCCAAATATTGATATATACTCTACATTTCCCTTTGTTCCAGTTATTGGAGAAAAATCCAATCCTTCAATATAGAATCCATTATTTTCTCCCTCTTCAATAACTCTCTTTATAGCTTTTATATGTTGCCCAGTATCCTTTACTATTCCACCTTTTTCTATATACTCTCTGTCTGTCTCAAATTGAGGCTTGATTAAAGCCATAAGCTTAGTTTCTGGCTGACAGAATTTTACTAAATATTCTAATACTTTCGTTATAGATATAAAAGACACATCCATAACTATATAATCCATTTTTTTATTATCTAAATCATTTTCTGTTAAATCTTTTATATGAGTATTTTCTATAGATTTTACTCTATCATCATTCCGAAGCTTCCAGTCAAGTTGATTGGTTCCAACGTCCATTGCATATACAAATCCAGCTCCATTTTGGAGTAAACAATCTGTAAACCCTCCTGTTGAAGCTCCTACATCAAGAATTGTTTTTTCAGTTAATTTCATTCCAAATACCTGCAAGGCTTTTTCAAGTTTCAATCCGCCTCTGCTCACATATTTAGACACTTCTCCTTTTATTCTTATAACAGGATCCTTATCAAGTTTTATGAAGGTTCCGCTCTTATCTATTCTTTTGTCATTTACTATTACTAAACCAGCCATTATAGCTCTTTGAGCTTTCTCCTTACTTTCAAAAAAACCACTTTTCACTAAGAGAATGTCTAATCTCTCTTTCATTTTTCACCTCTAAATATACCATCTATTTATCTTTATCTTTTTTAAAAATAATATCATCATTAAAGTATGGGAGAAGTGGGCTTTCCAGCATTATATTTTTAAATCCCTTTCTATCTACCATTCTTTTTAATTTTTCTGTTTCTCTAACTCTCTGAATAAAGAAATTATCTCCTATTGGAATTTTTTTATTCTTCTTATAATAATTTATAAGTTGTTTTGTATTTTTTAATTTAAGTTCCTGTTTTGCTCTTTTTAATCTATCTTTTACTACTCCTTGAGTACAATTCAATTTTTCAGCTATCTCCTCAAGTTGAGCTCCCTGAGCCATAAGTTCAAGTATTTTATCTGCACCTATTGGATTTATTCTATGATATTTTGCAGAGTACATATCTGCTCTATGAACTATATGGGCTTCTTTTGTATTAGGCTGTATTTTTCCCCATTTACCATGATGAGATAGAACTATATGGATTATATTTTTTCTTATAGAATCATTTAGTTCTGCTCCAATAGTTTCTTCTACATCTTTTAATACTTTATCTGCTTCCCTTGTTATATATTCAGGTTTTTTTAGCATCATTTGTGAATGTGAAAATTTTTCTTCTGTTTTTCTTATACTTCCCTTGCTAAGATCATGAATTATTATTCCTACTGTCATAGCAAAAAATCTACTCTTTCTTTTGCCTCAGAAAAATTTTTATAATCTCTTTTGAGTTCATCGATAGATATTTTCAAGACATCATAGGTATGAGTTGATACTTTCACACCTTGGTCATCAAAAAGTTCCAAATCTTTTACCATTTCTGATTCTAAAAGATTTTCTATGAATTCCAATGCTTTCTTATTTTTTTCCTGCATCTATTTTTTCCTCAATTCTTTTAATTAAATTTTCTCCTTTTAAACCAAACTCTTCCAAAAGTTCTCCCCGCTTTCCGTGTGGCACGATTCCATTCTCTATTGCTATTTTATTTATGATTTTTTCCTTTCCTCTTTTGTTAATAAAATCTAATATACTGCTTCCAAATGAATTTTTTTCATATGCTTCTTCCATAACAAAAATATTATCATATTTATCCAGATTGTCCAATATGTATTTTTCATCAAGAGGTTTTACAGAAGCTGCACTCACTATTGTTCCATCAATTTTTTTTGATTTTAACTGCTCATCTATACTTAAAATCTCTTTTAGCATACTTCCTGTTGCTATAAAGAGAGTTTTTTCCCCTTTTTTTATCTCTTTCCATTTACCAATTTGAAATTTTTCATCATTTTCCAGCGAAAAAGATATTTCTCTTGGTATTCTTATAGCTATAGGTCCATCATCAAAATCCTTTGATATCTCCAAAGCCTCTATTAGCTCATTACAAGTAGTAGGAGCTATAACTGTATAGTTTGGTATAGTAGTAAATATGGAAATGTCATAAAGTCCATTGTGTGTCTTTCCATCTTCTCCTACAATACCTGCCCTATCTATTATAAAACGAACTGGCAACTTTTGAATAGAAATATCATGAATAAGCTGACTGAATCCTCTTTGCATAAAAGTTGAATATATTGCAACATATGGTTTTTTCCCCATAGAAGCAAGTCCTCCTGCAAAAGTTACAGCATGTCCTTCTGCTATTCCTACATCAACAGCTCTCTTAGGAAATTTTTCAAAAAATTCTCCTAGTCCTGTTCCTTTTACCATTCCTGCCGAAATGGCATAAATATTCTCATCTTCCTCTCCAAGCTTTACCATTTCTTCTCCTAAAATACTAGAGTAAGTCTTAGTTTTAGAAGGAATAGATCCAGTTTTCATATCAAATGGCGATATTCCATGAAATTTTTCCTGATCTTTCTCAGCAAATGAATATCCTTTTCCTTTTTGAGTTTTTATATGTATAAAGATTGGTCCTTCCATATCTTTTACTTTATTAAAAGTATTAGTCAGTTCTTCTATATCATGCCCATCTATAACTCCTAAAAATTTCAATCCAAGACTTTCAAGAATACTTAGTGGCAGAAAAAAATTCTTTATAGAAAATTCCATTCTTTCTAGTGTATTAGATACCCTATTTACTATTCTGATCTTATTTATAATAGCCTTTACATCATCTCTAAAGCTCATATACTTTTCACTTACCATAAGTTTTCCAAAAAACCTAGAAAGAGATCCCACATTTTTCCCAATAGACATCTCATTATCATTTAATATTATGATAAGATTTTTCAGTTTCGCACCAATGTTGTTCAAAGCCTCTAAAGAATGTCCATTGGAGATAGAAGCATCTCCAATAACTACTATTACTTTTTTATCAGGATCAGCTAATGCTATTCCTGCTGCTGCTGAAAGGGCTGTCCCTGCATGACCAGATATAAACGGATCATAAGAACTTTCTTTAGGATCCATAAATGGTCCAATTCCATTTCTCTGTCTTAAAGTAGAAAATTTTTCCTCTCTTCCTGTCAATATTTTGTGCACATATGACTGGTGTCCTACATCAAAAAGTAATTTATCTTTGGAAAAATCAAAAACTTTATGCAGACATAGTGTAAGTTCTACCACTCCAAGATTTGGACCAAGATGCCCACCATTTTTACTTACAGTTTCTATTAATATTTTTCTTATCTCTTCAGCTCTTTTTTTAATTTCATCTACACTTGCATCTTTCAAATTTTCCATATTCCTTCCTTACCCTTGTAGATATATTTTAAATATCAATCCAATTACTATTCCAAGGGCACATCCTACTACTACCTCAACAGGTGTATGTCCAAGGAGTTCTTTTAATTTCGCTTCTTTTTCCTTACTAAAGTGTTTGTTATATTGAGCTTTTCCAATAAATAGAGGAATCTTTTCTATAAGAGAATTAATTACTCCTGCTTGTTTTCCTGCTGCTCTTCTTATCCCTGCTGAATCATACATAACAATTCCTGCAAAAATAATAGTTATTGCAAAAATATCACTGCTTATTCCATAACGTATTGCTATACATGTAGCCAGACATGACACTGTAGAACTATGAGAACTCGGCATTCCACCAGTGTCCCATAGTCTTGTTATATCAAATTTTCTCTTCTTAAATATAAGTGTTAATACTTTATAAAATTGTGCTATAAACCATGCTATAAATACCACATCTAGCACTCTATTATTAAAAATTATTCCGGGACTCATAACTTCCCTCCTAAATACATTTTCTATTTAATACTTTTTAATTCTAATGAAATAGTTGGTTTATCTCTATTTTCTCTAAACAATATAATAGTTCTTCCAATTATTCCTACAATTTCAAATTCACTGCATTTAGAAAGTTCTTCTAAAACTTCTTCTTTTTCCTTTTCACAATTTTGAAGTATTTTTACTTTTAATAACTCTCTAGAATCTATAGCTTCCAATATACTTTGAATAAGACTTTCAGTTACTCCATCTTTTCCAATTCTTACTAGAGGATTCAATTCATGAGCCTTCTTCTTTAAAAACGCTCTTTGCTTACTTGTTAATGCCATATTCTTCTCCTTTTATATTTCCATGATTATCGGTAGTACTACCGGATTTCTCTTTGTTTTATTATAAAAATATTTTGATGCTATATCTCTAGTAGTATTCTTAAATGTATTCCAGTCTTTTGTTGAATGCCCTTCTATATTGCTCAATTTAGCTTTTATTGCTTCAATTGCCTCTTTTATTATATCATCTGATTCCTTAGAATATACAAATCCTCTTGTTACAATATCAGGCCCTGCTATTATTTTTCCAGTTTCTTTACTAATTGTAAAAACAATTACTACCACTCCATCTTGTGATAACTGCTGTCTATCTTTTAAAACTATATTTCCTATATCCCCTACACCTAAACCATCTACAAGTGTAGAACCAGCATTTACCTTTCCTTTAATTTTTACTGCTGATTTTGTTACCTCTACTTTACTTCCATTTTGAGCAATTATAACATTATTTTTTGGTACTCCAGTTTCAATTGCTGTATCTTTATGAGCTTTAAGCATTTTGTGCTCCCCATGTACTGGCATAAAATATCTAGGCTTTATAAGATTAAGCATAAGTTTTTGTTCATCTTTACTTCCATGTCCTGAAACATGTATACCTGCTATTTTCTTAAATACAACTTCAGCATCATATTTAAGAAGATTATTTATATTATTAGAAACAGCTTTCTCATTTCCTGGTATTGGAGTAGCAGAAATTATTACTGTATCTCCTTCTTTTATTTTTATATGTTTATGCATATTTTTAGCTATCCTAGATAGAGCAGCCATTGGCTCTCCCTGTGTTCCTGTACATAAAATAACTACTTTATTATCTCTAAGTCCATCTACTTCAGATAATGCTACCATCATGCCCTCTGGAATTCTAAGATATCCTAGATTAGATGCTATTTCAAATACTTTTACCAAGCTTCTTCCATCAATAGCTATTCTTCTTCCATACTCTTCTGCTGTATTTATTATCTGCTGTAATCTATGTACATGTGAAGCAAAAGCTGCCACAATTATTCTTCCCTTAGCTTTTGAAAATTCTTGTTTAAATGCTTCTCCTACACTTCTTTCTGATGGTGTAAATCCTTCTACTTCTGAGTTTGTTGAATCAGAAAGCATTAAATCTACTCCCTGCTCTCCAATTTGAGAAAGTCTTGCAAAATCCACTCCCTCACTATCCACTGGAGTAAGATCTATTTTGAAATCTCCTGTATGAAATACTACTCCTGCTGGTGATGTTATTACTAATGAGTAAGCATCTGTTATTGAGTGAGTCACTTTTATAAATTCAACTGTAAAGTATTTTCCAACTTTTACTCTGCTTCTTCCTTTTACCTCTTTCATTTTAGGAAGTTCTTTTGAAAATCCTGGATTATCAAATTTTGACTTAGCTAGAGCTAATGTAAGTTTTCCTCCAAACATTGGAATATTTTTATCTATTTTTTGATAAAGATATGGAATTGAACCTATATGATCTTCATGTCCATGAGTTATAAAAAGTCCTTTCACTTTATCCTTATTGTTCTCTATAAATGAAAAATCAGGTATTACTAAATCTATTCCCAATAGATTATCATCTGGGAAAGTCACCCCTGAATCTATTATTATTATTTCATCTCTATATTGAATGACTGTCATATTTTTCCCTACTTCTTCAAGACCACCTAAAGGAATGACATACATTTTTTCTTCTTTTATACTTTTTGTTTCTTTTGCTTCAGTAGTTCTTTCAGCTTTAACTTCTGATTTATTTCCTTCTTTATTTCCTTCTTTATCCCCTTTCAATTCTTTTATACCAGCTTTTATTGCTTTTAATTTTTCTTTTATATCTTTTACCTCTTTTATTCCACTAGTTTCTGTTTTTTTCTTTTTCGAATATTCTCTTTCTGTATCTTTGTTTCTTTTTATCATCTGTTCTCCTTATTCTAATAGTATTTTTTCTGTACCTCCACTACTTCAAAACTACTATAACACTAAAATATACCTAATTAACTTTCTCCTCACTATTAACTGAATTTTCCTTGATTAGTTTTTCCCTGTTTTTTATCTCCAAATATTTATCTATGAATTTTCTGGCCATTCCTCCACCCATGGCTCCTCCTCCTCCAGCTCCTTCCAATATAACTGAAAAGACTATCTCAGGATTATCTGCAGGAAAGTATCCTGCTACCCATGCATGTGTAGTTTTAGAATGAGGATTCTGAGCAGAACCACTTTTTGCAGCAACTTTCATTCCAGGAGTTCTAAGTATTTTAGTTGTTCCATTATCCTGTGCAACAGTTGCTATCAAAGCTTCATTTAATTCATCATAATACTTTTTAGGAAATTTTGTTATCTGACGTTTCTCTCCTGTTATTGGAGTCACATTTTTTCCACTAAAATCTACTAACTCTTTCACTAAATGAGGAGAATACACATACCCTTTGTTTGCAATTGTAGCATAAAGAACAGCTATCTGTAGAGGAGTTACTGTAAGATACCCCTGCCCAATTGATAAAAGTATAGTGTCTCCCTTGTACCATCCACTTCCCATTGCCTTCTTTTTCCATTCAGCATCTGGAAGTAGTCCCTTTTTTTCTCCAGGAATATCTATTCCTGTTCTTTCGTTAAATCCAAATAAACGAGCTGTATCCACTATTGGCTTATGACCTATTTGATCAGATAGCCTATAATAATATGGATTGGCTGATTCAACAATAGACTTTTTCATATCTACATATCCATGTCCTCCAACCTTCCAAGCTCTCCATCTCCATTTTCCTATTTCATAATATCCATTTTTATCCAGATATTTTTCTTTAGGATCAATTCCATTATCAAGAAATGCCATTGCTGACACTACTTTAAATACTGATCCTGGTGGATACTCCCCTGCTATTGTTTTATTAGTCAGTGGTCTTCCTGGATCAGTTATTATCTTTTGCCAATCCTCATTTAAAATCTGAGAACTAAACATATTTAAAGAATATGTAGGGTAGCTTACCATAGTAATTATTTCTCCTGTTTTAGGATCTAATGCTATAAATGCTCCTACTCTTCCATCTTCTTTGAATTGCTCTTCCATGTACTCTTGAAGTTCCATATTTAATGTCATATATAGATCTTTTCCAGGTATCGGATCTTTCTCTTCTGCTACCCTTCTCTGAACTTTATTAAAAGCATTTACTTCTATATATTCATAACCATCTTCACCTTGAAGCTCTTTATCATAAGCCCTCTCTATTCCATCTTTACCTATTATATCCCTTGGAGAATATCCTTCATCTTTTAATTTTTCATATTCTTTTTCTGATATTTTTTAACATAACCTATACTGTGAGAAGCTACTGAATCATAAAGATATCGTCTTTTAGAATAAGTCTGTACTTGCAGGTAAGGATAGTCCACTATCTTTTCCATCAATTTATGAGCAGTTTCTTCATCTAGACTTTCTACCAATACATTCTCTCTAGTATAAGGAAATATCTCTCCATTTCTTATTCTTCTTTTTATATATTCTTCATCATAGCCAGTTACTTCACTAATTTCTCTAACTATTTCAGGATTGTTATCTCTTTCTTTCAAATATACAAGTCTATATCCTGCACCATTTGTTACTACTAATCTTCCTTCTCTATCATAGATTTTCCCTCTTGGAGATTCTATCTTCTTTAATTTAAATCTATTTTTTTCAGAAAGATATGCATACCTCTCTCCTCTTATAAGTTGGAGATACATCATTCTTGTTCCCAATCCTAAAAATACAAGTAAAATAAAAACTTTGAATACAACATCTCTCTTACTATTATCTGATCCTAATTTTATTTGAATTTTTTCATTTTTCATAGTTATTGTCCTTTAGTATTCTTCTTCTTTCGCATAATTGCCACATATAAATAATTAAATATTATAAACCCAATAAAATTAAACATCAAATAATGTAAATTATAATTTTTATATACCATTATAAAATACATTCCAATTTGAACTATAGAAATACTTAAAATATTTTCTTTACTATACACAAAATTTAAAAATATAAAATTAAACAGATAATAAAATACTGCCATTATTAAAAATAACCTTACAAAATCATGTGTCTGTAATGAAAGAATTACAGTCATCAAAAATATACAACTCACTGAACGAATCCTTTTTAAAGTTACAAGATATGTAAAAAATGGAATCGCTATTATTAACACAGAGCTGTTAAATGGTAAGCTTGCTTCTATTATTATTCCTAAAAAAGACAATATATAAATCATCAGTCCGTCCTTTATTTTGCAAATATTATTATTTTATTCTTTAAATTATCTTTCTCTATCATATCTTTTATATCAAGTTTTTGAGCTATTTTATATGCAATAAAATAATCTTCAGAGTTATATTCTATTACTGAATTTTCAACTTTTGAGTCATTTTTAATATTTTTAATATTTTTATATCCTAATTTTTTAAGTTCTTTTCCTATTTCATCTGCTTTACTAGTATTTCCAACTATTTCTAAATTAAAATCTACATTCTGCTCCTTTCCTAAGACTACTACTACATTAGCCAATGTAGGAATAGAAGGAACATCTTTAATTTTAAAATATTTTTCATCTAACTGCATTAATACTTCTTGTGTCTTTTCTTTGGAAATATCATTCATTATTACATAACTTTCTTCAAGAAATGTTTCATAGTTAGCAGCATTATATTTCATAGACAGATTTTTCTTTAAAGTTTCTCCTGTTTTTCTTGCATATCCTGCTCTTCCATTTGCATTTAATATATCAACGATTATATTCTCATTTACTTCATTAGCTCTGTTTGTATCTGTATATAAAGAATCAAACATAGAATATAAACTTGAAGTAAGTATATATCTTTTATCCCCTATATTTGTTTCTGGTATATTTTTAGCATTTTTTACATTTAATTTTATATCTCCAAATTTAATAACCTTATAATTATCTACCTTTTCAGGAAGAATCCTATTTACTGCTGCCATTATTTCCTCTTTATTTTTGTTCTTTACAAGCTCCTCAACAGTTTCATCTTTACTGATGCTTATTTCATAAGGTATTTTCACAGCTAATTTATCTTCATAGACTGCTATAAGATTATTTTTACCTATTATAAGGTATCTGCTGTTTTTATCTAAATCTCTGTTTCCATCATTCATATTTATAAATAAAAAAACTGTTAAAGCTATTATTATTCCTATTACAAATATTATTAATTTTAATTTCCCTAATCCTTTACTCATAAGCTATCAACATCTCCTTTTCTAAAGAATTTATTTTTATATCAATAATACTGTTGACTTCTATCCCGTTATCCTTAATCTTTACTCTAAGATAATTTTCACTATAACCATATAGATATCCATTTATTTTCTCTTCTAATAAAACACTTAAATGTTTTCCTATATATTTTTTTCTTTCTTTTTTCGCCATCTCTGACTTAAGAACCTCTAGTCTATCAGCTCTTTCTTTTTTTACTTTTGCATCTATTTTATCTGTAAAACTGCTTGCAATAGTATTTTCTCTATCAGAATACTGAAATATATGAATTCCTGAAAATCCTATTTTTTCTATAAGATTATATGAATTTTGAAACATTTCTTCAGTTTCTCCTGGAAAACCTACTATTACATCAGCTGTATATTCCATATTTTTTACTTTTTTCTTTAATTTCAAAAGCCTTTCTTCAATGAGAGAACTTCCATATTTTCTTCTCATTCTTTTTAATACTTCATCATCACAAGATTGCAAAGAAATATGAAGATGAGGCATAAGTTTTTTATTATCAAACATATTTATAAATTCATCAGAAATTTTATCTGGATAAACTGATCCTATTCTTACTCTTTGTAATTTATTTATTTCCAATATAGATTTTAAAAGAGATTCAAAGTTTTCTCCTTCATCAAGATCCTCGCCATAAGCTCCTAAATTTATTCCAATAAGAATAATTTCCTTAAATCCTTCTTCCACCAATTTTTCTATTTCTTTGATTATATTTTCTTTTTTTCTTGATCTGCTTTTTCCTCTTGCAAAAGGAATCTTACAGTAAGAACAAAAATTATTGCACCCGTCTTGAATTTTAACATAAGCTCTGGACATTTCTCTCAATGTTGCAAACTCATATTCTGTGTACTCACTATCCAAAAATATATTATGATTTTTTACTTTTTCCATAGTTCTGTTTTCTATATCTTCTATAAAATTAACTATAGCATTTTTGTCACTATTTCCAATTACATAGTCTATTTCTTCCATTTCTAAAAGTTCTTTACTGTTAGTTTGAGCATAACATCCAGTAACTATTACTATACCTCTTGGATTTATTTTTTTTGCTCTTCTCAGCATATTTCTCGTTTTTCTGTCTGCTACACTGGTAACAGTACATGAATTTACTATATAAATTTCAGCTTTTTCTTCAAAAGCTGTTTCTGTGTATCCTTTTTTTAGTAATTGATTCTTTATACTTTCAGTTTCATATTGATTTACTTTACAGCCTAAAGTATAAAAGGCAACTCTTTTATTGAAACTCATTTATCAATATTCCTCCCACTACAATAGAGGCTGTTTCTGCTCTTAGTATTCTTCTTCCTAAAGTAACTATATTTGCTTTTTTTCTTTTTAAAAATTCTATCTCTTCTGGATCGAATCCACCTTCTGAACCTATTATATATAGAATTTTTTTTGGAGATTTTTCTTCGTTTCTCAATAAATTTTTCAATGTGTATTCTTCCTCACATTCATAAGGAACAATTATAAGATCATATTCTTCAAACTCTATCTCTTCAAGTTTTTTCACTTCATCTATTTCAGTAGCTTTAACTGCCTGACATTGTTTTAAAGCTTCTCTTACTATAAGATCCCACTTATCTTTTTTTTCTGTTATTTTAACAACACCTCTTTTAACAGCCAAAGGTATTATTTTATTAACTCCAATCTCTGTAAGTTTTTGAATAGCAAGATCCATTTTATCATTCTTTAATATTCCTAATGCAGCATCTATCTTAACTTTATGAGAATATCTGTCTTCAAATATTTGTTCTATTTCTAGAATTATCTCTTTTTTATCTATAGAAACAACTTTACAGAAGTACTCTTTTTCACCATCTACAGCTCTTATTTTTTCGTCTAGTTTTACTCTAAAAACATTTTTCAAATGATTTATATCGCTTTTTTCATTTATTGTAATCCTATCTCTGCTAATATTCTCACTTGTTATTATAACACTTATCACTCTAAACTCCTATATCATATCTTTATTTTTTATAAATTCATTTAAAGTAGTTTCTTTCAATATTTTAGTCATAGCACTATCCAATTTACTCCATATACATGTACTTCCACAAGTTTGTTCGCTACATGTAGCCTTATGCTCTTCACTTTCATTACAATCAATGACTTTGTCCTCTTCATCAAGTATTTTATATAGCTGATGTAATGTTATTTCATTTGGTTCTTTTGCTAATCTGTAGCCCCCATTAGGCCCTCTTTTACCTTCTATTATATTCTCATTTTTTAATTTAAAAAGAATCTGTTCAAGATACTGTACAGAAATATTCTGATCATCAGCAATTTCTTTTATTCTTACTAATTTTCCTTCTCCACTTTTTTCAGCTATATATGCTAAAGCTCTTAATCCATATCTAACTTTTGTGCTTATCTTCATTTTCTCCCAGCTCCTTAACACCTTTAAAATGTTCATATGCTTTTTCAGTTACCATTCTTCCTCTATTAGTTCTTTTTAGGTAACCAATTTTTACCAGATAAGGTTCATAAACCTCTTCCAGAGTTCTTTTATCTTCTCCCAACATAAGAGAAAGAGTATCTATACCAACAGGTCCTCCACCATAGTTATCTATGATAGCATTTACTATATCTCTATCTAAATCATCTAGACCAGCAGAATCTATTCCAAGTATTTCCAATGCTTTTAAAGAGATTTCTCTGTCTATTACTCCATTTCCTCTTATTTCACAAAAATCTCTTACTCTTTTTAAAAGACGATTTGCTATTCTTGGAGTTCCTCTGCTCCTGCTTGCAAGTTCTTTAGCTCCATCTATTTCGATTTTTACTCCCAGTATATTCCCACCTCTGAGGATAATATCAGTTATTTCCTCTTCGCTATAATATTCCATTCTATGAGTTACACCGAATCTATCTCTTAATGGGGAACTTAAAAGTCCTGCTCTCGTTGTTGCTCCTATTAAAGTAAAACTTGGAAGTTCTATTCTTATAGATCGTGCTGAAGGACCTTTTCCTATAATTATATCCAGTTCTTTATCTTCCATGGCAGGATATAATATTTCCTCCACTGTATTATTCAATCTATGTATCTCATCTATAAAAAGTATATCATTTTCCTCTAATGAAGTCAGTATAGCTGCAAGATCCCCAGCTCTTTCCAATACAGGTCCAGAAGTTATTTTTAAATTAGCTCCCATTTCGGTAGCTATAACCCCTGCAAGAGTAGTTTTTCCTAAACCTGGAGGTCCATATAAAAGAATATGATCAATAGAGCCACCTCTTTTTTTTGCAGCTTCTATTGAGATTGACATTTTTTCTTTTAAAGAAACTTGCCCTATATAATCTTTAAAACATCTCGGTCTGAGAGTTTTTTGAATTTCTATATCATTCTCCATTTCTGAAGTTGTAACTACTCTATCCACTTTCCTCTCCTTACATAAACAAACTTACTCCAAATTGAAAAAACCCTATTATTCCTCCTAATATGGCTCCTACCACTTCTATATGTTTTAATTCTTTCTTAGCAAGTGAATATGTTATATCTTCTAATTTCTCAAGGGAAAATCCATCTACATTAGTTATAATTATATCCCTAAAGCTTACTTTTTCTTCTAAATAATTAGAAAACATTTCTATGATAGTATCTTTATTTTCAAGGATTGAAGTTTTTATCATATTTTTAATTTTTTTTAGCATATCTTCACTCATAAACATTGCCAGCATAGGAAACTTCTTAGTTAATTCACCTTCTAACTTTTCATCAAGAATTTTATCTATCATATTTCCCATTCTTGCTTCTAATTCTTCTCCATCTAAAGTGCTTGTTACATCTTTTAAAGATATGAGCTCTTTTTGTACAGTATCTGCTATACTTATAGCTATTTCATGTTTCCTTTTAGGAATAAGTCCTTGTATTTTAAATAACCCAAAATTTATTTCCTTATAAGGTCTAAAAAGCATTTTGATAGCTACATAATTTGTTATCCACCCAATCATTGCTCCTATTCCTACTATAAGAGCTAACTTTATCAACATCGTATTTAATTCTGTCATTATATTTCACCTTCAAATTTCATTAAAATTTCATTACTTCTCTAGTAAACTATTTTATCATAAATATTGTATTTTTTCAATTATTATAACCATAAACATTACAATCAACATTATTTTTTTCTACCTTGTGTTCAGAAATAAAAAGAAGATGCCTCAAAAAATTTAAAAATAAAATTTTTGCTTTTGTGTCATCTCCTAAATATATTTCTATTTTTTTACATTTTTTTACAACACATTAATAATATTTTATGATGAATATGGAAAATTGTCAATATCAGCATTCCCTTTTATCAGCTTTTATTTAAAGTTTAGCTTAAAATAAAATAGAGACAATTTGATTCCTCAAACTGCCTCCATCACACTTTTTATATTTTAGTTCTCTTCTCCTGAAGTTCCATATTTAGAAAGAAGTTCTTGATTTTCTCTTCTTTCCTCTTCAATTTCTATTTTTTTAATAGATAATTTAATTCTTTGTTTTTCTTTATCTATCTCAACTATTTGAGCTTTTACTACTTGCCCTACTGTAAATTTATCTTTAAGATTTTTTACAAAGTCTTTAGAAGCCATTTGAGCTGGAATAAATCCATCTATTCCCTTACTTAAGTTGATAAATAATCCAAAGTCCATAATATTTTTTATTTCTTTTTCTACAGTTTCTCCTACTTTATAAGTTTCAAGAGCTACTTCCCAAGGACTTTTTCTTAAAGCTTTGATACTTCCTTTGATTTTATTATCTTCAGTATTAAGTTCAATAACTTTAAACTCTACTATATCTCCAGCTGCGAATTTTTTATTTTCTTCTCCCTGCCAATTAAAATCAGATTGATGAATAAATACATCTACTCCTGGTTCTACTTCAGCAAAAATTCCAAAAGGTTTTACTTCAAGAACTTTTCCTTTTAATTCAGTTCCAACTGCATATCTTTCAGCTGCACTATCCCAAGGATTTGCACTTAATTGTTTTATTCCAAGTTTTAGTTTTCTCTCAGCTGGTTGGAATTCAATTATTTTAACTTTTACAGTATCTCCTAATTGAACAAATTCATTCAAGCTTACTCTTTTTTTATTCCATGTGAAATCAGACATATGTACAAGTCCTTCTACTCCATCAGCTATTTCTACAAATACTCCATATGGAAGTATTTTAGTTACTTTTCCTTCTACTATAGAATCTACTGCATATTGTTCAGCTGCTACTTCCCAAGGATTTCTTGTAAGAACTTTTATAGATAACTTAACATTTTTCTTTTCAGGTTCTAAAGAGATTATTTTAGCCTCTACTTTATCTCCTTTTTTATATTTCTCGCTAAGTTTATCTAATTTTTTCCAAGATACTTCAGAAATATGAACAAATCCTCTTAGGTGCTGTAATCTTAAAGAAAGTCCAAAATCTAATACATCTGCAACTTCAGCTTCTACTACATCTCCTACTTTTAATTCAGCAAATTCTTTTTCTTCTTTTTGAAGAGTGATATCTTTTTTAGAGAAAGTTATTTTTTTACCTTTTTTATCTTTATCAGGTTTGATATCCTTAATCATTACTGTAATATCTTCTCCAACTACTTTATCTCCATCTTTCATAGAAATTTCAGATAAAGAATTAGGAAGGAATCCTTGATGGAACATAGCTTCCACCATATACCCACCTTTTACTCTTTTTACTATTTTTCCAGTTACTGTTTCTTTATTTTCAAAAGCTTCTTCTAATTTTTTCCAGTTATCTTCCATATCTATTCTTTTTCTAGAACCGATTATGAATTCTCCCTCATCAGTTTCTCCGATAAGAAGTACTTCTACTTCATCTCCTATATTATAGTTTGTTAACTCTTCACTTCTCACTCTTACACTTGTTGGTTGCCCTGGTACATCTAAGTAAGCAAAGTTTCTATCCACTTGAGATAATACTCCTGTTACCCTTACTTTTGATTTTTCCTCTGTTGGTAAATATTCATTCAACAGAGCTTCAAATTCTTCATAATATTCGTTATTAGACATTAAAGATCCCCCTTATTTTATTTTCTATATTAATTACTATTTCTTCTGGTGTTGATGCTCCAGCTGTGATACCTATTTTTTCACAGCCTCTGAACCACTCTTTTTTTATCTCGCTTTCATCTTGGACTAAGTAAGTGGATTCATTTATTGATTTTGATATATCATAAAGTTTCTTAGTATTAGAGCTATTTTTACCTCCAACGACTAATAACATATCTACATTTTTTGATAATTCCTCTACTGCTTGCTGTCGTACTTGTGTTGCTCCACACACCTTATCTGATATCTTAACATTTGAATAGTGATTTTCCAAGAAACTTTTTATTTTTTCTAAAATTTTTTTATTTAAAGTTGTCTGTGTTAAAAGACAATATTTTTTATCCTTCTTTATTTCTGCCTTTAAAATCTCTTCAAGATTTTTAAAAACTTGAATGTTTTTTCCAAAAGATATTATTCCTTTCACCTCTGGGTGTTCTTTATCTCCTACAAATAAAATATCATATCCCTTGGCTTCCATTTCTATAAGAGTTTTTCTTATTTGAGTTACAAAAATGCAAGTTGCATCATATATTTTTATATTTTTTTCTTTCAACATATTATATACTTTTTCTGATGTCCCATGGGCTCTTATTATAACTATGTCCCCACTTTTCAACTTATCTCTTTTTTTTAAAATGTCCTCTTCTTCTATTGTTTCAAAACCTTCTTTTTCAAGCTTTTTTACCACAAATTCGTTGTGAACAAGCATTCCAAGTATATATATTTTCTTTCCTAAATTTTCAGTTTCTTTTAATACATTATAACATGTTTCAATAGCTCCTGATACTCCAAAGCAGAATCCCATATGTTTAGCTCTTATTATCTCCATGTCTATTCCTCATTGAATTTTTTAACTTCTATCAAATCTACTAATGCATCTAACATTTCATCTTCGTCTGGACCATCAGCAATTAATTCTAATGTTCTTCCTTGCTCAGCTGCTAAAAGCATAAGTCCCATTATACTTTTTCCATTTATTTCTTCATCATCACACTTGACTATTATATCAGAGTCATACCCTGTAACCAATTGAACGAATAACGATGAAGGTCTTGCATGGAGTCCTGCTTTATTTTTTATTTGAACCTTTCTGCTTTTCATAAAAATATCACTTTCCTTATCTTGTTCTATATATAATTTTTTAAAATTTCCTTTACTTCATTTGAATCTCGGCATTGAAGAATTTTTGTTCTAAGAGGTTTTAGTGAAGTATAATCAAGATTCCTTATCAATGCTCTAGCTGCAAGTATTGACCCACTTACCATACTCAGATTTGTAATCCCCATACTTAAAAACGCTACTATAGCTTTTTGCTGCCCTGCCATTTCTCCACAGATTGATACAGATTTTCCATACTTATCTGCAGCTTCTTTTATTTGAAAAACAGCTCTTAATACAGCTGGGTTATAACTATCATACATATCTGAAACTGTTTCTGATAAACGATCAGCAGCTAATATATATTGTGTTAAATCATTTGTTCCAATACTAAAAAAATCTACTTCTTGAGCAAAAATATCTGCCATCAGCACTGCTGAAGGTACCTCAATCATTATTCCTACTTCTATATCTTCTTTAAAATTTTTACCTTCCTGCTTTAATTCTTTTTTTACTTCTTCCAAAAGTATATTTGCTTCTCTTATTTCACTTATATTGGTAATCATTGGGTACATCAACTTTACGTTTCTATTATAGGCTGCTCTAAGTATTGCCCTCAATTGTATCTTAAATATATTTTTTTCACTTAAAGAAAACCTTATACCTCTTAAACCTAAAAATGAATTCATCTCATTTTTCATTTGAAAATATGGAAGCTGTTTATCTGCTCCTATATCCAGTGTTCTTATAATTATAGAACTTTTTTCATCAAAATTCTTAATTATTTCATTATATGAAGCAAGTTGTTCTTCTTCATCTGGAAAACTATTGCTTTTCATATAAAGAAGCTCTGTTCTTAACAATCCTATTCCATCTGGAGAAACAGCTTCTATTTCTTCTTTTGTAGTTTTTCCACTGATATTTAAATTCAACGAAACTTCTATTCCATCTAATGTTACAGCAGGCAAAAAAGCAGTTTTTTCCATCTCTTCTTTTTTATGATTAAACTTTTCTATTTTACTCTTATATTCTTCTAAAGTTTTTTCATCTGGTTCTATTATAACACAAGAATTCTGTTCAGTAGTATCTAAAATTACATCTTTTTTCCAATCATAACTAAAAATATTTTTTATTCCCATTAAAGTAGGTATTTCCAAAGCTTTTGCTAAAATTGCAAGATGAGAAGTTTCCCCACCATATTCCATGATAATCCCTTTTAACTTTATATTTTCATGATATATATTTAATAATTCAGTTGGGAATATTTCCTCTGTTATGAGTATCTTTCCATTTAAATCAACCCATTCATTTTTTCTTGAGTTTAAATTTCTAATTATTCGTTTTTCTACATCTTTTATATCTAATACTTTTTGTCTATATATAGGATTTTCTAATTTATTAAACAAAGAAATATATTTATCTGTAACTATTTTAACAGAGTCTTCAGCTTTTGTTCTGTTTTTTTGTATATATTTTTCAATATCAGAAATATATACAGGGTCATCAAGAACCATAAGATGTGCTGTTATTATTTCTAGGTCTTTTTCTCCTATTTTTCCAGCAAGACTTGTTTTTAAACGTTCTAAAGATTCTTTTGACATTTCCAGTCCATCTCTGAATCTTTCGATTTCACTCTCTACTTCTCTTTCATCTAAAAGTGTAGTTATTCCATTGTTAGTCAATTCTTTTCTGTCTAAAAATACTCTTCCTATTACAATCCCTTCAAAAGCAAAAGTTCCCTTCAAAATCTCCACTTTATACCACCCCTTGTTATATTTCTAGTGGACTATATTAAATTATATCTCATTTTAATTCATTTTTCAATTTATTTACTTTTTTAAAAAAATTTTTTTAAAAATTTTATTGATTATCATGTTCACTTGTGCTACAATCATAAAATAAAAATTAATACAATAAATTCTATACTCCATATAAA
Source organism: Fusobacterium varium (assembly GCA_900637705.1). NCBI lineage: Bacteria > Fusobacteriati > Fusobacteriota > Fusobacteriia > Fusobacteriales > Fusobacteriaceae > Fusobacterium > Fusobacterium varium. Next base: position 2,594,959 of record LR134390.1, read on the forward strand.
TTTGATTCTATATATACAACATATATAATTGTGTAGTAAACACATATTTATAGAAAATATTTTTATCTTTTTTTTAAAGGGGAGGCGTTACAAAAATGAACACTATGCTAGAAGTATTTGGTATCCATTATTTTTCCGAGCTTGAATTAAAGAGCAGAGTTCCTAGCTCAATATTCAAGAAATTTAAGTCTGTTCAACTTGGAGAGGCAGAAATGTCTTTAGAAGTAGCAGATATCATTGCCAGCGCCGTAAAAAGCTGGGCCACTGAGAAAGGTGCCACTCACTTCACACACTGGTTTCAACCACTTACTGAGTTAACTGCTGAAAAGCACGAATCATTCATCTCTATCACTTCTGATGGGTCTATCATGTCTCAATTTTCTGGAAAAGATCTTATAAAAGGAGAAGCTGATACTTCTTCATTCCCAAATGGTGGACTTAGATCTACTTTTGAAGCACGTGGATATACTGCTTGGGATACTAGTTCTCCAATGTTTCTAAAAGGAGAGGGTATATCTAAATCATTATATATTCCTACTGCTTTTGTTGGATACAATGGAGAAGCTCTTGATAAAAAAGTACCTCTTTTAAAATCTATAAAATCCGTTGAAGCACAAGCTTTAAGAATTCAAAGACTTCTTGGAGATGATAAAACTAAACACATTGATGTAACATTAGGTGCTGAACAAGAATATTTTCTAGTTGAAAAAGAATTCTGGGATAAACGTCTTGATCTTGCCCTTGCTGGAAGAACTCTTTTTGGTAATCTACCTCCAAAAGGTCAAGAAATGAACGATCACTATTATGGAACAATTAAAGAAAGAGTAGAATGCTTCATGGCCGAACTTGATGCTGAACTTTGGAAAGTTGGGGTTATGGCAAAAACTAAACATAATGAAGTTGCTCCTAACCAATTTGAACTTGCTCTTATGTTTACTTCTGCCAATGTAGCTGTAGACCAAAATCACATCACTATGGATATTATCAAAAAAGTGGCAAATAGACATCATCTTGCTGCTCTTCTTCACGAGAAACCTTTCCAAGGAGTAAATGGATCTGGAAAGCATTGCAACTGGTCGCTTGCAACTGATACAGGAATAAATCTTTTCAATCCTGATAATTTATCAAAAGATAATTTACAATTCCTTCTTTATATAATGGCTGTAGTTGAAGGTATAGATAGATATGCAGATATCCTAAGAGCATGTACTGCCACTCCTGGAAATGATCACAGACTTGGAGGTCATGAAGCTCCTCCAGCTGTAATTTCAATATTCCTTGGTGAACAATTACAAGAACTTTTAGAAAATATAGGAAATAGCGAATTTAATGAATCTGCTGATGGAGGTACTCTTGATATAGGAGTTCATATTCCTAAAATCGCAAAAGATCTTTCTGATAGAAATAGAACTTCTCCATTTGCATTCACAGGAAATAAATTTGAATTTAGAATGCCTGGATCAAGTGCATCTGCTTCTACACCAGTATTTATGATTAATACTATTGTCGCTGACATTTTAAAAGAATATGCAGATTACCTTGAAAAAACTGATCCTACAAAGCATATAAACAAATATATAATAAAACTTATTAAAGATAGATATCCTAAACATAAAAGAATCATATTCAATGGAAATGGATATGAAAATAGTTGGATTGAGCAAGCAAAAGAACTTGGACTTTCAAACTTAAAAAATACTATAGAAGGAATTCCTGTATTTATAAGAGAAGAAACTATTAATCTTTTTGAAAGAAATAAAGTCTTATCTAGAAATGAACTTTATTCAAGATTCAAAGTCTATAGTGAAAGATATAACAAACAAACAAATATAGAAATCTCTACTGCTATAAGAATGGCAAGAAACGAAATATATCCATGTATTTCAAGATATATAACTAATATTTCTCAAATGATAAATAGTGTAAGAGAAGCTCTGGGTGAAGAACAATTCATTCAATATGATAAGGAACATTTAATTAAAGTAATAGGATATAAAAATCAACTTAAAGATACTATCACTGAATTAAACGAAGGATTAAAAACAGCAGTTGCTATTCCAGATGAATATGAAAGAGCATGTTATTATAATAATGAACTTATACCTGTTCTTACTCGTATGAGAACTATTGTAGATGCACTTGAATTATTGGTGGAAAAATCTGTTTGGCCTATACCTACTTACTATGATTTATTATTCAGACTATAAAAATATACTTCTATAATTCTGAGGAATCTCTGAAAGTTCAGAACTTTCAAGGGATTCCTCTTGTTTTATTTTGTATTTTCATGATAAAATATATCAAAAATATAAAGGGGTACAAAATGAAAAAAATAGATTTCTTTATACTTACTTTTCTTTTTCTGTGTAGCATTATAGTCAAATCATCTTTTGGATTTAGATTTCTTTTTTTACTATATACTTCTTTAATAATATATAAAAATATAGCTACTAGAGCTGAAAAAAATAGATTTTTTAAATTCTTAAAAAAAATCTGTAAACTTGGATACTATTTTTTATTCTTACCTTTATTTTTGTTGAAGTAATAATTTTAAAAGATATACTAGTCAATAGAAATAAAGACCCAAAAGTAAAATGCCTAATTGTTCTTGGGGCTGGACTAAAAGGAGATGTTCCATCAGAAGTATTAAAATATAGGTTAGATAAAGCTGTAGAATATTATAAAGAGAATCCTAACACAATATTTATCGTTTCTGGAGGCCAAGGAAAAGATGAATTGATATCTGAAGCAGAAGCTATGGAGATATATCTTTCTAAAAGAGATATTCCTATCAAAAATATAATTAAAGAAGATAAGTCTACATCTACTTATGAAAATCTAAAGTTCTCTGATGAAATAATCAAACAAAAAGGGATAACTGGAGATATAGCTGTTATGTCCAATAGCTTTCATATGTACAGAGTAAAAATAATATCTGAAAAATTAAATTTCCCTTTAAAAACTGTTTATGCAGAAACTCCAGCAATAGTCTTTCCCAATTATATGTTAAGAGAATATTTTGCTCTTCTTAATGAATATAGAAAAAATTAAAATAATTTATAAAAAATATTCTGACATACTGCTGTCAAGCTTTAAATATTACAATGAAATATCTAAAATATACAGGAGGGATTAAAATGAATGAAAAATATTGCCAAAGCTGTGGAATGCCTATGGGAAATACTGATGAACTTTATGGAACTAATGCAGATGGTAAAAAAAATAGTGATTACTGCATCTATTGTTTTGAAAATGGAAAATTCAAAGATGATGTCACTATGAATGAAATGATTGAATTTTGTGTTCCTCATATGGCTGAAGCACACCCTGAAATTACTGAAGAAAAAGCAAGACAGATGATGAAAGAATTTTTCCCACATCTAAAACGTTGGAAAAAAGACTAGAAAATTAAATAGGTGACTTAAAACTAACATAATTTTTAGTCACCTATTTTTAATTAAAATTCTATATTCTCAATATCTATTACTTGTGCAAAACGATTTTTCCAAATATTATTCATATAAAAATCATTCAAATCCATAGCACTAAACTTTCCATTATCACAAGTAGTTACTGTATCTTTGGGAATAATCAGCTCATATCCATATTCAAAAGCTGCTTTACAAGTAGCATCTATGCAATATTCTGTCTGCATTCCAGTCAATATAATTCTTTCAATATTCTTACTTTCAAGATATTCTTTCAATCCTGTTTTTCTTAAAGCACTGTTATAGATTTTTTCAAATATTTTTTCATTTTCAGCAGGTTGAAGTTTACTGTATATTTCCCACCCAGAAGTTCCATATTCAAGTTCACTGCCTTTCCCACTGTTATGTCTTACAAATATGACTTCTATCCCTTTTGTTCTGCATATTTTTATAAGAGAATTGATGTTGTCGGTTACTTTTTCAGCATCATGCATACCATACAAAATCAGAGCTGTCTGAACATCTACTACAAGTAATACTGTTTTCTTCATTTCCCCTCCTAAAAAATTAAAAATATAAAAAGACCAAATTATTTCCATATAGTATATCATAATTTTTTAGAATTTATTTATTTTTTATCTAAATTTTCTACATATTTCAAATAAAGGTTATTTATTATATAGTTTATTGCTATCTCTTGTATCAAAGGAGATTCAAATTCCTTGTATATTTTTGAAGATACCATTAAAAATATCTCCTTTGTATTTTTAGAATCTTTTTTAGATGTTATAAATATAGTATTTATTTTTTTCTCTCTTAAATATTTTTTTATTCTATTCATTTGAAAATTATTATTTGAAAAACTTATTATAAATGCCAAATCATTTTCTTCTATTTTTTTAACCTCTATATTTTGTGAAGAAGCTGCAAGTGGACATATAGTATTTTTCCCTAATCTCATAAACTTTTCGCTAGCATTTTGAGCCAATATATTTGAAAATGAAGTTCCAAAAAAATATATTTTTTTAGATTTCTTAATTAAATTTATTGCTTGATTATATATTATTTCATTATTTAGTTTTTCAGTTTCTAATAATGATTTATTAAGATCTATGAAATAATTCTTCTTTTCATTTTTTCTATGAACTTCTTTTTCTTTAAGAAAACTATTGTATATTCTACATTCTTCCTTTAATGTTTTAAAATCACTGTCATTTATTCTCTGACAAAATCTTGATATAGTAGATATTGAAGTATTACATTTTTTAGCAAACTCTTTTATTGACATCTCTGGGATAAAGTCATGATTTTCTAATATATAACTAGCAATTACAACTTCTATACTGGGATACAAATCACTATTATCCCTACATTTTTTTAGATTTGAAAAAAATGAATACATCTCAATACACCTCTGTAGTTTATTTATTCATGTTTTAAAAATTCTCTAAGTTCTATTTTAAACAAATTAGCCTTATTACCATATATTATCTGAATTCCATTGTCAACAATTATAGCTCCACTTGCTCCTAGTTGTTTTTCAAATATTTTTTGGTCTATTATTTTAGAATTATCTTTTAATGTAAGTCTTAATCTTGTAAAACAAGCATCAACTTTTAAAATATTAGAATTTCCACCAACATTTTCTACTATCTTTTCAAGTATATCATTAGAAATAGTTTTAGTCGATACTATTTCTGTATCTTTATATTCCTCTTCTTCTCTCCCTGGAGTTTTAAGATTTCTTCTTTCAATATACAATTTAAACATATAATAGTAAATTATAAAATATACAGGTCCTACAAAAAGTAAGTTATACCAGTGAGAACCTTTATTTGAGTTTAAAATTCCATTAAAAACAAAAGAAAGAAATGGTCCTCCAAAACTTGATGGTCCTGGAATATTTATCTGTAATATATATGTTATAACATAAGCCAATCCTGCTAAAAGTGCATGTAAGAAAAATAATATAGGTGAAATAAATAAAAATGAAAATTCCAGTGGTTCAGTAATTCCCATCAACGCACAAGGAAGAACAGCTGCCATCATTAAAGCTGCTACTTTCTTTTTATTTTTAGGCAATGCTGTTTTGTATATAGCCAATGCTGCTCCTGGCAGCCCAAACATTGCAAAAAGAACTTTTCCATTCATTACAAATCTTGTTATATTTACATCAAAATCTGCTGTTGGTGAACTTAACATTGCATTATATATATTTACTGCCCCTTCCACCATTCTTCCATCAATTTCTACAAGTCCACCCAACTGAGTAAAAAAGAAAGGAAGATAAATAAAATGGTGAAGCCCAAATGGAAGTAATAATCTTTCTGAAAGTCCATAAAGAAAAGCTCCCACTGCTCCTGTTGAATTGATAATCTCTGATGACTTTATTAACAACCCTTGAATAGGTGGAAAAATAAAAGCTAATATTATTCCAAGAATACTTGAAAAAATTATTGTCAATGCTGGTATAGACCTTGTCCCATTAAAAATTGATAAAATTGGTGGAAGCTGTATCTTATAAAATCTATTGTGTATAGCTGCTACTAAAAAACCTACTAATATACCTCCAAAAACTCCTGTATCTAAAGTTAATACTCCAAGCACTTGTTTCTGCCCTATTAAAAGACTTGCAGGATTAAGTTTGTGAGTATATATTAAAAAACTTCCTAAAATAGTATTCATAGTCATATAACCTAAAAATCCACTTAATGCTGCTGTTGCCTTCTCACTTTTTACAAATCCATATGATATACATATTGCAAATATTACTGGAATATTGTTATTTACAACATTTCCTGCATCTTTTAAAATATTAAACAGTAATCCAAGATATTTTAAAAACGGAAATATATCTGTTATTCTTGGGTTAGTAAATCCACTCCCAACTCCAACTAATATCCCTGCAATGGGTAATATAAGAACTGGAGCCATCAATACTTTTCCCAATTTTTGAAACTCACTAAATACTCTATTTTTATCCATTATTCCTCCCCAAATATTTTTAATAAGATTTTTTTTCTAATTTTGGCCAATATTCTCCATTCGCTTCTATTAAATCATCTAAAATAGCTTTTGCTATTGAAGTTGATGAAACTGTCTTATTTATCGCTATAGCTTGAAGAGCTTTATCATAGGAATTTTCAAAATAAGCATCTACGGCTAACTTTTCTGATGATAATTGATTTTCTATCAATCCTTTATAAAATGATGAAATAGGTCTTCTAGCTACTGGTTCAGGACCCCAGCTTCTTAAATATGCCGGAACTTCTACCATTGCATCTGCTGGAAGATTTGGAATAGCTCCATTATTTTCTACAATAACTAAATATCTGTATCCTTTATTATATGCTATTGAGGCTGCTGCATCTACTATAAAATCTCCAAATACAGTAAATTCTTGTATAGGACTTTTATAATTATTAGGATCTACTAAAAATTTATTATATTCCTCTTCTAGCTCTTTTTCTCTTCCTTCTATTACCATGTCTGCTCTAGTGTGAGTCAAGTCCATTTTTTTTACTACATCTGATGAATATAAATAATATTGTAAATAACTATTAGGAAGATATTCTGGATAATCTTTTACAATTTCGGCATATTGTTTCCAAGTTTTTTGCCAATCTTTATCTTTGTGATGTCTATCACTACAAGCTTCCATTCCTGTTGCTATTATTTTTTCTCTCAATTCTGGCAATCTATCTTTTCCTGTTTGATCATACAATGCTGTAAACCACCCAAAATGATTTAGTCCAAAATATTCTGGATCCAATTCTGTCCAATCACTCAATCCTAACATTTTACTGTAAGAAAGAAGTATTGCTACTGGCATATCACATATATTTAATATTCTTTCATTATTAAATTTTCTTCTTGTTGCTTCTGCTACTACAGCAGCTGGGTTTGAATAATTAAGTATCCAGCAGTCAGGTGAATATTTTTTAGCCTCTTCTATTATTTTTATAACTCCAGGAATTGATCTTATTCCATAGGAAATTGATCCCCCAGGTCCACAAGTTTCCTGACCTATAACTCCATATTTTAAAGGTATTTTTTCATCATACCTTCTCATTTCTAGTCCACCTTGTCTTATTTGAGCAAAAACAAAATCTACTCCTGTAAAAGCCTCAGCATAGTCTAATGTAGCTATAACTTCTAATTCTTTATCATAATTATCCTTTATAAATTGAGTCATTATAGCTTTTACTCTATTTAATCTGCCTTCATCTATATCAAATAAAATTAATTTTTTTAAAGGAAGTACGTCTTTCTTTTGAATTAAACTTTGAATTATCCCTGGAGTATGAGTACTTCCAGCTCCTGCTATTACAACTGTATTTTTTTTCATTTTTTCTCTCCTTTTTTAATATAGTCCCTTCATTATAAGCAAAGTATAGCATAATAAAATTTTTAAAATTAAAATTTTCATTTTTTGAAAATTTTATTTATTCTTTTAGCTTAAATTTAGTTTTTTATATATTTTTAAGAAATAAAAAATACCTTTCTGATATGAAAAATTTTTTCTCATTCAGAAAGGTATTTATATTTTTTATTAAAACACAGGCACAAATCCACCTTTAAAAGTTTCATTAATATAGTTTCTTACTTTTTCACTTTGGAAACATTTTACAAAAGTTTTTATATCTTCTCTGTTTTCATCCCCTGCTCTTACAGCTATAATATTTATATATGGAGAATCTTTATCCTCAAGAAGAATACTATCTTTAGTAGGGTAAAATCCTGCATTAAGTGCATATCCCCCATTAATAATAGCTGCATCTACATCATCTATCACTCTTGGAAGCTGTGCTGCTTCTAATTGTCTAAATTTTATTTTCTTTGGATTTTCTACAATATCAAATGCAGTAGCATGAAGATCTGTAGGGTCTTTAAGTTTTATTAATCCTATTCTATGAAAAAGTAAAAGAGCTCTCCCACTGTTTGTAGGGTCATTTGGTATAGCTATTGTAGCTTTATCTGGAAGTTCTTCCACTGATTTATATTTTTTAGAATACAGCCCTAAAGGTGCTATATATGTCACTCCTGCTGAAACAAGATCAAGATTTCTGTCTTTTTTAAATTGCTCTAAATATGGAAGATGTTGAAAAGAATTCAAATCAATATCTCCTTCTGCAAGTGCTATATTTGGTGTCACATAATCATTCATCTCAACTATTTGAAGTTCTATTCCTTCAGCTTTTAAATCATCTTTTATGAGCTCCATAATTTCTGCCCCTGGATAAGAAGTGGTTCCTATTTTTAAAGTTTTTCCAAAACACAATGTTGTCAATAATATAAAAAGTATAAATATTTTTTTCATCTCTCAGCTCCCCTTATCAATTATGTATTTTATTAGAATGTAGGTACTACTCCACCTTTATAGTTATTTAAAATATAAGTGCTGACTTTTTCACTTTGAAGTGCTTTTATAAGTTTCACTATATCTTCTTTATTTTCATCTCCAGCTCTTACAGCTATAATGTTAGCATAAGGAGATTCTTTTCCTTCTAACAAAAGAGAATCATCAACTGGAGAAAATCCAGCTTCTAAAGCATAGTTTCCATTAATTACAGCTGCATCTACATCAGGAAGAACTCTTGGAAGCTGTGCTGCTTCAATTGGCTTAAATTTTAATTTTTTAGGATTTTTAACTATATCAAATTCTGTAACATACAGATTTGAAGAATCATTTAAAGTAATAATTCCATTATTGTGTAAAAGGATAAGTGCTCTTCCTCCATTTGAGGGATCACTTGGTATAGCTATTGTTGCTTTATCTGGTAACGCTTCTATTGACTCATATTTTTTAGAAAAAACTCCAAGAGGTTCAACATGAATCTTTGCTGCTGAAGCAAGTTTTAATCCTCTTTCAGTTATAAATTTTTCTAAATAAGGATAATGCTGAAAAAAGTTAGCATCTATTTCTCCCTCTGCAAGTGCTAAGTTAGGAGTTACATAGTCTGTAAATTCAATGATTTTAAGTTCTACTCCCTCAGCTTTCAAATCATCTTTTACAAGATTTAAAAGTTCTGCATGAGGTACAGGTGTAGCTCCAACTTTTAATTCCCCTGCAAATATTGTTGTTCCCACTAATACAAATGCTGCTACTAATAATGTTTTCAATGATTTTTTCATAAGTATTCACTCCTTTTATAATTTAATTTTATTTATCGATTTCTCTTAGCTCTATATACAAGATAATTACCAAATGACTGTAATACTTGTACTAGAAGAATTATAACGATTACTGAATATATCATTATATCTGTTTTAAATCTCTGATATCCAAATCTTATTGCAAGATCTCCAAGTCCACCTGCACCGATAGTTCCTGCCATTGCTGAAAATCCTATCAAGCTTATTACTGTAACTGTTATTCCATGTATGATATGAGGCATAGTTTCAGGAATCATTACCTTCAATATTATTGTAGAATTGCTTGCTCCCATACTTGAACTAGCCTCTATAAGTCCTCTGTCAACTTCATTCAATGCTCCTTCTATCATTCTTGCAACAAATGGTGCTGCTGATATTGATAAAGGAACTATTGCTGCTGTACTTCCTATTGTTGTCCCTACTATTATTCTTGAAAGTGGAAACAGACAAATCATTAAAATAATGAAGGGAAATGATCTTAAAGTATTAATTATCATTTCAAGAATTTTATTTAATCTTGGTTTTTCCAAAATATTTCCCTCTTTAGTTATTACCAATAATATCCCTATTGGAAATCCCATTATCAATGAAAATAAAGTTGAAAAAAATACCATATACAATGTTTCTAATGTTGAGTCTAAAATCATACTAAATACCATTATAAATCACCTCTACCATAACTCCTGATTCATTAAACCATTCTATTGCTTCCTGCTGTTGTTTTATCTCTCCTGATAATTCAATAAATAGGTGTCCTACTTTCATTGTAGATAAATGGTCTATTGATCCTCCAATTATACTAAAATCTATATCAAATTTTCTTAATGCTTGTGAAATTATTGGTTCTTCTGCTATAGTTCCTAAAAATTTAAGTTTTACTATGTATTTCCCCTTAGTTTTCATTATCTCCACTCCTCTTTCCTCTGTACTTGGAAGATAAGAAATAAGTTCTTTTGTTATTTCAGCTTTCGGATTAGAGAAAATATGATGTACTCCTCCTGTTTCAACTATCTCTCCATCTGACATGACTGCCACTCTGTTACAAATATCTCTGATAACTTCCATTTGATGAGTTATCATAACTACTGTAAGACCAAATTTCTGCTGAATATTTTTATAAGTTCCAATATTGAATTTGTAGTTTTAGGATCAAGAGCTGAAGTTGCTTCATCTGATAAAAGTATATCTGGATTATTTGCCAGTGCTCTAGCTATTGCCACTCTCTGCTTTTGCCCCCCACTTAATTGACTTGGGTATGAGTTTATCTTATCTGAAAGCTCTACTACATCTAGCAGTTCCTTTACTCTATCCTTTATTTTATCTTTACCCCAGCCTGCTATCTCCAATGCAAATGCTACATTTTCTCCTACTGTTCTTGAAGCTAAAAGATTGAAATGCTGAAATATCATTCCTATTTTCTTTCTTCTTTCTAAAAGTTCTTTCTTTGAAAGCTTTGTTATATCTACCCCATCAATTATTATACTTCCACTTGTAGGTTCTTCTAATCTGTTTAAAAGTCTTATGAGAGATGACTTCCCAGCTCCACTCAAACCTATTATTCCAAATATATCCCCTTTTTTTATTTCAAGGCTGACATCTTTCACTGCATGAAAGCCATTAGAGTATACTTTGTTAATTTTTTCTATTTTGATCATTTCTTGTGCTCCTCCATATCTAAATTTAAGTAAAAAAAATCTCTACTACCATCAAGTAATAGAGATAAATTACACTAATTTTCTTAGTCTATCCATCTGTCTGGAATTAGCACCACACCATAGGCAGGTTGCTGAAACATCACAGGGCCAGTCCCTCAGTTTCTCTTGATGGTTGATTCATTTGTTAGAAGTATATTATAACTTTTTTCAATTTATGTCAATACATTTTTTTAAATTTTTATAGACTGAAAAAAAAATTTCATATACAATACTATATAAAGCTAAATAAACTGGAGGAAGTTATGATTTTTAAATATTTTAATATTACAAAAAATGATGTAATAACCATAACAGGAGCTGGAGGTAAAACTTCACTTTTATATTTTCTTGCAGAAGAACTTTCAAAATTTGGAAAAGTACTTATAACTACTACTACAAAAATCTTTTGCCCTTCTGAAGAAAAATATGAATCACTGATTATTGGAAATAATACCTTTACTGGAAAAAATAAAAATATAACTGTGGTTGGAAGTAGAGTAGAAGATGGAAAACTTCACTCTTTATCTTATGAAGAGATAAATAATATAAGAAAAAATTATGATTTTGTTTTAATAGAGGGAGATGGAGCAAAGGAAAAATTATTAAAGGAATGGAATGATTATGAGCCTTGTATCCCTAAATTTTCCACAAAAATAATTGGAGTAATCAATATGGATATAATTGATTTGCATCTCTGTGAAAAAATATTCATAGATTTGAGCTTCTAAAAGAAAAGTTTCCTGATAATATAAATAAAAAATAACTTCTGACTTTTTATCCAAATATATTTTATCTGCTGACTATTTTAAAAATTCAAATATAAATTCAGAAAAATATCTTTTTTTAATGGAATTGATGGTAAAAATTATCTTTCTAAATTTCAAAATACTCTAAAAATAGTATACAAATTATCTGAAAATAATTTTTTACCAAAAATAGTTATGGGAAGTCTTCATGAAAAAAATATATTTCCCTTAAAAAAATTAGATGCTGTAATTATGGCTTCTGGATTTTCTAAAAGAATGGGAAAAAATAAACTATCTCTCACATACAATGGAAGGACTATTTTAGAATCAACTTTAGAAAAAATTTTTCACATTCCTTTCAATAAAGTTATCATTTGTGGAAGAGAAAAATGGATTAAAGAACTTGCTTCTAAATATAACTTTGAATATTGTTATAATTCTTTTGCTGATTTAGGACAAAGTGAAAGTATAAAACTTGGAATAGAAAATTCTACTGGTGAAGGAATAGTATTCTTTCCTGGAGATCAGCCATTATTGTCTGAAAATACTATTTTAAATCTATACTATGAATTTCAAAAAACTAATCTTATCACTGTCCCTACAGTTGAAGAAAAAAGATTTTCTCCTGTATTTTTTCCAGAAGATAAAAAAGGTGAACTACTAAAATTAGAAGGAGATATAGGTGGAAAAAGTGTTATTAAAAAAACTCCTATTATTAATCTTGTTAAATTTTCTTCTGAAGAAGAATTTAAAGATATAGATACTATTGAAGATTATATGTATATAATTAATAATAAAAATAATGAACAGAGGCTGCTACAAATAAAAGAAAGATATAGAGCATTACAACGATAAGAGAATAAAGGCAAAATTAAAAGGATTAACTCCTGCACAATACAGGAGTCAATCCTTTTCAACTAATATTAAAAATATACTATCTCACTACATTCCCTACAATTTATAACAGCCCTCTATTTATTATTTATTCTTTCTATCTATATAATGAGTATGGAAAAGTTTATGTGTCATAACTCCATAAGGTTTTCCTAGTGATTCTCTATAAAGATCTATAACATATCTATTATTATGAGATGTTCTTATTTCCTTATGATAATCTATATTTTGAATAGCTGCTGCTCTTGTCTTAACAATATCAAAGTTTCCATGATGGTAAGGTTGTCCTCCTCCACCTACACATCCACCTTTACATGCCATTACTTCTACAGCATGGAAGCTTTCTTCTCCAGATTTTATTTTTTCCACAACTTTTCTGGCAGCTCCTAATCCATGGACTACAGCAAGTCTAAGAGTTTCATCTCCAACTTTTACTTCTGCTACTCTTAATTCTTCAAAACCTCTCATAGGAACAAAATCTACATCTTCTAATTTAGTTCCTGTAGCCCATTCATACAATGTTCTTGAAGCAGCTTCCATAACTCCTCCAGTTCTACCAAAAATATCTGCAGCTCCTGTAGATTTCCCCATAGGTGAATCAAATTCACTTTCTTGAAGCGAATTGAAGTCTATATTATATTGTTTTAAAATTCTTCCAAGTTCTCTTGTAGTCAATGAATAATCTACATCTGGATTCTTTTCAACAGTAAATTCTTCTCGAGATGCTTCATATTTTTTAGAAATACAAGGCATTATAGATACACATACAAGATCTTTTTTATCTATTCCCATCTTCTCAGCCCATACATGTTTAGCTAAAGAACCAAATATTTGTTGTGGTGATCTCGTAGTTGAAAGATTATCTAATATTTCTGGGAAATTAAGTTCTGCAAATCTTACCCATGATGGACAACAAGAAGTAAATAATGGAAGTTTTACATCTTTCTTTCCAGCTAAATAATCATCTAATCTATGTTTCAATTCTGTAGCTTCTTCCATTATAGTTATATCTGCTGCAAAATTTGTATCAAATACTCCATCAAATCCTAATTTTTTAAGAGCTGTAACCATTTTACCAGTTGAATCAGTTCCAACAGGTATTCCAAAAAGTTCTCCAATAGCTACCCTTACAGCTGGAGCTACCTGTACTATAACCTTCTTATTAGGATTTATAAGATCACGAGATAATTTAAAACTATTATCAGTTTCATATAATGCTCCAACTGGACATACAGCTACGCATTGCCCACAGAAAGTACAATCAGTTTCAATAAGATTTCTATTAAAAGCAGTATTAACCACAACATTAAATCCTCTATCTATTCCTGTAAGAATTCCACAAGTTTGAATATCCCCACACATAGTTTCACATCTTCTACACATAATACATTTTGTAATATCTCTAGTTATAGAAATAGAAAGTTGTTTGTCATGAGCTGCTTCTTTACCTTCAAATCTCATTTCTCTTAATCCAAAAGAAATAGCAAGTTTTTGAAGCTCACATTCTCCATTTTTTCCACATATCAAACAATCTTTTGGGTGATCCGAAAGCATAAGTTCTACCACCATTCTTCTCTTCTGCATCACTTGAAGAGAATTTGTTACAACTTCCATTCCTTCAACTATTGGAGTTGTACAAGAAGGAAGAAGTCTATTCATTCCTTTTACCTCTACTACACAAACTCTACATGATGCACAATTATTTTTATATCCAATCTCGTCCATTTGCATATAGCACAAGTGAGGAATATGTATACCAGCTTTTAATGCTGCATTAAGTATAGTTGTTCCTTCTGGTGCCAGTACTATTTTACCATCTATCTTAAGTCTTATCATTCTCATTTTATTAGTTCACCTCATCAGAAATATTATAATTTTACAATTGCACCAAATTTACATGTTTCATAACAAGCTCCACATTTTATACAGATTTCATTATTTATTTCATGTCTGTGCTTTACAGTACCTGTAATAGCATCTATTGGACATACTCTCGCACAAGCTGTACAACCAATACATTTATCTGTAATAGAATATGTAATAAGTTTTTGACATGCTCCTGCAGCACATCTCTTATCTACTACATGCTCAACATATTCATCATAAAATTGTGCTAATGTAGAAAGAACTGGGTTAGCAGATGTTTGTCCCAATCCACATAGAGAAGTTGCTTTTATCCCTTCTGATAACTCTTGTAAAAGCTGAAGATCTTCCAATGTTCCTCTTCCTTGAGTTATTTTATCAAGCATCTCATAAAGCCTTGTATTTCCGACTCTGCAAGGTGTACATTTTCCACAAGATTCATCAAGAGTAAATTCTAGGAAAAATTTTGCAATGGCAACCATACAGTCATCTTCGTCCATTACTACCATTCCTCCAGAACCCATGATAGAACCTTTTTTACTTAAAGTATCAAAATCTATTGGAGTATCAAGATCTTTTTCAGTCAAACACCCTCCAGATGGTCCTCCTGTTTGTACTGCCTTAAATTTTTTATTATCTTTAATTCCTCCACCTATTTCAAATATTATTTCTCTTAAAGTTATTCCCATAGGAACTTCAACAAGTCCCACATTGTTAATTTTTCCTGCCAAAGCGAATACTTTTGTTCCAGGAGATTTTTCAGTTCCAACTTCTCTAAACCATTCTTTTCCATGCAAAAGTATTCCTGGTACATTTACCAAAGTTTCAACATTATTTACTACTGTAGGTTTATTCCAAAATCCTTTTTCTGCTGGATATGGTGGCTTAGAAGTAGGTTCTCCTCTTCTTCCCTCCATTGAATGAATAAGAGCTGTTTCTTCCCCACATACAAATGCTCCTGCTCCAAATTTTAATTCAATATCAAATTCAAAATCGCTTCCTAATATATTCTTTCCTAAAAATCCTTTTTTTCTTGCTGATTCTATAGCAACTGATAATCTATGAATTGCTAATGGATATTCAGCTCTAATATATACTAAACCTTTTGTAGCCCCAATAGCATATCCTGCTATCATCATTCCCTCTATTACTGAATGTGGATCTCCTTCCAGTATAGATCTATCCATAAATGCTCCTGGATCCCCTTCATCAGCATTACACACGATATATTTTTGTTCAGCTTCTATATTAGAAGCAATCTCCCATTTAATACCAGTAAGAAATCCTCCTCCACCTCTTCCTCTCAGTCCAGAGGCGAATATCTCTTTTATAACATCTCTGTTACTCATAGTCTTCAAAACTTTTTCTATTCCCTTGTATCCATCATTTTTCAAGAAGTCATCTATATTCTCAGGGTCAATAACTCCACAATTTTTAAGTGCTCTTCTTTCTTGTTTCTGATAAAATTCCATATCTTTAGAATCATGAATACGTTCTTCAGTTTTAGGATCTATATAAAGTAATCTTTCTATCTTTTTTCCTTCTATTATATCAACTTTAATTATTTCTTCTGCATCTTCTGGCTTTACTTCTATATAGAAAGTATTTTCAGGTATTATTTTTACTATTGGTCCTTTTTCACAAAATCCAAAACACCCTGTAAGAACTACTTCTATGTCTTTTATATCATATTCTGCTATACATTTTTCTAAATTTTTCTTTATCTCATCACTTTTAGACGATAAGCAACCTGTTCCACCACATATTAAAATTTTCTTACTGTAGTTCATTAGTCCCTCCTGAATAATTACTTGTATTTACCCAAATTTAAGCGTTCTCTTGTCTTTCCTTTTCCATATAAGTTTCGATTAATTTTTTATATCAGTTGGTTTTACTTTTCCATGAACTTCTTTACCAACAATAACTACTGGAGCCAATCCACATGCCCCTACACATCTTAAACAATCAAGAGAAAAAAGTCCATCTTTAGTAACTCCTCCCACTCCTATGTTGAGTTCTTTTTCAAGATTTTCCAGAACTTTTCCTGCTCCTCTAACATAGCATGCTGTCCCTGTGCATACAGATATTTGATATTTTCCTTTTGGTTCCATAGAGAAGAAGTTATAGAAACTTACTACTCCATATACTTTTGCTACTGGTATTTCTAATTCTTCTGCTATAAATTCTTGAACTTCTGCTGGAATATATCCAAAAATTTCTTGGGCTTTGTGTAAAACTATAATAAGAGCACTTTTTTTGTCCTCAAATGTTGATATATAACTTTTTAGTTCTTTAAACCCAATATTATCTTTACATATCATTTTTTGACCCCTCCTCATTTAATTATGTAAGATTTTAATTCTATTTATATTATAATAACATAGAAACTATTAAAACTAAATACTTTTTTTACTAAGCAATGATACATATTTTTAATGTTTAAAGAATTCAAATGGCTCTATTAATATCATTCTTCTTATCATATTAAAAGAATGAAAAATCGTTTTCAAAAAATAAAAAAATTCCAGTAAAATGGAATTCTTTTTTCATTTATTTGGTTAAAATTATTAACTTTTTACATATTTCATCAAAAATCATATTATTCAATAATAATTATTATATATATAATATAATAAAAAAGCTTAGCGAATTCCTATCCTCCCGGGAGGCTTCCCTCCAAGTACTTTCAGCGTTTACGGGCTTAACTTCTGGGTTCGGAATGGGACCAGGTGTACCTCCATAGCTATCTTCACTAAGCATATATATAAATTATTTATTTTCAGTTAAAAAGCTTGGCAAGTTCCTATCCTCCCGGGAGGCTTCCCTCCAAGTACTTTCAGCGTTTACGGGCTTAACTTCTGGGTTCGGAATGGGACCAGGTGTACCCCCGCAGCTATTCTTACCAAGCTGTGTCTTTTTCTTTTCCAATAGACACTTGAAACTATATAGTAGCTTACGCCTTCGCGCTTTTCAATCTTTAGGTTAAAACTTTGACTTATTAGTATTGGTCAGCTAAAAGCCTCGCAGCCCTTACACCCCCAACCTATCAACCTTCTAGTCTCGAAGGAGTCTTAAAGAATACTTATCTTGAAGCTGGTTTCCCGCTTAGATGCTTTCAGCGGTTATCCGTTCCAAACGTGACTACCCAGCTGTGCCACTGGCGTGACAACTGGTACATCAGAGGTTTGTCCATCCCGGTCCTCTCGTACTAAGGACAGATCTTCTCAATATTCTAACGCCTACAGTGGATAGGGACCGAACTGTCTCACGACGTTCTGAACCCAGCTCACGTACCGCTTTAATGGGCGAACAGCCCAACCCTTGGGACCTTCTCCAGCCCCAGGATGCGATGAGCCGACATCGAGGTGCCAAACTTTGCCGTCGATATGGACTCTCGGGCAAAATCAGCCTGTTATCCCCAGGGTAGCTTTTATCCGTTGAGCGACGACCCTTCCATTCGGAATCGCCGGATCACTATGTCCTGCTTTCGCACCTGCTCGACCCGTCAGTCTTGCAGTTAAGCTCTCTTATGCCATTGCACTCTGCGGTTGATTTCCATCCAACCTGAGAGAACCTTTGAACGCCTCCGTTACTCTTTCGGAGGCGACCGCCCCAGTCAAACTGCCCACCTAGCACTGTTTCCGTGGCTACAAACCACAGATTAGAATTTCAACATTGAATGGTTGGTATTCCACCGACAACTCCAATACAGCTAGCGCCATACCTTCTTAGTTTCCCAACTATCCTATACATGCAATGCCAAAACCCAATACCAAGCTACAGTAAAGCTCCATGGGGTCTTTCCGTCCTACTGTAGGTAACCGGTATCTTCACCGGTAGTACAATTTCACCAGGCCTCCCGTCAAGACAGCGCTCAAATCATTACACCATTCGTGCAGGTCGGAACTTACCCGACAAGGAATTTCGCTACCTTAGGACCGTTATAGTTACGGCCGCCGTTCACCGGGGCTTCAATTCGGAGCTCTCACTCCTCCTCTTAACCTTCCGGCACTGGGCAGGTGTCAGCCCATATACATCGCCTTACAGCTTAGCATAGACCTGTGTTTTTGTTAAACAGTTGCTTGAGCCTCTTCACTGCGACCCCCAAATGCTTCATATCGCGTGTATATTAACATTCAGGGGCACCCCTTCTCCCAAAGTTACGGGGCTATTTTGCAGAGTTCCTTAACGAGAGTTAGCCTGTCCGCCTTAGATTTCTCATCCTGACCACCTGTGTCGGTTTCGGGTACGGGCAGTTATACCTTAACGTTAGAAGCTTTTCTCGGCAGCGTGGGATTTGTGCATTCATCTTACGACTATATATCACACCTCAAGTCTAATCTAGCGGATTTGCCTACTAGACCACTCTACATGCTTCTACGGGAACTTCCGTTCTCCCGCGCACATACCCTTCTGCGTCCCTCCTTCACAAAATATAACTGGCACAGAAATATTAATCTGTTTTCCATTCGCCTACGCATTTTAGCCTCGGCTTAGGTCCCGGCTTACTCAGGGAAGACAAGCTTTACCCTGAAAACCTTGGTCTTCCGGCGAGGGGGATTCTCGCCCCCTTTCTCGCTACTTATTCCTGCATTCTCACTTCTGATACCTCCAGAGTTGCTTGCGCTTCTCCTTCAACGGCCTACAGAATGCTCTCCTACCAATTGCTTGCGCAATTCCACAGCTTCGGTTTATAACTTAGCCCCGTTACATTGTCGGCGCAGAGACTCTCGACCAGTGAGCTATTACGCACTCTTTAAAGGTATGGCTGCTTCTAAGCCAACCTCCTGGTTGTTTGTGAATCTCCACCTCCTTTCCCACTTAGTTATAATTAGGGACCTTAGCTGGTGGTCTGGGTTGTTTCCCTTTTGACAATGGAAGTTAATTCCCATAGTCTCACTCCTGAGCTTTGAATTATGGTATTCGGAGTTTGATTGAATTCAGTAAGCAATATGCCCCCTAGTTCATTCAGTGCTCTACCCCCATAATTAAACACTCAAGGCTGCACCTAAATGCATTTCGGAGAGAACGAGCTATCTCCTAGTTCGATTGGCTTTTCACCCCTAAACCTACCTCATCTCCCAACTTTTCAACGGCGGTGAGTTCGGGCCTCCACTGTGTCTTACCACAGCTTCACCCTGGACAGGCTTAGATCACCAGGTTTCGCGTCTACGCCCAGCGACTATGTCGCCCTATTCAGACTCGGTTTCCCTTCGGCTCCGTTATACTTAACCTCGCCACTGAACGTAACTCGCAGGATCATTCTCCAAAAGGCACGCCATCACTCCGAAGAGCTCTGACCGCTTGTAAGCACACAGTTTCAGGTTCTATTTCACTCCCCTCCCGGGGTTCTTTTCACCTTTCCCTCACGGTACTATACGCTATCGGTTAGTAAGAGTATTTAGCCTTACGAGATATGGTCCTCGCAGATTCACACAGAATTCCTCGTGTTCCATGTTACTTGGGAGAGAACATACATTCTAATGAGTTTACCTGTACAGGATTATCACCTTCTACGATCTAGCTTTCCAACTAGTTCCAGTTCGGTCATTAGATATGTTGAATATCTTACAGTTCTTCAAACGTTCTTCCCACAACCCCATATAAGCAACGGCTGTATCCTTGACACTTATATGGTTTAGGCTCATCCCCGTTCGCTCGCCGCTACTTGGGGAATCGTTTTTACTTTCTTTTCCTCGAGTTACTTAGATGTTTCAGTTCACTCGGTACCCTCTTTCGTGCTAAGACTCCATCTTAGCAGATTGCTCCATTCGGAAATCTTGGGATTGGCGCTCGTTTGCAGCTAACCCAAGCTTATCGCAGCTTACCACGTCCTTCATCGGCTCTTACTACCTAGGCATTCCCTGTGTGCCCTTAATTATTTTAACCTATTTTGTTTTTGTTTAATTTGATTGACAGCTAACTCTGTTTATATAAACAAGAGTTAAAATTGTATTATCTACTATATAGTTTCCAATGTCCATTTGATAAGTTATCCAGCGCTAATACGCTGCAAGAACATTATCAATAGAATAGAGAAAGAGAAATGATCTCCTTAGAAAGGAGGTGATCCATCCGCACGTTCCCGTACGGATACCTTGTTACGACTTCACCCCAATCGCTAATCACACCCTCGGAACATCCCTCCTTACGGTTAGGCCTGTTACTTCAGGTGCAACCAACTCTCGTGGTGTGACGGGCGGTGTGTACAAGACCCGAGAACGTATTCACCGCAACATAGCTGATTTGCGATTACTAGCGATTCCAACTTCATGTACTCGAGTTGCAGAGTACAATCCGAACTAAGAATAGTTTTATGAGATTAGCTTACCCTCGCAGGTTTGCAGCTCTCTGTACTACCCATTGTAGCACGTGTGTAGCCCAGCGTATAAGGGGCATGATGACTTGACGTCATCCCCACCTTCCTCCTGCTCATCGCAGGCAGTCTCGCATGAGTCCCCAACTTAATGATGGTAACATACGAAAGGGGTTGCGCTCGTTGCGGGACTTAACCCAACATCTCACGACACGAGCTGACGACAGCCATGCACCACCTGTCACCAAGTTCCTCCGAAGAGGCACGAAAACATCTCTGTTAACTTCTTGGGATGTCAAACGCTGGTAAGGTTCCTCGCGTTGCGTCGAATTAAACCACATGCTCCACCGCTTGTGCGGGTCCCCGTCAATTCCTTTGAGTTTCATACTTGCGTACGTACTCCCCAGGCGGATTACTTATCGCGTTAGCTTGGGCGCTGAGGTTCGACCCCCAACACCTAGTAATCATCGTTTACGGCGTGGACTACCAGGGTATCTAATCCTGTTTGCTACCCACGCTTTCGCGCTTTAGCGTCAGTATCTGTCCAGTAGGCTGGCTTCCCCATCGGCATTCCTACAAATATCTACGAATTTCACCTCTACACTTGTAGTTCCGCCTACCTCTCCAGTACTCTAGTTTAGCAGTTTCCAACGCAATACGGGGTTGAGCCCCGCATTTTCACATCAGACTTACTAAACCGCCTAGACGCGCTTTACGCCCAATAAATCCGGATAACGCTTGCGACATACGTATTACCGCGGCTGCTGGCACGTATTTAGCCGTCGCTTCTTCTGTTGGTACCGTCACTGACTTCTTCCCAACTGAAAGCACTTTACATTCCGAAAAACTTCATCGTGCACACAGAATTGCTGGATCAGACTTTTGGTCCATTGTCCAATATTCCCCACTGCTGCCTCCCGTAGGAGTAAGGGCCGTGTCTCAGTCCCCTTGTGGCCGTTCACCCTCTCAGGCCGGCTACCCATCATCGTCTTGGTGAGCCGTTACCTCACCAACTAACTAATGGGACGCAAAGCTCTCTCACAGCGCATATAGCTTTCATAACCAAATCATGCGACTCAGTCATAATATCCGGTATTAGCATTCGTTTCCAAATGTTGTCCCAGTCTGTAAGGCAAGTTCTTTACGCGTTACTCACCCGTCCGCCACCTTCACCCGAAGGATCAAGTAGACTTGCATGTGTTAAGCATTCTGTCAGCGTTCATCCTGAGCCAGGATCAAACTCTTCGTTCAATCTATTTACTCAGTTTTTTCAACTGATTGTTTACACCTATTTATTGTTTGTTGATTTTTTCATCTCTCTCTATTCTGTTGTTAATGTCCTTTTTTATTGCTTTTCTTTTCCGTCCCCTTTTCTCGTGGACAAGGATTATAATATCACAATTAATATCTTCCGTCAACAATTTTTTTAAAATATTTTTAAAATATTTTTTATAGTTTGGAAAATTCTTTATTTTATTGGCCTTTCAACCTGCTCATATCAATTATTTTATATCTTCTCTTCTCAATTTTTTCTAAAATATTTTCTTCTAAAAAATTTTTTATTACTCTTGAAAGAGATGGACGACTCACATCAAAATATTCTGCTAAATCTTTTACAGATATTTTCATTTGAAAAAAACCATCTTTTTGATTCTCTAAAATATACTGACTGAATTTTTCTCCAATAGTTTTATTAGTAAAATTATTCCAAAGGTGATTAGATAAAAATTGTGCTTTGCAACTTATTTCGTCCAAAAATTTTTTTAATAATCTATCATCTTTTTTCAATAATTGTATAAGTTCATTTTTTTCTATATAAAATATGGAAGTAGAAGTTACAGCATTCAAGTCTACAGGAAACCTATTCTTATCTCCAAAGATAAATGCTGTAGCTAAAAGAGAATAATTGTCTATTTCTTCTATTCTTTTTACCTCTCCGCTTTCTTTCAACATTTCTGTAGCTACTTTACCTTCCAAATTGATATACAACCCTTTTATTTCATCTCCTCTGAAAGCTATATTTTCATCTTGAGAATATTTTTTAATCTCATATTTTATTCCAGTAAAATATTCTTCTATACTCTTCTCTTCTATCTCAGAAAACAATCCTGTTTTTTTTAATCTTTTAATTATATTTAAATCCATTATGCCTCCTAACTGACTATGATTATTACTATTTTTCATTTTATCATATTTTTAAGCTTGAAAACATTATATTTCTCTGTTAAAATTACTACATCAAATAAATTAATTTTAGGGAGATATAATATGAAAAAAATAGTTATTGTCTGTCCTTCTTGCCAGAAAAAAATGAAGATATCAGATAAAACAGCTAAATACAAATGTCCACATTGTGGAAATATATATAAATATACTTTTGATAAAAAAATTATCCATAATGTAAAAGATATAAGTGTTGGTTTTGTCACTACACTGAAAGATATCAAATATAATATAACAAAAAAATACAATGATACAAAAGCTACTTATAAATATATGAGCCAACTTAAAAAAAATATGAAGA
The DNA here is from genome assembly GCA_900637705.1 of Fusobacterium varium. Lineage (NCBI taxonomy): Bacteria > Fusobacteriati > Fusobacteriota > Fusobacteriia > Fusobacteriales > Fusobacteriaceae > Fusobacterium > Fusobacterium varium. The sequence continues at coordinate 2,618,580 of LR134390.1, forward strand.
ATGATCCTAACTGGTCAAATTACAGAAAACAGCAAGAAGAAATGAAAGATGTAACTCCAAAAAGATCATTTAAAAACTTTTTCAAAAAGAAAAAATAATAAAAAATAGGCTGATCAAAAGAAGTTTAAATAATCTTATTTTTACTTTTTAGACCAGTCTTTATTATTTTTTTCTTCAGTATTTCTTAATCTTTTTTCTATTAACTTCCATTATATTTAATATACTTTTTCTATACTTAATTCTATTTAGTTTATAAATCTTTCCCCGTTATTTTCCATTTTCATTATCCTATTGCTCTTCTTTTTAATAACTTAGGAAATCTAATACTAAATACTGTAGCTGTTATTGAAGCTGCTAATATCCCTGCTACTGGCTCTGCTAAAAATACTGCAAATACTTTATTTTCAAAGAAAAATGGAAATATTAAAGCAAATGGTACTAAAAGTATTATTTTTTTCAGTAAAGAAAGTATAAGAGAAACTTTAGCTTCTCCCAAAGCAACAAATGTCTGTTGACATGGAACTTGAACCCCCATCATAAAAAGTCCTGCCCCATATATATTCAATGCCCACACTGTAAATTTTATGAGTTCTTTATCTTCTGTAAACATAGTCACAAACATAGCTGGGAATAAAATTTCTATAAGCCATGCTATTCCACAATATCCCATACTCATAAACAGAAGTATTTATATGCTTTTTTTACTCTATCTATATTCCTTGCTCCATAATTATAACTTACTATTGGTTGAACTCCCTGTGCAAGACCAAAAACTGGCATTTGAAGTACTTGAATAACACTTCCACATATAGTCATAGCTCCCACAGCTAAATCTCCTCCAAATTTTTGAAGGGAAGAATTAAGTACTACATTTACCACACTATTTGTACTCTGCATTACAAAAGGTGAGAGTCCAAGACCTATTATGGGAATTATTACTGATTTTTTATTTTAAAATATTCTTTTTTTATTTTTATTTTTGTATTTTTTCCTATTAAAAACTTTGTTACCCATATTGCTGATACAGCTTGTGATACAACAGTTGCAACTGCTGCTCCTTGTACTCCCATTTTAAAGTAAAAAATCAAAATAGGATCAAGAATTATATTTAAAACTGCTCCTATAAGTACTGTAAGCATTCCTGTTCTTGCAAACCCTTGAGCAGTTATAAAACTATTAAGAACTAATGTAGCCTGAACAAAAATTGTTCCACATACATATATGTTAAGATACTTTAATCCATACACTATTGTTTTATCACTAGCACCAAACATCATTAAAAGAGGCTCTTGAAAAACTAAAAAGAAAACTGTAAGAACTGTTGCCATCACTATCATTCCAGAAAAACAGTTCCCTAAGATTTCTTCTGCTGCATCATTATTTTTTTCTCCCATTTTGATAGCAGCCTTTGGTGCCCCTCCCATTCCTAAAAGAGCTCCAAAAGCAGATATAAGCATTACAATTGGAAATGTTACTCCTACTCCTGTAAGAGCTGTTCCCCCTACTTCTGGTATTCTTCCAATATATATTCTATCTACTATATTATATAAAGCATTTATTAATTGAGCAGTGATTGCTGGAATAGTCAGATTTATTATTAATTTACCTATACTGTCTTTTCCAAGATCATTTTTTTTCATTTGTTCCATTTGTTCTCCCCCATTTAGTTTTCTATGTTTTCTAATAATCTGAAGCTTTAAAAGACAGTTCCAGCTTTTCTAATTTTGATTCAAGTTTTCTATATTTTACTCCTGCTGCATCTAACATTCTTTTTGATGCCATATCAGATTTTGTTCCACAATACTTATCTGAGAGATAAACAAGCTCTTTTATTCCACTTTGTATAATTGCTTTGCTACATTCATGACATGGAAAAAGTGCTACATATAATGTACAATTTTTTAATGTTTTTGTACTATTCAATATTGCATTTAATTCTGCATGACATACAAATGGATATTTTGTATCAAGAAATTCTCCATCTCTCTCCCAAGGAAATTCATCATCACTACATCCTTTAGGAAGTCCATTATATCCTACCCCAATTATTCTCCTCTCCTCATTAACAATGCAGGCTCCCACTTGAGTATTAGGATCCTTACTCCTTTTAGCTGAAAGAAGAGCTACCCCCATAAAATATTCATCCCATTCTATATAATCTTCTCTTTTCATGATTCTCTCCTTCAATAATATTTTTTATTATATATACCAATATATCATACCTGACTTGATTTTTTCAATTTTTTCAAAATTTTATTTGTTATATCTGAAAATTTAAAGTAAAATAATCTATAAGTACATTACTAGGAGGCTATTTTATGAAAAAAATAATATTTTTATTTCTATGTTTATACAGTTTGGCTTTTGGAATTATTGATTTTAATGAAGTAAATTGGGGAGATAGTAAAAGTAATCTTGATCTTATTTTCCCAAAATTAAAAGAGGAACCATCTCTTTATCCTGATATGAAAATATATGCTTTTGAAAAACCAAATGATAATGTTAGTAAATATACTTTTTATTTTAGTAATGGAAGACTTTTCAAAATAGAAGTTCTTTTTAACAAAGAAACTGTTGGAAGAAATGAAATCAAACAAATTTATGGTGATCTTGTACAAAAAATGGGAAAGCCTATTTCTAAAAATCCTATTGATCAAAAATTTAATGGACTTACTTTAAGAGGTAATTCATTAAAATTTGTTCCTAATATTTCAACATCAGTTTATTATAAAGGTATTGACACTATTGATGAAGTTGGAAAAATGATAGATTCTAATCTAATTATTGAATATGTAGATGCTACAAAAGAATAAAATAAAAAAGCTGACTTCAGAATTATAATTTTAGTCAGCTTTTTTTATCAATTTTTCTATCTGAATAACAATTTCTTCAACTGATATTTTATCTGTATTTATTTTTATGGTATCCATCATTTTGTAATTATCCATTTTTATATAACTTCTTTCCAAAACATTTTCATCCCTTATTCCATTTTCTACATCTTTCATTATTCTTTTTTTTAATTCTTCTTTTGAACATATTAAAGAAAATTTATATAATTTATAATTACTTGATTCCAATTTTTTATTATGTCTTGTATAATATTTTCTTCATGCATTACCCAACAGAAAATCACATTTTCATATTCACTGCATTTTAGAAAATTATTTAAAAGAAAGGTTATATTTTCCAATACCATTTTTTTAGTCTCATTATTTACAATAAAAGGATCCATGTTCCAACACCAATCTCCATCAAGAAAAATACTTTTATTTAAAAGAATTTTAAGTTTTTGACTTACTGTTGTTTTTCCAGAACCCATAGTTCCATTGATAAAAATTAAATTTTTCACAATATTCTCCTAATTTACAAAAAAATTTCTAATAATATAATGAGAGAATATTTAGAATTAATTTCTCTCATTATATTATTTTTTAAGATATCAAATCTCCATTCTTACAATATTCTTTTTTCTTCTATTTTCCCACAATACTTTTCCTCCCTCAATTACCAAAATAAATGCAAGGGCGAATATAGGAATGATAATAACACATTGAAGTCCGTGTACTGCAAGACTTCCTTTCCCACTCATAAGTATAAGTACATTTGACTTAAAAGAAATCAACAAAGAACTCATTGTTGCCATAAGCATAAACACCATTGGAATAAAAAGCATCTTATTATTTTTTCCTTTCTTAGAAAGCCATACAGATACTCCAAGAAAACAAGGTACAGCAACTAATTGATTACAAGCTCCAAATAAAGGCCATATATTCTTATATCCTCCAAGGCATAAGACTCCACCTAAAATAACTGTTATGAAAGTTCCTACATACATATTTCCCAAAGATTTTCTAATTTTACCTGCCTTTTCTCCTGCTTTAGCTGCAAATAATTCTTGAAACATAAATCTTCCAAGCCTTGTAGCAGTATCTAAAGATGTAAGTGCAAAAGCTGAAATTGCAAGTGAAATAACTGTAAATGTTGTACTTACTGCTATTTCACCCATTCCTAAAGTTTTAAAGAATCCAGAAATAGCAGAAGCAAAAACCACTGCTGGTGTTCCTTTAGGCATTTCATTATTTGTGAATAATGCTCCTACTGCTATAAGAGCTACAACTGCAAGTCCACACTCTATAAGCATAGCTCCATATCCAATAAGTTTTGCATCTTTTTCATTGTCTAATTGTTTTGATGTAGTTCCTGATCCAATCAAGCTATGAAAACCTGAAATAGCTCCACATGCCACTGTGATAAATAGATATGGAAACATAACCTGTCCATTAAAACTGCTTGTCCACCCAGTAAAAGCTGGAAGATTTACAGTAGGATTACTCCCTACTATACCAATAACTGCTGCTATTATCATAAAATATAAAAGAAAACTATTAAGATAATCTCTAGGTTGCAAAAGAATCCATACTGGTGTTACTGACGCAATAAAAATATATACAAATACCATTCCCAACCAAAAAGTTTTGCTTAGATATATTGGATATTTTAGTCCAACAGCTATACACACTACCAAAAGTCCTACTCCTGCCACTGATGATACTATAAGAGGAGCATTTTTTCTATGAATAAGAAATCCAAATACTACTGCCAGTGGTATAAAAAGTACAGAAGCTGTTGCTACTGACCCATTTGCCGAATTATACACTTTTACTCCATCAGCTGCAACTGTATATCCTTGAAATGTAGAGGCAACAATATCGGCAAAAGCTGCAACTACTAAAAGAAGTACAAGCCATGAAAAAATAGTAAAAAGTATCTTACATCTGTATCCTATATTTTCTTCAATAACTTCTCCTAAAGATTTTCCTTTATGTCTTATTGAAACTATTATCGAAGAAAAATCCTGTACTGCTCCAAAGAATATTCCACCAATAATTATCCATAGCAACACTGGCACCCAACCAAACACTGCTGCCTGAATAGGACCATTAATCGGTCCTGCTCCTGCTATGGAAGCAAAATGATGTCCCAAAAGAACTGGTGCTTTTGCTGGTATGTAATCGATTCCATCATTAAATTCATGTGAAGGTGTTTTCCTTGAAGGATCTACATCCCATTGTTTTGCCAACCATGATCCATAGGTTACATATGCAATAAAAAAGCACAAAATTGAACATACTAAAATAATTACTCCGCTCATAAATCTTTCCCCCTAGTTCAATATATTATTTTGTTCAAAAATTTTTCTGTAAAATTTACCTAAAACCTTCCCTGACTTATTTGTTACAATTTCCATATTTTCTGTATCAATAACTATTATTCTACCTGAGGTATAACCTCTTATGAAAAAAAGATAATTTTTTTCATATTTATATTTTTCTATTTTTCTTTTCATATCATCTGAAATTCTTTTAGAAGTAAAAATAACAACAGTCAGAAAACTATACATATGATTTTTCTCTGGATATTTTTCTCCCTTCCTCACAAGAAAGGGTTCCATATACTCTTTTATCAAGATATCCACTTTTTTTAAATCATTCATTTTTATTTCAGAGATATCCATAAAAATGATATGTTCATGACTTTTAACTTCCCAGAGCTGTACCTCTTTTACCAAAACATATTTTTCAGAATGAGAATAAAAATGTCCATAAGCTAAATATTTTTCACCATTTATCTCTTCATCTCTGTATATATCAAATGTCTTTTCATATTGTTCTGCTATTTTATTAAAATATTCTCCTGTTGTCATAATAAATTCCTCATTTCTATCTTTTTACTTCATGAGTCCAACCAAATTTATCCTCTATTTTTCCCCATTGAATATCTGTCAATGTATCATAAAGTCTTTGAGTAAGTTCTCCTGTTTTAAAATTATTAATTATTGCTATTTCTCCCTTATAGTTCAGTTCTCCTACTGGAGAAATAACAGCTGCTGTTCCTGTCCCAAAAGCTTCTTCTAATTCTCCTTTACTTGCTGCTTCCATTAGAAAATCTATAGTAAAATGTTCTTCATGAACTTTATATCCCCATTCTTTTAAAAGAGCTATGCACGAATCACGAGTTACACCTGGAAGAACTGTTCCATCAATAGGAGCAGTATAGATTTCATTATTTATTTTAAACATTACATTCATTGTTCCAACTTCTTCTACATATTTTCTTTCTACTCCATCTAGCCATAAAACCTGAGTGTATCCAAGTCTGGCTGCTTTTTCCTGAGCAGCAATACTAGAAGCATAATTTCCACCACATTTTGTAAATCCTGTTCCTCCTTTTGTTGCACGGACATATTCATCTTCAACATATATTTTTACTGGATTTACACCTTCTGGATAATAATTCCCTACTGGTGAAAGAATAATAATAAACTTATATGATATTGCTGGATGTACACCTACAGCAACTTCAGTAGCAAATATAAATGGTCTAATATATAGAGATGTTCCTTCTAAATGAGGTATCCAATCTTTCTCATGATTTACAATGGCTTCCACTGCTTCAACAAACATTTCCTCTGGAAGTTCTGCCATACAAAGCCTTTTATTTGAGTTTCTCATTCTCTTTGCATTCATTTCTGGACGAAATAAAAGAATACGATCATCTGGTGCACGATATGCTTTTAATCCTTCAAATGTTTCCTGAGCATAATGAAGAACCATTGAGGCTGGATTCATAGAAATAGGTCCAAATGGAACTATCCTTGCATCGTGCCAACCTTGTCCTTTATCATAATCCATAACAAACATATAGTCAGTAAAATGCTTTCCAAATCCAAGTTTACTTTCATCTGGTTTAACCTTTAAATGTTCTGATTTTTCTACTCTTATTTCCATTTTTTCCCCCTTAAAATTATACTATTTTTCTTTAATTTAAAATTTTTATAAAAAAAACAGCCTGTCAGGCTGCTTATATCAACATTATTAAAATATCCATAAAATTATCATTAAAAAGTATTATTATTTCCATTTAAAAATTACTCAAATGGAACAAAAATATCCTTTACAACAAGATTTCTGTGGAATAATGCCGCAACTTTTCCTAACATAAATATCTGTATATAGTTTTTTTCTCTACATATGAGTAGTATATATATGACAAATATTATGCTTAGTATCACGAACATTCTTATTCCTCCTATTTTTAAAATCATTTTATAGGTTTGAGTATAACCCTAAATTAAAAAAAATCAAGTGTTTTTTTAAAAAAAATTTCATTTCATAATTTTTGAAAGATATTTTTTCATAAATAGCAAAATAAAAAACAGTAGTTGAGATTAATTCCCCCATCTACTGTTTTCTTTTATTTTTAACATTAATTAAATATTTTCAATATTTTTTATTGAAGCTTCATTAATACCCCACCAATAACAAATAATGAACCAAATAAGAAAAGCCAACCTTGGAATTTAATTTGGAATTTTGCCCAAATTCCCCATTCTAATTTAGCAATACCTAATATAGCCATTAAGATTCCTGATGTAGGAACAATAAGATTAGTAAATCCATCTCCCAATTGGAAAGCAAGAACTGCAACCTGTCTAGGAACTCCAACTAAGTCTGATAATGGAGCCATGATAGGCATTGTCAAAGCTGCTTGACCAGAACCTGATACAACAAAGAAATTGAATACAGATTGGAATATATACATTACCCAAGCAGAAGCTGCTGCTGGCAATCCTCCAAGTCCATTGGCAACCCAGTTAAGAACTGTATTAAGTACACTTGGTGTTCCAGCTTCTGTTCCACCTAATACAAGAACTATTCCTTTTGCCATTCCCACTACTATAGCTGCTCCAATTAAATCTTCTGCACCTTTTCTAAATGATGTAGCTATATCATTTACAGTCATATCATTAAGTTTAAAAATTACACCAATTATTCCTGCCACAACACCCATTATTACAAATTGAGTAGCTATTTCAGGAAGATAATATCCAAATACTACAACTCCATATATTATCCAAGCCATTCCTAAAAGAACAACTAGTAAGACTAATTTATGTCCAAATTTAAAGTCAACTTCTCCTTGTTCCTCTAATTTAAATTCTTCCCTATAATATCTATCTGCTTCATAAGAAATAGAGCTTTGTGGATTAGCTTTTATTTTATTAGCATATCTGATAGTATAGAATATTCCAAATGCTGTAAAAAATGCCCACATAGCCATTCTAAATCCAGCTGCTGAAAGTACAGGAATTCCTGCTACCCCTTGTGCTATTGCAACACTAAAAGGATTCATCCAAGATGTTCCAAATCCTATTTGTGTAGAAACATAAGTAATAAGTATACCTGTTATTCCATCATATCCCATTCCTATTACTATTGGGATAAGTACCATAGCAAATGGTATTGCCTCTTCTCCCATTCCAAATACAGCTCCTCCTAAAGAAAATACAAAGAAAACTATTGGAAGAAGCAGCCATTCTGATCCTTTTGTCTTTTTTATCAAGGCATAAAGTCCTGATTCAACTGCTTTAGTCTTTAATATAATTCCAAAAGATCCTCCAGTGATAAGAATAAATGCGATTACCCCTACTGCAGTTCCCCATTTATCCCCACTTACAATACCTTCAAATACATAGTTTGCTACTCCAACTTCTCCACCTGGTTCAAAGAATTTTATTCCTTTTACTAAAGGCTCTCCCTGTTCATTTAATTCATAAGTAAAACTTCCTGCTACAGGAACTGTCCTAGTTTTTTCTGCCCCAGTTTCAGTTATATAACTAACTTTTTCCATTTGGAATTTTCCTACTGGAACCGTATGTGTTAATATTGCAGCTAAAATAACTACAAAAAATATGATTACATACGTATCTGGCATATTAAACTTTTTTTTCATTTTTACCTCCACAAATTTTTAATACTATTATTATACTTTATGTTTTTAATTAAATCAATACTTAATGATATAAACTATATTTAAAATTTTTAAGAGGTATTTTATTCAGCTTTTTTATAAGTATTTATACTAAAATCTCTTTCCTTGACCTATTAATTTTCCATCTTGGCTATAACGTTTATATTCCTTTTCTTTACCATTTTCATATATATACTCCTCAGCTATTTTTCCATTTGTATAGAAAAATCTCTGTACTCCATCTCTTTTTCCTGCTTTATAATTTTCTTCTGATATAATAATTTCTCCTGAATATTGCACCCATCTTCCTTCCTTTTCATCCATCTCATATCTTCCTTGTTTGTATACTTTTCCATTTGGATAATATTCAGTTACTGTTCCATGACGAAGACCATTTTTAAATTCTGATTCTCTTTTAAAATAATCTTTTCTATCAAAATCAGTAGGGGTATATTGTATCTGTTTCCCTTCCATTTTCCCATTTTCATTGTAGTTATAAATAGATACATTTTTCCCTTTTTCATCAAAAGTATTCCATGTCCCTACCCTCATAGACTCTTTATATGTACCTGAGATTTCTATATTTCCCTGTTTATTATATTTTTTATAATCACCTTCCAGCCTGTCATTAGAATATGTTTCTTCAATAGACAACTTGCCATCTTCATAATAAGTTCTAAATATTCCTTCCTTTTTACCAGAAACATAATTTAACTGTCTATATATTTTTCCACTTGGATAGTATATTTCTACAGTTCCATCTATTCCCCCATTTATATAATTTCCTTGTTCTATCTTGTTTCCATTTTTATCATATTTTGTATAGATTCCATTAAGAATACCCCCCTGAAAATTTTCTTCCCAAAGAAGAGTTCTTTTTCTGCTTATCCCTTGCCACAGTCCATCTTTTTTGTCTTCTACATAATTTCCTTTGATTTCCACATTTCCATCTTGATAATATTTTACATATGTCCCATTTTTCTTCCATTTTGATAAATAATTTCATATTGAAGATTTTTTCCAAAATATATCTTTTCTACGCCTTCTTTTTTTCCATTTTCATAGATAGTTTCGCTTTTTTTATCCCCATTAACTGCGTATGTTATATAGCTACCATTAAGTACACCATTTATATAGGTTCCTGTTGCTTTTGTATTTCCATTTTCATATTTTAATATATACTCTCCTAATGGTTTGTTTTCCTTGTAAGTAATCTCTTCTTTTAAAAGTCCATTAGTATAAAATTTACTCCATTTTCCATCTCTTACTCCATATCTGTATTCTCTTTTTCCTTTATTCTTCCATCAGTATCATAAATTATTTCTTCTCCATCTTTCTTTCCATCAATATATGAAGTTTCTGATTTTATAGAGCCATTACTATAGTATTCTTTGTACACTCCATTCTTCTGTTCCCTTTTTACAGTTGTAGGAAGTGTTTTTACCTTTGAAATAGGTTGTGTCACAGTGGTTTTTGTTACTTTCATTACTGGTTTTTTAGATGTTTTAGATAAATTTGCTGCTATTTCTATATTTTTCTTACTTTCATTGATATTAGCTTCAATCTTCGATTTTATATCTAAATCTTTAATTTTTTTCTGAGCAAAATATACTCCTCCAGCTAATATTCCTGCTATGATTAATATTACAATAAATGCTATTAAAAAATTCTTTCCTTTTTCACTCATATATCTTCCCTCATTATTATTTTTTCAATTATATTGTACCATCTTATTCCATTATATTTCTATAACCTTTTTTAAAAAGCAAACTTAAAATTTTTTATTTTTTACATAATAATATTTTATTAGTATTTATATTAAAATTTCTAAAGAAGAAATTATCAAGCACTAAAGTTATGTTTAATTTTACTATCAAATATATATAGCATTAAGTAATTTTCTAAGATTTGAAAAGAGTGACTTAGCAAAAAATTTAAATTTAATTTCTATATTTCATTAGTCTTTTTTATTTTTTAAAAATATTATATTATCTAATTTTTAATAATTATTTTTCTCTTTAATATAAAAAATTTGACAAATTAAAAATATAGTAGTATATTTTCATTAATATAGATTAGATACTTAACTATTAAATCAATAAAATATAAATGTCATAGGAGGAATATATGAAATATGATTTTAATACTTTAATTTCTAGAAAAAATACTGGTTCATCAAAATGGGAGCAAATGTATAAAACAAATCCCAATATCGGAGAAGATATAGTTCCTTTATCTGTTGCAGATATGGAACTAAAAAATGCTCCTGAAATAATAGAAGGGTTAAGAGAATATTTAAAATCAGCAGTTTTAGGATATACTTCCCCATATAAAGCATTTACTGATTCAGTTGTAGATTGGATGCAGAGAAGACATAATTTTTCTATTAAACCTCAATGGATAGTAAATACTGCTGGGGTTGTTCCTGCATTTTTCACTGCTATCAGAGCCTTTACAAAACCTGGTGATGGAGTTGTAATTATGAGCCCTGTTTATTATCCATTTTACAATGCTATAAAATTTAATGAAAGAACTTTGGTTGATTGTCCATTGATAGAAAAAAATGGATATTATACTATAGATTTTGAAAAATTTGATGAAATTACAAAAAAACCTGAAAATAAACTTTTCCTTTTCTGCAGTCCTCATAACCCAGTAGGAAGAGTATGGAAAGTTGAAGAATTAAAAAAACTTGAAGAAATAATTCTTAAAAATAATGTAACTGTTATCTCTGATGAGATACATCATGATATTATAATGCCTGGCTATAAGCATACAGTATTTCAAACATTATCTGATGAATTAGCTGACAGAACCATAACTTGTACAGCACCTTCTAAAACATTTAATTTAGCTGGAATGGGAATATCTAATATCATTATTAAAAATCCTGTAATCAAAGAAAAATTTATCCAAGAAATAAATAATGTTTCTGGTTTTCCTTTCAGTATTTTAGGATATAAAGCCTGCGAACTTGCATATACAAAAGCTGAGAACTGGTTGGAAGAATTTATAACTGTAATAGATGAAAATCAAAAAATAGTAAAAGAGTTTTTTGAAAAAAATTATCCTAAGATAAAAGCTCCTCTTATTGAAGGTACATATCTCCAATGGATAGATTTTAGAGCTCTAGGCATGGATCCTAAAAAAATGGAAGATTTTATGACTAATGAAGCACAATTATTTCTAGATGAAGGATATATATTTGGGAAATCAGGAGAAGGATATGAAAGAATAAATCTTGCTGCTCCTTCATGGGTTATTAAAGGTGCTCTTGAAAGATTGGACAAGGCTTTAAAAAAACTATAATCTAACTGCATAAAAATATTTGGGAGGTAAATTTATGTTGTCAAATGAAATGATACTATCAGCTGCTAAAGAAGTTGAAGAATATGTAAAACTTACAAGAGGATATTTGCATGAAAACCCTGAGATTTCTGGTCAGGAATTTGATACAAGTGCATTTTTAAAAAAGGAAGTTGCAGCTTTAGGACTCCCTATTGAAAATGTTTCAACAACTGGTTTTATTGCCACTTTAAAATGTAAAAAACCTGGAAAAACACTTGCTTTAAGAAGTGATATAGATGCTTTGAAAATGTCTGAAAGTGAAACTAATATGTCTGGTAAGAAAAAATATATTTCTAAAAGACCAGAAGCATGTCATTCTTGTGGTCATGACAGTCATATGGCTATGCTTCTTGGTTCTATGAAAATCTTAGTCAAACTTAAAGACTTCCTTTCTGGAACTATTATATTCTGTTTTGAAGAAGGAGAAGAAACAGGTTGTGGAATAGATAAAATGTTAGAAGTACTTTCTAAAAAAATATAGATGCAGTCTGGGGAATGCATATTACTTCTTTTATGAAAACTGGTACTGTCAGTGTTGACCCTGGACCAAGAATGGCTGGAGCTGCCCTCATAAATATGAATATTATAGGAAGAGGAGGTCATGGTTCAAGACCTGATCTTTCTATTAATCCTCTTTTTGGTGCTGCTAATGTTCTAATGTCATTGTCTTCTGCATGGGTTAACAGAATAGATTCAAATGAAACTGTAACATTAGGTCTTGCCACTATCAATGGTGGTACTGCTGCAAATATAATTCCTGATAAAGTTTCTATTACAGGGACTATAAGATATTTTAATATCGAAGAAGGAAAAAAAGCTTTTAATCTTATCAAAGAAGTTTCTACATATGCTGCTAAATCACAAAATTGTTCAATAGAATTTGCTCCTGATATGAGAATAGCTGCCAATCCTACAATAAATGATACACAATTATCTACTTTTGCTGCAAAACACTTAAGTGAAATACTTCCTGAAGGAGCACTTATCCATCAAGAAAAATGGTATGCTTCTGAATCTTTCAATAAATATTCAATTCTATGTCCAACTTTATTTGTATTTGTGGGAGCAGGGAATAAAGAAGTTGGCTCAACAGCTGAACATCATAATGTTCATTTTGATCTTGATGAAAATGCTTTCATCACTGGTGTTATTTCTACAGTAAAATTTGCTTCATGTTTTTTAAATATCTGAGGGGTGGATAGATTATGAAAGAAAAAGAAAAAAGTGGGTTTCTTAACTGGATAGAAGTTGTGGGAAATAAAATGCCACATCCTATGGCTTTATTCCTTTATATTATTATCATTGTTTTAGGGCTTTCATTTATTTTAGGTAAATTAGGAGTTTCAGCTATACACCCTACTTCTGGAGAAACTATATCTGTAATAAATCTTATAAGCCTAAAAGGATTTATGCTTTTAGTCCCTAATTTTGTTAAAAATTTCCAAAACTTTCCTGTTCTTGGTGTCGTTATTATACTTGGTATAGCAACTGGTTTCTGTGACAGAAGTGGATTTTTTACATCTGCAATAAAAATGGGATTATATGGGAGAAAAGGTAATATAGCTATATATGTAATAGCTACTATAGGAGTGCTCGGAAATCAGGCTGGAGATGCTGCCTTTATTCTTATCCCTGCTATTTCAGGAGCAATATTTTATGGACTTAGAAGAAATCCTTTAGCTGGAGTATTTCTAGGTTATGCATCTGTTGGTGGTGGATTTAGCACTTCCCTCATTCCTGGAGGCTGGGACGTAGTTCTTACTCCAATTTCTATACAGTCAGCTACAAGTATCCTTCCTAATTTTGATATGCCTCTATTGAATGGATATTTTTTCCTATTTGTTTCAGCTATTCTTGTAATAATCGCTTCAGCAATTGTTACTATAAAAATTATTGAACCAATGCTTGGTGAATATCAATTTACTGAAAGTGATAATTCTGATATGACAATAACAGATGAAGAAAGAAAAGCTGTGAAAAAAGCTGGAAGAAATGTCTTAATATTTTTAATTATTCTAATAGTAAGTTGTATACCACAAAATAGTTTTCTTAGAAATCCAATAAATCACTCATTAATATTTGGAGCTCCACTTATGCAGTGCCTTCAATTTATTATAATAATAGTTTTTTCCCTAGCAGGACTTACTTATGCAATAACTGTAAAAAAAATTCAAAGTATAAACGATGTTTATACTATGATGTCTGAATCTATATCTTCATTATCTGGCTTTATAGCTTTAGCAGTAGTTATCGGACAATTTCTTTTCCTTTTTGATAAATCAAATCTTGCTCAAGTTCTTGCAATAAAAGGTGGAAATTTTCTTGCTTCTCTTCCAATCCCTACACAAATAATAGTTGTCTGTTTTCTGTTGCTGACAGCTCTTGTAAATCTTTTCATAGGAAGTGGTGGAACAAAATGGCTTTTAATGGGTCCAATATTTGTTCCTATGCTGATACAATTAAATATACATCCAGCTTTCACACAAGCTATCTATAGACTTGGAGATTGTTCTACTAATCATCTTACTCCATTATTTGCCTACTTTGCTATATTACTTACAACAGCTCAAAAATATGATAAAAATACAGGTATGGGAACTTTATTTGCAGCTATGCTTCCCTACTCATTTGTATTCCTTTGTATATTTATAGTTCAGATAGTTGTATGGATGACATTTAATCTTCCTGTTGGTCCTGGTGGGGTTATCTGGCTATCTTAATTTTATAAAAAAATGGAGCTGTTGCAATTGGCAGTTCCTTTTGTTTTCTCTAAAAAAATAAAGAAGGGCTATTTATTACCCTTCTTTAAAAAACTATTAAAACGATTTTTTTCTAAAAATTTCTAATTACCTCTAATTAAAACCTATACCCCAGTCCTGCTCCTACTATCCATTCACCTTTTGCTCTGTTCTTTCCACTTTCATTGTGTGAATCTCTTTCTACTGAATAACTTCCTTTTACATCAAACAGAATTCCACTTTCAAGTTCAAGCGCGTACTTAGCATTTAATCCTATACTGTGTTTATTTTTATGAGCTACCAAAATATCAAAGTCGCTTCCACCTTTAAATCTTCCTGTGATATTCTCTTCATCTGCCCCAGTAAGCAGTCTTGTATAGCTTACCCCTGCTGACAGGGTGCTTTTCCCTTTCTCATGTGGTATTACTTTCTTAATGTCTAATCCCACTTTTGCTGCTGTATAGTCAAATGTTTTTGAATCTGTTTCTATTGCTAATACCTTGCTTCCTTCATCTGCGCCCTCTTGGTCTACATATGTATACGACAATGTTCCATATGGTTCTAAGAATAGATTTTCTCCTATATTATGAGAATATCTTCCATTTAGGTAAATATCATATGTCATATCATTATAGTTATCTGAGTAACTTCTTGTTTCTGTTATTCCTCTTCCTGCTGCAATTCTGTCTGCATCATAATCTCCATACTGCAGCCCTAATCCTCCTGTTACTTTTAGATTTCCTACATACTTTTTAGCATATGCTCCCATATATAGCGCATCTCCATCTACTTTTGACCCATTAGACAAATCAGATTTAAGTTTGTTTCCTCCAATTACTACTCCATAAGTCAATGTATCTGATACTCCATATTCTCCAAGTATATATGCTCCAGTTATCTTAGTATCTGCGTCCATATCAGAACTTCCTATATCATAAGTGTAGTATCCTTTTCCATAGTATGTATCCTTAGTTCCTCCATCTACATGAGTCAGTCCACCCATTATCAACCATTTATTCAGTTCTGGTTGGAATTGATTTTCTGTGGCTATATCTCTAAACATTCCCACTGACTTTCTTGAAAGTTCACTTGAATATGAATATGGATTTCCTGCATAGATGTCATTTAAGTATCCTAAGAATGTTGAAAGTTTCTCATCACTATCTACATTAAAATTAGCTATTAAATCATCGACACTTAAAATTCCATGATATATCTTATTAAGCTCTTTGTATTTAAGTATTTCAGGAATATCCCATCTTATAACAACTTTTACTTCATTTTCAGATAGTTTCAATATAGTATGCAACTGGGAAGTAGTATCAAGAGTTCCTTCATTCCCTGTTACTAATCCATCTCCTAAAGTAGTCTTTCCAAAAGATATTATACTCTCATTTCCTGCTCCATTGAGAGCAAGTAGAAGTTTTCCTCCATCAGTTGAAGATATTTCTCCTTCATTTTCATAAAGTGCATGACCTACAATTTTATCTGCTTCATCTCCACTTCCCATTTCACTGCTATTTATTCTCAATGTAAGAGTTCCATTTTCCTCTATTGTTATCTTCTCTGCACCTGTTACTTCTAATTCTGCTACTTCTCCACTAGCATTAATAGTTTTCTCAAATAAAGTAACATTTGTATTTATATTCATCTTTTCAAAACTAGATATATTATATAGGATTCTTACTCCTTCCCTCTCTGCTGGATTTGACTTAGCAACTGAACTCATTCCAAAATTAAGAGTATCATCTCCATCTCCACCATCAAGAGTTCCATTGATTATTGTTCCATCTCCTACTGTGAGAATATCAGCTCCAGCTCCCATATTTATATTTCCATTGACTACAGTATTTTGAGTTGCAGATTTTTTCTCTTCATTAATTTTATATTCAATTTCTCCTGACTGTAGTATTAGAGTATCTCCATTGTTACTTCCTGATATGGCTATACCATTAGTACTATCTTCTATCCCTCCATTTACTATTGTTCCTGATAAAGTCAGCTCTTTATCTCCTGTATCTCCAAATACAACTGTTGTTCCATAAGCATTGATTATTGAACCTGTTACTTCAGCATTTGAAGCTGTTACTTTTAAAGTTTCGTCTTTTCCATTTAAAATATAATTATCATAATTATTATTTCCTAATTCAATGCTTTCTGTTGATGTTCCTGTCCCTGAACCACCTTCTATATTAGCATTTTTTATAGTCATACCTCTTGATTTTATTACTTTCCCATCTTTATCATACTCTATTGTTATATCTTGAGTTCCTGCAGTTCCTGCAGTTATTGTACCCTTACCTTCATTTTTTATTGTAAGTCCATAGTTATTCATATTAGTTATAGTTCCAGCATTTACATCTTGATCTTTTCCATTTACAAGTATTCCATAATTATTTACTGTATCTATAGTTTTAGAGCCCTCATTCTTTATAGCATTATCGGTTCCATAAATAACTCCTGTATTTTCTATATTTCCCATTTTACCAAAATTATATATTCCACAACTTTCATAATTGCCATCATGTTTACTAGTACCACTTATTATTCCTGTATTTATTATATTTCCAATTTTATCTACACTATATATTCCATATATTCCATAACTTTTACCAGAGCTATCAAGTTTACCAGTACCACTTATTATTCCTGTATTTGTTATATTTTCCATTGTATGTGTATTATTTATTCCCCTACCACTACCAGTACTAGAACCAGAACCATTTATCAGTCCTGCATTTGTTATATTTCCCATTTGAGCTAGAGATTCAAGTGAATAATTAGTTATTCCATAACCAGAACCAGAACTAAGGCCATTACCATAACCACTTATTACTCCCGTATTTGTTATATCTCCAATTGTGCCTTCATCATTCTCTATTCCATAACCATTACCATAACCATAACTACTAGAACAATAACCACTTATTACTCCTGTATTTGTTATATCTCCAATTGTGCCTTTATAATTCTCTATTCCATTACCATAACCACTAGAACTAGTACCATAACCACTTATTACTCCCATATTTTCTATATTTCCCATTTTAGTTGATTCATTGTATATTCCATAACCATAATTATAAGCTACACCACTCATTTCTCCTATTGAGCTATTATTTATAAAATTTACATCAGTCAATTCACCACTTAATCTAAGTCCATAACTTATATTTCTACCGCTACTATTTTTCCCATTAGCTGCATTTGATGACAATAGCGTATTGTTTGTATAAGTTTTGGTATCCTTATCCCAAATATTTCCAGCATTTTCATATGGATTTCTTTCATTCCAAGTTCCCTCAGCACTATCAGTAGTACTATCAGTACTAAATTTAATTTTTCCACTATCTTCTTTTATCCAAAGATAATCACCTGCTCCCATTACTGCTGTGCATGACAACAAAAATCCAATAACTGTCCCTATTGTTATATTTCTACTTCTCTTTTTGTTGCTGCTTTTTACTGCCTTCATAATCTTTTCAATCATATTTTTCCTCCCCAAGTTTGTTTTTATATATTTTTTATTTAAATTTTTTCAATTTTCTACTCCAAAATCCTAATTAAAATTGAAAATTTAAATGTAGAAATTAAGCCAACAACTGAGAAAAGTTCCCTTTTATACATAAAAGCGAACTTTTAGACGCTCTAACCTCCCAATTTTTAATACCTCATTTTTTGGACCCCATTCACCTCCCAAAACTTTTATATTGACTTTTACAAATTTAAAGAGTACAATGATAGGGGAAATATAGGGAATGTGTTCGCCTTTATGTATAAACAAGAACTTTTTAGCAAAAAGCTCGTTTTTTCAATCTTTTAATACTCTATTTTTTCTCTCTCTTAGTGCTTCATCAGAAGCTCTTCTGTCCTTGTCATTTTTTCTTGATTCTGATTCCCTCAGTCAGTGTTTTTATATTTTCTATTCTGAATTTTACTCCTATTGTTTTCATAATTTTTCCTCCGTTTTTTTATTTTTGGGCAAAAAAAAGACTGCAGCTTCTGCCACAGCCTCTTTTCTTTAAGCTTCTGTTGTATTATTTTTTACATAAAACTGGTATGCTGCCAGTAGGCTTCTATACTTGTCTATTGTTTCCAATGAAGTTGTATAGGATTTAATTTCCTTCTCTGCGCTTTCCTGCCAGTCTTTGTATGACTCATATGCTGAGTTTTCTGGGAACTCCTTTCCTGATTCTACTAACTCTGCTATATGCTCAAGAGTTGCTGTTATATCGTCTATATTTTTTAATATAGCCTTTTCCCTCTTGATTGCATTTTCCACCTTCTCCATTTCCTTTTGAACCACTGCTAAGATTACTTGATTTTCTCCTGCCATTTTACTGCCTCCTGTTTTATTTTTGCCATACGTATATGATACTCTCAATGCGCATAACAATCCAGTGCACCAATGTGGCTGTTTGTGTATGTATGTGTATTAGCATTTTATTCCATAGAAAAATCAGGCAGATTCAATTCTTTGTATTTTTTTAATATCTGCTGTATCTCTACTGGTATGTTTTCCATGTCATCTTTTTTGCATTTTCTTTTCTCAATATTTTTTTCTTCCCCTGTGTGTATTATTTATATCTTTATATTCTTTTATTATCTTCTTAATAAAAACTATCTTCTGATGTCTGCAAAAAACCAGCAATGGTTTTACCAGTAATGGTTTCCTCAGTACTGGCTTTCTCGGTAACGATTTTCTTATCATTGTTTTTTTCTTCTTCAATTATATTTTCTATAATTTGTATATTTTTTATTTTTAATAAAAAAACAAATATTATACTTCCATCTTTAAAATACTACTTGTTTATATTTCTCAAAAAATAAAAACAATAAAATAGAAAAATAAAAACACTAAAAATAAATGAATATTATGAAAAAGAGGCTACCCAAATATACCTGAAATATATTTTTTAGTTCTTTCATCTGTTGGATTGTTGAATATCTTTTCTGTTGTATCAAATTCTATCAATTGACCATTCAAGAAAAATCCTGTATAATCAGATATTCTTTTAGCCTGAAAAAGATTGTGTGTAACTATAACAATAGTGTACCTCTTGGCAAGTTTAAGAAGCAACTTCTCTATTTTCATAGTATTTTGTATATCCAATGCAGAACAAGGTTCATCTAAAAGTAATATCTCTGGATTTACACTAAGACTTCTAGCAATACATAATCTCTGCTGCTGCCCTCCACTCAATTTCAAAGCAGATTTTTTTATATCATTTTTTACTTCATCATATAACCCTACTTCTTCCAATTTATTTTTTATCAATATATCAAGTTCTTCTTTATTTCTTGTTCCATAATAAATAGGTGCATAAGTCATATTCTTATATATTGAAAAAGGAAATGGAGATGGAGTTTGGAAAACTATTCCTATTTCTTTTCTTAATTTTTCTTTATCAACATCAGCACTATTATTTCCATTAAAAAAAATTGTTCCTTCCACTTTAGAATCTTCTTCATCATTTATCATATGATTAATGGTTTTAAGAAAAGTTGATTTTCCACAACCAGAAGGACCTATTATAGAAACTATTTTATTTTTCTTTATAGACATATTAATATTTTTTAGTATTTCTTTTTCTCCATAGTATACAAAAAGATTTTTTATTTCCAATATATTTTCCACTATTTCACTTCCTTTTTCTTAAAAGTATCTGACTAAGTATAATCACACTAAGTAACACTAACATCAATACAAAAGCTGTTCCATATGCTTTTTCAGTAGATATTCCTTGAGTCAGTAGTATATACAAATGATATGAAAGGGACATTGATGGTTTTGTTATATTAAAAGATATTGGAGAATTTATTACAGCCATACAAAACATTATTGGAGCTGTGGCTCCTACTGCATATCCAAATGCTAAAACAAGAGCTGATATTATTTTATCTCTACATAGTGGTATAACAATTTTCATTATAGTATATACCTTCGATATCCCCATAGAATAAGATGCTTTTATTAAGTTTTGGTCTACTTCTTTAAATGCCTTCTCTATTCTTGTTTCAACTACTGGAAATATCATTATCCCCAATGTCAGACCTCCTGAAATTACTGACCTTCCTAGTCCTAAATACAATACAAACATTGTATACCCAAACAACCCTAACACTATTGAAGGGATACCTCCCATACACTGTATTATTGTCTGTATTGTTGCTTTTATTTTTTTATTTTCAGTATAAAATACTAAATGTATCCCTGTGCATATTCCAAAAATTCCTGCAATAATACAAGCTATTCCAGTGGAAAGAAAACTTCCTATAATAGCTGGAGCTATCCCTCCTTCTGTTCCCAATATCATTCCTTTAGGAACATCTGTAATAAATTTCCAGTTTACAGATCCATACCCTTTCCAAAATATATATCCAAATATATAAAGTACAAGAAATATTACTAAAAGTCCACTTCCATATGCCCATATTCTTATTATCTTTTCTTTTATTCTCACAGCAGCCTCCTAAAGAAATCTTTTCTTTAGATAATTTATAAGTATATTAATACAGAATACCATCATCATTAAAATAAATCCAGAAGCAAACAAAGCACTATAATGTAAACTGCCTACCTCTGTCATTCCCATTTCTAAAGCTATCAACGAAGATATAGTTTGAGCTTTTCCCAGCAATTTAGGAAAAATAGGAGCATTTCCTATTACCATCATTACTGCCATAGTTTCACCCATAGCTCTTCCCATTGATAATATTATACTTATAATTATAGTTTTTGTAGAAAGTGGAAGCACCATTTCACTCACCATATACCATTTTGATACTCCCATTGCTTCAGATATTTTTTCATATCTTTCTCTTGTTTCTCTCATATTTTCTTCGCATAGAGATATCATAAAAGGAAGTATCATAATAGAAAGAAGTATTCCCCCAGCAAGAACTGTTTCTCCTGTAGCCATTCCCATACTCTCAAAAAATTTTACAAGTATTACAAGTCCCATAAAACCATAAATAACAGAAGGAACACCTGCTAATATATCTACATAAGGTTTTAATATATTTCTAATTTTTAAAGAAAGAACACATGAAAGAAAAATACTGCACCCTACTCCAACAGGAAGTGCAATTAATACTGCTGTAAAAGAAACATAAAAAGTAGCAGATATAATGGGGAGTATTCCTAAATATTGTCCATTCACAGAAACAGGCTTCCACCTTTTTCCTAAAATAAATTCTTTTAAGCCAACTTCTCTGAATAAAGGAAGACTCTCCTTTAATATAAAAATTATTATAAAAGAAATCATAAGAAAAGATATTAATGCTGCAATTTTTAAAATCTCAGCAAATACTTTATCATATTTTTTCCAAAACAGCATTTTCCCCCTCCTTCACAAATATAAAAAATGGCTCAACATCTATAAAAATGAGCCATTATTAAACCATTTACTATTTTACAGGAATATAACCACTTTTACTTACAGAATCCATTCCTTTTTCCGAGAATATATAATCAACAAATGCTTTTTCTTGAGGAGTAAGTTCTCCATTTTTGATAAATAATAGAGGTCTTTGAATTTTATATTTACCTGACACAATATTTTCAACAGTTGGTGCTGCACCATCTACAACTAATGCAGTTATTTTATCTTTATTTTGGTTATACATACCAAACGAAGCATATCCAATAGCATATTTATTTTCTACTAATTTTGCTGCCAAAGCTCCCATTGAAGGTGCCTGAATAGCATCATCTTTCACATCAGTTTTTCCCATAATAACATTTTGGAATACTTCATGTGCCCCTCCACCAAGATCTCTAGTTACAACTATAATTTCTTTCTTTTCAAGTCTTTTATCTATATCACTCCAATATTTGTATTCTCCAGAAAATATTTTTCTTAAAGTTTCTCCATCTATTTCTTTTGTATATTTTAATATTGGATTTTCATTATTGACTGATACTGTTAAAGCATCCGAAGCTACTACATATTCTCTATATTCAGGAAGCTTAGCTTTTTCACTTTCCTTTACCTGTCTAGCTACCATTCCAAAATCACTTACTTTTTCAATTACACTCTTAACCCCAGCTCCTGATCCACCAGAAGATACATAAATTGCTATATTTTTATTTGGAAAACTAGAATCTACTTTATCCCAAGTTACATTTTCTTCTATAAAATCAGCAGATATTTTTGAAATAACAGGAGCCAAAGAAGATGATCCATTGAACATTATTTGTGCTTTAAACTCTTCAGCAGCTAAACTTCCAAAAGATAGCCCAAATATTGCAGCTCCTAAAAATATTTTTAATAATTTGTTTTGCATTTAAGTCCCCCTTAATTTTGTAATTCTATTTGTTATTATATCATTTATATAATAATTTTCAACTTAATTTCTAAACTTCAAGTTGATTTTTCATAAAATTAAATTTTCCTTTTTTTCTCTTAATCTTCCTTATTTTCAGAATATTTATCA